>CAVJKX010000014.1:0-44512 GCA_963650165.1 bacterium
TTTTGCCATGTTGTCTTTACTTTTTTACCTGTTGCACTTCATATGATAATCTGTCCAGCTTCCCCTCGAAGGGGAAGCCTTTTCAGAGGCGTTGCTGCATCGTACCGATACATTTACTGCGGCATCCCGACCGGCAGCTGCGCAGGAAACCATCACAAACGGGTCTTTTTCCGCACTCGCGTTACGCGAAACATTTTTATTTCTGCCAGTGTCTCGATACCGGGCTACCGCAATATGCGTATAGGTAGGTGCGTCAATGCGCCTCTGAAAAACCTTGAATTTGAGGAGGGAAAAGATTATAATACGGTAACTATGAAAATACTCAATCAGCAGATATTTGAAAACAAGGAAGCCGCCGCCCTCCCGGGTCTGATGGAGAGCGGAGGGCTTCCCGCGCTCGTTTCGGGGCTTTCGGGCATACACAGGGTAAACCTGGCCGCGGCGCTGTACGAGCGGCTGGAGCTGCCGGTGTTCGTTGTGTGCCCCGACGACAGCTCGGCCGAGAGCTTTGCGCGCGATCTCGAGTCAATGACAGGGCAGCGGGTAAACACCCTGTACTCGCGCGATTTTACCTTCTATCCGTCGATGGCGGCCTCACGCGAGGCCGAGCAGAAGCGCATTTACGCTTTAAACGCCCTCAGATGCGGCGAAAGCCCGCTGACGGTCGCAACGGTATCGGCGCTCATGCAGCGGTCGATACCGCCTCATACGCTCGGCAAAGCGGCTTTTACGGTAAAGCTCAGCGAGCCCTGCCCGCCGGAGGAGCTCGAAACGGCGCTGCTGCGCTGCGGCTATACACGCTGCGAGCAGGTCGAGGGCGCGGGTCAGTTCTCGCGCCGCGGCGGCATAGTCGATTTCTTCTCGCCGGCTTACCCCGAGCCCGTGCGCATAGAGTTCTGGGGCGACGATATCGACAGCATGGGCTTTTTCGATATCCGCAGCCAGCGCAGGACGGAAAGCGTCGAATTTTGTCGAATACTCCCCGCGGCGGAGAGCCTTGCAACGCTCGCCGAGGGCGGAACGCAGGCGCTCATTCAGGCTCTGACGGCAGCGGCGGACAAATGCGCGCGCAGAAAAAGCTCCGCGCAGCTTCGTGAGCTTGAGCAGACCCTGCGCACGGATGCCGAAAGGCTTGAGCAGAACGTAAAGCTCGAGTACGCCGACCGCTATCTGCCGTTTCTGTACGAAAAGGCCTCGGGCGCGGACTATATCCCCGAGGAGGCCGTCGTCTTCATCGACCAGCCGCCCAGATGCGCCGACAGGGCAAAGGGCTATGCAAAGCAGCTGGGCGAGGACGTGTCGGAGCTTGTAAAGCGCGGCATTCTGGCAGCGGAGGCTGCGTCCTTCCGCATTGGCTGGGAGGAGCTGACGCAGCAGCTTTCCGAGCACGCGGTATACATGGCAGACGCATTCACCGTCGGGCGCTATCCCGTCGAGCCGAAAACGCTCGTGAGCATCCCGGCAAAGCAGCTGCCGTCGTATGCCGGCTCCGTAAAAACGGCGGCGGAGGACGTTTCGGCCTATCTCAGACAGGGCTACCGTGTCGTGGTGCTCGCGGGAGATATGCGCCGTGCCGAGCTTCTGCAAAGCTGCCTGAAGGATGCGGGCATCACGGCATACGTCCGTGAAACGCCCGAGCGGCTGCCGGAGGAGGGATACTGCACGATCTCCGTGGGCGGCATGTCCGCGGGCATGGAGTATCCGGGGATAAAGCTTGCTGTCATAAGCGATATGCAGCTGCTGCGCGTGCGCGGGCACAGGCATAAGCCGACGAAAAAAGCGCCGTCGGACAGACAGCGCATAAGCTCCTACACCGACCTTCGGCCGGGAGACCTCGTCGTGCACGAGGTGCACGGCATAGGCCGCTTTGCCGGCATCAAAAAGATGAAGGTGGACGGCTTTGAAAAGGACTATATCATGATCCGCTACGCCGGAACGGATACGCTCTACGTCCCCGCGACGGCGCTGGACATGGTGACGAAATACCTCGGAGCGGCCGAGGATCAGAACGTAAAGCTCTCGAAAATGGGCGGCGCGGAGTGGACGAGGGCGCGCACCCGCGCAAAGGCCGCGACGAAGAAGCTGGCCGGGGAGCTCATAAAGCTATACGCCGAGCGTGTCCGCATTCCGGGTCACGCCTTTGCGCCCGACTCGCCCTGGCAGCGCGAGTTTGAGGATAACTTCGGCTACACCGAGACCGACGATCAGCTTCGCAGCATCGCCGAGATAAAGGCCGACATGGAGTCGGAAACGCCGATGGACCGGCTTCTGTGCGGCGACGTGGGCTACGGCAAGACGGAGGTCGCGCTCAGGGCCGCGATGAAGTGCATACTCGATAACCGCCAGGCGGCGATACTCGTGCCGACGACGGTGCTCGCCCAGCAGCATTACCAGACCGCCGTGCAGCGCTTTTTCGGCTTCCCGATAACCGTGGAGGTACTCAGCCGCTTCCGCACTCCGGCGCAGGTACAGAAAACGCTGGAGGATCTCAAAACCGGCCGGTGCGACCTCGTCGTCGGCACGCACCGGCTGCTTCAGAAGGACGTTGCATTCAAAAATCTCGGGCTTCTGATCGTCGACGAGGAGCAGCGCTTCGGCGTCGGACACAAGGAGCACATAAAGGAAATGAGCCGCGGCGTGGACGTTCTCACGCTTTCGGCAACGCCGATACCGAGAACGCTGAACATGGCGCTGTCGGGCATACGCGACATGTCGTCGATAGACGAGCCGCCGCAGGACAGGCTGCCGGTGCAGACCTTCGTCATGGAGCACGACTGGGGCATAGTCTGCGACGCGATACGCCGCGAGATCCAGCGCGGTGGGCAGGTGTATTACCTGCACAACCGCATCGACAACATCGAGCGCACCGCGATAAAGATACGCGAAATGCTCGATAACGAGGTCAGCGTCGGCGTTGCGCACGGACAGATGGACAGGGATATGCTCGCCTCTGTCATGGAGGACGTGACCGAGGGCAAGATACAGGTGCTCGTGTGCACGACGATAATAGAGACCGGCATAGACATCCCGAACGTCAACACCCTCATCATCGAGGACGCCGACAAGATGGGTCTTGCCCAGCTGCACCAGATACGCGGCCGCGTCGGACGCAGCACGCGCCGGGCCTCGGCCTACCTCACCTTCCGCCAGGACAAGGTGCTCACCGAGGTCGCGGAAAAGCGCCTCGAGGCCATACGCGAGTTTGCCGAGTTCGGCTCGGGCTTCAAGATTGCCATGCGCGACCTTGAGATACGCGGCGCGGGCAGTCTCCTGGGCGCGGAGCAGTCGGGGCATATGTGCGACGTGGGCTACGACATGTACATGAAGCTTTTAAGCGAGGCCGTGCTCGAGGAGCGCGGCGTGAAGGTCGAGCACCGCGCGGAATGCTCGGCAGACCTTGCGGTTGCGGCCAATATTCCGGAGTCGTACATCCCCGCCGAGGGACAGCGCATGGACATCTACCGCCGCATTGCGCTCCTGCGCACGGAGGAGGAGGCCGACGACCTCATCGACGAGCTCATAGACCGCTTCGGCGACCTGCCCTCGGGCGTGAGCGCGCTCATTAACGTTGCGCTACTGCGCGGCGAGGCCGGTGCAGCCGGCATCAGCGACATTTCGCAGCGCTCCGGCAAGCTCATATTCGCCCTGCGCAGCTTCGATATGGAGCGCATCTCCGCGCTCTACGCCCGCCCCGAGTATAAGAACGCGCTGAAGGTCGAGGCCGGAACCGTGCCGCGCGTCAGCCTCCGCCTGCGCTCAAGCTCCCGCGTCGTCGATCAGGCCCGCAAATTCATCCGCGATTTTTCGGTAGCGAATTAAGTCTGCACCTATACGGAGACTGCGGATGCCCGGTATCGAAACATTGGCATAGACAAGAACGTTTCGCTGCCCATAAGTGCGCAGTAATGTTATGCACCCTTGGCTTCCCCTTCGAGGGGAAGCTGTCACCGAAGGTGACTGAAGAGGTGTTAATAAATCGCGGCGCAAGCCGCAACAATGTTGATAAAAGACAGCGCAGATTTTTTAGTCTGCACTGTCTTTTTCACGCTCAATATTGGATTAAGTCCCCTACAAGGAAAGTTGTGTTTGCCTGACGGCAAAAGATTTTATTACACCTCATCCGGCTCGCTTGCGCGACCCACCTTCCCCTCTGGCTCCGCAAGGGGAAGGCAGCGCGCAGGCTGTGCCTGCGAATGAAAATTGAATAGTGAATAATTATGGTGTGCGCTCTGCGCACGGATTTTCAGAGGCGTTTTTTAGAGGCGTTGCCGCATTGTACCGATACATTTATTGCACCAGCCCGACCGGCAGCTGCGCAGAAAACCGAAATAAGAGGATAAACAAATCTTTTTCTGCACTTGCGGGATGCGAAACAATTTTATTTTCTCATGTGTTTCGATACCGGGCGCCTGCAATATGCGTATAGGTACAGCCTAAATTCGCCTCTAAAAATTCGCCACTGAAAAACTGCGGAAGAGGAAGGCGGCGACCTGGGCGCGGGAGGCGTTGGCGTCGGGCGCAAAATGCGTGTCGTCAAAGCCGCAGGTTATGCCGTTTTCGTAGGCCCAGAGCACGGCCTTACAGCAGAAGCTGCCCTCGCGGATATCCTCAAAGGGGTTATCGCAGGTCGGCTCGGGCGAGCCGAGGCAGCGCCAGAGGAGCGTCACGAACTCTGCGCGCGTAACCGTTCGGTCGGGTGCAAAATATCCGCGCGAAACGCCCTGAGTAACGCCGTTCTCGACCGCCCACTGCACTGCGCGCTCGCAGTAGCTGCCGCTGTGCACATCGTAAAACCAGTTGGTCTCGCACTTGGGCATGGGCCGTCCCACGGCGCGCCAGAGGAAGGTGACTACCTGGGCACGGGTGCACACGCCGTCGGGGTCGAACAGCGCGCCGCTCCTGCCGTTTGAGATGCTCTGGGCGATGATCCAGCTTATGCCCTCGGCGTAGTCGCAGTGCCTGCCCTCAAAATCGACGTCCGTTGCGGCGACGGTGAAGGCATAGGACTCCTGAAGCCGCCCGTAGTCTGCGGTGACGGCCTCGATGTACAGCTCATAGTTTCCGGGCCCGAGCCCGGAAAAGCTTATGCGGTCGTTGTATGTCCACAGATCGACGAAGCCGCTGTTCGGCTGCGTGATCTTATAGCTGAAAAACTCGCCCGCGCCGTTGCGGATCTCGAGATACACCCAGGTGATGGGGCTGTCGGAGCTGAGCGTTCCGCCGATGCTGTACTCCTCGCCGCGCAGCTCATACCAGGGCGCGTGGAGCTTTGCCAGCGTTATCTCCGAGCCGCTGCCCTCAATGCTGCCGTATTGCGGCGTCGCGTAGCCGAGTATGCTGCCGTCGCGCTTTCTCTCGCGGCGCTCGACCATTTCGTTCGTGGAGTTGCCCTCGATGGTGTACACCGTGTTCTCGTCGGCGCTTTCGACTATCGCAACGTGATCGACCGAGCTGCCGCTGCCGATAAACAGCAGGTCACCGGCCTGCGGAGTGTAGTCGCGCGTGCGCCAGAGCCCGCGCTGTTTAAACCAGTTCGCGCCGGTCGGGCAGCTTGCAAACTGCGGTATAACGCTCTCCGGCACGCCCGCATAGCGCGCGCACCAGCTTATGAACATCGCGCACCACGGCTGATTGGGCAGGCCGTACCAGGTGCCGTACTTCGTTCCGTTCTGGAACCTCTCGCGGTAGCCTAGCTGCGACACGGCCATGCTCATGAAGCTCTCGCGCTGACTGCGCGGCGCGTCGGCAAGCGATGCCGGAGCAAGGCTCAGCAGCATGACCGCCGCAAGAATAAGGCTCAGTATTCTCTTTCTCATCTTTTGTCTCCCGTATTGTATTTCTCTCTGATATGATAAAAGACCGCCGTGCGGCGGTCTTTATCGTTATTTATCCCAGATTGCTCATGCGGTAAAGGAAGGTGACGACCTGGGCGCGGGTCGCGGCGCCGGTGGGGCTGAAGGAGGTCGCGGTAAGGCCGCTGGTGATGCCGTTTTCGTATGCCCAGAGTATCGCCGAACAGGCAAAGTAGCTCGATGACACGTCGGTGAAGGGGTTGAAGCCGCCGCACACGGGACGGTCGAGATAGCGCCAGAGGAAGACGACGAACTGCGCGCGCGTTACCGTCTGGTTCGGCGAGAAATGCGTATCGTCGGTGCCGGTGGTGATGCCCTTTTCGGCCGCCCAGAGGACGGCGTCGCTGTAGTAATTGCCGCTTTTGACGTCAACAAAGCCGCTGACGCTGCCGGAGGGCGCGGGTGAGCCCGCAAGGCGCCAGAGGAAGGTCACTACCTGGGCGCGGGTGCACACGCCGTCGGGGTCGAAGGTCGTCGCCGTTCTGCCGGTGGTGATGCCCTTCTGCGCCGCCCAGAGTATGGCGTCGGTGTAGTAGACGTGCTTTCCCTGCGCGTCGATGTCCGTGAAGGGGCTCTGCACGCCGCAGACCGTGCACACGCCGTTTACGAATTTGTGGCCGAGCTGGCGCACATAGTTTGCCTCGAATTTTTCCGTGCAGCTTTTGCACTCGAATATCGTGTAGCCGCGCGTCGAGCAGGTCGGCGCGACGACGGTGGTGTTGTAGTCGTGGACGTGGTTGTCGTAGCTTTCCCAGGTCAGCGTGCCGCCGTAGCTCTCGCCCTTGTGCGAACCCCAGCTCGTGCCGTTGGCCGGGTAAACGATCGTGGTCTTAACGCCGGAGAAGGCGTTTTCCGCGACCGAGCCGAAGTCGCCGGAGATGTTTATGTAGTCTATATTCGCGCCCGAGGGGAAGGCGTTGTCCTCAAGAACGAGGCTGCGGCAATCGAGCGTTACCGACTTCATGCCGCTGCATCCGTAAAATGCGTTCTTTGCGATGCGCAGGCTCTCGGTGCGGCTGTAGATGCCGATCTCGCGCAGGGCGGTGCAGCCGTAAAAGGCGCTGCCGCAGACGGTCATGGAGCTGCCGCCGTAGCTTCCGTCGTCCTTGACGAAGAAGGCCTCGAGCGCGGTGCAGCCGGAAAACAGCGCGGCGGGGATCTGCGTAAGCCCGGAGGGCAGCTCGGCATATGTGAGCCCGCGGCAGTAAGCGAACGCGCCCTCGCCGAGATTTGACACGCTCTTGGGAACGGACACGCTCTTGACTGCCGTGCCCGCAAAGGCGTAGCTTCCGACGCTCGTGCAGCCGGAGGGGATGCCGATGAGCGACAGCGCGGAGCATGCGCGGAAGCAGTCGCTGCCGATGACCCTGACGCTCTCGATGCCCTCGATATCGCTCAGCGCGGTGCAGCCGTAAAACGCGCCGCTGCCGAGGAGCTGGAGCTCGGAATTGATCTCGACCGATTTGAGGCTTTTAAGATTTGCAAAGGCGTAGTTGCCGACGGTTTTGACGCCCGAGCCGATGACGAGCGACGTTATGATCGAGCCGTATTCGTACCACGGCGCCTGAAGGCCGTCGGCTGCGTGGTAATCGTTCATTTCGCCGCTGCCGGAGATGCGCAGGACGCCCGTGTCCTCGTTGAGGCTCCATTTGAGGCTCTCGCCGCAGTCGCCGCGGATGGTCAGGTCCTTCCACTGGGCGTACACGACAATGTCCTTCGTGATGATGGTCGAGGACGTGATCTTGCTGCCGCCCGTGGGCGCGTCGTACCAGCCGAGGAAGCGGAAGCCGTCGCGCTCCGGGGTGGGCAGAGTGCCGACCGAGCCGTCGGCCGAGACGTAAACCTTTTTCGTTTCGCAGCTGCCGCCGTTGGGGTCGAGCGCTATGCTCGGCAGTGCCTTCCACTGCGCGTAGATGGTGCAGTTTTCGGTGAATTTATAGCTGCCGCTTATCTTCGTGCCGCCGGATTTTGCGGTGTACCAGCCGAGGAAGGCGTGACCCTCGAGAGTCGGGGTCGGCAGCGAGGCCGCCGTTCCGTCGGCGGAGACGTAGGCGTTCGTTTCGACGCAGCTGCCGCCGTTGGGGTCGAGCGTCACCGTGATAAGCCCCGGACCGCCGCCGGATTTGTTCGTTATGTACCAGATCTTCGTTATGTTCGCAATGACGTTTTCCTGCGAGCCGCGGTTCTGCGCGTTCCAGCTTGCAGAGAGCTTGATGCGCTTTGCGGCCGTGCCGGGGTCTGCGCAGTAGAACGTGTCGCTGTCGGCGTCGTAGTCGGTCAGCAGCACCGCGTGCGGGAGGCTGCCGTCGTATATCTCGATGCCCTCGGGGTGCTTGTCGAGCATTGCCAGCAGCGCCGCCTTTTTATTTGCGGTGCTCATGCCCGAGTAGCTTGCCGTGCCGACGGTCATATTGGCATAGGTGAAGTTGTTGTTCAGGCCGACGCCGTTTCTCCACGCCACCGATGATATCGAGTTCTCGGTGATGCTCGCCCAATCGGCGTTGCCGTCGATGATCGCGCGGCGGCGCAGCATCATGACGGCCGAGGTCAGCGTGCATTTGCCGCTGCCGCTCTGCATGAGGAAAACATTGTCGTCATTTATCGTTACAGCCAGTGCGCTCACGGCCATTGCCGGAAGCATCGTCAGCACAAGAGCCAGCACCAGCGTCATGCTCAGAATACGTTTTTTCATCAGTCTTTCGTTCGTCCCTCCAGTGTCAGGTGTGTTTGCCTTTGCCGCGCCGAAAAATGCACAGCAATGCAATTATAGCCCAAAACGCCCAGGCAATCAAGGAATTTAAAAGAATCTTTACTTTTTCAGTGGCGCATTGAGGCACCTACGGATACGTTTATTGCGTCAGCCCGGTTCTTTTCAGTGGCGCATGAAGTCTGTACCTATACGGAGACTGCGGGTGCCCGGTTCTTTTCAGTGGCGCATGAAGTCTGTACTTAAACGCGTATTGCCGGTGCCCGGTATCGAAACATTGGAGGAAACTACAGCGTTTCGCATCCCATTAGTGCGCAGTAATGCTCCGCACCCTTGGCTTCCCCTTCGAGGGGAAGCTGTCACCGAAGGTGACTGAAGAGGTGTAATTAAATCGCGGCGCAAGCCGCATACATTATGAAATAAGACAGTACAGATCATAGTCTGCACTGTCTTTTTCACGTTTGATATTGGATTAGGTCCCCTGCAATTAAATTTGTGTTTGCCTGACGGCAAATGATTTGATAACACCTCATCCGTCGGCTGTCGCCGACACCTTCCCCTCTGGCTCCGCAAGGGGAAGGCAAGGGCGCAGGCTGCGCCTGCGAAAAAACATTCTTATTTCCTCCGATGTTTCGATACCGGGCTACCGGAGATAAACGTATAGGCAGGTGCGTCAATGCGCCTCTGAAAAAGCGTTTCTAAAAGAGAGCCGAGGATTATCAGGGCGGCGCCGAGGAGCTGCACGGAGCTCATGCGCTCGCCGAGCACGAGCGCCGACAGCAGCACGGCCGACAGCGGCTCAAGATAGCCGCATATGGCCACGGTCTGCGCCGGAAGCCCGCCGATCGAGGAGAAATACAGGCGGCAGGCAAGTCCGGTGCACACGACGCCCAGCAGCAGGATCGGCAGCAGGCCGGACGCCGGAACGCTCATTTTGACGTCGCCGTCCGCAACGGAGCAGAGCACGACGGCGGCGCAGGTAAACAGCATCTGAAGCAGCGCGTTGTCCGTGCCCTTTATCCGCACGGTGAGCTTGTTTGACAGCACCATGACGGCGTAGGCGACGGCCGAGAGCGCAGCGCAGATTATGCCGACGCCGTCCGCGCCGCCGGTGACGGCCCTGCCGCTTATGAGCACCGCGCCGCACAGCGCAGACGCGAGCGCACACAGCTTTCCGGCCGTGAGCTTTTCCTTCAGCACCAGCGGCGACAGCGCGATGACTATCGCGGGGCCGGTGTAGTTTATCAGTATCGACAGGCCGACGCCGATGCGTGCATACGCCTCGTACAGCAGCAGCCAGTCTGCGGCCATCGCGGCGCCCGATACGGCGATCAGCAGCGTGTCGCGGCGGTTCCCGAGGCCGGACAGGCGTCCGCCGCCGAGGTAAAACAGCGCCAGCAGCGTCAGACTGCCGAGCAGCGAGCGCAGCAGCACTATCTGCCCGCTGCCGAGCGCAATGAAGCTTGCGACGACTCCGTTTGCGCCGAACAGCAGCAGCGAAGCCAGATACCTTTTCATATCAGCCCACCGTAAGATAGCCGCGATGCATGTGCACCAGCAGCTTATCGAGCATGTCCTGCGTTTTCATCCTTATAAAGCCCGTCGCCGTGCCGTCGGCGCAGGCGTAGTATTCCTGCGCGAGCACGTCGGCGTCGAACACGAGCTGCACGTCCTTTGCCGAGGGCAGCAGCAGGCTAAGCAGCGTCGTTGCGCCGATCTTGACGCCCAGAAGCTCCTCAAGACGCTCGCTCGGCGCGAAGGACACGCGGGAAATGCCCAGCGCGGCGGAGAAATCGTGGCTCCGGAAGGGCTTGTCGCCGGTGGTGATGTACAGGTAAAACGCGGTCTGCTTCCGGTCGCAGACGAGCAGCGTCTTGACGATCTGTGCGCCCAGCTTCTCGTCGATGAGCGTGCACAGCTCCATCGACACGGCCTCGTCCGTGTCAACGCGCGTATATTCGATGCCGAGCCCGTCGAGCGTCTTGAACGCGAGCTCCTGAAGCGGAGTTTTGAAGCTCTCGGGCGGCAGATTTGTCGGTGTACTTACATAAAACATTTTACTTCGCCTTTCTTTTTCGGTGGTTTTGTTGTATCATAGATTAAAGTATTTGAAAAGCGAATGTTTATCATGTCAAGCATCACAAAACCGGATGAAAGAGGCGATAAAAATGGATATGAACGTGTCAAAATACCTTGCATTCGTGACGACGGTGGAGTGCGGCAGCTTCACGCGTGCGTCGGAGAAGCTCAACTACTCGCAGTCGGGCATCAGCCGCATGATCGGGGACATTGAGCGCGAATGGAGCCTGTCGCTGCTCGAGCGCGGCCGCACGGGCGTGCGCCTGACCTCCGACGGCGAGCGCCTGCTGCCGTATGCGCGCAGTCTCTGTGCCGAGTACCGGCGGCTTCAGATGCAGGTCGACGAGCTGCGCGGCGTGCAGTCGGGGCTTATCCGCATCGGCACGATATCGAGCATTGCGACGCACAGGCTGCCGGGTGTCATCAAGGAATTTCAGCGCAGCTATCCCGGCATCGACTACGAGCTGCTGCTCGGCGACTACGGCGAGATCGAAGGCTGGGTGCGCGACGGCAGCGTCGACTGCGGCTTTACGCGCCTGCCGGATGAGTCTGACCTCGACCTGATTCACATCGAGAGCGACAGCTTCATGGCCGTGCTCCCGAAGGGGCACCCGCTTGCCGGGCTCGACACCGTGCCGATCGGGAGCCTGTGCGAAGAGCCCTTCCTGCTGCTCGAAAAGACCGGAACGCACGATGTTTCCGAGCTTTTTGCGTCAAACGGACTGCATCCGCGCGTGCACTTCACTACCTGGGACGACTACGCGATCATGTCCATGGTCGAGTGCGGCCTCGGCGTGAGCATGCTGCCCGAGCTCATTCTCCGCCGCATCCCCTACGATATCGTCATCCGCCCCACCGATAAGACCGCGGTGCGCCGCCTCGGCATCATGCTCCGCGACCGCAGCGCCGCCCCCGCCGCCCTCCGCGCTTTTTTGGAGGCGATTTGAGGCTGTACTTATACGTTTATTGCGGTGGCCCGGTATCGATACTGCCGACAAAATAAAAACACTGTCGCGTAACGCGAGTGCGCAGTAATGGTTTTGCACCCTTGGCTTCCCCTTCGAGGGGAAGCTGTCACCGAAGGTGACTGAAGAGGTGTAATTAAATCGCGGCGCAAGCCGCAACAATGCTGATAAAAGACAGTGCAGATCATAGTCTGCACTGTCTTTTTCACGCTTAATATTAAATTCAACTTCCGATTTGTAGTGAATTTGTGTTTGCCTGACGGCAAAGGATTTGATAACACCTCATCCGTCGGCTGTCGCCGACACCTTCCCCTCAAGCTCCGCAAGGGGAAGGCAGCGCAGAAGCTCCGCTTCTGCGAGTGAATATTGAATAATGAATAGTGAATAGTTATGGTGTGCGCTCTGCGCACGGATATTCATAGGAGTTGCTGCGCCGTACCGATACGGTTTTTGCGTCGGCCCGACCGGAAGCCGCGCAGGAAACCGATACAAGAGGATAAACAAACCTTTTTCCGCACTTACGGGCAGCGAAACGCCGTAGTTTATGCCATTGTTTCGATACCGGGCGCCTGCAATATATGTATAAGTACAGCCTTAATTCGCCACTGAAAAAACAGATGAGGCGTTTGACTCGGGGGGCTCCTGAAGCTCGTTTGTGACTGCGAAGGCCGCGGCGGCCGCGACGAGCAGCGCAAACACGGCGATGAGCGCCGCCTTCACCTTTTTCGAGCGCAGAAGCCTGAACCTCGGTTCGTGCGGCTGTGCGTTTTCCGATGCGCTCTCCGCCTCTGCCTTCTCCTCCGGCTCACAGGGAGACTGCGCGGCGGGCAGCGCGGTCCTTGCGCGCGCCGTGAGGCTTTCCATCCGGTTTTCGATCGCGCGGCTGCGTCCGATGAGCTTCTTTCCGGTCAGCGCATCGCGGTTAAACGGCTCCTCGGCCAGTATTTCGTCAAACATGGCCTCGGCCTCGCCGACCATGCCCTCGGTCAGCAGGTGGTACGCCTTGTCCATCTTCCGCTTGTGCCTGTGCTCATCCGGCGCGCGCTCAAGCAGCTCTTCAAGGATAGTTTTGTCTTCCATCGCCGATCGCTCCCTTCGTTTACAGACAATTATTTTATCATTGTACGGCGCGGCGGTCAATCGCCGGAGGCAAAGAATCTTGAAATTTTTGCGCGGCTGTATTAAAATCAGGTCGGAGGAAAGACTATGAAAAAGCTTGCTGTATTTGATCTTGACGGAACACTGCTGTACACGCTTGAGGATCTGCACGCCTCGACTAACTTTGCGCTGACCGGCGAGGGTCTGCCCGCGCGCAGTCTTGACGAGGTGCGCCGCTTTGTCGGCAACGGCATACGGAAGCTCATCGAGCGCGCCGTGCCGCCCGATACGCCGCCCGAGCAGCTCGAGCGCGTGTTCGACGCCTTCAGCCGCCACTACTCGGAAAACTGCATGGTGCTGACGCGGCCGTACCCCGGCATACCGGAGACGCTGGCCGCGCTCAGGGCGCGGGGCTTTAAGCTCGGCGTCGTGTCGAACAAGGCCGACGCGCCGGCCAAGGCGCTCATCGCGCACTACTTCCCCGATACCTTCGACAGCGTCGTCGGCGAACGCGGGTCCGTGCGCAAAAAGCCCGCGCCCGACAGCGTTTTTGAAACGCTGCGCAGTCTCGGCTGCGCCGTAGAGGACGCGGTGTACATCGGCGACTCGGACGTTGACGGGCAGACCGCCAAAAACTCCGGCTGTGACTGCGTGCTCGTGTCCTGGGGCTTCCGGAGCCGCGAAACGCTCGAGAGCTTCGGCTGCCCGATAGCCGACGATACGGATATGCTTCTTAAAATACTGACGGAGGCCGAGTGATGAAGCTGAACAAAGCGTTGCCCGCGGCGCTCGCCGCGGCCGGTCTGGGCTATGCCATCGGCAACATAAATCCCGCCTATGTCATGGGTCTGCGCAAGGGCTATGACATCCGCAAAAAGGGCTCGCGCAACGCCGGAGCGACCAATCTGATGATACTCGAGGGCAAGAAGGCCGGAGCCTTCGTCATGTGCTTCGATATCAGCAAGGCCGCGGTGAGCGTGGGGCTTGCGCGCAAGCTGTTTGCGCACAGCAGCCTCGCGGGCGAAGCGGCGGGCGCGGCCTGCATTCTCGGGCATATGTATCCCGCGGTGATGCATTTTCGCGGCGGCAAGGGGCTTGCCTGCCTCGGCGGCGTGATCCTCGCGTTCGGCGTGAACGACTTTCTCGCAACGCTGTTTCTCGAGTCGGTGCTGCTCATGGCCACGCGCTACCTCTGCCTTGTGCCGATCACCGGCGCGGTGTTTTACCCCGTCTACCACGGCATCGAGCGCGGCGACCGGCGCGCAGGCGCCATTCTCGGCCTCGTCACGCTGCCCATGATCTCCAAGCATATCGAGAACCTCCGCCGCATAAAGGAGGGCAAGGAGCTCAAGCTCGATTTCCTCTGGGACCGCGACGGCGAGCTCGACCGCATCGGATTTTCGGAAGCGGATTGATTTTCAGGCGCATTAGGCTGTGCCTATACGGAGATTACAGGTGCGGTATCGATATTGCCGGCAAAATAAGAACGCTTGCGCACACTGCAATTTAACAACACCTCTTCCGCCGGCTGTCGCCGACACCTTCCCTCAAGGGGAAGGCAAGGTATCCGGACGGAAATATGCACCAAATCAGCACAATCTCACGGGGCGCGAAACGCTATGGTTTATACCGGCGTTTCGATACCGGGCTACCGCAATATGCTTATAGGTACAGCCTGAATGCGCTATCAAAAAAAGGAATTGAATGTATGGTTAAGGAATTACTCTGGTTATTTTTCATATACGGCTTTGCCGGCTGGTGCGTGGAGGTCATATTCCACGCGGCGAACAAGGGCGTTTTCATAAACCGCGGCTTCCTGATCGGGCCGATCTGCCCGATATACGGCTACGGTCTCATTGCGGCGATCCTCGCGCTCACGCCGATAAAGGACAATGTGCTTCTGGTGTACATAGGCAGCGTGGTCATATGCTCGCTGTTCGAGCTGGTCGTCGGCTGGGCGGCGGAGAAGTTCATGCACACGCGGCTGTGGGACTACAGCGACAACGCCTTCAACATCGGCGGCTATGTCTGCCTTAAATTTTCGCTGCTGTGGGGTGTGGGCTGTCTCTGCATCATGTACATCTTCCACCCGATGGCGCTCCGGCTCGTGTATCTCATCGAGGCGATACCGCACACGCACGGCAATGTGCTGCTGTGCATACTCTCGGCAATGTTCCTCACCGACCTCGGCATAACCGGCTTCAACGCGCTCAAGCTCGATGCGCACATGCGTGCCATCGACGAGGTCGCAAAGGCGCTCGAGCGCGTGTCCTACGGCATCGGCGACGGCCTGACCGACGGCACGCTCAAGGTGCAGGAGCGCCGCGAGGACGCTCAGCAGGATGCAGCGGAGCTGCGCTCGAAGCTCAGGGAGCGCCGCGAGGATGCCCAGCAGGACGCAGCCCAGCTTCGCGCAAGGCTCAAGAGCCTGCTCGAGGAGCGCAACATCGTCCACAGCCATCTGCTCAAGGCCTTCCCGCGCCTGCGCCAGATCGAGTACCGCTCCGCCTTCGAACGCATCCAGGCCCACCGCAAAAAGTAATTTCAGTAGCGAATTTTTAGTGGCGCACGGAGGCACCTACGGATACGGATATCTCTGGTAGCCCGGTATCGAAACAATGGCATAAATAAGAACGTTTCGCGCTTTTTTAGAGGCGCACGGAGGCACCTACCTATACGGATATTGCCGGTGCCCGGCATCGAGACATCGGAGGAAATAAGAACATTTGGCATTCCGCGAGTGCGCACTAATGTTCCGCACCCTTGGCTTCCCCTTCGAGGGGAAGCTGTCACCGAAGGTGACTGAAGAGGTGTCAATAAATCGCGGCGTGAGCCGCATACATTATGAAATAAGACAGTACAGATCATAGTCTGCACTGTCTTTTTCACGTTTAATATTAGATTTAGTTCCCTAAATGGAATTTGTGTTTGCCTAAGGGCGGTGCAGCACAGGGATAAGCCGCCCTGTAAAAAGTCTTTTGCCCCGTGGCTTCGTTGAAAATGCTCGAAATATATCTCCATTATTCCTGCGCTTTTCGCCTCGCCACAGAACAAAATCCAATTTTACAGGGTGCATGCAGTTTTGAGCGAGATATTTTTCGTTCAGGCAAAATAACAAAATCTCGGCAATACTTTGTGTATTACCGAGATTTTTTATGAAGTATGGGCGGAAAAGATCCGCTCAAAACCGGTTTATCCCTATGCTGCACCGCCCAATGGCAAAGGATTTATTGACACCTCATCCGTCGGCTGTCGCCGACACCTTCCCCTCAGGCTCCGCAAGGGGAAGGCAGTACGCAGGCTGTGCCTGCGAATGAAGAATGAATAGTGAATAGTGAATAATTGTGGTGTGCGCAGAGCGCACGGATTTTTAGAGGCGTTTTCACATCGTACCGATACGGTTTTGCGTCAGCCCGACCGGAAGCTGCGCTGAAAACCGAAACAAGGGGCTGAACAAATCTTTTCCCGCACTAGCGAGGCGCGAAACGTTCTTATTTTGTCGGCGGTATCGAACCGGGCATCTGCCCCCTCAGGCTCCGCAAGGGGAAGGCAAGACGGAAAACATTACTCCGCACTCGTGTTCCGCGGCAGTAATCTTATTTCGTCGGCGGTATCGAACCGGGCATCCGCAATATGCGTATCCGCAGGTGCCCCCGTGCGCCACTAAGAAAGCGCGAAACGTTCTTATTTCCTCCATTGTTTCGATACCGGCCACCCGCAGTCTCCGTATAGGTGCAGACTAAATGCGCCTCTGGAAAAACGGTGTTGAAAATAAAGGTGCAATCGGATATAATGATTTAATTAACACAGTACAGGAGTGACGGTGAAATGAAAGCGATAGTAACGGTTGTCGGCAAGGACCAGGTCGGCATAATCGCGGGCGTGTGCAACACGCTTGCGGACCACAATATAAACGTTCTGGACATCAGCCAGACCATCATGGAGGGCTACTTCACGATGATGATGGTTGTTGACCTTGCGCTGTGCAGCGAGCCCTTCGTGAGCCTGCAGAGCGTGCTGAAAACCTACGGCGAGGGGCGCGGCCTGTCCATCCGCATCCAGCGCGAGGACATTTTCGACGCGATGCACAAGCTGTGAGGTGCCGCCATGCTGAGCCTTAACAACATCTTTGATACGATCGACATGATCGACAAGCAGCACCTCGACATCCGCACGATCACCATGGGCATATCGCTGCTCGACTGCGCGGCCGAGGACCCCGCGCGCTGCTGCGGGAGAATATACGACAAGATCTGCCGCCGCGCCGAGCACCTTGTGAAAACCGGCGAGGATATCGAGAGCGAGTTCGGCATTCCCATCGTCAACAAGCGCATATCCGTCACGCCCATCGCGCTCGTCGCGGGAAGCTGCGCGACTGAGGACTTCGTGCCCTTTGCCCTGACGCTCGACCGCGCGGCCAAGACCTGCGGCGTGAACTTCATCGGCGGCTACTCCGCGCTGGTGCACAAGGGCGAAAGCCGCGGCGATACGCTGCTGCTGCGCTCGATACCGCAGGCCATGGCGCAGACCGACCTCGTCTGCTCGAGCGTGAACGTCGGCTCGACCAGGGCCGGCATCAACATGGACGCCGTCGCCAAAATGGGCCGCATCATAAAAGAAACGGCGCATCTGACCCGCGATACCGACGGGCTCGGCTGCGCAAAGCTCGTCGTGTTCTGCAACGCCGTCGAGGATAACCCCTTCATGGCCGGAGCGTTCCACGGCGTGGGCGAGGCCGACAGCGTCATCAACGTCGGCGTGTCCGGCCCCGGCGTCGTGTACCACGCGCTGCAGAAGTGCAAGGGCGCGCCGTTCGACACCGTCGCCGAGACGATAAAAAAGACCGCGTTCCAGATAACGCGCATGGGCCAGATGGTCGCGGCGGAGGCTTCGCGCAGGCTCGACACGCCCTTCGGCATCGTCGATCTATCCCTCGCGCCGACCCCCGCGGTGGGCGACAGCGTTGCCCGCATACTTGAGGAGATGGGGCTTGAGACCTGCGGCACCCACGGTACGACCGCCGCGCTCGCGCTCCTGAACGACGCGGTCAAAAAGGGCGGCGTGATGGCCTCCGGCCATGTCGGCGGGCTGTCCGGCGCGTTCATACCTGTGTCCGAGGACGAGGGCATGATCGCCGCCGCCGAGTGCGGCACGCTTACGATAGACAAGCTCGAGGCCATGACCTGCGTGTGCTCGGTCGGTCTCGACATGATCGCTGTCCCCGGCGACACGAGCGCCGAGACGATATCCGCCATCATTGCCGACGAGGCCGCCATAGGCATGGTCAACAGCAAGACCACCGCCGTGCGCGTCATACCCGTCGAGGGCAAGGGCGTCGGCGATATGATCGAGCTGGGCGGACTGCTGGGCTCGGCCCCCGTCATGCCCGTGCACAAGGCGCACAGCTCCGACTTCATCGCCCGCGGCGGCCGCATCCCCGCCCCCCTGCAAAGCCTTAAAAATTAGTTTCAGCGTCGAATTTTCAGAGGCGTTTTTTCGGAGGCGCATTTAGGCTGTACTTATACGGAAACTGCGGGTGCCCGGTATCGAAACTGCCGACGAAATAAGAACACTGCCGCGCCCCGCGAGTGCGGAAAAAGACCCGCTTGTGGTGGTTTCCCGCGCATTTTCCGGTCGGGACACCGCAAAAACCGTATCGGTACGATGCCGCAGCGCCTCTGAAAATCCGTGCGCAGAGCGCACTCCATAATTATTCATTATTCACTATTCAATATTCATTCGCAGGCACAGCCTGCGCCCTGCCTTCCCCTTGCGGAGCTTGAGGGGAAGGTGTCAGCCGCAAGGCTGACGGATGAGGTGTTATCAAATTCTTTGCCGCCAGGCAAACACAAATTCACTGTAGGGAACGGGCTTGCCCGTTTTGCTTGCCACGGTTTCCCGCGCAGCTTCCGGTCGGGAGCCGGCAAAAAATGAAAAGGCAGGGCGTTAAAGCGCTATTAAAAAAATGGAGATAAAGGTACAGGCTTTTGAGAGCCTTGATTCGACGAATAATTATCTGAAGAAGCTGGCCGCGGAGGGCGCGGCGGAGGGCACGGTCGTCATTGCCGACGCTCAGACCGCCGGACGCGGCAGGCTGGGGCGCAGCTTTGCCTCCGCGCCGGGCTGCGGCATATACATGTCGATGCTGCTGCGGCCCGAAAACTGCACGGCCGACTGCGCGGTGAGCCTCACGGCGGTTGCCGCGGTCGCGGTGTGCCGCGCGGTGGAGAAGGTCTGCGGCCGCGCGCCGGGGATCAAATGGATAAACGATCTGTATCTGCGCGGCAGGAAGATCTGCGGCAT
Organism: bacterium; assembly: GCA_963650165.1. Taxonomy (GTDB): domain Bacteria; phylum Bacillota; class Clostridia; order Oscillospirales; family Oscillospiraceae; genus F23-B02. The sequence continues at coordinate 19,005 of CAVJKX010000014.1, forward strand.
ACTGTGCGAGAGCTCGGTCAAGGGCGGCACGGTGGACTATGCCGTGCTAGGCATCGGCCTGAACGTCACGACGCGGCTTGAGGACTTCCCCGAGGAGCTGCGCGATACGGCCGGCTCACTGTACACGCAGACGGGCTTCGTGTTCGAGCGCGGCAAGCTCATCGCGGCCATCATTGCGGAGCTGAGCTCGCTGTACGGCGTGTGGCTCGAGGGGCCGAGCGTGTGCCATGCCGAGTACAAGCGCCGCTGCATCGTCCTCGACCGGCAGATCACCGTTGCGGCGCCCGAGGGGGAGTTCGACGCGGTGGCAGAGAATATAAGCGCCGACTACGGCCTCGTTCTGCGCCTTCCCGACGGAAGGCGGAAAACGGTGCACAGCGGCGAGGTCAGGCTGACGGTATTCTGACCGCTGCCGCCGGTCAAGCAAAATAAAGATTTGAGGTAATGACAATGAAAAAACAGACAGCTTACATTTTTGCGGCGTTCATCGTCGTGCTGCTGATACTTGCCATCGTCATAATGTGGCTTACCGGCGGCATCGGCAGCGATACGCCCGAGGCCAGCGCCGTGCCCGGCACCGCATCCGAGTCGCCGCGCCAGACGCAGTTTGTCATCCCGACCGAAACGCCGGAGCCCACAGCCACTCCCGCCGTGCAGACGCCCGAGGTCAGCGCGGCTCCGTCTCCGACGCCCGTACCCACGCCGGAGCAGCCGAGCGGCACGGTCATCGGCTCGGGCTCGTTCGACTCGTCGACCGGCGTCGGCATAAACACCCACACCGTGTGGACGGCGGCCGAGCAGTCCGACGGCAGCGTGAAGCTCACTCTGGCTGTGTACGCACGCTCGTACACGGTGCAGGTCGGCCAGCGCGCGATCGGCATCAGCGTCGGCGGCAGCAGCGCCAGCGGCATCACCCGCGCGATCAGCGTCGATGCGCCCAACGCCCAGACCGATACGCTCATCTATACCTACACCGCCGCCGTCGAGCGCGGCAGCTCGCTCTCCGTCAGCATCGACTGGAACTACAAGGGCCAGTACAGCGGCAAGGACATCGACGTCATCTCCTCCTCGGCCTCCCTTTCTTTTTAATGGCGCATTGAGGCACCTGCGGATACGTCAATTGCGTCAGCCCGGTATCGAAACTGCCGGCGAAATAAGAACGCTGCCGCGTAACGCGAGTGCGGTGCAGGCTTTTGCAGCCCGCTGTTTCGGTTTCCCGCGCATTTTCCGGTCGGGACACCGCAAAAACCGTATCGGTACAATGCAGCAGCGCCTCTAAAAATCCGTGCGCAGAGCGCACACCGCAATTATTCACTATTCATTATTCACTCTTCACTCGCAGAAGCGGAGCTTCTGCGCTGCCTTCCCCTTGCGGAGCCTGAGGGGAAGGTGTCAGCCGCGAGGCTGACGGATGAGGTGTTATCAAATTCTTTGCCGCCAGGCAAACACAAATTATCTCTAGGGAACTTGATCTAATATTAAATTCGAAAAAGACAGTGCAGACCAAAAAATCTGCACTGTCTTTTTTTCATAATGTAAGCGGCTTGCGCCGCAATTTATTGACACCTCTTCAGTCACCTTCGGTGACAGCTTCCCCTCGAAGGGGAAGGTTTTTTAGAGGCGTTTTCACATCGTACCGATACGGTTTTTGCGTCAGCCCGACCGGAAGCCGCGCAGGAAACCGATACAGCGGGATAAACAAATTTTTTCCGCACTCGCGTTACGCGGCAGCGTTCTTATTTCGCCGGCAGTTTCGATACCGGGCTGACGCAATTGACGTATCCGCAGGTGCCTCAATGCGCCTGTAAAATCACGCGTCTAAAACGGCTTTGCAGCGGGGGCAGAGTCCGGTTTCGGGGTCCGCTTCCCTGGAGTGCATCCAGCAGCGCGGGCACTTGGTGCCTTCGGCCTCCTTGACGGAGACGGTCAGACCCGCGTTGTACGAGCCGGAGGCCGTGACTGCGTCTGCATCGGCGTCGCCGTCCTCGGCGATGAGGCACTCGGAGACGATGAGCAGCTCCTTGAGATCCATGTCGGAGATCCTGTCGAGCACCGCCTTGCTCTCGCCGGAGGCGCGCAGGGTGACGGAAGCCTCGAGGGGCTTGCCGATGCGCTTATCGGCGCGCGCCTTTTCGAGCACGCCGTTGACGTCGTTTCTCACGGAGATGAGCGCGTCCCACTTGGCCATCTCGGCATCGTCGAGCGCGTACTCGGCAAAGGGCTTATTCATCTCGTTGAGCACGACGTTGCGCGCGTCGTCCTCGCTGCGGTGGGGCATTGCCAGCCAGATCTCGTCGCAGGTGAAGGCGAGGATGGGTGCGAACATCTTGGTCAGGGTATCAAGGATCAGGAACAGCGCGGTCTGTGCGCTGCGGCGCTCGAGGCTGTTCTTGCCGGAGCAGTAGAGCCTGTCCTTGATGATATCGAGGTAGAAGTTTGAAAGCTCGACGACGCAGAAGTCGTTGATCAGGTGCGATACGACGTGGAACTCGTACTCATCGTAGGCGGCGAAGGCCTTCTCGATGAGCTTGTTGAGCTTCGTGATCGCCCACTTGTCCAGCTCGAGCATATCCGCGGGCGCGACGAGCTCGTCGGCGTTGAACTCCGCGAGGTTGCCCAGGCAGTAGCGCGCGGTGTTGCGGAACTTGAGGTAGTTCTGGCTGAGCTGCTTGAAGATCTCGTCCGAGCAGCGGACATCGACGTGGTAATCCGACGAGCCTGCCCACAGACGCAGCAGATCCGCACCGTACTTCTCGAAGATCTCGGCGGGGTCCATGCCGTTGCCGAGGGACTTGTGCATTGCTCTGCCCTCGCCGTCGACGGTCCAGCCGTGGGTGACGCACTCCTTGAACGGAGCGCCGCGGCCGAGTGCGCCTACGGCCACCAGCAGGGAGGACTGGAACCAGCCGCGGTACTGGTCAAGACCCTCGATATACATCGTGGCCGGCCAGAAGCCCTGATCGCGCTCCATTGCGGCGTAGTGCGTGGAGCCGGAGTCGAACCAGCCGTCGAGGGTGTCGGTCTCCTTGGTGAAGTGCCTGCCGCCGCAGTGCGGGCAGGTAAAGCCCTCGGGCAGAAGCTCGCTTGCTTCGCGCTCGAACCATGCGTTCGAGCCCTCTTTTTCGTAGATCGCGGCGACGGACTCGATGCTCTCGTCGGTGCAGACGGGCTTGGAGCAGTCGTCGCAGTAGAATACGGGGATGGGCAGACCCCAGCGGCGCTGGCGCGAGATGCACCAGTCGGTGCGCTCGAGGATCATGCTCTTCATCCTGTCCTTGCCCCATGCCGGTACCCAGCGCACGTCCTCGCAGGCGCCGGTGGCCTCGTCCTTGAACGAGTCGACCGAGCAGAACCACTGCGGGGTCGCGCGGAAGATGATGGGGTTCTTGCATCTCCAGCAGTGCGGGTAGCTGTGGATGATCTCCTCGGATGCAAAGAGCATGCCGCTTTCCTTCATGTCCTTGAGGATGACGGGGTTAGACTCGTCCGTGCCCATGCCGGCGTACTTTCCGGCATAGTCGGTGTGCTTGCCCTGATCGTCCACGGGAACGACCATGTCCATGCCGTAGCGCTTGCAGGTCACATAGTCGTCGGCGCCGAAGCCGGGCGCGGTGTGGACGCAGCCGGTGCCGGAGTCCATGGTGACGTAGTCGGCCAAAACAAGGCGGCTGGTCTTGGGCAGGAAGGGGTGGTCTGCGAGCATGTTCTCGAAGAACGCGCCCTCGTGGGTTTCGACGATCTCGTAGTCGGCAAAGCCGCCCAGACCCATGACCTTCCCGGTCAGAGCCTCGGCCATGATGTACATCTCGCCGTTGGGAGCCTTGACGATAACGTAGCTCTCCGACGGGTGCAGGGCGATGGCGAGGTTGCCGGGCAGCGTCCAGATCGTGGTCGTCCAGATGACGAAGAAGAGTTTGGACTTGTCCAGAGAGGAGAGCTTGCCCAGATCGTCGTGCATGGGGAACTTGACGTAAACGGTCGTGCAGGGATCGTCCTTGTACTCGATCTCGGCCTCGGCCAGTGCGGTCTCGTCGTGGGCGCACCAGTAAACGGGCTTGAGGCCCTTGTAGATGTGGCCGTTCTTATACATCTTGCCGAAAACGCGGGTCTCCATTGCCTCGAAGCCGGGGTCCATGGTCTTGTAGGGGTGATCCCAGTCGCCGATGACGCCCATGCGCTTGAAGCCCTCGCGCTGCACGTCGATGTAGTGGTCGGCGTAGGCGTGGCAGGCCGAGCGGAAGTCGGCGACGCTCATGGCCTTGTGGTTGAGCTTCTGCTCCTTGATGATGGCAGACTCGATGGGCATGCCGTGGTTATCCCAGCCGGGGATGTACGGGGTATAGTAGCCGCGCATCGCGTAGGTGCGGGTGATGAAGTCCTTGATCGATTTGTTCAGCGCATGACCCATGTGCAGAGCACCGTTGGAGAACGGAGGGCCGTCGTGAAGGTTGAACAGGGGCTTGCCCTCGTTCTTTTTAAGCATCTCGTTGTAGATGTCCATCTCCTCCCAGTGCCTGAGCATCTCCGGCTCGCGCTTGGGCAGGCCCGCGCGCATCGGAAACTCGGTTTTGGGGAGATTGAGTGTTGCGTCATACTTCTGTGCCATAAATTTATCCTCCATTTTTAGTTACGAATTTAGTCTGTACCTATACGGTAATATCGGAAGCCCGGTATCGAAACGCCGGAATAAAGCGAAGCGTTTCGCCTCACGGGAGATTTTGCAGGTTTTTTGCAGTATTTTATCTGTAGGGGGCGGCGCGGGTGCAGTTATTCAGCCGGCATTTTCCGGTCGGGATACCGCAATAAGCGTATCCGTGACCGCGTCAATGCGCCTGAGACAATAAAAAGGCGTGCCGATGTTTCCGCACGCCTTGAACTGCCCGAATGCAAATACCGATAGCCGAAGCTGCTGCTTCGGCAAAAAACTCAGATCTCGTCTTTTATAAAGTTGAATACCTGAGTGTTGCCGGAATCCGCGGGAGTGGGTTCGGAAACGGGAGCGGGCTGCTCCTTCGGTATTCGTACAGCCTCGGGCTTGAGCTCGCTGCCCGCGGCCGACATGAGCGTATTGAGCGTCTGGAGCTGCTTCTGGCACAGCTCGCGCGCGCTGTCGAAGAACTTCGCCGAGCTGAGCTTGGCGGCCTGAAGGCGCGACTCCTCCTGGGCGATGCGGTCGTCGATATTGCCGAGCAGGGCAGCTGCCTTTGCCTCGGCCTCGGCGACGATGTTTGCACTGCGCGTTCTCGCGTCGTTTTCGATCTGGACGCTGAGCTTCTGCGCCGAAAGGATGGCCTGATTCAGGGCGCTCTCGTTCGTGCGGTACTCTTCGATCTTGTCGACAAGCACCTTCATCTTGCTCTTGAGGACGAGATTTTCCTTCTGCATAGCCTCGAAATCGTTTGCCAGCTCTTCAAGGTACTCGTCGATGGTTGCCATATCGTAGCCGCCGAACATGCTTCTGGCCTTGTCAAAGCTCTTTTCACGGATCTCCTGAGGAGTAGTCATATCTTAAAATCCACCTTTCAGTTCTTGCTGTTTATCAGAAATAAAGCCCTGCGCTCTCGAAATCGGCGACGGCATCGCCGACGAGATCGACGTTTGTGGGAGCGATTATATATGCCTGAGCGGAAACTCGCATGACCCTGCCGCCCAATGCGTATGCGGCGCCGGACAGAAAGTCGAGCAGTCTGCGTGCCGTTTCCGTTTCGGTCATCTCAAGATTCATCAGCACCGCCTGACGTGCGCGAAGGCTGTCGGCTATCTCGGCGGCCTCGTCGAACTGCGACGGGCGCACGAACTTGAGCTTCATCTTCTGCTTTTCCTGCGCGGGGGGAGCGTAGCTCTGCTGCTTGGGCTCGCGCCGCGAAAAAACGGGACGCGGCTGGCGCTCCTCGTAGCTCTCCTCGGCCGGAGCCTCGTCCTCCTGAGAAAACTCCTCCTCGGCGGCGCGCTCTTCGTTCTCTATATAATCGTCATCATAGGGGTGCATAGCGTTGCGTATATTGTCAAGCCAGGCCATTGCACAGCCTCCTCATGCCTTAGTAGTGTCTTGCACCGAAGATGCCGGTGCCGACGCGGACGATGTTCGCGCCCTCCTCGATCGCGGTCTCAAAATCCGCGCTCATACCCATGGACAGAAAGTCCATGGAGACATTATCGTATTTTTTTGCGCCAATGTCAATAAAAAGCTGCTTCATTGTGCGAAAATATGGGCGAATTTCTTCCGTTTTTTCGCAAATCGGGGGTATAGCCATCAGTCCGCGCACCCTCACGGAGGTAAATTGAGCCATTTCCGGCATATATTCCCCCAGCGTATCGGGCGCAAAGCCGGACTTTGCCGCCTCGCCGCCGACGTTCACCTCCAGGAGGATATCCTGCACGAGCCCCATCGAGGCCGCCCTTTTGTCGATGGCTGCAAGAAGCTCCATGCAGTCTACCGACTCTATGAGCTGCACCCTGCCGACAAGGTACTTCACCTTGTTTTTCTGCAAATGCCCTATGAAGTGCAGCGGGCAGCCGGTGTACGCGCCCTGCTCGTATTTTTCCGTCAGCTCCTGCACGCGGTTCTCGCCGCAGATATCGACTCCGGCCTCTACCGCCTCGCGCACGCGGGCAGCGTCGTTCATCTTCGTCGCCGCGCACAGGCGCACCTCCTCCGGCGACCTGCCGCTTCTCACCGCGGCCTCGCCTATGCGCCGCCTGATCTCTTTTACGTTTTCTGCAATACTCATCGTTATCCCTGCTTCTTTTGTTTTCGCCGGCATCCGCCGATGCCCCTGCCGGTTTTCAGCGGTCAAAATGCGCTCATGCCGCGCGAAAGCCCTCGGAAATACACAAAGTATTCCTCTCGGTCTTTCAACTTGCCTGACCGCGTTTTTCCTCGCTCAAAACTGAAAGCACCTGTCAGCGATTTGATTTGTTTTTTTCTGAAGCTGACAGGCGGCAGGTGTTCGGCTTCTGTCAGCGCCGCTTTTTTGACTTTTTATTTAAATATAAAAATATAATAAATTATCAATTTGAAATCAGTCTGAAATTATCCGCATGTTTTCCCGAACCTCGCCCTCGCGCACGATGCAGTAGTCATCGTATGACGCAAGGATCTCGACCGCGCAGCGCTCCGGGATACCGGCGCGCAGGACGTAAACAAAGGCGCCGTCCGCGTCGCTGTGCAGCGCCGCAAGGGGTATCTTTATCCCCTGCGTCTCGGAAAGGCGTATCGTAAAAACTGCGCGGCGCGTGTTCAGAACGCTCCCGAGCCCGGCGCGGCAGCGCAGGATTATGCGCCCGTCCTCCGCGGAAACGACCGTCGCGGGGCAGCCGCCGGGAAGCGATATCCGAACGCTCTGCCCTTTGCTGAATTTATCGGCCTGCGGCGTTTCGGCGACGAAGCACCAGCCGCCGGAAACGATCCTGCCTATGGCTCCCCGCGTCTTTTCGGGCTCCGCGGAGACGAGCTCCTCTGGCGAGAGACCCTCATAGCCGTCAGTGAGGCTGCTGAACACGCCGCCGCAGGGCGCGTAAACGACGCTCTGCCCGTCCTCCGCTGCGGCAATGACGCTGCCGCCCGTGACCCTGTCGCCGGTTTTCTGCGTAAGGCGTGCGTCCTCGGGGCCGTAAACGACGCACTCGTCGCGCCAGATGCAGCCCTCGGCCGTGACGGAAAGCTCCGTTCCGACGCGCTGCGCCCTCACCGTCTCCGGCGACTGCTCACGCGCCATGAAAAAGGCCAGGGTCCACGCGCAGGCGGCAAGGAACACGGCGCAGGCGGCGTATCCGAGATATCCCGCGCCCCTGCTCACGCGTCAGGCTTCAGCTCGACGGGGTGCGGCGGGATTATCGTCGATATCGCGTGCTTGTAGATAAGCTGCTGCCTGCCGTCGGAATCGAGCACGACCGTGAAGCCGTCGTAGGCGCGGATAACGCCGTGGAGCTGGAAGCCGTTTACGAGAAACACCGTGATGAGCGCTCTCTCGCGGCGGAGCTGATTGAGGAAGGACTCCTGTAAATTCTGTGTCTTCTGCATTTTTTTCTTACTCCTGTCTATGTAATTTTGACAGGAGTATCATAAACCACGCGAGTGCAAATATTCTGTCGAAGCCTGTCGGGCGGCATTAAAATCGGGCGTTTCCGGCCAGAGGTACCACCATATGCTCCCGTCGCGCCGCAGCCATGTGAGCTGCCGCTTGGCGTAGCGCCGCGAGGACAGCTTTATGAGCTCCACGGCCTCGTCTTTTGAAATTTCGCCGCGCAGATACGCGGCCGGCTCCTTGTAGCCTATGGCCTGCATCGCGGTGCACTCGGGCGAAAGGCCGCCGTCGAGAAGCCTGCTCACCTCGTCGAAAAGTCCGTCGGCGACCATTTTATCGACGCGCGCGTTTATCCTGCCGTAAAGCGCGGCCCTGTCTTCAAAGCTCAGGGCGAGCTTCACCGCGTCGTAGCGCCTGGGGCGCTTTTTCGTCTCCTCGTCGTGCCGGCTTATCGTCTGTCCCGTGAGGGTGTAGACCTCGACGGCGCGGACTATGCGGCGCCTGTCGGACGGGTGGAGCTTTGCCGCCCGCTCGGGGTCAAAGCCGCGCAGATATTCGAGCATCGCCTCGCCGCCGAGCTCGTCGTAGCGTGCGTTCAGGCTCTCGCGCAGAGCGGCGTCCTCCGCCCTGTCGGCAAAGTCAAGGCCCGCGATGAGCGAGTCTATATACAAATTCGTGCCGCCCGCGACTATCGGCAGCTTCCCGCGCGAGAGTATATCGCGCACGGCCGCATCCGCTTCGGCGACATAGCGCGAAACGGAATAGTCCTCCGAGGGTCCGGCGGTATCTATCATGTGGTGGGGTATGCCCTGCATCTCGTCCGCCGTCACCTTGGCGGTCCCTATGTCCATGCCGCGGTAGACCTGCATGGAGTCGGCCGAGACGACCTCGCCGCCGAGCTCCTTTGCAAGCTCGACGGAAAGGCGCGTTTTGCCCGTCGCCGTCGGGCCCGTTATAACAAGAATTTTTTCGGCCATATCACACTATCCTGCTGAAAAATTTATCGAGCTGCTTTTTCGTAAGATGCACCGAAACGGGTCTGCCGTGGGGACAGTATCTGACCTCCCCCGCGGCGACGGCTGCCGCGATGCGCTCGAGCTCGGCGCGGTCGTGCCGCCTGCCGGCCTTTATCGCGGCCTTGCAGGCCACGGTGTGCAGTATCTCGTCGCGCGCACCCTGTGCCGATACCTCGCCGCCGCCTCTGAGCTTTTCGCATATCTCCTCGAGAGCGGAGGCGGCGTCGGATACGTCAACGTCGTCCGGCACCGAGCGCACGGCATAGGAGCTCTCGCCGAAGGGCTCGACCTCAAAGCCCATCTCGTCGAGCACGGCGGCGTTTTTTTCGAGCAGCTCCGCATCCTCCGCCGTGGGCCTGATGATGACCGGCGCGAGCAGGGTCTGGCTCATTATCTGCCGCTCCTGCGACCTGAGCCTGTCGAATATCATGCGCTCGTGCGCCGCGTGCTTGTCGATGAGAATGAGCTCCTCGCCGAGCTCCGCGATGATGTATGTGTCCAGCGCCTCGCCGATCACATGGCAGGCCGGAGTGCTGATTTTTTCAACATTTTCAACCGTTTTTTCAACATCCGCCCGTATATCGGCGGTCGAAGCTGCGGGAAAAGCGTCGTTTTTCGTCGAAATGTCCGCTTTCGGGGCAAAATTTATTGCCGCAGCAGGCTTTTCATACGCACTCGGTGCGCGGAAAACGGGAGCCTGCCGCCGCTCCGGAGCCGGAGCCGGAGTGCGGGCTGGAGACGCGGCCTTTGCCCTGTATTCGTCCGAGGACATGCTGCGGAAAAAGCCGGGCTTCGGTTCGGATACCGCGCGGCGCGTACCCTCCGAGAGGGCAATCTCGATGGGCTTCTGCTCGTTTTCAAGGCAGGCGCGCACCGTCTGATAAGCAAGGTCAAAGACCTTCTTTTCGTCGGAGAACTTGACCTCGGTCTTGGCAGGGTGCACGTTCACGTCCACCGCGCCGTTGGACAGCTCAAGATACAGCACGCAGGAGGGGAAGCGCCCGGTCAGCAGCGTGTTTTTATACGCCTGCTCGACCGCCGACTGAAGCAGCACCGATTTTATGTATCTGCCGTTGCAGTAAAAATGCTGGTTTGCGCGGTTGCCGCGCCCGAAGGCGGGGGCGGAGGTAAAGCCCGAGAGCGACATGGTATCGGTCCTGCCGGAAACGGGCAGCATTCCGCGCGCGGTCTCGCGCCCGAGCAGCGCGTACACCGCCGAGTCGCCGCGCCCGTCGCCGGGGGTGAAGAAGACCTCCTCGCCGTCGCGCTTCAGGCGCACGGAAACCTCGGGCCGGCCGAGGGCGCAGTGCATGGCCGCCGCTATGCAGGCCGAGGCCTCCGAGCGGTCGGACTTCAGAAATTTGAGCCGCGCGGGGGTGTTGTGGAATATATCGCGCACGGTTATCGTCGTGCCCTCCGGGCAGCCGCAGGGCGACATGTCGAGGATATCTCCTGCCTGAACGCTGACGCGCACACCCTCGGCTGCGCCCTTTTCGCGCGTTACGAGCTCGATGCGGCTCACGGCGGCTATTGCGGCCAGCGCCTCGCCGCGGAAGCCCATCGTGCCGATGGCCTCGAGGCCCTTTTCGTCGTGCAGTTTGCTCGTCGCGTGGCGGGTGAAGGCGATGCCCGCGTCCTCGGGGCTCATGCCGCAGCCGTCGTCGGATATCTTTATATAAGTCGCGCCGCCGCTTCTGAACTCGACCGTCAGCTTTTTTGCGCCCGCGTCAAAGGAGTTTTCCATAAGCTCCTTTATGACCGAGGCGGGACGCTCGACGACCTCGCCGGCGGCGATCATGTCGGCCACCAGCGGCGGAAGAATGTTAATGCGTGTCATGTATAAACCTCGTAATAAGCTCATTATTATCAATTGAACCATTATACATGATTTATGTTGAAAATTCCACTGATTTTATGTTAATATACTATATACATCAAATTTTTAAGGACAGCTGAAATGGCATACGAAAGAAAAGAGATAAGCATAGAGGAAATTCGCAGGCAGGAGGATATCTGCCGCGAAATTTACGAAAAATTCGTCTCGGACAAGGCGCACCCGCTGGCCATGGTCGACACCTACGGCTGCCAGCAGAACGAGGCCGACAGCGAAAAGCTGCGCGGCTACCTTGCCGAGATGGGCTACGCCTTCACGCAGGACGAGTTTGAGGCCGACATCATAGTCGTCAACACCTGCGCCGTGCGCGAGCACGCGGAGATGCGCGTTCTCGGAAACGTCGGGCAGCTCAACCACAGCAAGAAGCAGCGTCCGGGTCAGATCATCGCCGTGTGCGGCTGCATGGTGCAGCAGGAGCACATGGCCGAGAAGATAAAGAAGTCCTACCCCGTCGTCGATCTCGTATTCGGCCCGCACGACCTGTGGCACTTCCCCGAGCTGCTGCTCAAAACCATGACGGGACACAAGCGCGTTTTCGCCACCGAAAAGAGCGACGGCTATGTCGCCGAGGGCATGCCCCTGCGCCGCGACGGAACGGTCAAGGCCTGGCTGTCGATCATGTACGGCTGCAATAATTTCTGCACCTACTGCGTCGTGCCCTATGTCCGCGGCAGGGAGCGCTCCCGCCGTCCGGAGGATATCGTCGCCGAGGCGAGGGAGCTCGTCGCAGGCGGCTGCAAGGACATTACGCTGCTCGGCCAGAACGTCAACTCCTACGGAAAGGATCTCGGCTCGGACGTTGATTTTGCGGACCTTATCCGCATGATAAACGACATTCCCGGCGAGTTTCTCATCCGCTTCATGACGAGCCACCCCAAGGACGCGACGGAAAAGCTCTTCAGAACCATGGCGGAGTGCTCCAAATGCGCTCACCAGCTGCACCTGCCCGTGCAGTCGGGCAACGACCGTGTGCTGCGCGCCATGAACCGCAGCTACACCGCCGGGCGCTATCTCGAGCAGGTGCGCCTTGCGCGAAGCTACATGCCTGATCTCGTTCTGACGACGGACATCATCGTGGGCTTCCCCGGCGAGACGGACGAGGAGTTTGAGGACACCATACGGCTGTGCGACGAGGTGCGCTACGACGCGATGTTCACCTTTATCTATTCAAAGCGCGTCGGCACCCCCGCGGCGAGCATGCCGGATGCGGCCACGCGCGAGGATAAGCAGCGCAGGTTCGACAGGCTGCTGGAGGCTGCAAACCGCGTTTCCGCCGAAAAGCACGCGGAGTATATCGGCAAAACCGTCCGAGTCCTCGTTGACGGCGAGACGGGCAAGCCGGAGTATAACCTCTCCTCGCGCACGAACGGCGGCAGGCTCGTGCATTTATCGGGCGATAAGTCGCTGATAGGAAAATTCATAGACGTTGAGATAATATCGGGCAACACATGGGCGCTCTACGGAAAGGTCGGAGAATGATGAAAAGCGAAAAACTCAAGAGATATCAGGTGTCGCAGTCGCTGCGCTTCCCCTCGAACATACTCAAGGGCTTCTTTTACGCGGGGCTTGTCCTGCTGCCGGCGGGCATAATCGTCGCGCTGCTGGGCATCTTCGTGCCGGCGCTCGTGCCGTTTCGCGGGATCGCGATAATCCTCGCGGTGCTGTCGGTCATATGGCTGTTCGCCGCGCGCTTTATTTCGGAGTCGACCTTCGGCTTTGCAAGCATCTCCTTCACCGAGCAGGGGATCATCTTCCGCACCGGCGGCGACAACAGCCGCGAGTACCGCCTCGGCTGGGACGAGGCCGTCTGCTGCGGCATGGAGAAAACGCGCCTTTCGTGGTGGTGCTACGTCTCCGACCACGAGCTTGCCGATAAGGAGAAAAAGGAGTTTCCCGAGTTTGTCGAAAAGGGCGTGTTCTACTTCAGCTATGCCGACAACACCTGGGAGGAGCTCATGCGCTTTCTGCCCGAGAAGTTTAAGCCCGCAATGGATGAGGCCTGGTCAAAAGCCTTTTCGGTAGCGCATTGAGGCTGTACCGATACGGAGACTGCGGGCGCCAGGTATCGGAACAATGGCAGAAACCACGGCGCTTCGCATCCCGCAGGCGCGGAGTAATGCTGCGCGAAACATATTTGTTTTTTCCGATGTTTCGAACCGGGCTGCAGCGGTAAGCGTATACGCAGGTGCCCCCGTGCGCCTCTGAAAAACCGGGATACCGCAATATATGTAAGGAGAAGCGTTAATTCGCTGCTGAAAATATGGCAGAGCTAACACCGATGAAAATGCAATATCAGCAGATAAAGTCGCAGTACAGCGACTGTCTGCTTTTTTTCCGTCTGGGCGATTTCTACGAGATGTTCGACGATGATGCGCGCGTGGCCTCGCGCGAGCTCGACCTTGCGCTGACGACGCGCGACCGCTCGGTCGCGGATCCGGACCAGCGCACGCCGATGTGCGGAGTGCCGTATCACAGCAGCCAGACCTATATCGCGCGGCTGATCGCAAGGGGCTACAAGGTCGCGATCTGCGAGCAGATAGAGGACCCCGCGACGGCCAAGGGCCTGGTAAAGCGCGACGTCATAAGGATCATCACCCCCGGCACGGTGACGGACGCGTCGATGCTCGAGGAGGGCAAAAGCAACTACCTCGGCGCAGTGTACTACGAGGCCGGAAAGTGCGCGGCGGCCTTCTGCGATATCTCGACGGGCGAGTTCTGCGCCGCGGCCTTCGAGGGCGACGGGATCAGCCATGTTTTGAACGAGCTCGGCAGGTTCGCTCCGCGTGAGCTGATCATGAACAAGGGCGCTGCGCAGACGCAGACGATACCCGACTTTGCGCAGAAAAAGCTCGGCTGCCTGCTGGAAATGGGCGGCGACGACTACGAATACATGGCCTGCGCCGCGCGCGTGTGCGAGCAGTTCGGCTTATCCTCGGTGGACGAGGCGGGGCTCGGCGAAACGCCGGAGGCGGTGTCGGCCGCTGGCGCACTGCTGCGGTATATAAGCGAAACGCAGAAGACCGACATGGCGCACATACGCCGCATCGACCTGTTCACGGGCGGCAGATACATGGAGCTCGACTGGGCGACGCGCCGCTCGCTGGAGCTCACCGAATCCCTGCGTACCGGCGAAAAGCGCGGCTCGCTCCTGTGGGTGCTCGACAAGACGAAGACGCCCATGGGCGGGCGCGAGCTCCGCGCATGGATAGAGCGGCCGCTGCTGAGCCCCATTGCGATAAAGCGCAGGCTCAGCGCCGTTGACGAGCTTTACAGGGATAACGTTGCGCGCGGCGAGCTCATCGACACGCTGCGCGGCATGGGCGATATGCAGCGGCTCATAGGCAGGGTCGTCTACGGCACGGCAAACGGCCGCGACCTGCTGGTTCTGCGCGACTGCGCCGCGGCGCTGCCGAGGATAGTCGAGCTTTTAAAGCCCTTTAAGAGCGCCCTGCTGCGCTCGACAGCGGAGCTTGACACGCTCGACGAGATACACATGCGCATAAACTGGGCGATCTGCGACGATCCCCCGTTTTCCGTGCGCGAGGGCGGCATACTCAAGCCCGGCTACTCCGATCAGGTCGATCAGCTCCGCAAGATCCGCGACAACGGCGCGGAGGCCGTGGCCGAGCTCGAGGCGCGCGAGCGCCTGCGCACCGGCATCAAGAAGCTCAAGATCGGCTACAACAAGGTGTTCGGCTACTTCATCGACGTGCCGAAATCCGCCGGCGAGGGCAGGATACCCGACAACTACATCAGAAAACAGACGCTCGTCTCAAACGAGCGATACTTCACGCCCGAGCTCAAGGAGCTGGAGACCTCGCTCCTGACCGCGTCGGACAAGATAAAGCAGCTCGAGTACGAGTTTTTCATGGACCTGTGCAGCACGATAGCCGAGCAGGTCGAGAAGGTGCAGGCCACGGCCGCGGCCATAGCGCAGCTTGACGTGCTGTGCGCCTTTGCCGAGGTCGCCGTGCGCAACGACTACTGCATGCCGGAGGTCGACGCCTCGGGCGAGCTCCTTATCCGTGAGGGGCGGCACCCCGTCGTCGAGCAGACGCTCAGCGACGTTGCCTTTGTCCCGAACGACACGCAGCTCAACTGCGAGGGCAGCCGCGTCGCCATCGTCACGGGCCCGAACATGGCCGGCAAGAGCACCTATATGCGCCAGACCGCGCTCATAACGCTCATGGCGCAGATCGGCTCCTTCGTTCCGGCAAAAAGCGCCGTCATCGGCGTGGTCGACAGGGTATTCACCCGCATCGGCGCGTCAGACGACCTGGCCTCGGGGCAGTCGACCTTCATGCTCGAGATGAGCGAGGTCGCAAACATACTCAGCCACGCGACGGGCCGCAGCCTGCTGATCCTCGACGAGATCGGCCGAGGCACCTCGACCTACGACGGCATGGCGATAGCCCGCGCGGTGCTCGAATACTGCGCGGACAAGAAAAAGCTCGGCGCAAAGACGATGTTCGCAACGCACTATCACGAGCTGAGTGCGCTCGAGGGCAGCGTCGAGGGCGTGCACAACTACTCCATCAGTGCGAAAAAGCAGGGCGACAGCCTTGTGTTCCTGCGCAAGATCGTGCCGGGCGCGGCCGACGACAGCTACGGCATCGAGGTGGCAAAGCTTGCCGGAGTGCCCGATAAGGTCATCACCAGAGCCAAGACCTATCTCAAACAGCTTGAGACCGAGGCCGCCGCGCCCAGACTCGAAAAGCCGGCAGCGGACGATCAGATAAGCCTCGTCGATGCCGGAACGGACGAGGTCGGACGCATCCTGCGCGCGACAGACATCAATTCGCTCACGCCGCTCGAGGCGCTCAACCTGCTCAGCGAGCTTCAGCAGAAAGCGAGGGGCTGATGAAGGACAGACTGGAAAGCTCCGAGCTTCGCAATGCGATAATACTGTTTGCGATGCACGCCGCGGTGTTCCCCCTGGTGCTGAACCTGCTCGCGGCATCCGCGCCGGGCGCAGTGAGCACGGCACGGCTCAATCTTGTTTACTACGCGGCCTCGCTGCTGCTGACGGCGCTGCTCATGGGCAGATATCTGCGCCGCAGCTTCGACGGGCTTGCCGACGCGCCGCTTCGCTGCCTGTCGTCCTTCGCGCTCGGCTGGCTCATGTATACGGCGCTGAGCCTTCTGGCGGCGTATCTGCTGCGCAGGCTCAATATCACCGGTGATAACCTCAACGAGAACACGGTCAACCTCCTGCTCGGTCAGGAGCGCGGCATCATTATCGCCGTGACCGTTTTCATGGCGCCGATCGTCGAGGAGACGATCTTCCGCGGCGGACTGTTCTGCGGCCTGTATCCGCGCAGCCGCGCAGCCGCCTATATCGTGTCGATCGCGCTGTTCTGCCTCTACCACGTCTGGCAGTACGCCGTGCTTCTGCACGATGTGAGCTATCTGCTGCTTGCGATCCAGTACGTTCCCGCAGCCTTCGTGCTGTGCTTTGTCTACCGCCGCTCGGGCTCCGTATGGACGGGCATCTTCTTCCACATGTCAGTCAACGCCCTCGCCGTATTTTCAGCTTCGCTTTGAGGCAGCTGCGGATACGTATTTTGCGTCAGCACGGTATCGGGACATCGGAGGAAACAAAAACGTTTCGCACTTTTTCGGCTTCGCTTTGAGGCAGCTGCGGATACGTATTTTGCGTCAGCACGGCGTCGGGACGGCATATGCATAGGAGACGTTAATGCACAATCAAAAGAACATGGAAATCAACACAAAAAAGATAGCGATAAGCGCAATGCTCATCGCGTTTGACGTAATATTTACGCGCGTTCTGGCGCTGAACACGCCGCTGATGAAGATCGGCATCGGCTTTGCGGCTGTGATGGTCTGCGGCATGCTCTACGGTCCGGGCTGGGCAGCGCTGTGCGCGGGGATCGGCGACCTTGTCGGCGCACTGCTGTTCCCTACGGGGGCCTATTTTCCGGGCTTCACCCTGACCGCGGCGCTCGGCGGCGCGATATTCGGCGCGGCGCTGTACAAAAAGCGTCCGGGGCTTGCCGGCTGCATCGTGACCGCGTTTTTAAACTGCCTTATCGTCACGCTGCTGCTCAACACCCTGATGATATCGCTCGTGTACGGCCCGCCGCTCGGCCCGCTGTTCGTTACGCGCCTGGGTCAGTTCGGCATCATGCTCGCCGTGCAGACCCTCGTCCTTGTCTGCCTCACCCGCTCGCACTTTTTGGATTCGATTTTTTCGGAGGCGCATTGAGGCAGTCACGGATACGCATACTGCGTCAGCACGGTATCGAAGCATCGGAGAAAATAAATATGTCTCGCATCCCGTGAGATTGGGCTGATTTTCGCGTCAGCCCGACCGGCAGCCGCGCAGAAAACCATAGCAGTCGGAATGGGCAAGCCCGTTCCCTACAGTGAATTTGTGTTTGCCTGACGGCAAAAAATTTATTTACACCTCTTCAGTCACCTTCGGTGACAGCTTCCCCTCGAAGGGGAAGCCAAGGGTGCGGAACATTATTGCGCACTAACGTTCCGCGAAACGTTCCTGTTTCGTCGGCAGTTTCGATACCGGGCACCGGCAATAAACGTATCCGTAGGGGCCTCAATGCGCCTCTGAAAAAACCGGGCACCGGCAATAAACGTATAAGTACAGCCTTAATGCGCTGTCAAAAAAGGAGGAACCAACAAGAATGGGAAAGAAGAAAACGATACTTGATCTCCAGAAGATGAAGGAGAGCGGCGAAAAGGCGGCGTGGATGGTCATTTACGACTCGTGCATGGCCTCGTTCGCGGAGGAGGCCGGCATGGACATGATCCTCGTCGGCGACTCGATGGGCATGATAATCTACGGCTACGAGGGCACCGTCCCCGTCACGATGGACATGTCGATCGCCCACTGCCAGGGCGTGCGCCGCGGCGCACCCAACACCTATATCATCGGCGACATGCCCTTCGGCGCGTATCACGCCAGCACCGAGGACGCCGTAAACAACGCGGTGCGCTTCATGAAGGAGGGCGGCGTGGACGCGGTGAAGCTCGAGGGCGGCGTCGCGGTCGCCGACAAGATCGAGGCCATCGCAAAGGCGGGCATCGTCGTGTTCGGCCACATCGGCCTGACCCCGCAGAGCAGCGCGGCCATGGGCGGCTTCAAGGTCCAGGGCAAGACGACCGCCGCCGCAAAGGCCGTCATCGACGACGCGATCGCCGTGTACAGGGCCGGAGCGCGCGTGCTGCTGCTCGAGGGCGTTCCCGAGGAGACCGCCGCGTTCGTACACAAGATCCTGCCCATCCCCGTGTACGGCATCGGCGCGGGCGCATGCTGCGACGGCCAGGTCATCCTCGCCGCCGACGCGCTGGGCGTGTACAAGAACTTCACGCCGAAGTTTGCGAAAAAATACTGCAATATCGGCGATATCGCCACCCAGGGCATGAAGGACTACATCGCCGAGGTCAAGGCCGGCACCTTCCCCGCGCCTGAGCACAAGTATAAATTCACCGGCGACAGGGAGGAGTTTGCAGCCTTCACTTCCGAGCTGGAAAAGACGCTCGAGCTGTAATTTGATTATTGTATTTATATAATGTAAAGCGGGCTTCGCAGCGGCTTTTCTGCCGCCGCGGGGCCCGTCCGCTTTTGATTTTCACGCAGCCGGCTTTTCTGCCCCGACAAGCTGAAGCGGGCAGTGCAGATGCCATTTCCTGCATAGCACTTTCGGCAAGGTTTTCAGCACTTTTCACAATGTTAATGGCATATTTTTTGTGTATAATAGCAAGGTACGAAAACGGGAAAACGGGAGGCGCTTCTTTTGAAAACGCTGATATACGGCGGGCGGCTGATCGATCCGGCAAACCGCTGCGACGGCAGACTGAACCTGCTGACGGAAAACGGCAGGGTCACGGCCGTTACGCGCGGCATGCCAGAGGCGGACAGGCTCATAAACGCCGAGGGGAAAATAGTCTGCCCCGGCTTTATTGATATTCACATGCACGAGGACCCGGTGGAGCCGGACGGGAGGATATACTCCGACGGCGAAAAAAGCATATTCGGCTGCATGCTGCGCATGGGCGTCACGACGGCGGTCGGCGGCAACTGCGGGCTGAGCAGCTGCAATCCGGCGGACTACCTCGACATAGTCGACAGAGACGGCGCCGCCGTCAACGTTGCGATGCTGGCCGGTCACGCATGGTTCCGCGAGCACGCGGGCGCAGTCGACCGCTACGGCAAAACGAGCGCCGAGCAGCGAAAACGGATGCAGGGCGAGATCGCCGACTGCCTGCGGCGCGGCTGCTTCGGCGTGTCATACGGTATACGCTATGTGCCGGGGCTCGACAAACAGGAGCTGCTCGAAACGGCCGCTCCCTGCCGCGAGGGAAAACGGCTCATAGCCGCTCATATCCGCGACGACGCAGCCGAGGTGTTCGACGCCGAGCGCGAGCTTCTCGATATAGGCCGCGAGCTCGGCATACCGGTGCAGGTATCGCACATCGGCAGCATGGCGGGCTTCGGACAGACCGAGGAGTTCCTGCGCATCGCCGACGAGTACAGGCTCGGCGGCCTCGACGTGAGCTGCGACTGCTACCCGTACTACGCATTTTCCACCTCGATCGGCTCCGCTACATACGACGACGGCTGGATGGAGCGCTACGGCTGCGGCTACGACGCGGTCGAGCTGTGCGAGGGCGAATACAAGGGCCTGCGCTGCACGGAGGAGATATTCAAAAAGGTGCGGCGCGAAATGCCCGAGTGCCTGACGGTTTGCTACGTCATGCGCGAGCAGGACGTCGACATGGCGCTGCGGCACCCGAACGTGATGCTTGCAAGCGACGGGATCATGTCCCACGGTCAGGGGCACCCGCGCGCCGCAGGAGCGTTCCCGCGGCTTATCGCGCAGTTTGTGAGAAGCGGGAAGCTCGGCATGTACGAGGCGATAAACATGATGACGGCCATGCCGGCAGACAGGCTGGGCCTTGAAAGCAAGGGCAGGCTGAACGTCGGCGCCGACGCGGACATAGTCGTTTTCGATCCCGGGCGGATAAGCGACTGCGCAAGCTTCGGCGAGCCCGTGCTGCCGCCGGTCGGCATAGACTATGTGCTGATAGGCGGGCAGATCGCCGCAAAGGACTGCCGGACGGTAAACCCAAGGCTCGGCAGAAGCGTCCGCAAACTGTAAGCACCATACAATAATGGCGGCGCTGCACGGTGCCGCCGCAGGAAAAACAGAGAAATTCAGAGAAAAACACAGGAGGAAAACAAAAATGGAATATGGTTTCTGGTCGGTCGTCCCGCCGCTGCTGACAATAGTGCTGGCGCTGGTGACCAAGAACGTATTTATTTCGCTGCTGATAGGCATCTTCGTGGGCTCGCTCGTGCTCTGCGACGGCAACCTGCTGTCGGCGCTCAACGAGACGTTCTACAGCTTTATCCACACCTTTGAAAGCAACAGCAACACCATCGTTATCGTGTCGTTTCTGCTGATCGGCGCGCTCATCTACCTCATCGAGAAGTCCGGCGGCATCGACGGCTTTACCGAGGTCATGCTAAACAAGCGTGCACTCATCAAGTCCAAGCGCGGCGCGAACCTCTTCACCTGGCTGCTCGGCATCGTCATCTTCACCTCCGGCTCTCTCAGCTGCATGGTGACAGGCTCCATCTCCCGCCCGTTCAACGAGGCGCTCAAGGTCCCGCACGAGAAGTCGGCGCTGATCATTCACGCGACCTCCACTCCCTGGTGCGTGCTCTTCCCGCTCAGCGGCTGGCTGGCCTCCCTGACCGGCTACCTCATCTCCGGCGGCGTTGCCGAGAGCGAATCGATATCCGTGCTGCTCAAGTCCATACCCCTTAACTTCTACTGCATCCTTGCCGTGTTCGGCACGCTTGCGGTCTGCCTGTTCAATATAAACATCGGCCCGATGCGCAAGGCCGAGGCACGCGCCGAGGAGACCGGCGAGCTTGACGAGCCGGGCCACGGCGGAGCACTGAGCGGGGAATCGGGCAAGGTCAGCGACGCAAAGCCCAGAGTCATCAACATGGCGCTCCCGATGGGCGTGCTCATCGTGACCATTCTTGCCGTGCTCACCGTTACCGGCAGCGGCAACCCGACCCAGGGCTCGGGCATGCAGAGCCTGCTCTGGGGCTGCATCCTCGCGGTGCTGACGATCTGCGTGCTCTGCGTTGCACAGAAGCTGTACAGCGTCGAGGAGGTCATAAGCGACATGTTCAAGGGCATGGGCACCATGCTTCCGATGGCCGCGGTGCTGCTCTTCGGCTTCACCATGGGCACGCTCGTCAAGAGCCTTGACACCGGCAACTACCTCACCGCACTGTTCACGGACGTTCTCAGTCCGGCACTGCTGCCGGTGCTGAGCTTCCTGCTGTGCATGCTCCTGTCCTTCGCGACCGGCACCTCCATGGGCACGATGGCGATAATGTCCGTCATCTGCCTGCCGATGGCAATAAACATGGGCGTCAATATCGAGCTCGTGGCCGGCGCCATCTTCGGCGGCTCCATCTTCGGCGACCACTGCTCCCCGATATCCGACACGACCATCATGTCCTGCGCGACCTCGGGCTGCGACATTATCGACCATGTAAAGACCCAGATCCCCTACGCGGCAATTTACGCCGCCGTTTCGCTGGTGCTGTACGTCGTATTCGGCTTCGTGCTGTAAAAGATCAATTAAATAATAAACGGGCTTCGCAGCGGCAATCGCGCCATTGCGGAGCCTGTTTTTCATAATGTCAGAGTGCGGCGGCAAGCGTCAGAATGCCCAAATTGTCGGCATAAATTTTGTCGAAATCGCCGATGGGCAGGGGGTTGACGCCGCGCCCGGCCTCGACGGTGAAGCCCGGCCGGTCAAAGCGGCTTATAAACCAGTCCTTGTATCCGGCAAAGCCCGAGGCAAAGGGCGTATCCTCGACAGAGTAGCCGGATACGGCGGCAAAGGTGTCGGCAATGCCGCGCGCGCCCTTCGGCTCAAGGTCGAGATATCGCCAATAGATCACCTCGCCCTGCGTGTGGTACGACAGCGTCAGCTGCGGCGCGAGCGCGAGCGTGAAGTCGTACATGGCGCGGCTTTCCGGCGCCGAGAGCGGCGAGGGGCCGACGTAGTCTGCCGGAGCGGGGCTCACGACGCCCAGGGCGAACTTGTTCCCGCGCGCCTGCTCCCAGCCGGCGGGGTACTGCAAGTTGAGGTCCGTGCCGCGGATATTCGCCTTCCAGCCGGACGGGAACGGAACGGCGGGGTAATCCCGCGCGATGCGCAGCGCCGCGTCGTAGTATTCGCCGCCCGTGAGCTCGCCCGTCACGAGGTCGACGCCGTCGGGATCGACGCAGGGCGCTATGTATATGCTCGCAGCGCCGTACAGCTCCCTTGCGCTCCGGCCGAAGACGCTGCCGTTTTCCGCGTATGCGCGCGCAAGCTGCTCGGCAAATCTGAGCAGGAGCGGGATCGTGATCCACTCGTTTGCGTGGTGCGCCGCGTTATAGAAAACGCGCCGCTCGCCCTCGCCGAGCGCGAGATACCACAGCGGCCTGCCCATGACCGAGCGGCCGAGCTGTCCGGTTTTTACAAAGGGATACCGCGCCGCGATGCCGCGCACGCAAAACGACACGAGCCGCGCGGTAAAAGCGATGTTTTCGGGCACAATATCAAAGGGCAGAGGGACCGTGACGCTGCTTCCGACGGCGAGTGACTCCGGCACGATGCCCGGATTTGCCGTCAGGATCGCCGACAGCGGCACCTTGTACTGCCGCGCAAGCGAAAACAGCGTGTCGCCGCGATGGATGCGGTGCACGGCAAAGCCCGTGTAATACGGCGTGAGCGCGGTCTGCGTCGCCGGTCCTGCGATACCGTCGGCGGCAAGGCCGTTTTCGGCCTGGAACCTGCGCAGTGCGCTCTTTGTCGCGCTGCCGAAAACGCCGTCGACTGCAAGCGGCCCCGCTCCCGCGCGGCACAGCGCAAGCTGCAGAAGCTCCGTCGACGGCCCGGCGGAGCCCGTTTTTAAAATTTTCATATCCCCCTCCTTTTTTAGAGGCGCATTTTTAGAGGCGCATTGAGGCTGTACTTATACGTTTGTTGCCGGTGCCCGGTATCGAGACAACGGCATAAATAAAAACGTTTCGCATTCCGCGAGTGCGGTGCAGGCTTTGTACAACCCGCTGTATCGGTTTCCTGCGCGGCTGCCGGTCGGGCTGACGCAATAAATGTATCGGTACAGTGCAGCAACGCCTCTGAAAATCCGTGCGCAGAGCGCACACCGCAATTATTCACTATTCACTATTCAATCTTCACTCGCAGAAGCTCCGCTTCTGCGCTGGCTTCCCCTCAAGGGGAAGCCAAGGGTACAGACGAAATTTATGCAAAAATCAGCACATTCTAATGGGATGCGAAACGTTCTTATTTCCGCCGTCGTTTTCGGTCGGGCACCGGCAGTCTCCGTATAGGTGCAGACTAAATGCGCATCTAAAAAAAGGCTTATATATTTTATGCAAAGCTCCGCATACTTTATGTGTGGAGGTGAGATATGAAAATCAAAAAAATCATTTCGACGCTGACGGCGCTTGTACTGTGCGCGGTGCTGTGTGCGGCGGCGTATGCCGAATCGCTCGTTCCGGGCGGCGGCGCGGTGGGTATACGCATGACGACCGACGGCGTTGTCGTCGCGGGCGTTTCCGAGGTCAAAACGCCGGACGGCAGTCAAAGCCCCGCAGCGGCGGCGGGGCTCAAAAAGGGCGACGTGATAACGCGGCTGGGCGGCAGCGATATCTCGACGGCGGAGGACTTCGGAGCCGCGCTGAGCGCCCTCGACGGCGGCGAGACGACGGTCACGGTCGAGCGCGGCGGCAAAACAAAGCAGCTGAACATCACGCCCGTGCAGGACGAAAGCGGTGCGTGGAAGCTCGGCCTTTGGCTGCGCGACGGCATCAGCGGCGTGGGCACGCTGACCTTCTATGACCCCGCGACCGGCGTTTACGGCGCACTCGGCCACAGCATCAGCGACGAGGCGACCGGCGAGGCTCTGCCGCTCGGCGACGGCGGCATCTACCGCGCGGAAATCGTCGGCATCGTTCCGGGCGAGGCGGGCACTCCGGGGCAGCTCGACGGCAAAACGGACGCGGCGTCCTTCCTCGGCGATATCCGCGTAAACTGCGGCTGCGGCATCTTCGGCACCGCCGATTTCGACGGCCTGACGATGGAAACGGGCGAGTTCGAGACCGGCCCGGCAGCCATTCGCTGCACGCTCTCGGGCGAGGAAACGCGCGAGTACGCCGTCGAGATCAAAAAGCTGTACACCTCGGCCGAGGGCACGACCGCCATGCTGACCGTCACGGATCCCGAGCTGCTTGCGCTGACCGGCGGCATCGTGCAGGGCATGTCCGGGAGCCCCATCATCCAGAACGGCAGGCTCGTCGGCGCCGTGACGCACGTCTTTGTCAACGACCCGAGCTCCGGCTACGGCATCAGCATCGGCGACATGCTCCGCGCCTCCGCCGGTGCGCGCTGACGGCGAAACAAAAAAGTTTACAGAAACGGCTTGACAGATCAAGGGGGATGTGTGTATAATTCACTTTTCAGAAATGAAAAAGAAGGAGCATTTTATTATGAATAAATATCTTGACATCTCCCCCGAGGTCCGTCAGGCTCTGGCGGAAGGAAAGCCCGTCGTCGCGCTTGAGAGCACGATCATCTCCCACGGCATGCCGTACCCGAAAAACGTTGAGACCGCAATGCTGGTCGAGAAAACGATACGCGAAAACGGCGCGGTCCCCGCGACGATAGCCATCATCGGCGGCAGGCTCAAGGCCGGTCTGTCCCCCGAGGAGATCGAGTATCTCGGCAAGGCCGGCCGCAAGGTCGCAAAGGCGTCCCGCCGCGACCTGGCAGCGATCGTCGCACGCGGCGCAGACGGTGCAACGACCGTAACGACCACGATGATCATCGCCCACATGGCCGGCATCAAGGTCTTTGCTACCGGCGGCATCGGCGGCGTGCACCGCGGCGCGGAGACCACGATGGACATCTCCGCCGACCTCGAGGAGCTGGCCGGAACTCCCGTCATGGTCGTGTGCGCGGGCGCAAAGAGCATCCTCGACCTCGGCCTTACGCTCGAGTACCTCGAGACCAAGGGCGTTCCCGTCATCGGCTACGGCACGGACGAGCTGCCCGCGTTCTACACGCGCCGCAGCGGCTTCGGCGTCGACTACCGCGTCGACTCCCCGGCGGAGCTGGCCGCGATGTTCAAGGCGCAGCAGGAGCTGGGCATGAAGGGCGGAATGCTCGTCACCAACCCCATCCCCGAGCAGTACGCAATGGACAAGGAGGTCATCGACGCGGCCATCGATCAGGCCGTCGCGGAGAGCGTGGAAAAGGGCATCCACGGCAAGGAGACGACGCCCTTCCTGCTTGCGCGCGTTGTCGAGCTCACCGGCGGCGACTCGCTCGAGAGCAACATTCAGCTTGTCCTCAATAACGCCGTCGTCGCATCCAAAACCGCAGCCGAGCTGTGCAAGTAAAGAGCGTCCCCGTTTGAAAATTCCGCAGCAATGTAAACTAAGACAGTGCAGATCATAGTCCGCACTGTCTTTTTTTATGTTATATATT
>CAVJKX010000015.1:0-36699 GCA_963650165.1 bacterium
ACACCTCTTCAGTCACCTTCGGTGACAGCTTCCCCTCGAAGGGGAAGCCAAGGGGGCAAAACCATTACTGCGCACTAATGTTACGCGAAACGCCGTAGTTTCCACCAATGTATCGAACCGGGCAAGCGCAATATCCGTATAAGCAGCAGTGTTAATTCGCCTCTGAAAAGAACCGGGCTGACGCAATAAACATATAGGTATAGCCTCAGTGCGCCTCCAAAAAAGGCCTCAATGCGACTCCGAATCCTTTTCTTCGATGAGGGGGAGGAAGTCTTTGTACTTCGTGTCGTAGGCGCAGCCGTACTCGGCGCAGTCGGCAAATTTTGCGACCGCGCGTGTCGAGCGGTCGATCGGCTGGAGCGTGCCGGCGCCGGCAACGCAGCCGCCGGGGCAGGCCATACCCTCGAGCAGGTAGCCGTCGTACTTTCCGTCGCGGGCCATCATCAGCAGCTTGCGGCACTCGTGCAGGCCGGTGGCCTTGGCAATCTTCACCTCGCGCGACGGGTCGATGGACTTGATGGCGTTCACGACGGCCTGGGCCACGCCGCCGGAAACGGCGAACTTGCGCGCGTCCGTGCCCGCCTGCGAGAGCAGCTGCGGCTCGTCGGCATCAAGCGTGTGCTTATCGACGTCCCGGGCCGCGAACATGCCGAGCACCTCTTCGAAGGTGAGGACAAAATCGACGTCGCTGCGCACGGTGCGTCGGCTGGCCTCGAGCTTCTTCGCGTCGCAGGGACCGACGAACACGAC
Source organism: bacterium (assembly GCA_963650165.1). Classification (GTDB taxonomy): domain Bacteria; phylum Bacillota; class Clostridia; order Oscillospirales; family Oscillospiraceae; genus F23-B02. The sequence goes on from CAVJKX010000015.1 coordinate 751, forward strand.
CTTGCAGCCGGGGTGGGTCTTTTTAACAAAGCGCGCGGTGAGCACCATCGGCGTCATCGCAACGGATATATTTCCCGCCATCTCCGGGAACATTTTCTTTACCATATCGCTCCACGAGGGGCAGCAGGAGGTGACCATGAAGCGGTGCTTGGACGGGACCTCCTCAAGGAAGTCGGCGGCCTCCTCGATGACGCAGAGATCCGCGCCGATCGCGGCCTCGTACACGTCGGCAAAGCCGAGACGCTTGAACGCCGGTATGATCTTTTCGGACGGTATGTCCGCGCCGAACTGCCCGACAAAGGCCGGGGCGAGCACGACGTAGACGGGTGTGCCGCTCTTTATGGCCATAATGGTCTGGAAGATCTGGCTCTTGTCGCTTATCGCGCCGAAGGGGCAGTTTACAAGGCACTGACCGCAGGAGGTGCACTTCTTGTAGTCTATCTCCGCGCGGCCGAGCTCGTCGCTGCCGATGGCGGCGATGCCGCAGGCCTTTTTGCAGGGGCGCTCCTGGCGGATGATCGCGGAGAAGGAGCAGGCGTCCATGCATCTGCCGCAGCGTATGCACTTGTCGGTGTCGACATGCGCGCGGCCGTTGACCTTGCTTATGGCCTTCTTGGGGCAGATCTCTATGCAGGGGTGCTCAAGACAGCCCTGGCAGCCGTTCGTGACCTTTATGAGATTGTCCGGACAGCGGTTGCAGGCAAATTTGACGACGTTTATGAGCGGCGGCTCGTAGTATTTCTCGGCAATGACCGTCTCCTCGACGCTGTCGGAAATATTATTGTGCACGCCGAGCTTGCGCATTGACAGACCCATTGCGAGGCGCAGTCTTTCGCCGATTATGGCGCGCTCTATCAGCAGATTGTTCCGGTAAGGCCCGATCTCGTCGGGATCGCCGGGACAGATCTTGTACGGCAGCTCCTCGAGACGCCGGCCGTAGTCCTGTCCGTCGCCTTCGTATGCCAGACGCGCGACCTCGGTAAAGACCTCGTGCCTGATTCTTGTTTTGCCGGTCTGCATTCCTCTCATGTGATCCACCCTCCGTGTGCGTATTATACTCCAAAATTAATTATACAAAAAGGCAGGTGTTTGTCAACAAAGCACCCCGCATTTTCACACGGATTTAACCCCTTCGCCCTATAGTATAATTAAAGCAGGTATTAACAAAGTTAATACCTGCTTTGAGATTGTCAAAAAACCTATGCTGCTGCGTATAGATATCCGCGCAGCGGGGGAGCTCGAGGGGTAGCGAAGCGTCGGCGCGGGAGTGAATGACATGCCGGTGGCATGTCAGAGCCGCGCCGTGACCGAGCCGCAGCGAGAAAAGACCCGCCTCGAATTAGATTATAGCCATCAAAAACGTCTGATTTATCAGACTTTTTGACGAGCACAGCGAGATTTTTTTTGAAGCGCAAGCTTCACAAAAAATGTGGCGTTTTTTGAAGCGTGCAAAAAAGTCACAGACTTTTTTGCACGCTGAAAGCGGGTATTAACTTTGTTAATACCCGCTTTGTCCTTATTGCTTTCCGTTATACTCTTTTATGATCTCCTCGACCTCGTCGGCACCGTCGGGCTCTTCCGCCCCGGCTTTGGGTCTGCGGGGCGGCGCTTCAAGCGTCGGCTCGGGAACGGAATCGTCGCTGCCTGCCTCAATGACCGTATCCTCATCCGCGACGGCTTCGGGCTGCTCCGCTTCGGGCTCGGGCTGTATGACCTGTTCCGGCTCCGCAGGGAGGCTCGATTCTGCGCAGCGGTTTTTGATGATCAGCCAGCCGTACATCAGCAGCATGCCCGCCGTTGCGAGGATGATGAGCTCAAGCCCCATATACCGGCTGTCGGACAGCGTCGTTATGCACATGAACGCGGCAAAAAGGCTCAGATAGCAGGCCTTCTGCGGCTCTGGACGGCCGAAGGCGTAGCCCGCGACGTAAAACAGCGCGAGGATAACGCAGCAGACGGTTATTATCTCGATGGCAAACACCCAGACGTTGGGGTTGCTCGCGTTTGTCCTGTAGCATGCGATTAGCCACACGCAGTACATGAGTATGGGGAAGGTCATGAGCACGCTCACGAGGCCGGGCGAGTAGTGATTGCGCGAGGCCGTGCAGATGAGCGGAAAACCCAGGCCGCTGAGCATCGCCAGCAGGGCGATGATGACGTACATCGTGCGCAGACTGTCGAGCGCGGAGTTTACGATAGTCATAATGCCGCCGATCACGGTCAGAGCCGCGATCACCCACGCGAATATGATATACACAAGCGACAGGCCGCGCAGCGCCTCGCTCATGCCCGTCGGGAACACCGTTTCCGCATCCGTCAGCTTCTTCGTGCGCAGCCAAAGCACGACCGCCGCGGCGATGATGACCGCCGGGAGCAGAAAGTTGAGTATGCTGGGATTAATAAGCCCCGTTTCGGAGTCGCGCGCGACCTGCATCTGGAGCCAGCGGAAGAACGCGCCGAACGCGCCGAGCGCGCAGACATAGCAGAGCATTATCAGCGCGTCGTTGGCCTTGTTATTGTTTTTAAGCATAGTATCAATCCTGTACGAATATTTTTGTATCAATTAATATTATACTTTTTTGGCTTGACAGTCAAGATGAAAGGGTGAAGCAGGATGAAAAGAATACTGTGCGCCGCGCTTTTGATGACGCTTATTGTCCTGGGTCTGCCGCGGCTGCTTCCCGTCGGGACCGCCGCGCAGGAGTCCGGCTCCGGGGTCCCGGACAAGACCGCCGAAAGCCTCGGAGCGGACAGGGAGCGCAGCATACGCCTGCTGTCGGGCGATACGGTGTCGGAGATAAGCGTTTTTGACTATCTCACGGGCGTGGTCGCGGCGGAAATGCCGGTCTCCTTCGAGCCGGAGGCGCTCAAGGCCCAGGCCGTCGCCGCGCGCAGCTATCTTCAGCGCGCCATCGCCTCGCCCAGGCACGAGGACGCGGATATCTGCACTTCCGCCGCCTGCTGTCAGGCATACCTCGGCGCGGACGAGCTCGCCTCGGGCTGGGGTGACAGCTATGCGCAGTACATCGAAAAGATAAGCGCCGCCGTCAGTGCGACCGACGGCGAGTATCTCAGCTATGACGGGCAGCCCGCGCTCACGGCCTTCCACTCCTCCTCCGACGGCGCGACCGAGGACGCCGCCGCGCTGTGGTCGGATGTACCGTACCTTAAAAGCGTCTCCTCGCCAGAGACGGAGGAGAGCGTGCCGGACTTTACGAGCCGTGTCGAAAACTCCGAGCTCGATTTCCGCGACACGATCCTCAGCCTGAAGCCCGAGGCGGACATGACCGGCGATGCGTCCGGCTGGGTAGGGGAGATAAGCCGCAGCGCCTCCGGCCGCGTCGCATCGGTCACGATCGGCGGCATTTCCTTCACCGGCAGCGAGCTGCGCACGCTGTTTTCCCTGCGCTCGACCGATTTTGAGCTCGAACACGGCGGCGGCAGCTTCGTTTTCACCGTCCATGGCTACGGCCACGGCATCGGTATGAGCCAGTACGGAGCGAACACCATGGCGCGCGACGGCGCCTCCTACCGCGACATCCTCTCCCACTACTACCCCGGCACTTTTTTGGTGGCGCATTGAGGCACCTGCGGATACGCATATTGCGTCAGCACGACCGGAAGCTGCGCAGGAAACAGCGGGCTGCACAAAGTTTTCGCCGCACCTGCGGGATGCGAAACGTTCTTATTTCTTCCGATGTTTCGATACCGGGCACCCGCGGTTTCCGTATAGGTGCAGCCTGAATGCGCCTCTGAAAAAACACGAACGGCCGGGGTGGCCGTTCGTGTTTTTTCCATAATTAAAGAAGAGAGGTGTAGATGTGAACAAAAGCTCGCACTGCTGTTAAACCGTCTCGGCGGCGTCCTGAACCACCGCCGGAGGGCTATCACATTTAAGGGAGGCTTTGTGGTTTTAATTTACTACTTCCGAGATAGGATTTCAGCTCCAAAACGGCTCTCTCCTGCTCCAAACGGGCAAAATTACCCTCTGCCCTGCTTCCGCTCCATCTCCGCGACGTGCTTTTTGATCGCATTGAATGACTCGTCGCTTATGATGTGCTCCATCTTGCACGCGTCCTCGGCCGCGGTTTCGGCGCTGACGCCGAGCATCGTGAGATAGCTCGTGAGCATCGTGTGCCGCTCGTAGATCTTCGCCGCGACCTCCGTTCCGGCCTCGGTGAGGCTCAGATGCCCCAGCTCGTCGGAGACGAGATAGCCGCCGTTTTTCAGAAGCCCAACCGCACGGCTGACGCTCGGCTTGGAATAGCCCATGTACTCGCCGACATCGATGGCGCGCACATCCTTGTATTTCTGAGACAGGATGTATATTGTTTCAAGATACATCTCGCCGGATTCCTGCAAATTCATTCGTTTCTCTCCAAGTCTAAGTTATTTACATATAATAATAACACAAGATTTTTGCAATTTCAAGCGGCGGAGAAAGGCTCGCGGCGTCTTAATCCCTATCTGCGCACTGTGATATTATGCACAATTCGTTAGCGTATGCTAACTGCCGAAATTGTGCAAGTCTACAAACCTCGTGACAAGCTATTGACAATGGGGAAAACTGTGCTATTATTCAGGCAGTTAGCGAGAGCTAACTTTAATTCAGCCCCACGGTTAGCGCGTGCTAATCAAAGGAGAAAGGACAGAGAATGATGCCTTTAACATTAGCTGCGGTCGGCGAAGATAATACGATAAAGCGTATAGCCGGCAAGCCGGAAGTGAAGAAACACCTCGAAAACCTCGGCTTTGTCGTCGGGGGCGACGTAAAAGTGTTAACTGCCGTTGGCGAGAATGTCATCGTCAAGGTAAAAGAGGCCAGGATCGCCATAAGCGCGGAAATGGCACAGAAAATATATGTGTGAGGAGCAGAAACATGAAGACTCTGAGAGACGTTAAGATCGGCGAGACCGTCACCGTCAAGAAGCTCCATGGCGAGGGCGCGATAAAGCGCCGCATCATGGACATGGGTATTACCAAGGGCGCTGAGGTCTATGTCCGCAAGGTCGCTCCCCTGGGCGATCCCATCGAGCTCACCGTCCGCGGATATGAGCTTTCCCTGCGTAAGGCAGATGCAGAAAAGATCGAGGTGGAATAATGGAAAAGAACATAAGAATCGCTCTTGCCGGCAACCCGAACTGCGGTAAAACCACGCTGTTCAACGCACTGACCGGCTCGAACCAGTACGTCGGCAACTGGCCCGGCGTTACCGTTGAGAAGAAGGAAGGCAAGCTCAAGAAGTTTGACGGCGTAACGGTCGTTGACCTTCCGGGCATCTACTCGCTTTCCCCCTACACCCTTGAAGAGGTCGTCGCGCGCAACTTCCTGCTCGGCGAGCGCCCCGATGCGATACTCAACATCATCGACGGCACGAACCTCGAGCGCAACCTTTACCTGACCACTCAGCTCACCGAGCTGGGCATCCCCGTTGTCGTTGCGGTCAACATGATGGATATCGTCCGCAAGAACGGCGACGTAATAAACATCAAGGAGCTGTCCCGTCAGCTCGGCTGCAAGGTGCTGGAGATATCCGCGCTCAAGGGCGACGGCGTAGCCGAAGCCGCTGCGGCTGCCGTTGACGCGGCCAAGAACGGCAAGACCATCCCCATGCACTCGTTCTCCGGCGTCGTAGAGCACGCCATCGCTCACATCGAGGAGGCCGTCCTGCACGAGCTGCCCGAGGAGCAGCAGCGCTGGTACGCCATCAAGATCTTCGAGCACGACGACAAGGTGCTTGCAAAGCTTGCGATAAAGCCCGAGGTCATGCAGCACATCGACGCGGACATCAAGGCCGCCGAGGATGAGCTCGACGACGATGCGGAGAGCATCATCACAAACGAGCGCTACCTCTACATAGCATCCATCATCAAGGCCTGCTACAAGAAGAAAAACGTCGGACAGCTCACCACCTCCGACAAGATAGATAAGATAGTCACCAACCGCTGGCTCGGCCTGCCGATCTTTGCGGCTGTCATGTTCATAGTCTACTGGGTCGCAATGGTCGCAGTCGGCGCACCCGCTACCGACTGGGCAAACGACGGCGTGTTCGGCGACGGCTGGCACCTGTTCGGCATCGGTTCTGCCGACTACAACGACACAAACGACGAATACAGCGCCGCTATCCAGGCGGTCAGCGCCTTCCTCGGCGAGGATATCGACGTTGAAGCAGACGACTTCGACGCAGACGCACTGCTTGCCGAGATGAAGTCCTTCACGACCTCCGACAAGTCGGCTGACCTCGACGTTGAGGACGAGGAGACCCTCGCCATCAACACCATGACCGCGTACTACGATGCGATCCCCGAGGGCGCGGACGAGGACAGCACCATCGGCATGACCTATGTCGATGCGGTCGCTTACCTCGAGGAAAACGGCTTTGACGCTCCCGACCCCGCCGATTACGGCGTGTGGGTACCGAGTATCCCGACCCTCGTGGGCGACGGCCTTGACGCTGCAAACGCGGCTCCCTGGCTCAGCGGCCTTATCAACGACGGTATCGTAGCCGGTGTCGGCGCGGTCCTCGGCTTCGTACCTCAGATGCTCGTCCTGTTCCTGATGCTCGCCTTCCTCGAGGGCTGCGGCTACATGGCGCGTATCGCCTTCGTTCTTGACCGTATCTTCCGCAAGTTCGGACTTTCCGGCAAGAGTTTCATCCCCATGCTCGTCGGCGTCGGCTGCGGCGTTCCGGGCGTCATGGCATCCCGTACCATCGAAAACGAGCGTGACCGCCGTATGACGATCATGACAACGACCTTCATCCCCTGCGGCGCAAAGGTTCCCTTCATCGCAATGATCGCCGGCGCACTGTTCGGCGGCAGCGCATGGGTCTCCACCTCCGCATACTTCATCGGCATGGCCGCCATCATCTGCTCGGGCATCATGCTCAAGAAGACCCGCCGCTTCGCCGGCGATCCCGCTCCCTTCGTCATGGAGCTCCCCGCATACCACATGCCCACCCTCGGCAACGTTCTCCGCTCCATGTGGGAGCGCGGCTGGTCCTTCATCAAGAAGGCGGGCACCATCATCCTGCTCTCGACCATCTTCGTATGGTTCACCACCTACTTCGGCTGGGTTGACGGCTCCTTCCGGATGCTCACCGAGGATCAGATCGACGCATCCATCCTCGCAAAGATCGGCAACGCCATCGCATGGATCTTCACACCCCTCGGCTGGGGCAACTGGCAGGCAACCGTCGCATCCATCACCGGCCTCGTCGCAAAGGAGAACATCGTCGGTACTCTCGGCATCCTCTACGGCGGCGGCGACGGCACCGTTTACCAGGCAATGGCGGCAGCCTTCACCGGCATCACCGCTTACAGCTTCCTCGTCTTCAACCTGCTGTGCGCTCCCTGCTTTGCGGCTATCGGCGCTATCAAGCGCGAGATGAACAACCGTGGCTGGACCTGGTTCGCCATCGGCTATCAGTGCGGCTTCGCATACGTCATCGCCCTGATGATCAACCAGTTCGGCGGCGCCCTCACCGGCAGCCTGAACGTCATCGGCCTGATCGCCGCGATCGTCCTGCTGTGCGGCATGATCTACATGCTCTTCCGCCCCTACAAGGAGGCAGAGACCCTCAGCACCAAGGAAGCCACAGTCGGCCTGAAGTAAAAGCAGCATAACTTGAGAAATAATAAAGGAGGAAAACGCAATGCTTGAATGGTTAACGGCCAATATCGGAACGATACTGATAACGGCGGGGCTGATCGTGATCGTAGCGCTCATCATCCGCTCGATGATCAGGGATAAGAAAGCAGGCATATCCTCCTGCGGCGCAAAGTGCGGCGGCTGCGGCGCATGTGCCATGGCGGGCAAATGCCATGGCTCATCCTGTTCCGGCGACGGCGCCCTCAGGGACGTAAAAAACCTGAAGCATCAGAATAACTAAGCACACGGGAGGTGCAGGCCCCTGCACCTCCCTGCATAAAGCAAAAAACGGCGGCTTTTTGCTTTATGCAGAACGCCACATTTTTTGTGAAGCCGTGCTTCACGAAAAATCTCGCTTCGCTCGTCAAAAAGTCCTGACGGACGTTTTTGATGGCTGTAATCCGATTCGAGGCGGGCCTTGCCCCCTCGAGCTCCCCTGCTGTGTGCCTGTCGTACACGGCAGCATGAGCTTAACTGCAATCTTAGGGAGGTGCGGTGTTCCCACCTGCACCTCCCTGTTTTACAAACAGGAGTAAGCAATGACTAACCCCAAGTTTGCGGTATCCGCCTCGGTGGTGAGATACCTTCTCGCGCTGGACGCCCTCAGGGGCGCGGGCGGGATACGCACGATAGACGTGGCGCGCTATCTCAACATAAAAAAGCCGAGCGCACACACGATGCTGAACAATTTGAAGGACGCGGGAGTGCTCACCAAGGATGAGCTGGGCATAGCGCATCTGACGGGCTACGGCACGCTTCTCACGGAGCAGTACCGCCGCTATTACTGCGCGGTCTCCGCGGCCCTTGCACGCACGCTGCCGTCCTCGGCAGACATAAAAAATGCGGCATGCGCCCTTGTGGCCGAGCTTTCCGAGCAGACGCTCGAGGAGCTGTGTGCGCAAAGCGGCGCGGAGGGAACACTGAATGTATCTTGAGATCCGGGATCTGCACAAGGCCTTCGGCAGCGGCGATAACCGCTGCGAGGTGCTCCGCGGCATAAGCTGCGGCATTGAAAAAGGAAATATATGCGTCCTGCTGGGGCCCTCGGGCTCCGGCAAATCGACGCTTCTGAATATAATAGGCGGCATTGAAACGGCCGACTCCGGCAGCATAAGCATAGGCGGGCAGAAGATCGCCGCGATGAGCGAAAAGCAGCTTTCGCAGTACCGCCGGCGCCACCTCGGCTACGTTTTCCAGTCGTATAATCTTATCCCGAACCTGACGGTGAAGGAAAATGTCGAGGTCGGCGCGTATCTGGCCGACAAGCCCCTGCCGACCGACGAGATACTCAAAACTCTCGGCCTGTGGGAGCATAAGGACAAGGTGCCGTCCCGGCTCTCCGGCGGTCAGCAGCAGCGCACGGCCATAGGCAGGGCGATAGTCAAGAACCCCGATATCCTGCTGTGCGACGAGCCGACGGGCGCGCTGGACTATAAGACCTCGAAGGAGATACTCGAGCTTATAGAGCGCGTAAACGCGAAGTACGGCAGCACCGTTATCCTCGTCACGCACAACGATGCCATAAAGCGCATGGCCGACCGCATCATACGCCTGCGCGACGGCATGATCCGCTCGGATGAGCTCAATACTGACAGGCTCGGCGCGATGCAGCTCGACTGGTAGGTGAGCAGAGGCCATGAAAAATCCCTTGAGACGCCGCCTGCTGCGCGAGCTGCGGCAGGATATAGGCAAATACATAGCCCTGTTTCTGTTCCTGACCCTGACGACCGGCATGGTGTCCGGCTTCATCGTCGCCGCGAGCAGCATGAAGGCCGCCTATGACGAAAGCTTTTCGAAATACGGCGTTGAGAGCGGTCACTTCATCCTTGAAGATAAGCTCCCGGACGTGACGAAGGAAAGGCTCGAAAAGGAAACGGAGGTTTCCGTGTGCGAGCTGTTCTACAAGGACGTGACGCTCGATAACGAAAACACAGTGCGCGTATACAAAAACCGCACGGAGCTCAACCGTGTCTGCCTCATGGACGGTGAGCTTCCCGAAAATGAGGGCGAGATCGCGGCCGACAGGCTGTATCTTGAAAATAACGGCCTCGGCATCGGAGACGAGCTGGCGGGGCTGAAGCTCACGGGTACTGTAGCTCTTTCCGACTACCCGGCGCTGTTTAAGAACAACACCGACATGATGCTCGACGCGAACAAGTTCTGCGTCGCCGTCGTCACGCCCGAGACCTTCGATAAGATAAACGAAAACGTCCGATACTGCTATGCCTGGCTCAATAACGACGACAGCCTCAGCGAGGAGCAGTGCGCCGGCAGGGCCGACGACATTGCCGGAATTCTCTCCGACGGCTGCACCGTAACGGAGCTCGTAAAGCGGGCCGACAATCAGGCCATAATGTTCGCCGGCGATGATATCGGCAGCGACAAGTCGATGATGATAACGCTTCTGTACCTCGTCATCGTCATACTCGGCTTCGTGTTCGCCGTCACGACGCGCGGCACGATAGAGCAGGAGGCCGGAACCGTCGGAACGCTGCTGGCCTCGGGCTATACAAGGGGCGAGCTCATACGCCACTACATGGCCATGCCCGTCGCCGTCACGCTCGTTGCGGCGCTTATCGGCAACGTGATCGGCTACACCGCGTTCAAGGACTACTGCGCAAGCCTGTATTACCACAGCTATTCGCTGACGACCTACGTCACGCTCCCGAGCGCCGAGGCCTTTATAAAAACGACCCTCGTGCCCTGCGTGCTCATAGCCGTCACCGTTTACGCGGTGCTCTGGCGCATGATGCGCCTGCCGGTGCAGAGCTTCCTGCGCCATGAGCTCGGCGGCGGTGGAAAGCAGTACGTTCCGCCCCTGCGCACGGGGAGCATAATGCAGCGCTTCCGCAGGAGGATCATCCTTCAGAACCGCAGCGCGTACATAACGCTGTTTATCGGCATCCTGTTTGCAAACACCCTGCTGCTGTTCGGCCTCGTCCTGCCGCCGATACTGGATCATTTCAAGGCCGAGGTGCTCGAAACGAAGCTTTCCGACTATCAGTACCTGCTCAGGGTACCGACGCTGACGGAAAACGAAAACGCAGAGCCGTTCTGCATAAGCTCGCTTGAATACGGGGATGAAGAGATAAGCGTTTACGGCGTGAAGCATGCGTCGGAATACGCGGATTTTTCCTTCCTGCCGTCTCAAAAGGGCAGCGTCCTCGTCTCCGGGGGCTTCATGGAAAAGTACGGTCTCAAGCGCGGCGACAGCATCACCCTGCACGAAAAATACGGCGATAAGGAGTACAGCTTTACGGTATATGACTCCGCGCCCTACGCCGCGGGGCTTGCGGTTTTCATGAGCAAGGTAAACTTCAACGAGACCTTCGGGCTCGAAACATGGTTCTTCAACGGCTATTTCTCGAACGAAAAGCTCACGGACCTTGACGCGGCGGCCGTCTCGAGCGTCATAACAGAGCACGACCTGACCGTCCTGACCGACCAGCTCGACGACTCCATGGGGCGCATGTTCCCGCTCGTCGGCGGCTTTTCGCTGGTGCTGTACATGCTTCTGGTGTACCTGCTGTCGAAGATGGTCATCGAGAAAAACGCGCAGAGCATATCCATGCTGAAGATCCTCGGCTGTACGCAGCACGAGATAAGCTCGCTGTATAACTCGGCAACGGCCGCTGCCGTGGGCGTGTCGCTTGTCGTGACGGTGCCGCTGAGCGCTCTGGTCATGAGGTGGCTTTTTTACTGCTTCATGAGCAAGATGAGCGGCTGGCTGACGTTTTATACAGCGCCGTGGATATGGGCGGCAATGCCCGCGCTCGGCGCCGCGGCGTATTTTATCGTTCATATGATCCAGCTCAGGCGCCTGGGCAGGATACCGCTGTCCAAGGCCCTGAAAAATATCGAATAAAACAATGGAGGCAATATTATGCAATACGCAATTTTTGCAATCATTCTCATCGTGTTCGCGGTCTTTGTCATAAAGAGCTATTCCAAAAAGCTCGCCTCCGGCTGCTGCGGCGGCGGAGATGCCGAGAAAAAGGTGAAGGTCGCGGATAAAAACAGGGCGCACTACCCCTATGCCGCGCATCTGAGCGTTGACGGCATGATGTGCGCCGCCTGCGAGACGCGCGTGGAAAACGCGCTCAATGCCATCGACGGCGTGTGGGCAAAGGCGAGCTCCTCCGACGGAAGGGTCGAGGTGCTCATGAAGACCCCCGTTGACGAGGATACCCTGCGCAAAACGGTAAACGAGCTGGGCGTTTACACTCTTATGAAGGCCGAATTCAGCGATGCAGAGCAAAACTAAGGCCTATTCCGGCGCCGACGGTAGCTACAGCGTCACAAGCTACGACGTTTTCCCCGGCATCGAGCTTATCTACAACGACATAAGCCTGTATGAGCACGATATCCAGCCCGAGGAGGACAAGACGCTGCTCGAGATCCACCACTGCCGCTCGGGGCGCATGGAGTGCCGCATCGGCACGGACTTCTTCTACCTTGCGCCGGGCGACCTGTCCATAAGCCTTTCCGACGGCGCGATCTCGCACTCGAGCTTCCCGACCGGCAGCTACGAGGGCGTGACGATACGCATAAACGGCAGGCAGGCCCCCAGATGCCTGTCCTGCTTCCTCGCGGACGTGAACGTGCAGCCCGAGGCTCTGCGCGAAAAATTCTGCGCGCAGGGGCAGTGCTTCGTCGCGCGCTCCTCGGCGGCGATAGAGCACATCTTCTCCGAGCTCTACAGCGTGCCCGAGAGCATACGCAAGGGCTATTTCAAGGTCAAGATCCTTGAGCTCCTGCTGTTTTTAAGCGCGATGGAGCTCGATTCCTCCGCCCTTGCCGAGCGCAGGATATCCAACACCCGGGTCGAGCTTGCAAAGCGCATCGGCGCGTATCTTTCCGCCAATATGGACAGGCGCATAACGCTCGAGGAGCTCTCGTGCGTGTTCCACCTCTCGCAGACGGCGCTCAAGTCCTGCTTCCGCGCGGTCTACGGCGAGAGCGTTTATTCCTACATCCGCACCCAGAAAATGCAGTGCGCCGCGGCCGATCTGCGCAGCTCGGAGATGAGCATCATGGAGATCGCCGGACGCTACGGCTACGACAACGGCAGCAAGTTCGCCAAGGCCTTCCGCGATACCGTCGGCATGAGCCCGACCGAGTACCGCAGTGCGGGCTGAGGCGGCTGCAAATAGATAAAAGGAGACAAAAAACATGAAAATCCACATTGAAGACACCGCAAAGATGTTCGGCTACGGCGTTCTGTTCGGCACCGCCGGCATCAAGATCCTCAGAAGCCGCGACGCAAAGACCCTGTACACCCACGCCACCGCAGCGGTCCTGCGCGCAAAGGACTCGGTCATGCAGACCGCCGACGATATCCGCTGCGACTGCCAGGATATCTACGCCGGAGCCAAGGATATCAACGAGCGCCGCGCAGAGGAAGAGGCGGCAGCCGTTATCGAAAACGTCGAGGCAGAGTAATGAAATGCAGAATTCTCAGCGAAACCAGGGGCAGAATGCGCGTGCGCTTTATGACGCCGCGCATGAGCCTTGTGCAGGCCGACATCGTTGAGGAATACCTCGGCTCTCTCCCCTGTGTAAAAAAGGTAAACGTATACGACCGCAGCTGCGGCGCCGTTATAGAGTTTACCGACCGCGCAGCGCTCATATCCGCGCTGGCGCACTTTTCGTATGAAGGCTGCGGCATAACAGAGCCCAAGCCCACGGGCAGGGCGTTAAACCGCGAATATCAGGATAAGCTTGCGGGCCTTGTCATGCGCAGGGTGCTCAAAAAGGCCTTTCTGCCCGCACCGTGGCGCGCCGTAATCTGCGCCGCAAAAAGCAGCCGCTACTTTGCCCGCGGCATAAGGTCGCTGTTTGCCCGCAGGCTCGACGTTGCAGTTCTCGAAGCGACGGCGATAACGGTATCCGTCCTGCGCGGCGACATCGGAACGGCCTCGACGATCATGTTCATGCTGAAGATCGGCGATATCCTCGAGGAGTGGACGCACAAGAAGTCGGTCGCCGACCTTGCGCGCACCATGAGCCTCAATGTCGATAAGGTCTGGGTCAGAGCCGGCGGTGCCGAGGAGCTCCGCAATATCTCCGACGTCTCCGTCGGCGACGAGGTCATCGTCCGCATGGGCAGCATGATCCCGCTCGACGGCAAGCTCGTCTCGGGCTCGGCGGCGGTAAACCAGGCCTCCATGACCGGCGAGAGCATGCCCGTTCGCAAGGAAGCGGGCAGCTATGTCTATGCCGGAACGGTCGTGGAGGAGGGCGAGTGCATCGTGAGGGTCGAAAAGAGCCTCGGCTCCGGACGCTACGACAGGATAGTGCACATGATCGAGGACTCGGAAAAGCTCAAATCCGACACCGAGTCGCAGGCATATCACCTTGCCGACAGGCTCGTGCCCTACAGCCTCGGCGCAACGGCGCTCACTTGGCTCATAACGCGCAATCCGACCAAGGCGCTTGCCATACTCATGGTCGATTTCTCCTGCGCCCTGAAGCTTTCCATGCCCATCGCTGTGCTTTCCGCCATGCGCGAGAGCGGCGCAAACGGCATATCCGTCAAGGGCGGCAAATTCCTCGAGGCCGTCGCTCAGGCCGACACCGTCGTTTTCGACAAGACCGGCACGCTCACCCACGCGAGCCCCGAGGTCGCGGATATCGTCACCTTCGGCGATAACGAGAAAAACGAGATGCTGTGTCTCGCGGCCTGCCTCGAGGAGCATTACCCGCACTCGATAGCAAACGCCGTCGTCAAGGAGGCGCAGCGCCGCGGACTTAACCACGAGGAGCGCCACTCCAAGGTCGAATACGTTGTCGCCCACGGCATACAGAGCATCGTCGACGGCCGCAAGGTCGTCCTCGGCAGCCACCACTTCGTGTTCGAGGACGAGGGCTGCACCGTGCCCGATGCCGAGCGCGAAAAATTCGACGCCCTGCCCACGCGCTATTCGCACCTCTACCTTGCGATAAGCGGCGTCCTGGCGGCGGTCATATGCATAGACGATCCCCTGCGCGGGGAGGTGCGCAGCGTCATGAGCGAGCTGCGCGCACTCGGACTTAAAAAGCTCGTCATGATGACCGGCGACAGCGAGCGCACGGCAAAGGCCGTTGCCGAGCACGCGGGGCTTGACGAATACTATGCCGAGGTGCTGCCCGAGGACAAGGCGGCGTTTATCCGCTCCGAGCACGAAAAGGGACACCGCGTCATCATGATCGGCGACGGCGTGAACGACTCTCCCGCCCTCAGTGAGGCCGACGCGGGCATTGCAATGTCCGACGGCGCGGCCATAGCCCGCGAGATAGCCGACATCACCGTCTGCTCGGACGATCTGCGCAGTCTCGTCACGCTCAAGCGCATATCCGACGGCCTCATGGCCCGCATCCACGCAAACTACCGCTTCATCATATCCTTCAACACCGGCCTGATCGTTCTCGGCGTCGCCGGCATTCTCCCGCCCCCGACCTCGGCGCTGCTGCACAATGTGTCGACGTTGGGGATAGGGCTCAGAAGCATGAAAAATCTCCTGCCCTGACGGGTCTGTTTGCGCCCATGCGGCGCTGCATATTTTACTTCAAACTGTCTTTTCGGAGCCTTATTCGTTCGTTTTGGAGCGGATAAGGCTTCTCCTTTTGTGGCATACTAATCATATCGGGCAGGTGGGAATTAGAACACTGACCGAATGAGATATAAAATTGATACGGAGATGGAAAATGAGCGACGAGCTTCTCATCTCGCAATGCGCACCGACGCTTGCGGGGCTTAAAACCGCAAATATGTTTTCCGCCGAGTATGAAAGCCGCGAGGAAGTGACGGCGGAGCTCCGGCGGCTGAACGCGCTGCTTGTTCCGCGCGGACTGCGCATCGTGCCCATGCGCTATATGCACAGCCGTGTGCTCCTGTATCTCTACCGCCCCGAGGCGCTGCGCCGCGATCTTGAAAGCAGCGCTGCGCGGGATATCCTGCGCGGCTGCGGCTACGAAAAGTGCGAGCGCGCCGAAAGCTGCCTGAGCTGCCTTATCTGCAAGCTCCGGCACGATGCCGAGTTCCCGCACGAGGTAGGACTGTTCCTCGGCTATCCGCCCGAGGACGTGCGCGGCTTCATGGAAAACCGCGCGGCAGGCTTCAAGCTCATCGGCTGCTGGAAGGTCTACGGCGACGTGGACGCGGCACGGGAAAAATTCGAAAGCTTCGAGATATGCACTCGCCGCAGCCGCGGCAAGGCTCTCGATGAGATCATACAGTGAAAGGACAGTTTTTAAAATGAAAAAAGCAGTTGTATATTGGAGCGGGACCGGCAACACCGAGGCTATGGCAAAGGCGGTCGCGGATGCGGCCGACGCACAGCTTTTCACGGCGTCCGATTTCTCCGCGGCAAAGGCCGACGAGTTTGACGCGATAGCCTTCGGCTGCCCGGCAATGGGTGCGGAGGCGCTCGAGGAGGGCGAGTTCGAGCCCATGTTCGAGGGCGTAAAGAGCCGTCTTGCCGGCAAGCGCGTCGCGCTGTTCGGCTCCTACGGCTGGGGCGACGGCGACTGGATGCAGCTCTGGGAGGACGACTGCCGCGCAAACGGCATCAATCTCGTGCACGAGAGCGTCATCTGCAACGGCGAGCCCGACTCTCAGGCCCTTGCAAAGTGCAGGGCGCTGGGCGCAGCCCTCTGATCGGACATGATGTAAATAACAAGAAACAGCAGCTTTTTCACTGCTGTTTCTTATTTTTTTCTCATTGTATGTTAACAAATGCTTCACAGAAAAGCGGCCGCGCGTGGTATAATCAGACTATACACATGTATAATTTGGGGAGGATATGCAATGAACGGTCCGAAGAAGTTTTCGTTTACGCAGACGGTCACGCCCGACCTGTGCGGCAAGGAGCCCAGGATGCAGCCGCCGGCGGCGTTTATGCTGTTTCAGAATGCTGCCAGCCTGCACGCCGAGGCGATCGGCAACGGTACGGCGGCGCTTGCAAAGCGCGGCTGCTACTGGGTAGCGACGCACTCGCGCATAGATTTTTACGATAATGCTCAGCTTATGGATCTGCTCACCGTGTCGACCTGGGTAAACCCCGCAAAGCCCAACGCCGTGCGCGGCTATCGAGGCTATGACATCTTCGTCGGCGATAATCGCATTGCCGAGGGTCTGACCGAGTGGGTCGTTTTAAACCGCGAGACGGGCTTTGTGCGTTTTTCCGAGTTCGGCTTCCCGGAGGGCTTCGAGTTCCAGGACTACACGGCCTGCGGCGGTAAGCTGCGCCGCTTCCGCGACGAGTTCTGCGACGATGAGTTGGTCTACACCTTCACCGTGCGCACCTCGAGCATCGACATCGGCCGGCACATGAACAACGTCGCCTATGTCCGCGCCTTCCTCGACTGCTTCACCGCCGATGAGGTCGCGTCCATGCCCGTCAAAACCATGGAGGCGCGCTACATCACCGCCTGCATGGAGGGCGAGGAGCTGAAGATATACAAAAAGCAGACCGAGGACGGCTATATCCTCGGTGCCCGCCGCGCCGACGGCAAATGCGCCGCCTTCCTTTCCATAGTTGTGCATTGATTTTTTCAGAGGCGCATTGAGGCTGTACCTATACGTTTATTGCAGGTGCCCGGTATCGTTACCGCCGACGAAATAAGAACGTTTCGCATCCCGCGAGTGCGGTGCATGCTTTGTACAACCCGCTGTACCGGTTTCCTGCGCGGCTGCCGGTCGGGCTGACGCAATAAATGTATCGGTACAGTGCAGCAGCGCATCTGAAAATCCGTGCGCAGAGCGCACACCATAATTATTCATTATTCAATATTCAATATTCAATCTTCATTCGCAGAAGCGGAGCTTCTGCGCTGCCTTCCCCTTGCGGAGCCAGAGGGGAAGGTGTCGGCGACAGCCGACGGATGAGGTGTAATCAAATCCTTTGCCGTCAGGCAAACACAAATTTAATTGCAGGGAACTTAATCCAATATCAAACGTGAAAAAGACAGTGCAGACCATGATCTGTACTGTCTTTTTTCATAATGTATGCGGCTAACGCCGCAATTTAATAACACCTCTTCAGTCACCTTCGGTGACAGCTTCCCCTCAAGCTCCGCAAGGGGAAGCCAAGGGTGCGTAACATTACTGCATACTGACGTTCCGCGAAACGTTTTTATTTATTCCGATGTCTCGATACCGGGCTGACGCAATCTCCGTATAGGTGCAGACTTAATTCGCCTCTGAAAAAACGACGATGCGGCGCAGGGAGGTTTTTTCGGGCTCGTACTCACAGCCGGGGAGGTAAACTATCTCGTCGTCGTTCCAGAGTGCGAGGAAATCGTCGACATACGCGACGTTTTCAAGCCCGGCATCGGCGCTGCGGTAGTGCATCGGGATCACGGTCTTCGCGTCGAGCGCGAGGGCGACCTCCTTTGCCTGCTGCGGACAGATCGTGTAGTAGCCGCCGACCGGGATCATGAGAACGTCCAGCGGCTTGAACTCCGCCGCCGTCTCCGGGCCGAGCGTGTGCCCCAGATCGCCCAGATGCGCGATCCTCATGCCCTCGGCCTCGACGATGCTGCACAGGTTATCTCCCCTCAGCGTGCCGAGCTTGCCGTCGTGATACGTCGGTATCTGCGTGAGGCCGAAGCGCGGCTCGTTCCCCGTGAGGGAGACGCCCTCGGCGTAGTTATGGTCGGAGTGCCCGTGGCTGCAAATGACGCTGTCGGCGCGCAGGGGCTTGAGCTCCAGCCCGCGCACGCTGCCCGGGGAGTAGGGGTCGAACACCACGCTGCCGTCATCAGAGCGCAGCTCAAAGCAGGCGTGTCCGTGCCATATAAGCTTCATGGCCTCAGCCCTCAAAGCAGCTCTGGAAAGCCGCCTTCACCGCTGCACGGTCACTGTCGCCGAGGATGACGTACATGACGTAGTTGCCCTGCTGCCAGACCTCTGCGTTGTCGAGCTTGGGCTTTTCCTCGGGCAGATACTCGTCCATCCAGACGCTCTCGCGGTACTCAAGATAAGTCTCGAGCGCGGACTTGAGGCTTGCCGCCTGCTCGGCGTCCTTGCCGAGGAAGATGCCGTACTCGTTTATATTCGTGCCGACGCCGGAGATAAGGGTGTTGCGGATGACGTAGCCGTCGGAGGCGATCTTCATGACGTCCTCGACGTAGGCGTCGGGAGTCTGCGACATTTCGCTTATATCCATCGCCGCGCCGACCTTATCGGCAACGTCCTGCATTTCGGGGGTCTTGGCGGTCTTATCGCTGCCGCATGCGCACAGAATGCTCACGAGCAGGATAAGCGCCGTGACTAAACAGAGCGTTCTTTTCATGTTCTTACCTCTCACAGCCATGCGTGGGTCTTGAGGTAACCGAGCACGCGCTCAAAGCCGGCGGCGCACAGATGGATGCCGTCGCCGTTGCCGTATTCGGAAACAAGCTTGCCGTCGGAGCCCTTGAGGACGGAGGCGGAGTTGGTGTAGTGCGTGCCGGTCGCCTCGGCGACCTCGAGTATCCAGCCGTTTGCGCGGTCGATGACGGTGTTGTTGATGCCGTTATCCTTTGCCTCGTAGCTCGACTCGACGGGGTAGATGGAGTTGCAGATGATCCTGGTGTCGGGGCTTACGGACTGGATGCGCTCGACAAGCGCGGTGTATTCGGACTTGAACTGCTCCTCGTCCATCATGGAAACGCCGTTTACGCCGATCGTGAGGACGACATACTCAGGCTTTGCGAGGCCGACGGCGTCGGTGATGGGGATCTCCTCGCCCGTGGGAGGATAGACGATGGTTGCGATGCTCTGGTTAAACAGCGCAAGCGTGCCGCTCGACGGCGTCCACACCTGCGAGCTGTCAAGAACGTCGTAGGCCTTCAGACCGTAGGTCGTGCTGTCGCCGATAAAGACCATTTTGGAGATGTAGTCGTCGCCGGCGTCGGCCGTCTCGGCAAGCTCGGTAGAGCTCTGCTGCGGAGCCTGCGTGGGCTCTGCGGAGGGGGCCTCGGTGTTCACCGCGGGGGGAGTAGTTGTCTCCTCGGGCTGATCCGTGCCGTTATCCTTGCCGCAGGCGCACAGAAGGCACACGAGCATGATGAGCGCAGCCGTCAGCGCTATGTATTTTTTCTTCAATTTTATCACCTCAGTATTTATTTGGGTCTGCCATTATACCATATTCGGCATACATACATCAAGACGAAAAGTGCAAACAAATGTTTCCGCCGCCCGAAAATTTTTCGGGCGGCGGAGCGTATATTATTCGGCTTTTTCCTCTTCGGCGTGCATTGCCGCCTCCTCCTCTTCAAGGACGCGGTAGGCAACCTTGCCGACAAGGGTCTTGGGCAGCTCACGGCGGAACTCGATATCATAGGGCATCGCGTACTTTGCGATGTTTTTCCGGCAATAGGCGAGGATGGCCTCCTTGGTCTCGGTGCTCTCGGGAACGCCGGGCCTGAGCATGACAAAGGCCTTGACCTTATGCATCTTGTACGGGTCTGGAACGCCAATGACGCAGCTCATGTGAACAAGCTCGTTTGCGTCGAGCATGTTTTCGAGCTGACCGGGATAGACGTTGTAGCCGGAGGTGATTATCATGCGCTTGGCTCTGCCGCGGAAGTAGATAAAGCCCTCGTCGTCCATCATGCCGAGGTCGCCCGTGTACATCCATGTAAGGCCGTCGTCGTGCCGGCGCAGGGTCTGCGCGGTCTCCTCGGGGTGGTTTATGTACCCCGTCATGAGCGTGGGGCCCGCGATGAGTATCTCGCCCTCCTCGCCGTAGGGCAGCTCCCTGTCCGTGCCGGGCTCGACGATCTTGTAATAGGTGTCCGGGAACGGCAGGCCTATGCTGCCCTCCTTGGCCATATGCGGCGGCGTGAGGCAGCTTGCGGTGACGCATTCGGTCAGGCCGAAGCCCTCGCGGATCTGGATCTTGGCGTTGTGGTCGTACAGGAAGCGGTCAAATTTCTTCTTGAGCTCGACCGACAGACTGTCGCCGCCGGAGAAAACGCCCTTGAGCGAGCTGAGGTCGGCCTTGTCCATACTCGGCAGACGCAGCAGCGCCTCGTAGAGCGTGGGGACGCCCGCGATGAAATTGCACTTGTATTTTGTGATCTGCTTTGCGTAGGTCTGCGCGGTGAAGCGCGGGATGAGGATGCACCTGCCGCCCTGCGAGAGCATCGTGTGTATGCACACGCCCAGGCCGAAGCCGTGGAACAGCGGCATGGCGGCGAGCATCTTGTCGCCGACGCGGAACATGGGGTTTGCCGCGATGACCTGCTGGCCGAGGGCGTTGAAGTTGCGGTTTGAAAGCAGTATGCCCTTGGTCGTGCCGGTCGTGCCGCCGGAATAGAGGATGACGGCGGGGTCTGCGCCCGTGCGCTTTACCTTATAATTATAGAAGCAGTGCCTGCCCATGTGCAGGAACTCCTTCCAGCGGATCACCGGCGCATCCTCGGGGATCTTCCTGATCTTCCTGCCCTCGGTGAGCATGTAGCCGGCCTTGACCGGCTTTGAAAGCTCGTCCTTTATGCTGGCAATGACGATGTTTACGACCTTGGTGTTGTGTCGTATGTTCTCGAACTTGTTGTAGAACTGGTCGAGCGTAATGGCCGTCACCGACTCCGACTCGTTGAGATAGAACTCTATCTCCTTTTCCGCCGAGAGCGGGTGGATCATGTTGCAGATGCCGCCGATGAGGTTGACGGCATAGAACATCTGGATGGCCTGCGGGCAGTTGGGCATCGCTATCGTGACCTTGTCGCCCTCGCGCACGCCGATGGTGCGCAGTGCCTTTGCGCAGGCCTCGATCTCACGCACAAGCGTCTTGTAGCTCGTGGATCTGCCCATGAAGTCAAAGGCGATGTTGTTGGGATACTTTTCGGCTATCTTCTCGACGGCCTCGAACATGGAGCCGTCAAAATAATCAAGATGAAAGGGCACGTCGCCCATGCTGCTTCTCCACGGAGCTTTTGCGCTTATGCTGTCCATGCGAATCATTCCTTTAAAAAATTAAAATAATGTTAGAACATCAGCATAATATATCATCGGAGCCGATTTGTCAAATGTTGAACGAAAAGTTCAGCATACCCTTTCCGAATCTGCCGCCCGTGCCCTGCAGGGGCACGGCAGTGTCCTTGTTTTGCCGGCGGTATCGAACCGGGCTGCCGCAGTAAGCGTATCGGTACAGCCTCAATGCGCTCCAAAAAAACCTGTTAATTCGGGGGGAGGTATGGTATAATCGTGGCACAAATGATTTGAAGGAGAGCAGATAATGAAGCTTGACAACAAGCGCACGATACTGACGGGCTTTGCGTTCCTGTCCATCTGCGCGTTCTGGCAGATGTACAACAGCATCGTGCCGCTTATACTGACAAACACATTCCATCTCAACGAGACATATTCCGGCGTGATCATGGCCGCCGACAACGTGCTCGCGCTGTTCCTGCTGCCGCTGTTCGGCGCGATATCGGACAGGACGAACACGCGTATCGGCAAGCGCATGCCCTTTGTGCTTTTCGGCACGGGCCTTGCGATCATACTCATGAACCTGCTGCCGATGATAGACAACAGCTACGCCGCAGCGCCAAGCGGGCTGAAGACCGCGTCCTTCGTGGTCGTGCTCGGCCTGCTGCTGGTCGCAATGGGCACCTACCGCTCCCCGGCGGTCGCCCTGATGCCGGACATCACGCCCAAGCCCCTGCGCAGCAAGGGCAACGCCATCATAAACCTCATGGGCGCGCTCGGCGGCGTCATCTACCTCGGCGTGGCGGCGGTCATGTACCCCAACAGCAAGGTCGAGGGCCTTGCGCACGTCAACTATCAGCCGCTGTTCATGGTCGTATCCGCGATCATGTTCGTTTCGATCGCCATACTGTTTCTGACGATCAGGGAGCCCAAGCTCGTTGCCGAGCAGCGTGAGCTCGAGCGGCAGCATCCGGAGTGGAACCTCGCAGAGGACGACGGCAGCGGCAACGAGACCCTGCCCAAGCCCGTAAAGAGGAGCCTCATCTTCCTGCTGTCGTCGATCTGCCTGTGGTTTATCGGCTACAACGCGGTCGAGACGTGGTTCACGACCTATGTCAGCCAGGTCATGGGTCAGGCCCTGGGCGGCGCGTCGACCTGCCTGCTGATAGCAACGGGCGGCGCCGTCATCAGCTACATACCCATCGGCATCATCGCCTCCAAGGTCGGCAGAAAGCGCACGATCATGGCAGGCATCGTTCTGCTGACGGCCTGCTTTGCGCTGGGCTACTTCCTGACCACGGCCTACAGCAGCATAAACCTCATAATGTTCATCGTCTTTGCCCTTGTCGGACTCGCGTGGGCGGCCATAAACGTAAACTCCCTGCCGATGGTCGTCGAGATGTGCCGCGGCTCGGATATAGGCAAATTCACCGGCTACTACTACACCTTCTCGATGGTCGCACAGGTCGTTACCCCGATCGCCGCGGGCTCGCTGATGCGGCACATAAGCTACACGGTGCTGTTCCCCTACGCCGCCGTGTTCGTCGCGCTCAGCTTCGTGACGATGCTCTTTGTGCGCCACGGCGACAACAAGCCCGAAGCAAAGCGCGGCCTTGAGGCCTTTGAGGATCTTGACGACTGATGAGGATATGCATTTTCGGCGCGTCCGGACGCAGTCTGGATGAGTGCTATTACGCCGAGGCCGAGACGCTCGGCAGACTGATCGGCAAAAACGGCGATTCGATCGTGTTCGGCGGCGGCGCGGAGGGGCTCATGGGTGCCTGCGCACGCGGAGTGCACAGCTGCGGCGGCGGGATCGTCGGCATTGCGCCGAAGTTTTTCGACGAGCCCGGCATACTGTACCCCGAGTGCAGCCGCATGATATTCACCGAGACCATGCGTGAGCGAAAGCAGCTCATGCAGGATAATTCCGACGCGTGCATCGTCCTGCCCGGCGGCATCGGCACGCTCGAGGAGTTTTTCGAGCTCCTCACGCTCAAGCAGCTCGGACGCGACAGCCGCGCGATCGTACTGCTCAACACCCTCGGCGCGCACGATATGATGCTGCGCATGCTCGGGGAGCTCGCCGCGCGGCACTTCATGTCAAGTAACTGCCTGTCGCTGTATTCCGTCGCCGAGACGCCGCAGCAGGCAATGGAGCTCCTTGCAGACTACGTCCCCCGCACCGGCGGCCTCCGCCGCCTCGAGGATTATTCAGAGGCGTGATTTCAGTGGCGCATTTAGGCTGTACTTATACGGAGATTGCGGGTGCCCGGTATCGAAACAACGGAGGAAATAAGAACGTTTCGCGCCACGTAGGTGCGGAAAAAGATTTGTTTGTGATGGTTTTCTGTGCGGCTGCCGGTCGGGCTGACGCAATAAATGTATCGGTACGATGTGAAAACGCCTCTGAAAAAGCGCCTCTAAAAATCCGTGCAGCAAAGCTGCACACCGCAATTATTCACTATTCAATATTCAATCTTCATTCGCAGGCGCAGCCTGCGCCCCTGCCTTCCCCTTGCGGAGCCTGAGGGGAAGGTGTCGGCGACAGCCGACGGATGAGGTGTAATTAAATCGCGGCGTGAGCCGCAACTTTATAAAATAAGACAGTGCAGATCATAGTCCGCACTGTCTTTTTCGCGTTTAATATTAGATTAATTCCCCTACAGAAAATTTGTGTTTGCCTGACGGCAAAGGATTTGATAACACCTCATCAGTCACCTTCGGTGACAGCTTCCCCTCGAAGGGGAAGCCAAGGGTGCGCCCCATTACTCCGCACTCGCGTTGCGCGAAACGTTCTTATTTTGTCAGCAGTATCGAACCGGGCAAGCGCAATATCCGTACCGCTCGGCCATGTGGGCAACGTACAAGGGCGAGAACTCCGCATTTTTTGTCAGATACACCGCCGCCATGGACAGAGCGGTCGGACCGCAGCCGGAGGTGCCGATAAAGCCCGTTCCGTAGGGCTCATAGCCCCAGCGCTCATCCCATTGGATAAACAGCGGCACACTATCGCCGCTTGCCTCGGCGGAGAGGTCAATGTCAAAGTGCCTGCCGTGCTTTTCGGGGTAGTCGTAGACATAGTCGATCGTCTGCGGGTATTTTTCGGCCGTTTCGATAAGGCTCGCAGGATAGTCTCCGCTGTTTTTTATATGCTCAAGCTTTGCATCGCTGCCCGGCTCGAAGCCGAGCAGCCCGCAGGCGGAAAGCGCGGTAAGAGCGCAGATACACAGACAGACGGCACCAAATTTTTTCATAGCGTTCCTCCTTTTTTAGAGGCGCATTCAGGCTGTACCTATACGGTAACTGCGGGTGCCCGGTATCTGGACAATGAAGGAAGCAAAAACATTCCCGCGTAACGCAAGTAAGATGCAGTGTTGCAGCATTGTTCCGCACCCGCGGGCTGCGAAACGTTTTTGTTTCTTCCAACGTCTCGATACCGTGCTGACGCAGTATGCGTATAAGTACAGCCTGAATGCGCCTCTAAAAAACTCCCGTTTCTGCTGACATTGTAGCAGAGACGGGAGCGTTGTTTATCCGTTTATCCGTATGAAATTATGATATCTTTCGGCGCAAAATCCTACGATTTTCTTACGGGCAGCGTCACCGTGAACTCGATGAGCTCACCGTCGCTGCGGGCGTTTATCGTGCCGCCGTGCAGCTGCACGATCTGATTTGCTATCGCAAGACCAAGCCCCGCTCCGCCCGAGGACGAGCGTGCGGTATCAAGCCTGTAAAACTGCTCGAATATGCGCCGGAGCTTATCCTCGGGTATGGCCGCGCCGTGATTTCTGATACTGACCACGGCATTTTCGCCGTCGAGCCTCGCGTCTATTTTTATCTCCGTGCCGGGGTAGCTGTACAGCAGGGCGTTGCGCAGAAGATTGTCGAAAACGCGCTGAAGCTTGCCCGCGTCGCAGCATAGCGGCAGCGTTTCGGGCGCAGTGAGCGTGCATTCAAGCTCCTTATCGCGCAGCAGCGGCATGAACTCGAACCTCAGCTGCTCAAGCAGGCGCGTGAGGTCTATCCGGCTGTAGTCGAGCGTGACGGTCGAGAGGTTAAAGCGTGTGATCTCGAAAAACTCGTTTATGAGATCCTCGAGCCGCTCGGCCTTGCCGAGAGCTATCGCAAGGTACTTTTCACGGTTTTCGGGCGATATATCCCGCTCGTCGCGCAGGAGGCTGAGGTAACCGATGACGGAGGCCAGCGGCGTTTTCAGATCGTGCGCAAGGTACATGACAAGGTCGTTTTTCCGCGCCGTTTCCTCGCGCAGAAGGCTTTCCGAGCGCGTGAGTGCGCCTTTTGCCTCGCTCAGAGGAACCGCAAGCTCCGTCGGAAGCTCCGAGGCGGGCTTGCTGCCCAGCATGTATTCGCCCACAGCGTCACCGGCCTCGCGCAGCTGCCTGCGCAGCCTGATGCGAGTGACGGCGAGGACGAGAAGATATACAAGCGCAAAACCGGCAATCAGCAGTTTCACGGCAAGGCGCTCGACCAGGATCCAGTCGATCTGCGTTATGCCCGTGCCGTTTTCGTCGTAAAAGGTATAGCAGTAGTTTGCGTCGAACCACTCAAGCACGACACTGTTGAGCCTGTAGTCGAAAAACCGGACGAGCAGCAAAATGAACAGCACTCCGGCGGCAAGGCCGCCCAAGGCTTTAAGGACACTGCGCAGGGTACTATTTTTCGATCTCATATCCCACACCCCATACGGTTTTTACAAACCTCGGCATTTTCGGCGGCTCGTGCATTTTCTCGCGCAGACGGCCTATGTGCGCCATGACGGTGTTGCTGCTTGCAGAGAGGTATTTTTCCTTCCACACGGCCTCGAACAGCTCCTCGGACGGAACCACCCGCCCCGCGTTTTCGCACAGATACCACAAAATGTCGAACTCCGTCGGCGTGAGGCTCAGCTCCTCGCCGAACAGCGAGCAACTGTGGCTGAGCTTATTTATCGTCAGGCCGCGGATATCCCTTTCGCAGTCGGGCTCGGAGGTTCGGCGGCAGCGGCGCAGAACGGTCTTGACGCGGGCAGTCACCTCAAGCGGATTAAAGGGCTTTGTGATGTAGTCATCCGCGCCCATAGTGAGGCCGAGAATTTTGTCGGCATCGGTCACGCGGGCGGTGAGCATAATGACGGGAAACGAGTGCGTCTCGCGGATCCTTCTGAGCAGCGCAAAGCCGTCGGTGTCCGGCAGCATAACGTCGAGAACGGCAAGCGCGGGCTCGGTATGGCCGATAAATTCGAGCGCTTCCGCTCCCGTGAGGAACTTTTTGACCTCATAGCCGTCGTTTTCAAGGTACAGGCCGATAAGCTCGGCTATCTCCCGCTCGTCGTCAACGACGATGACCGTATCAGACATTATCCGACTACCTTTTCGAGCTTTTCGATGCCGATGCGCATGCGGCGCAGAGTCTCGTCCCTGCCGAGAATGCGGCATATCTCGACCGCGCCGCCGGGCGTTACGGCCTTGCCGGCAGCGGCGATACGCACGGGCCACATGACCTTCGCGTTCTTGCATCCGCACTTTTCGGCCATGCCGGTCATCGCGGCAAGAATGCTCTCGTCGCACCAGCTTTCGATGCTCTCGAACACCGGCAGCATCTGCCGCAGCATCTCGAGAGAGCCGGCCTCGTCGGTCTTGCTCTTTTTGTGGATATAAAGCACCGTATCGTACTCGGGCAGCTCGTCGAAGAAATCGAGCTTTTCGGGAATGTCGGTCAGGACCTCCGTGCGCTGCTGCAGAAGCGCGGCTATCGCGGCGGGGTCGAGCTCCGGCTTCTTCACCGCCTGACGGATGAAGGGCTCGGCTGCCGCGGCGAAGGCCTCGGGGCTCATGGCGCGGATGTATTCGGCGTTAAAATATCTGAGCTTTTCGATATCGAAGATGGCGGGAGACTTGGATATGCCCTTTATGTCGAATATCTCGGCCATTTCCTGCATGGTGAATATCTCGCGCTCGCCGCCGGGGCTCCAGCCGAGCAGCGCGACGTAGTTTACAACGGCGTCCGTGAGGTAGCCCTGAGCGATGAGATCCTCATACGAGGGGTCGCCGTGGCGCTTGCTCATCTTGTTGTGCGCGTCTCTCATGACCGGCGAGCAGTGGACATAGGCCGGTATCTCCCAGCCGAAGCCCTCGTAAAGGAGATTGTACTTCGGCGAGGAGGACAGATACTCCGAGCCGCGCACGACGTGCGTTATGCCCATGAGGTGGTCGTCGACGACGTTTGCGAAGTTATACGTCGGCAGGCCGTCGCGCTTTATGAGCACCTGATCGTCGAGCGTGGAGTTTTCGACGGTGATATCGCCGAAGATCTCGTCATGGAAGGTCGTACTGCCCTCGTCGGGTATCCTCTGGCGCACGACATAGGGCTCGCCGGCTGCGGCTCTGGCGTCGCTCTCCTCGCGGGCAAGGCCGCGGCAGGGGTCGACGGTTTTTTCAAAGCCCTCGGCGGCCTCCTCCTGCTTTTCGCAGAAGCAGCGGTAGGCGTGGCCCTTTTCGATGAGAAGCTCCGCGTATTTCCCGTAAAAATCCCTGCGCTCGGTCTGAACATAGGGGCCCACGGGGCCGCCGACATCGGGGCCCTCGTCGTGGTCAAGGCCGCACTGCGCCATCGTGCGGTAGATAACGTCCACCGCGCCCTCGACGTAGCGCTCCTGATCGGTGTCCTCGATGCGGAGAATGAACTTTCCGCCGTTGTGACGGGCGATGAGCCATGTGTACAGCGCCGTGCGCAGATTGCCCACATGCATGTAGCCCGTGGGGCTGGGAGCAAATCTCGTGCGCACTCCGTCGTGCGGTATGCGCGCCTCCATCTGCTCAAACCATGTCGTATCCATAAATTTGTCCTCCGAAGTTATTGAGTATTGTGTCATAAGTGTAAAATGCTTTTTATCTGTTGTCAAGTGAGAACTAAAATGGTACAATGACAAATTGAGTTAGTATATTAGGAGATAATTTATAATGGAAGAGATAAAAAAGAAAACAATGCTGTCGGGCATCCAGCCCTCGGGCGATCTGCATCTGGGCAATTACCTGGGCGCGGTGAAGAACTGGGGCGCGCGGGCCGAGGAGTTTGACTGCTATTACTTCATGGCGGATCTGCACACGCTCACCGTGCGTCAGGACCCCAAGCTGCTGCGCCGCCGCAGTCTCGAACAGCTTGCGCAGTATATCGCCTGCGGCATAGATCCCGAGAAGAACGTTCTGTTTCTGCAGAGCCATGTGCACGAGCACGCGGAGCTCGGCTGGATACTCAACTGCTACACCATGTTCGGCGAGCTCAGCCGCATGACGCAGTTCAAGGACAAGTGCGCAAAGAACGCCGACAACATAAACGGCGGCCTGTTCACCTACCCCAGCCTCATGGCGGCGGATATCCTGCTGTATCAGACGGACTTCGTTCCCGTCGGCGAGGATCAGCGCCAGCACTGCGAGCTGACGCGCGACATCGCCGTGCGCTTCAATAATATATACGGCGAGACCTTCAAGGTGCCCGAGGCCTACGTTCCCAAGGCCGGCGCCCGCGTCATGGGTCTGGGCAATCCCACGTCGAAGATGAGCAAGTCCGACCCCAACGGCTGCGTTTTCCTCATGGAAAAGCCCGAGGATATCGCCCGCAAGTTCAAGCGCGCCGTCACCGACTCCGACACGGAAAACTGCGTGCACTTCGACCAGATAAACAAGCCCGGCGTTTCAAACCTCATGAACATTTACTCCGCCGTTACCGGCGAGAGCTTCGAAGAGATAGAGCGCGAGTTTGAAGGAAAGGGCTACGGCGTGTTCAAGCCCGCCGTCGGCGACGCCGTCATAGAGGCGCTGCGCCCGATACGCGAGGAGGCGACGCGGCTTCTTGACGACAAGGCCTACCTGTGCGGCGTCTACACCGAGGGCGCGCAGAAGGCAAGCGCAATCGCCCGCAGGACCCTCCGCAAGGTCTATAGGAAGATAGGTCTCGTCGAAAAGCCTTTTTAACATTAAAATAAACAGTCCCCGGAGAGATAAATATGATCGATCTTAGTATTGAGGTCTGGAAGAACATCCTGCTCGCGCTCGGCGTCGCCTTTGTCATTTCCTTTGCCGCGACGCCCGTTGTCAGCTCCTTTGCCAAAAAGGTCGGCGCGATAGACATTCCGGACAAGAAGCGCCACATCCACAGTCACCCCGTGCCCCGCATGGGCGGACTTGCCATATTCCTCGGCTTCCTGCTGTCGGTGCTGCTGTTTGCCCGCATCACGCCGCAGGTGCGCGGAATACTGCTGGGCGCTATCCTCATCGTCGTCGTCGGCGCGATCGACGACGTGCTCAACCTCAACGCATGGCTCAAGTTCTGCGTGCAGATAGTCGCGGCGGTCATCGCCGTTTTGTCCGGCGTTATCATAAACGTCGTCTCGAACCCTCTGCTCATAACGAGCGAGCAGGCCGTGACCATCGGCATACTCGCCGTTCCCGTGACGGTGCTGTGGATAGTCGGCGTCACGAACTCCGTCAACCTCATAGACGGGCTTGACGGCCTTGCCTGCGGCGTTTCGGCGATAGCCTCGATGACGATGCTCGTCGTGTCGCTGCTGGTATCGGACGCGAACATAAACGTCGCGGTTATCCTCGCCGCGCTCGTCGGCGGCTGCCTCGGCTTTATCCCGTATAACCTCAACCCCGCGAAGATATTCATGGGCGATACCGGCGCACTGCTGCTGGGCTATGTGCTCGCAACGGTGTCGGTCATCGGCATGTTCAAGTTCTACGCCATCGTGACCTTCGTTCTGCCGGTGCTGGCGCTGGCCGTACCGCTGTCGGACACGATATTCGCCTTCACGCGCCGCATCCTGCACGGGCAGAGCCCCTTCCACGCGGACAGAGGGCATTTCCACCACAAGCTGCTGGACATGGGCCTTAACCAGAAGCAGGCGGTCGCGGTGCTGTACGCCGTGTCGGCCATTCTCGGCCTTGCGGCGGTGCTGCTGGCCTCGACCGGCATAATACGCATCGTCGTTGCGCTGATCGCATTCGTGATAGCGGTCTGCATCTGGCTGTTCGTATTCAGGCACAACAGCAATATTCATCCCCTGCCGCACGAAAAGCCGGCGGAGGAGGCGGAAAGGAACGGTGAAGGCAATGACTAAGCTCAAGGTCATGTCCGTTTTCGGCACGAGGCCGGAGGCGATTAAAATGGCGCCGCTCGCACTGGAGCTTCAGCGCCGCGAATGCATCGACAGCCGCATCTGCGTCACTGCGCAGCACCGCGAGATGCTCGATTCCGTAATGAACTGCTTCGGTCTTAGGGCCGACGCGGATCTGAACATCATGGGTAAAAACCAGACCCTCACCGACGTCACCGTCAAGGCGCTCAAGGGTCTCGAGGGCTGCTTTGCAGAGCACAGGCCCGATCTCGTCCTCGTCCACGGCGACACGAGCACGACCTTTTCCGCGGCGCTCGCCGCGTTTTACGCAAAGATCCCCGTCGGCCACGTCGAGGCCGGACTGCGCACCTATGACCGCTACAGCCCCTTCCCCGAGGAGATGAACCGCTGCCTCGTCGGCCGCCTTGCGACGCTGCACTTTGCGCCGACCGCGAAAAACGCGGAGAACCTGCGCGCCGAGGCCGTCACCGGCGATATCTTCGTCACCGGAAACACCGTCATCGACGCAATGAAATACACGGTCGGCGACGGCGGCTTCACGTCATCCGAGCTTAAAAGCATCGACTTTTCAAAGCGCGTCATCGCCATGACCTGCCACCGCAGGGAAAACTACGGCGAGCCGATGAAGAACATATTCTCCGCCGTGCGCGAGATCGCGCTCACGCATCCGGATGTTGAGATAGTCTACCCCGTGCACCTGTCGCCCATTGTCCGCGGCGCGGCGCGCGAGCAGCTTGCCGACCTTGAAAACGTGCACCTGATCGAGCCGCTCGACGCGATGGATATGCACAGGCTCATGAGCGCAAGCTATATGGTCATGACCGACTCCGGCGGCATTCAGGAGGAGGCGCCCTCGCTGGGCAAGCCCGTCCTCGTCCTGCGGAAGGAGACCGAGCGCCCCGAGGCCGTTGCGGCCGGCACGGTCAGACTCACCGGCGTTGAGTGCGGCGATATCATCCGCGATGCAGACGAGCTTCTGACCGGCGGGCAGATGTATCAGCGCATGGCGCACGCCGTCAATCCCTACGGCGACGGACACGCCTGCGAGCGCATAGCCGACGCGATCGAGTTCTCCTTCGGCCTGCGCCCCGACCGACCCTCCGAATTTTCGGTGGAGCATTGAGGCGGTCCGCCCAGCAGGGAATTTATCTTGCCCGTTCCGCAAAGTCGGAAGCGAAATTTAATATCAGACGCTAAAAGACAGTTCGGACTTGAAAATCAGGACTGTCTTATTTTACAATGTAATCGGCTGACGCCCACGCGAAACGCTGCAGTTTCCTCCGGCGTATCAGCCTGCAATATGCGTATAGGCAAAAACTTTACATAGAATTTACCCGCGGATGCTGTTTTACATTACGCTTTACATATAAAATTAAAGTCAAAGTGAGGTAATGACAATGATATTTTGTGTTGAAGATGATGCGGGCATCAGAGATCTTATGATATACACGCTCAATGCCTCGGGCTTTCAGGCCGTCGGCTTTGAGAACGCAAAGGAGCTTTACGCCGCTCTGGCGGACGCCGTGCCGGAGCTTGTGATGCTCGACATCATGCTGCCCGGAGAGGACGGTATATCCATACTCAAGCGCATGAAGGCCGACCCGCGCACGGCCGACGTGCCGGTCATCATGGCAACGGCCAAGGGCAACGAGTACGACAAGGTCATCGGCCTCGACCTCGGCGCGGACGACTATTTGGCCAAGCCCTTCGGCATGATGGAGATGGCCTCGCGTGTGCGCGCGGTGCTGCGCCGCAGCGGCAAGGCGGCAGAGAAAAAGCCGCAGCTTATCCGCATCGGCGGGCTCGGGATGAATCTCTCGGAGCACACCGTCACCGCCGACGGGCACAGGGTGCAGCTCACGCTCAAGGAATACGAGCTGCTGCACACCTTCATGACAAATCCCGGCCGAGCATTCACGCGCGAGCAGCTGCTGTCCACGGTCTGGTGCGAGGATTTTATGGGTGAAACGCGCACGGTGGACGTTCACGTCGGCACGCTGCGCCAGAAGCTCGGCAGGTGCGGCGCGTATATCCGCACGGTGCGCGGCGTGGGCTACAGAATGGAGGCGTAGAGCATGACAAAACGCATTTTCCGCTCGATCTTCACGGTCGCGGCGGTCGTGCTGCTGGCGGCGTTCGTGCTGATAACGGGCGTACTGTACGAGTATTTCTCCAACAAGCAGATGGATCAGCTCAACATGCAGACCCACCTCGCCGCACAGGGCGTCGAGACCTCCGGCGAGAGCTATTTTGACAACATGGACATCGACGGCTGCCGCATAACCTGGATCGCCGCCGACGGCACGGTCCTGTACGACAGTCAGGCCGAGCAGGCGGGCATGGAAAACCACGCCGCCCGCGAGGAGATCAGCGAGGCGCTCAGGACCGGCCACGGCGAGAGCATGCGCTACTCCACGACGCTCATGGAGCGGCAGCTGTACTCGGCCGACCGCCTGTCCGACGGCACGGTCGTGCGCATTTCCGACATGCAGTACACGCCGCTGACGCTCATCCTCGGCATGATCCAGCCGGTCATCATCATCGCGCTTCTGGCGCTGCTGCTGTCGCTGTTTCTGGCCTCGCGCATGTCCAGGCGCATCGTCCGGCCGCTCAACGAGCTGCGCCTTGACGACGCGGAAAGGATAGACACCTACCCCGAGCTTGCACCTCTGACCGACAAGCTGCGCAGTCAGCAGAAGCAGCTGCGCGAGCAGGAGGCCGAGCTGCGCCGCCGCCGCGACGAGTTCGAGGCCGCGACCGGCAACATGACCGAGGGCCTGGTGCTCCTGAGCGAGCACGGCTGCGTGCTGAGCATCAACCGCGCGGCAACGGAGATACTTTCGATAAGCCGCTACTGCATCGGCAAGGACATACGCGAGCTGTCCGACGCGCCGCAGCTGCGCGAGATAAGCGAAAAGGCCTTCGGCGGCGAGCACTGCGAGGCGCACATCACCCTCGGCGGCGTGAGCTACAGGTTCTACGCAAGCCCCGTCACCTCCGGCGACAGGGTCACGGGCGTCGTGCTGCTGATGCTCGACACGACCGAGAAGGAAAAGGCGGAGCGACTCCGGCGCGAGTTCTCCGCCAACGTCTCGCACGAGCTGAAAACGCCGCTGCACACCATCTCCGGCTGCGCCGAGCTTCTCGCAAACGGCATAGTCAAGCCCGAGGACGTACCGCATTTCCTCGGTCAGATACAATCCGAGTCAAAGCGCATGATCACGCTCATCGAGGACATAATCAGGCTCTCGCACCTCGACGAGGGCGCGGACGACATGCAGCGCGAGGACGTCGATCTTCTTGCGGTCGCAAGGCGCGGGGCGGACAATCTCCGTCAGACGGCGGAGGCTTCCGGCGTTGAGCTCAGCGTCACCGGCGAGAGCGCCGTCATAAACGGCATACCGCAGCTTCTCGACGCGATCGTGCACAACCTCTGCGAGAACGCGATAAAATACAACCGCCCCGGCGGCTTTGCGCATGTGAATGTACGGCGCGAGGGCGCAAGAACGCTGCTGACCGTCGAGGATAACGGCATCGGCATCCCGCCCGAGCAGCAGGACCGTATATTCGAGCGCTTCTACCGCGTCGATAAGAGCCATTCGCGCGAGGTCGGCGGTACGGGGCTCGGACTCTCGATCGTAAAGCATGCCGCCGCGCTCCACAACGCGAAGATCACCCTCAGCTCCGCCCCCGGCAAGGGCACCACCATTTCCCTTGTTTTTTAGAGGCGCATTTTCAGAGGCGCATTGAGGCTGTACTTATACGGATATTGCTGGTGCCCGGTGTCGAAGCATCAGAGGAAATAAGAATGTTTCGCATCCCGTAGGTGCGGAAAAAGATCCGTTTGTGATGGTTTCCTGCACGGCTTCCGGTCGGGATGCCGCAAAAACCGTATCGGTACGATGCAGCAGCGCCTCTAAAAAAGCCTCTGAAAATCCGTGCGCAGAGCGCACACCGCAATTATTCATTATTCATTATTCAATATTCATTCGCAGGCGCAGCCTGCGCCCTGCCTTCCCCTTGCGGAGCCTGAGGGGAAGGTGTCGGCGACAGCCGACGGATGAGGTGTTATCAAATCCTTTGCCGTCAGGCAAACACAAATTTTCTACAAGCAGGAACCGAATTTAATATTAAACGTGAAAAAGACAGTGCAGACTAAAAATCTACACTGTCTTTTTTCATAATGTAGGCGGCTAACGCCGCGATTTGATTACACCTCTTCAGCCACCTTCGGCGACAGCTTCCCCTCGAAGGGGAAGCCAAGGGGGCAAAACCATTACTGCGCACTCGCGTTACGCGGCAGTGATCTTATTTCGTCGGCAGTCTCCGTATATGTACAGCCTCAACTCGCCTCTGAAACTATGAGGGGTAGGAGACGATCAGGGCGTCCACGTCGGCGAGGCTCGTGCCGGAGAAGGCGTAAGTGCCGGCGTCGTTTTTGCCAAGCGTTACGGTGACGGTCTGCGCGTCGAGATAGCTCGGTGCAATGAGATGCGCGCTGACCATGTCGCTTATCGACTTTGCCCACCAGTCGTTGAAGCTCGCGGAGCTCTTGTCGAGCTCGCCGCCGGCGATGCGCTCGGCCGCGTCCTTGGCAAAGTCGGGGTAATCCTCCTTGGCCACCTGCGCCACCGCGGCGATGGGGCTCACGCTGACCTCGACCGTGTAGCTCTCGCCGTCCTGCGCGGGCGTGCCGACCTCGTATTTCGCGCACTTGTAGAGCTTGCGCATGAGCTCCAGAAGGCTGCTGCGCATGCTGTCGCTGCACTTATCGAGCTCGATGCCGAAATATTCGCAGAACACGTCGAGGCTCACCTGCATGCCGCGCTCGTAGCGCTCGGCGCAGCTTGCCTCCGTCTCTCCGCCGAGCAGCGCGAGGTATTCGTCCGAGTATTCGCCGAGGTACACCGCGTCAAGGCCGCCCTTGACGTAGACCGCGGGGTCAAAGGCCTGCTTCGTTTCCTCCGGCTCGGTCGTTTCGTTTTTGCTGCTGCCGCGGCAGCCGCTCAGCAGCGCCGCACACAGGCTGAGCGCAAGAGCAAGGCATATTATCCGTGTAATTTTACTTTTCATATATACATTCCTTTCGGTTTTATATATTTATATACATACTATATGAAGACCGTCTGCCTGTCAATCACAATTTTGGACCCAAGCTATCACCGAGCCCTGTTGGAATAATGCTGCGGCTCGCGCCGCGATCTGATTACACCTCTTCAGTCACCTTCGGTGACAGCTTCCCCTCAAGCTCCGCAAGGGG
>CAVJKX010000016.1:0-33202 GCA_963650165.1 bacterium
CCTCAGGCTCCGCAAGGGGAAGGCAAGACGGAAAACATTACTCCGCACTCGTGTTACGCGGCAGTGATCTTATTTTGTCGGCAGTATCGAACCGGGCAAGCGCAATATGCGTATAGGTGCAGACTAAATGCGCCTCTAAAAAAATAAAAATTTTTTATGTGTTCACATAATGTTCACAATTATCCGTACAGATTGTGTATAATATGTAAACAGAGAATGTGACATATCTAACGATTTGACCATGCATTTTACAAACAGAACGGCCAAATCGTATTTTTAAATTCAATATTAAGAAAAACGTTAAAAAAATTTCAATTTGTTTGTCATTTTCTATTTACTATTTTGTCATTATGTGTTACACTATCGAAAAACGAACAAAACATACGTTTATGTATGACCTTATACACTGTCATTAAGTAATATTTATATAAACTTAGGGAGGAATACAATGAAACGAGTATTACTTATGGTCTTCAGCATCATCCTTATCCTCGCATGCATATTCGGACTGTTCGCCTGTGTCGCAGGCGTGCGCGACGTTCTGAATATCCAGGAGTATAAGAATGCTGACGCAGCTTATGCGAGAGAAAATCTCAAGACCGCGCAGGCAGGCATCGATCAGCTCAAGGAAAACGAAGAGACCTACATCACCGGCGTAGGCACCTACACCGACGGTCTGGCTCAGTACACTCAGGGCCAGAGCGATTACGCGGCCGGCCAGCAGACCCTCGCGGCAGGCGAGAAGACGCTGGCAGACGGCTATGCGGCATACGCAGCCGGCAAGAAGCAGCTCGAAGAGGGCAAGGCGGCATATGCAGCCGGCCAGAAGCAGATCGAGGAGAACACCCAGGCCTATAACGAAGGCAAGGAAAAGCTCGCCAAGATCGAGCCCCTGCTGCCGTACCTGAATCAGTACGTTCAGCTGCGTGACGGCACCATCGGAAAGCTCCCCGGCTTTGACACCGCTCAGTCGTGGTTCGTCTCCGTCGTGCGTCCCCTCGCAAGCCGTCTCGGACTTGATATCCCCTCGGACGTTACCGACTTCCCCGCGTACATAAATCAGATGGTGGCAGATGGCAAGGCTCAGCTCAAGGCGTATGAGGACGGCGTTGCACAGCTTGCAGAGGCTGAAAAGACCATCGCGGCCGGCGAGGAAGCGCTCGCGGCAGCCGAGAAGGAGCTGGCAGCCGGTGAGGTGAAGCTCGCAAACGGCCGTCAGGATCTTGCGGACGGCGCAGCAAAGCTCGCGGCAGCCGAGACTCAGCTTGAAGACGGCAAGGCTCAGCTGAGCGTGTTCGAGCAGGGTGAGCTCACTCTGGCCGACGGCGCAAGGGCGCTGTTTGAGGGCATGAAGCCCTGCTTCAGCTACTTCGGCGGCGAGGAGACCGTAAAGTCTCTGCCCGAGTATCTGGCTGACGAGTTCGGCCTCGAGACTCCCGACAATCTCATCGTCAAGGAGAACGGCAAGGCCGTTCTGAACGAGGAGGTCTATGAGGAGTTCGGCGAGTACGTCATCTCCAACATGTACAAGGTAGACGAGAACGGTAATGTCGTCGAGAAAAACGGCTACAAGATGCTCGACCTCGACAAGTGCGACAGGCTCGTTGAGCTTGCAGAGCAGTACCTGAAGGATCAGGAAGCCGACATCAAGAGCGAGGTCTATGTCCGCGTCGGCATGTACGTCGCACTGGCAGTCGCAGCTATCCTCGGCATCATCGCAGGCATCTTCGGTATCGTCGCTTCCGTCAACGGCAGCAAGCGCACCGGCAAGACCCTGGCTCTGATCTCCGCGATCATGGCAGTGGCAGTCCTTGTGACCGGCCTTGTCACCAAGTTCCACGACTATACCTACACCATCCGTGTCGATGGCTCCGGCGACTATGTCGGCGAGACGGCCTCGAAGCTCGACTTCACTCCTCTTCAGGAGTACACCGGCTCGCTCCATATGACCGCTATCTGCGTCCTCGCAGGCGCAGCTATCCTCGGCGTTATCTTTGCCTTCATCGCAAGCAAGGCAGCCAAGGATAAGGAAGCGGCTCTCGCTGCTGCAGCGGCAGAGGATAACGACGCCGACATGTACGGCGACACCGCCTCCGCTTACGCGGCAGGCTATGCGGCGGCAGAGGCAGCGGCGGCAGCCGCAGCGGCCGCAGCGGCTCAGAAGGCGGCAGACGAAAAAGTGATCGAGGCAGAGCAGCCCGCAGAGGCGGCTTCCGACGAGGAGACCGTTAAGGAGTAAGCTCTGACCGCACAATAAACAACAAGCCGATGACCAAGCGAGACGGTATTCAGACCGCTCTCCGGTCCGGGGTGAGCACGTGATGACCCCGTAGGCTGAACCGGCAGGAGTTCCGCTCCTGCCGGTTTTTTAGTGGCGCATTGAGGCTGTACCTATACGCATATTGCAGGTGCCCGGTTCGATACTGCCGACGAAATAAGAACATTTCGTGCAACAATAGTACGCAGTAATGGAGCGCACCCTTGGCTTCCCCTTCGAGGGGAAGCCGTCACCGAAGGTGACTGAAGAGGTGCTATAAAATCCTTTGCCGTCAGGCAAGCACAAATTCCCTACAAGCAGGAAGCTAATTTAATATTAAACCCGAAAAAGACAGTGCAGAGTAAATCTACACTGTCTTTTTGTATAATGTTGCGGCTTGCGCCGCGATTTGATAACACCTCATCCGGCTCGCTTACGCGACCCACCTTCCCCTCAGGCTCCGCAAGGGGAAGGCAGGGGTGCAGGCTGTGCCTGCGAATGAAGATTGAAGATTGAATAGTGAATAATTATGGTGTGCGCAGAGCGCACGGATTTTCAGAGGCGTTTTCACATTGTACCGATACATTTATTGCGTCAGCCCGACCGGCAGCCGCGCAGAAAACCGATATAGCCGGCTGCAAAAGCTTGCACCGCACTAATGGGGCGCGAAACGTTTTTATTTCCTCCATTGTTTCGATACCGGGCACCGGCAATATGCGTATAGGTGCAGACCAAATGCGCCACTAAAAAAACTTGCAGGAGAGGGGCAAGGCTGGTACAATAGCTGCCGAGGTGGATCAGGATGAAGAAAAAAACAAGGATCATACTCAGCATATGCCTGGCGCTGCTGCTTGCTCTGGGCATAGGCAGCTATGCATATATCTCCGATTACTATCATGCCGACGCTCAGGCCGTGGCCGCAATGTCCGCAGGGACGGAAACGGTGCGTACCGAGCACAGCGGCGGCGTTACATGGTTCGTGCCCGACGAGCCGACGGCAGGGCTGATATTCTACCCCGGCGGGAAGGTCGAGTGCAGCGCGTATGCGCCGCTCATGCTCGCCTGCGCCCAGCGCGGGATACTGTGCGCCCTGGTGCAGATGCCCGGCAACCTTGCGGTGCTGGACATGAACGCGGCCGACGGCCTGCGTGAGGAGTACCCGGAGGTCACGGACTGGTATATCGGCGGACACTCGCTGGGCGGTGCAATGGCGGCAAACTACGCGGCCTCGCACTCACAGGAGCTTGACGGCCTCATCCTGCTCGCGGCATACTCGACCAAGGACCTCACTCAAACGCAGCTGCGCGTGCTGTCCGTTTACGGCTCGGCAGACGGCGTGATGAACCGCGATTCGTATGAAAAGTACAGGAGCAACCTGCCCGACGGTACGACCGAGCTCGTCATCGAGGGCGGCTGCCATGCGCAGTTCGGCAGCTACGGCGCACAGGACGGCGACGGTGTGCCGGCCATATCGGGCTCGGAGCAGATACGGCAGACGGCAGACGCGATCGCCGCGCTCGTGGGATGAGGTGACGCAGATGAAGCAGACAAAGCAAATGTCCGAATCCATACGGCTGGGTACGCTCCTTGCGTTTTCCGGCGGATTTATGGATGCTTATTCTTATATTCAGCGTGACCAGGTCTTTGCAAACGCGCAGACGGGCAATATCCTGCTGTTCGGCGTGAACCTGTCCGAGGGCAACCTGCCGGGCGCGCTGCACTATCTGCTGCCGGTGCTCGCGTTCGTGCTGGGCATCGCCGCGGCGGAGCTCGTGCGCATGCGCTACAAGCGCTTCCTCCACTGGCGGCAGGTCTCCGTCATAAGCGAGGCGCTGATACTTGCCGCGGTCGCGTTCTTCCCGCTGACGCTCAATCTTCCGGCAAACGCGCTGATATCCTTCGCCTGCGGCATACAGGTCGAAAGCTTCCGCAAAATACGCGGCAACAGCATCGCAACGACGATGTGCATAGGAAACATGCGCAGCGGAACGGAAAACCTGTGCAAATACTTCCGCGACCATGACAGGGAACGGCTGCTCAGCGCCGCGCTGTACTACGGCATCATACTGTGCTTCGTCTTCGGCGCGGTGACGGGGAACATATTTGTCGGTCTCTGGCACGAAAAAGCGATACTTTGCAGTTCCGCGCTGCTCCTCGTCGCCTTTACGGTCATGTTCGTTGACGGAGAAAAGGAGACGCGAAAAAATTGACACCGGCTCCTTTCGGCGATATAATAAAAAAGTTATCGCAAAGAGAGGAGAAAGAGTTAAAATTGACGCAAAACCCGGATAAAACATCACTTTTTAAACGCCTCGTGCTGCTGAACGTCGGACTTTTTCTCAGCGCACTGGGCGTTGCGCTTTTGAAGAAGGCGGCGCTGGACGTGTCGCCGATATCGTCGGCCGCGAACGTCGTTTCCATCGCCGTGCCGGGACTTTCGCTCGGAACGTGGCTGATGATCTGGAACTGCATCCTCATACTCGGACAGCTGTTGCTGCTGCGGCGCGAGGGGACCCTCGCTGCCGCGCTCCTGACCGGAGTTTTCATAAATCTTTTCGGCAGGCTCATGCCCGTGCACCGAAGCGCGGAGAGCGCCGCATAACGCAGAAATCCCCTCCGTTCAAAAACGAACGGAGGGGATCGGTTTTATGTTCGGTCCGGGCTCAGAATTTGATTTCCTTGCCGATCTTGCGCCACTGCCTGAATTCGGCAACGGCGGTGAACAGTGCGTCGGAGGAGGAGTTGATGGCGGTCTCAACGGAGTCCTGAATGACGCCGATGATGAAGCCGACGCCGACGACCTGCATTGCGATGTCGTTGGAGATGCCGAACAGTGAGCAGGCCATGGGGATCAGCAGCAGCGAGCCGCCGGCAACGCCGGATGCGCCGCAGGCGCCGAGGGCTGCCATGACCGACAGAATGATCGCAACGGGCAGATCGACGGCAATGCCGAGGGTGTGCACCGCCGCGAGGGTCATGACGGTTATGGTGACTGCCGCACCGGCCATGTTGATCGTCGCGCCGAGGGGGATGGACACGGAGTAGAACTCGCGGTCGAGGCCGAGGCTCTCGCACAGGGTCATGTTGACGGGGATATTGGCCGCAGAGGAGCGGGTGAAGAAGGCGGTCACGCCGCTTTCGCGCAGGCACTTGAACACCAGCGGATAGGGGTTCTTGCGGATGGCGATGAACACCATGATCGGGTTTATTACGAGCGCCGCGAAGAGCATGCAGCCTACGAGAATCAGCAGGAGCCTGCCGTACTCGGTGAAGATCTTCAGGCCGCTGGTGGACACTGCGGTGAACACGAGGCCGAGGATGCCGAAGGGTGCGAGGCTGATGACAAAGCGCACGGCCTTGGTGACCGCCTCGGAGGCGTCATACAGGAAGGCCTTCGTCGTGTCGGACGCGCTCTTGAACGCGAAGCCGAGCACGATGGCCCAGAACAGGATGCCGAGGTAGTTGCCGGAAACGATGGAGCCGATGGGGTTGGATACGACGTTGTTGAGCAGGCCCGTGAAGATGGACACGAAGCTGTCGGGAGCGGCGTCGGAGGCCGCGTCCGTGAGCGTGATCGTTACGGGGAAGATGAAGCTTGCAACGACGGCGATCACCGCGGCGAGGAAGGTCGAGATCAGGTACAGCACAATGACCGTGCCGAACTGACTGCCGAGCTTCTCCTTCGACTGCGCCAGAGCGCCGATTATGAGCACGAACACCAGCAGCGGTGCGATAGCCTTCAGCGCACCGACGAACAGCGTGCCGAGGATGCCTATGCCGGTCGCGTCGGGTATAAGCAGCGCCAGCACCGCGCCGATAATCATGCCGATAACTATGCGCAGCACGAGACTGACGCTGTTATACGCTTTTACGATTTTCATTTCTCTTTTCTCATCCTTTGTGTTAATTACGCTTTAATCGCGCAGGGAGTATATTAACAAAGCGTTAACGCAAAGTCAACAAGAGCAAAAGGCAGAAAAACAGAAATAAGGAAATAACTGTATAAAGCCAAATCTCCTGCGGCGGCGGGAAGTGAATATTTTGCGGCGAAACTTGAATAATTATGCTTTTTTGGAGGCACATTTAGTCTGCACCTATGCGGAAACTGCGGGCGCCCGGTTCGGGACGTTTCGCATCCCGTAAGCTTGTGCAAGTTCTGCCGCAGCTCTGTATGGTCTGAACTAAACTTAATATCAAACGCGATATCAAACGCGAAAAAGACAGTGCAGACTATGATCTGCACTGTCTTATTTTCATAACGCAGGCGGCTGACGCCGCAGCTTAATTACACCTCTTCCGTCACCTTCCCCTCAAAGTGGAAGCCAAGGGTGCATAACATTACTGCGCACCTGCGGGACGCGAAACGTTTTTATTTCTTCCGTTGTTTCGATACCGGGCGCCAGCAATGACTGTATAGGTACAGCCTCAATTCGCCTCCGAAAAACCGTAGTGGGATTTGAGGAAGCGGACGAAGCGGCGCACGGCGGTGGAGGCGGCGTCAAGGGATTTGAGCGCAACACCGACGCGCACGACGACCGGCAGCTCGAGCGGTATGGCCTTGACCTGGCCTTCGTAGCCGACAAGGGAAAACGACGACAGCACCGACACTCCGAGCCCTCCGGCGACCAGCGACAGGATCGTCGC
This sequence comes from bacterium, assembly GCA_963650165.1. GTDB lineage: Bacteria > Bacillota > Clostridia > Oscillospirales > Oscillospiraceae > F23-B02. The sequence goes on from CAVJKX010000016.1 coordinate 6,902, forward strand.
ATCGTCGGTAGCCTCGACCTGAATGCGCTTTGCGTCCGTCGGCAGCAGCTTCTCGGCATACTGCTCGCGGCAGGTGAAAAACGGCTCTTTGAGCAGGCGCTCGATGGATATGCGCTCGCGATCCCATTTGAACGAGGCGGGCACGACCGCGACCAGCGGCACGCGCGTGAGCGGGATCCACTCAAAGCCCTCGGCGCAGGATTCGTCGACCAGCGCAAGCTGCACATCGCCCTTTTCAAGAAGCTTGGGCAGCTCGTAGCCGCGCACGGTCACCTCGATCTCGATATCCGGATAAGCCTCGCCGAACTCCTGAAGCAGGCCCGGCAGCTCCGCGCGTGCGATGCTCGCAAAGCAGCCGAGGCTGAGCTGGCAGCTCTGCGTCCGGCTCTGCGCGGCGGCCTCCTGACGCAGTGCGTCGCAGGCGTCGAGGACATTTTTTATATACGGCAGAAGCATCTCTCCCTCCTCGGAGAGACGAACTCCGTGACTTCCGCGGTTGAGCAGCGTGCAGCCCAGCTCAGCTTCCAAATTATTAACAAGATGCGTCATTGCCGATTGCGTGTAGCCCAACTCCGCCGCGGCCTTGCTGAAGCTGCCGCGATCGACCGCCGTGAGCACGGCGCGAAGTCTTCCGTCGTCCATAGCGCTCCCACCTTTCATTAATATTATATATCATAAATCAGCTATGCAAATATAACACGTCAAACGTACATATTCAATAACTTTTGGTTAACATTTTGTCATATCGGGGATGAAAAAATGTTGTGTATAGCATTAATTTTTTTAATATGTCAATGAAAAAATGTGATTTCCGCTCTCATGAAAATAATGCTATGCTGTATTCGGATTTTTCAGAGCAGTCCGCTGCACTGTAAATCGACAGAGAGAAAAAAGCAAATGATGAAAGAGGAAAAAGCAAAATGACACTTCAAAACAAAAAACACACGGGCCGCGACATAGTCGTCGTAGGCTTTGCGCTGTTCGCAATGTTTTTCGGCGCGGGCAACGTTATCTTCCCGCCGTACCTCGGCGTTGAAGCCGGTTCGGATTGGCTCAAGGGCTTCGCGGCGTACTTCATCGCCGATATAGGCCTTGCAATGTTCGCGGTGTTCGCACTGCTGCGCGTCGGCAGCAGCGAGGCCGTCACCGCACGTCTGGGAAAGATACCCGCCACGATACTTATGTGCGCACTGATCCTGTGCATCGGCCCCATGGTAGCAATTCCCCGCACGGCAGCGACCACTTACGAGATGGCTATCGTCCCGAACATCAGCGGCGTATCCTCCGTTGTGTTCTCGATCCTGTTCTTCGCACTGATCCTGTTCCTGTGCATCCGCCAGTCCGCAGTCGTCGATATCGTCGGCGCGATCCTGACACCGCTGCTGCTCATAGGCCTTGCGGTCATTATCGTCATGGGCATTATCCATCCGCTCGGCGAGATCTCGCTCACCCCGAATGCCGACAACGTCGTTCTCGGCGGCATAAAGGCCGGCTACCAGACGCTCGACGCGCTGGCGGCGCTGCCCTTCGGCATAATCATTCTCCAGACCGCCGCCTCCAAGGGCTACACCACCGAGGGTCAGAAGTTCAGGATCGTCTCCGGCTCCGCCGTGCTCGCCGGCGTTCTGCTGCTGGGCGTTTACATGGGCCTGTGCTACCTCGGCGCCACCGTTTCGACGCAGTACGGCCTTGAGATCGGCCGTGCAGAGCTCGTCATGGCAATCGTCGAGTCGCTCATGGGCAAGGCCGGCATGATCATCTTCGGCGTCGTCGTGGGCCTTGCCTGCGTGACCACCGCGATCGGCCTGACAAGCTCCGCAGCCGCATACTTTGCCGAGCTGTTCAAGGGCAAGGTGTCCTACAAGGCTTTTGTCATTATCATCTGCGTGTTCAGCGCGGCTGCCGCAAACCTCGGCCTCGACCGCATCGTTGCCATAGCGTCTCCGGTGCTGGATATCGTATATCCCCCCGCGCTCGTCGTTATAATCATCTCGCTTGTCATGCCCAAGGTCAGCGACTATGTCGCCCGCGGCGCGGCTCTGGGCGCCGTCGGCTCGAGCATACTGTGCACGCTCAAGCTCCCCGCAATGGAGTACCTGCCCCTGTACGACATGGGCCTGTACTGGATCCTTCCGGCGGTCATTTTCGGCCTGCTTGCCCTTGGCCTTGCAGCCATCGTAAAGCCCGAGAAGAAAAAAGAGGCTGCCGAAGCAAAGGTCTGAAAGCAAATAAGCAAATAAAAAATCCGACCCTCTGTGCTGCATTGAACACAGGGGGTCGTTTTTTTGCCGCCTGCTTTTCCGACATGCACCCGAAGCGCAGGCGCTTTACTCTTCCGGCCAGGGAACGGGCGTCTGCCCCTTGTCGACGATCAGGTAGGCCTTCTGCGCGATGCGCGCCATGGGCGTGTCTGACAGCGAGTCGGAGTAGAAGGCCTCGGTCACGGCGCCGGGGTGCGCCTCGTAAAACCTTCGTACCTTTTCCTCGCCGTGGCAGTTCCTGCCGTACATTTTGCCCGTGCGCTTATCCATGGGCGAGGCGATGAGCTCTATGCCGAGCCTGTCGGTCATGGGGCGGACGACAAACTCCGGCGAGGCGGAGATGACGATGTCGTCGCTGCTGTGCTGTGCGCGGTACCAGGGAGCTATCCGGTTCTCGTGCTCGTCCCAATAGGTCTTCAGCACAGCGTCTATATCGTCTATGCGGCGCACGAAGCTGAAAATATTCTCCTTGAGCGTCTCCTTGGGGATGAGCCGGAGAAGATACGCAAGCCCTATGACCGCCATTCTCGGCAGCCACGGCAGCAGCGCCAACGGGTGTCGGCGCATGTACCACTTTACGAAGGTCACCGAAGAGTCGGGATAAAAAATCGTCTTGTCAAAATCGTATGTATTCATAAGCCGTATACTCCATATGCGCAGCAGACCGAGATCATAAATGCGAGCGTGTCGGCGCTCACGGCGGCGATCATGCCGATGCTGCCGAATGCGGCCAGCAGCAGAACGGCGAGCTTCACGAGCAGCGCAAGCGAAAAGCTCAGCCGCACGGTCTTGCTCGTCTGCCTGCATATCCTCAGTGCCAGCGGCAGCTTGCGGATATCGTCGCTCATGATCAGTATGCCGGAGCCTGATGCCGGGGCAGCGGCGTTCAGTGCGCCCATCGCAACGCCGACATCGGCGCGGCTGAGCACCTTCGCGTCGCTTACCGCGTCGCCCACGAACGCGAGCTTGCCCGCGTGCTTTTCACGCAGCAGCTCACCGACGGCGACGAGCTTGTCCTCCGGCAGGAGCTCCGCCATAACGTCCGACACGCCGAGGGCGCGGCCGACGGCCTTGCCGACGCGTTCCGTGTCGCCCGTGAGCAGCACAGCCTTTTCGATGCCGAGGGAGTACAGCTCACGCACGGCGTCCTTCGCGCCCTCCCTGACCCGGTCGTCGATGATTATATAACCGTAATATATTCCGGCGGCGGCGACGTGCACGACGGACAGATGCCTGTCCGTGCGGTCGCACTTGATGCCGTTGGTGTTCATAAGCGCCGTATTTCCGACGAGCACCTTCCTGCCGTAGACCTCGGCCTCCACGCCGCGTCCGGCGAGCTCGCGCACGTTTTTGACCTGCTCGGGGTCAATCACCGTTGTGCTTGCCCTGCGCAGCGACTGCGCGATGGGGTGACTCGAATGGCATTCGGCCGCCGCCGCGAGCGAGACGAGGTCGGCGCTGCTTATGCCCTTGGGCTCGACGCCGATGACGGAAAAGCTGCCCTCGGTCACGGTGCCGGTCTTGTCCATGACCAGTGTTGCCGCGGCGGACAGCCCCTCGAGCTCAGACTTGCTGCGGATGACGATGCCGTGCCCGACGGCGGTGCTCAGCCCCGCAAAATACGCCATGGAGGACGCGATCAGCGGCGCCGTGAGCGATGCCGAGGCGAGGAATATCAGCGCCCTGTGCGGCCAGACGAGCCAGTCTCCGCTTATGATCGAGGGTATGACGGCCAGCGCGGCGGCAAGGAATATGACAACGGGCGTAAACAGCTTCGATACGCGCGCAAAGCGTGCCTCGCGCTTTGAAACGCTCCGCGGCGCCTGCTCGACGATATCCGCCGTGCGCAGGAGCGTCGAGTTGTTGTACAGCCCCGTGACGCGTATCTTCAGCGTTCCGCCGAGGTTCACGCAGCCGGAGACGACCTCGTTCCCGACGCCGACGTCGATCGGCGTCCTGTCGCCGGTGTAGGCCGAGGCGTCTACCGTGCCGCTGCCGTCAACGACTATGCCGTCAAGGGGAATGAGTTCGTTTTTCTTCACCGTCATGACCGTGCCGGGGCGGATGCGCTCGGGGGAGACCATGTTCATTTTCCCGTCCTGCTCGACCGCGACATACTCGGGGCGCAGGTAGGCAAGATAGGGCGTGCGCCTGTGATTTTTTCCGGCGAAAATGTGCTCAAAGCAGCTTCCGACGCTGAATGCGACGAGGACGAAGAAGGCCTCGGTGAAGTTCTGCATGCAGCCCGTTCCGATGCAGGCGAGGACGATGAGCATATCGTATGACAGCACGTTCCCGCGCAGAAGCTTTTCGACCGCCTTTCGCAGCGGAGTCAGCGCGGCGGCAAGCGGCGGAACGATGCCCAGCACGAGCGTCAGCCACTTCGGCATGTTGACGTATGCCGCGCTCACCGCCGAGGCCGCGATAAACAGCGCCAGCGCTATGCCCAGCGGCAGCAGCTCGCGCTCAAGCTCTATGCGCTCGGTGTCGCGCCTGCGGAAATCCTTATGCTTCATTGTCCGGCCTCCCGTCGAATATAAATACCCATGCTAAATCAATTATATAATGCCTGTCAAATCCGCATACACATAATCTTAACAAACGCCGTTATTCCTTGACATAATCACGGCCAAATGTTATGATAGTTTAAATATATTGTACGGTAGGAGGTGCGCCGCTTGAGAGGCTCGATGCTCAAGGAGATACTTCAGGAGCAGGGCATAAGCATAAGCGAGCTTGCCCGCAGGCTGAACGTTTCCGCTCAGACGCTTTACAGCATGGTAAAGCGCGATAACCAGAAGGTCGATTTCGACATGATGATGCATATATGCAAGCAGCTCAACGTTCCCGTCGAGCGGCTGTGCGAGGATACTGCGCTGCCGAAAATGCCCGATCTGCGCGAGTGGCAGTTTATCGGGAAATACAGACGCCTGTCCGAGAGCGGAAGGGAGCTTGTCGATATGGTCATCGAGCATGAGCTCGGCCGCCGCGAGGAAGTCCGTGCACGGCAGGACGAGGACGGCAGGGTGATACCCCTTTATCTCACTCCGGCGGCTGCCGGCTATGCCTCGCCGGCTCTCGGCGACGATTACGAGGACTACACGGTCAGCAAGAGCTCCGAGGCGGACTTTGCCGTGCGCATCGACGGCGACAGCATGGAGCCGTATATAGGCGACGGCTCGGTCGCCCTGTGCAAGCGCGGCGCGATAATCCATGACGGCGACGTCGGCCTGTTTTTCGTCGACGGCGACATGAAGTGCAAGCAGTACTGCCAGGACTACAGCGGAAACGTGTATCTGTTCTCGGCAAACCGTGCGCGCAGCGACGCCGACGTTACGATAATGGCAAGCTCGGGCATAACGCTCATGTGCTTCGGCAAGGTGCTGCTCGATAAGAGCATACCGCTGCCGGAAATGGGGTGAGGCAATGGAGTTTGAAAATAAGCTGCCCAAGGGCTATGAGACGCACACGGTCGATCTCGACGCGGACAAAAAGCTGAAGGTCGGAATTTGCGCGGCCTCGGCCGCCGCAGCGGTCCTGCTCACGGTGCTCGGCTGCCTGATAAAGAGCGTGAGCCTGCTGTTTGACGCGGGCGGCGTGTTCGCACTGATAATAAGGCTTGTCCTCATCGTGCTCGCGCTCGCGGCGAGCCTTGTCCTGCAGGACTTCTTAAAATGCTTTATCCTCGGCAGGCTCACCGGAAAGCCCGCACGCGTCGTGCGCGAAGGGATGAGCGCACGGATAGAATATAAATGCTGGCTGGACAGAAAAAGCTACGTTATAATGAGCCTTGCACCGGCTGCGGCAGTGTGCCTTCTGATGCTTCTGCTCATGCTCGTGCTGCCGGACGGGCTTTTCTGGCCGTGCTGTGTCATATTCACGGTCAGCCTTGCCGGAGCGGCGGGCGATGCGTACATCGCATATAAGCTTTTCGGTGAAAAGGGCGAGGTGCGCGTGAAAAACGAGGGATATAATATTTTGATCGCAACGGAGAAAAAGAATTAATGCAGATAAGCGAAGAGATACTCGGCATGAAGGACGAATGCGTGAAGCTGCGCCGGGATCTGCACAGAATACCGGAGATAGGCTTTGAGCTTCCGCAGACGCATGAATATATAAGGCCCATACTCGAGTCCTGCCGCCCGGACGAGCTGAAGGTGCTGGCCGAAACCGGCTTCAAGGCGGTGTTCCTCACAAAGGGGGCAAACCATACGGTCGCCTTCCGCGCCGATATGGACGGCATGAAAAACACCGAGGAGAACCGCTTCCGCTTCCGCTCGCGCAGCAAGGGCGTTATGCACGGCTGCGGCCACGACGGCCACATGACGATACTCCTGCTGCTGGCAAAGTGGATATCGCGCAACCGCAATAAGCTCAAATGCAACGTCGTTCTGCTGTTCCAGCCCGGCGAAGAGGGCTGGGGCGGCGCAAGACGCATGATAGACGAGGGCGCGCTGAAAAACCCCAGGGTGGACCGCATTTACGGACTGCACCTGTGGCCGACCGTGCCCAAGGGCAAGATAGGCATCCGCTGGTCGAACCTCATGGCGCAGACGAGCGATTTTGAGATAAAGGTACACGGCAAGAGCGCTCACGCTTCCACGCCGCAGATGGGCATCGACGCGATAGTCGTCGCGGCCGAGCTCATAACGATGATCCAGTCGGTCATAACGCGCGACGTTGACCCGCATCAGGACGCGCTGCTGACCCTCGGTAAGATATCGGGCGGCACCTCGCACAACGTCATAGCCGATGAGGTCACCATGTACGGCACTCTGCGCGTTTTCAGCAACGATCTGTACGATAAGCTCATGCGCCAGATAATCGCGCTTCTGAAGGGCCTTGAAATGGCTACCGGCGCGGGCATTTCGATGAAGACCATAGTCCATTACCCGTACGTTGCAAATCCCCGTCCGCTGGTCGAGCATTTTTACACGGTGCTCGATTCGATGGACGACGTCGTGCTCGTCGAGCCCGTCATGGCGGCCGAGGATTTTGCCGAATATCAGCAGGAGGTCGAGGGCATGTTCATGTTCCTCGGCATAAACGGAGGCAGGGGCGGTGCGCCGCTGCACAGCAGCAGCTTCGACTTTGACGAGGAGGTGCTTCTCGTCGGAGCGGAGGCATTCAAAAGAATATTGGAGAGTGAAAATTATGCATGATGAAGTATCCATCGAGAAAAAGATGCCCAACAGAGTGGACGGCACACTGCGTAAGTTCGCGCTTCGTGTGCCGGAGTGCATTTACAAATGCAGCGGCATAATCGTTTTCGGAAAGCGCATAAAATCGCTTGTGTTTTCCACTGATCTGAGCATTATCAGGAACGTAAATGCCGACGCCATCATGGCGGTGTACCCCTTCACGCCGCAGCCGGTGATAACCCAGGCGCTGCTCACGGCGGCGGATATCCCCGTGTTCTCCGGCGTCGGCGGCGGCCTCACGCAGGGGCAGAGGGCGATAAACCTCGCCATGTTTGCCGAGATGCAGGGCGCAACGGGCGTCGTGCTCAACGATCCGACCTCGAACGAGGTGCTCTCGCTCGTGCGCCACACGGTCGATATCCCCGTTGTCATCACCATTGCACGCAAGGATGTCGATATCGAGGAGCGCCTTGCCGCCGGAGCGGATATCTTCAACGTTTCCGCCGCGGCAGATACGCCGGAGGTCGTGCGCAGGATCAAGCAGACCCACCCCGACGTGCCCGTCATTGCGACCGGCGGCCCGACCGAGGCGAGCATCATGAGGACAATCGAGGCCGGTGCAAACGCCATCACATGGACGCCGCCCTCCAACGGAGAGGTGTTCCGCGACATTATGGCGGCCTACCGCGAGGGCAAGCCGCACCCCTGATGCGAAGGCGGCGGGGCGGGATATCGGCTCAAAATGACGGTAAAATGTCATAAACGCCGCAGTCAAACGCGAAAAAGATTTGTAAAAACGCACAAAACGGTAAAATAGTGCTTGACAAATATGCGTTATGGCGCTAATATGCCCACGTCAAAGCAAAGACGAATTTTTGAGGAAAGGCAGAAAGCATCCATGAAGAAGCTGAGCAGCAACATGATGATGATGATGTACATGTGCATGTGCCGCATGTGCATGCTTCGTCGCGCTCACTTCGGTCTGGAACTTTCCGGTGCCTGTTTGACGGCTTAGAGCCGAGCCTCTTAAGGATAGCAAACAGCGGAAGGTCGATGACCTTCCGCTGTTTTTTTGTTATCCCGATTATTTCGGCCCGAAAGGAGATGTGCCGTATGAAATGGCCGGTAAAGCGAATGTGTCCCCGGGACACAGAGGATATTATCATTCATCAGACGACATCACATCAAAAACTTTTAAGGAGAAATTAAAAATGAAAAACTTCACTAAAATAATCGCACTTGCACTTGCACTGGTGCTCGCATTCAGCCTCGCAGCCTGCTCGACAGACAGCGGCAGGGATTCCGCCGACGACAGCTCCGACGTTATCAAGATCGCAGTCCCCAACGACACCACCAACGAAGCCCGCGCCCTGCTCCTGCTCCAGGAGGCCGGCATCATCAAGCTCAAGGACGGCGCAGGCATCACCGCAACCAAGAACGATATCGTCGAGAACCCGTACAACGTCGAGATCGTCGAGGCCGAGGCCGCAGCTATCCCCCAGCTCCTGCCCGATGTTGACTATGCGGTCATAAACAGCAACTATGCAATAAACGCAGGACTCAACCCCGTTAAGGACTCCCTGTTCAAGGAAGGCTCCTCCTCGGCATACAGCAACATCCTCGCAGTCAAGGAAGGCAACGAAAACACCGACGCCGTCAAGGCGCTCAAGGCAGCCCTCGAGAGCAAGCAGGTAGCAGATTTCATCGAGGAGAAGTACGAAGGCTCCGTCGTTTCCGTAGTCGATAATCTCACCGACGGCTATGACAGCTCCGTCGATTACGCAGCCCTCGCAGGCACCACCATTTCCGTCGCGGCATCCGTCACCCCGCACGCCGAGATCCTCGAGGTCGCAAAGGAGATCCTCGCGGCAAAGGACATCACCCTCGATATCCAGACCTACAGCGACTATGTCGTTCCCAACAATGTCGTCGAAGACGGCACCGTCCTCGCAAACTACTTCCAGCACACCCCCTACCTCGATGACTTCAACGCAGAAAACGGCACCCACATCGTTTCCGTGGCAGCCATCCACGTCGAGCCCATGGGCCTGTACGGCGGCACCCAGACCACTCTGGACGCGGTAAGCGGTAAGTAATCCGAATAATCAAGGAAGAGGGAGACGCTTGTGATCGAACTTAAAAATGTAAGCAAAACCTTTGACTCCGGAACGGGAGAGGTGGACGCACTCAAAAACGTCTCCCTGAGCATTCAGGACGGGGACATATACGGAATAATCGGCATGTCCGGCGCGGGCAAGAGCACGCTGGTCAGGTGCATAAACCTGCTGGAAAAGCCGTCGGACGGCGAGATAATCGTAAACGGCGAGCGGCTCGATACCATGAGCCCGGCGCAGCTTCGCGCGGCGCGGCGCAGCATAACGATGATATTCCAGCACTTTAACCTGCTCATGCAGCGCACCTGCCTTAAAAACGTGTGCTTCCCGATGGAGCTTGCCCATGTTCCCAAGGCCGAGGCCGAAAAGCGCGCACGCGAGCTTCTTGAGCTCGTCGGCCTGCCGGATAAGGCAAACGCCTATCCCGCGCAGCTCTCCGGCGGCCAGCAGCAGCGCATAGCCATAGCCCGCGCGCTCGCGACAGACCCCAAGGTCCTGCTCTGCGACGAGGCCACAAGCGCCCTCGACCCGAAAACGACCCGCCAGATCCTTGAGCTTATCAAGGACATAAACGCAAAGCTCGGCATAACGGTCGTTATAATAACCCATCAGATGAGCGTCGTTAAGGAGGTCTGCAATCACGTTGCGATCCTCGACGACGGCGAGGTGGCCGAGGAGGGACTCGTTGCGGCGGTGTTCGCGGCGCCCAAGTCCGCGGCCGGACGCAGGCTCGTGTTCCCCGGCGGCGTGGACGAAATGGTCTCCGACCCCAAAACCGAGCGCCGCGTGAGACTCATCTTCCGCGACAGCCGGACGACCGCGATACCTCTCGTCGCGCGTCTGGCGTCGGAGGAGAATATCTTCTGCAATATCATTTCCGCCTCGACGCAGAAGCTGTCCGAGGAGGTCTACGGGAGCCTGCTCATAGGCATCCCGAGCGCGCAGTATGAGCGCGCGCTGAAATTCATTTCATCCGTTGCAAACGTCACGGCAGAGGAGGTTGACGGCAATGTACAGTGATCTTTTTACCGAAGCCTCAATACAGGGGCTGCTCGACCTGCTGCCGAGCTTCCCGACCGCACTGTGGGAGACGTTTTACGTCACGGTCCTGAGCACCGCGCTCTCACTCGTCATCGGCCTGCCGCTCGGCGTTCTGCTCGTCGCCGGCGAAAAGGACGGCGTTCTGCCGCTGCCGGGCTGGCTCATGCGCCTGCTGAACGTTATAATAAACCTTCTGCGCTCGATACCCTTTCTTATATTGATGATCATGGTTCTTCCTCTCTCCCGGGCGCTCATAGGCACGGCCGTCGGAACGACGGCCACCATCGTTCCGCTTGTCGCGGCGGCCTTTCCCTTCGTGGCAAGGCTTGTCGAGAGCAGCCTGCGCGAGCTTGACGGCAGCATCATCGAGGCCGCGCAGAGCATGGGCGCATCGCCTTTGCAGATTATCTGCAAGGTCATGATCCCCGAGAGCGTGCCCTCGCTGATACAGAACGTCACCATTGCCCTGACCACCATCCTCAGCTACTCGGCGATGAGCGGCATCATCGGCGGCGGCGGCCTCGGCAAGATCGCCATCGACTACGGCTATTACCGCTACAAGTACCTTATCATGATCGTCGCGGTTATCCTGCTGATCCTGCTGGTGCAGTTTTTCCAGAGCCTCGGCACCTATCTTGCCAAAAAATGCGACAAGCGCCTGAAATGATACATATATTAATATAGTATAGAAATCGGACAGCCTCTGTGCTGTCCGAATTTTTTACGGTCAAATGAGCCCAAATGCTTGATTTTGAGACCGATAGCTGATATTGTCTATGTTAAAGAAAGTTATTTTAGTGTAAGTTTAATTTGACTACAAGTCGATGTAAGGGTGGTACAATGAAGAATACGTTCAAAATATTCTTTTCCGACATCAGGAGCCTCTCAAGGCATTTCTTTGCGATCGCGGTCGTTATCGCAATAACGATACTGCCGGCGCTGTATGCCTGGGTCAACATCTACGCCAACTCCGACCCCTACGGAAACACGGGCAATATCAGCATTGCCGTTGCCTCCGACGATAAGGGCTACGAGGGCGAGAATAAGGGAGAGGCGATACTCGAGGGCCTGAAGGACAATACGTCGATAAACTGGGTGTTTACCGGCAGCACCGACAAGGCCAGAAAAGGCGTTGACAGCGGCAAATACTACGCCGCGATACTCATCGGTGAAAATTTCAGCCGCAATATGTACGATCTGAAAAGCGCCCTCACCGATGACGAGAGCGTCATTACATACTACGTCAACGCAAAAACCAATGCCATCGCAACGAAAATTACCGACACCGCGGCAGAGACCGTCAAGCAGAATATCCAGGTCGAATATCTGAAGGTGCTGTTCCAGACCGTTTTCACGACGGGACAGGAGATAAGCGAGGATATAGACGAGGAGCAGGCGGTAAACGCCGTTATATCTCAGCTTACAGACCTCAGCAAGAGCCTGCGGCAGTACAGCGAATCGATAGGCCGCTTTGTTGACAACAGCTCGTCGATATCCTACGTCCTGTCCGGCATAGGAGGCTCCTCGGCGAATGCGTCGGCGGCGCTCTCCGGCTCTCAGGCGACGCTCAATTCCGCCCAGGCGGCGGTAACGAACGCGCAGACGGCCATAGACCAGCTGTCCGAGGGCGTTGACGGCAAGCTCGCAGAGCTCCAGACGGATCTTGACGAGCTGACCGAGGCGCTTAACAAGCTTGCTTCCAGCGAGGTCATAAACGGGACGATAGAGCTGCACAACCAGATGGTCGACAGCGCAAAGAACGCAGCCGCGAAGCTTCAGACCCATCTTGAAACTCTGCGCGCCCTGCTTCCCGAAAACAGCGCCCTGAGCGGCACGTCCTACGTCGCAAACACCCTTGATGCACTCATCGAGCGCACAAAGCAGATGCAGACGCAGCTTGAGCTGCTGCGCGACGACTCGAGCTTTGCCGAGGATGCGGCAAGGATAACGGGCGCCTGCGCGGACACCGTTTCGCTCATGCGCTCGATGATAACAAACGAGCTCAAGACCGGCATAGACCTCATGCTCTCGAACCTTTCGAGCACCATGAATATGATGGGCCCGCTGATAAACAGCCTGGGCATCACGCTTGACGATATAGCTCCCGTCATATCCTCGGCAGGCGATACGCTCAAGTACGTTTCCTCGGCCATGACGAGGCTTCAGTCGCTCATGGAGCGCGTTGCGGATTCCTGCGACGAGCTGCTGCAGAAGATAAACGAGGGTACGGCCGACGAGAGAGTGCAGACGCTCATAACCGTTCTCAACGGCAACGCGGAAAAATATGCGGAGTTCCTGTCCGAGCCCGTCAAGGTCTCCGAGGAGACGATATACCCCACCGCAAGCTACGGAGACGCTATGACGCCGTTCTACTCCGTGCTGGCCATCTGGGTCGGCGGCGTTATCCTCGTTGCCATACTCAAGGCCGAGGCCGAGCCCAAGGGCCTGCGCAACGTCACCGAGGGACAGAAATACTGGGGCAAGTTCCTGCTGTTTTTCTTCCTCGGACAGGCGCAGGCGGCGGTCATCGTCCTGGGCGATATATATCTGCTGGGCTGCCAGTGCATACACCCGTGGCTCTTCTGGGCGGCGGCGGCTGTGACGAGCTTCGTGTTCATCTCGGTCATCTATTCGCTGGCGCTGGCCTTCGGCGATATAGGCAAGGCCATCGTCGTCGTCATCATGGTCGTGCAGATAGCCGGCTCCTCGGGCTCCTACCCGATCGAGATCCTGCCGGATATATTCAGCAAGATCTATCTGTTCTTCCCCTTCCCCTATGCGATAAACGCCATGCGCGAGGCGATATTCGGCATGTACCAATGGGATTACCTCATCTATCTCGGCGAGCTTCTCATATTCGCCGTCGCGGGTATTGCCATCGGACTTGTCGCGCGCAGACCCTTTGTTAAAATGAACCGTTTCGTCGAGGACGAAATGGAGAAATCGGGGGTGCTGTGATATGGCAAAGAAGCTGAATGTACGCGTCCGTGAAAACAGCACCGATGTGCTATACGGCAAGCTGCTGATGTACGCAGAGCAGGTGCATCAGAACAACAAGCGCCGCATAAGAAACGGGCTGATAAGCCTTATTATAATCCCGATAGTACTCATTGCGATACTGCTGCTCACGGACAGCTCACGCATAGTGTTCCTTATCATATGGATAGCCTGCATGTTCGTCGTCGCGGCATTCCTGCTGTTTGTCGCGTATTCCGACTGGATGCTGCAGACCACGATAAACGAGCTGTCGCGCGATGAGCTCGGAGAGCTTGACAGCCTTATAAGCGTAAGGCCGCCGCGCAGGGGCCTGAAGCTTCTGCAGAAGATCGAAGAGGAGGTGACGAAGTGAAAAATATCCTCACAATATGCCGCAGCGACCTGCGCAGGATATCTTCGAGCGTCGTCGCCATCGTCATCATCCTCGGCCTTGCCGCCGTGCCCTGCCTTTACGCATGGTTCAACATTTTCTCGAACTGGGACCCCTACGGTACCGACGCCACCTCGCGCATCAAGGTCGCCGTCGCATCGGAGGATGCCGGCGCAAGCGTGCTGGGCCTGAAGATAAATATCGGCGACAGCGTCGTGTCGGCGCTTGAGGCAAACGACTCGATCGGCTGGCAGTTTGTCGATACCAAGCAGGACGCGCTCGACCTCGTGTACAGCGGCGACTGCTACGCGGCGCTCATCGTGCCAGAGGATTTCACCACAAACGTCACCAGCTTTCTGAGCGGAGACATTACAAATCCCGAGATAATCTTCTATCAGAACGACAAGAAAAACGCCATTGCACCGAAGATAACCAGCAAGGCAAAGACCGCCGTTCAGGAGCAGGTCAACGCGACCTTCGTGCAGACGATATCCGACGATATCGCATCGCTCATTTCCGTTGCCAACGCAAACGGCGTGACAGCCGAGGGCCTGCTGAACGATCTGAGCACCGATATAAGCGACCTGAGCACGAAGCTTTCCGACTGCTGCGCGGCTCTGAGCGCCGCAAACGGCCTGACTAACTCCGCGCGCAACCTCATCAGCGTCGCCGTTAACCTCTGCAACAACACCTCGGCCACGCTCGATCAGTCCAAGGAGCTCTTAAACAAGGTCGGCGACGACACGGCCACGATAAACAGCCGCATCGACACCACCGTGCAGAGCGTAACAACCGCTCTTGCGCAGGCAGACTCCAACCTCGCCGCGATACAGACGAGCCTTGAAAACGCATTTTCCGACATAAACCGCTATAACGACTATGTCTCCACCGGCCTTGCGGCCGACGTTGCGATGCTCGATGCCCTGAGCACCAACTGCTCGGACATGGCGCAGTCGTTCTCGTCGATAGGCTTTGACGCCGCCGCGACGCAGATGTCTACGCTTGCGTCGCGGCTCAAGACCCTCAGCTCCGCACTCGGCGCGCTCCAGACGGCCACCGACGAGAGCTGGGAGAGCGTGCGTGTACAGCAGGAGTCGATCATAGGCTCCGTCACCTCCGCGCGCGAGACTATAAGCAATCTTTCGGCCACCGTCAGCAGCGACCTTGCACCGAAGCTGCACGCAGCGCTCAATCAGGCGCAGGGCGCCTCGAGCGCGGTGACAAACGTCCTCGGCAAGCTCCAGAGCTCAACGAGCTCACTGAGCGGAACGCTCAACTCCTACCTCGGCTCGATCGGCACGATGCAGTCCGGCTTTGCCGACACGCAGAAGGCCATCGAGGGCGCACAGGCGGAGCTCAAGGTCATTTCCGAGTTCGTTTCGGCGCTTGCCGGAAGCAAGCTCCTCGCCGAGGTCTCGGATACGCTTGAAAACGACGGCGACCTCGTCGGCGGATATCTCGCATCGCCCATCAGCATGGACACCGTCATAAAATACGAGATCGAGACCTACGGCTCGGCAATGGCTCCGTTCTACACGGTGCTGGCCCAGTGGGTCGGCGCACTGCTCAACGCAGTGTTCCTCAAGGTCAAGATCCGCAAGGAGGACGAGCCGGCAAACCTCCGCCTGCACGAGAGATTTTTCGGCCGCTACGGTCTGTTCTTCCTCGTCGCCGTCGGTCAGGCGCTGATCGTCTCGCTCGGCGATCTGTTCTACGTCCAGATCCAGTGCCTGTATCCGTGGAGATTCGTGCTTGCAACGGTCATGACGGGCATAAGCTTCTCGCTTTTGAACTACGCGCTTGTTTTTGCGCTCGACAATATCGGTATGGCGATCTCCGTCATCGTCATGGTCATCCAGGTCGGCGGCTCGGGCGGCACCTACCCCGTGGAGGTACTGCCGGAAATATTCCGGAAGCTGTACGACTACATGCCCTTCAAATACGCAATGAATGCTATGCGTGAGACCATCGGAGGAATGTACGGCAATGCATATCTGTTCAATATCGAAGTGCTCGCGGGGATCGCGGTCGGCTCGATAATCTTCGGACTTGCGCTGTACTACCCCTGCCTTGGCCTGAACCGCTTAATTGAAACCAGTAAAAGAAGGAGCGAGATTATGCTATGATCATTGATTTCAAAGCGCATGTCATGCCGGGTATGGACAAAACATGCAAAAACCGGATCGATACCATTCGCCGCCTCATGGCGGCGAAGGATGCCGGCGTCGATCTGATCGTCGCCGCACCCGTTTACGATCCCGACGAGTGCAGCGTCGAGGAATTCCTTGACCGCCGCCGCCAGTCCGAGGATATCCTCGACAGCCTCATGAACGATGAGCTGCCCGAGGTGCTTCCGGCCGCGGTGGTGAAGTTCAGCGACAAGCTGCTTGACGAGGAGAACCTCTCCGAGCTCTGCTTCGGCGATAAGTGCTTTTTGCTGAACATGCAGGACGTCGAGTGGAACGACACGACCGAGGCCGTGCTGCGCAGGCTCTCCGGCAAGCTCGGCATGAACGTCATTCTGACCGACGCGGGGGAGGACGTGCTCAAAAACCACGAAAAGCTCCAGCAGCTCGGCGTTCACGTCATGCTCGATCTCGACGAGATCCACCACAAAAAGCAGATACGCGCCTATCTCCCGCTCATCGGCAGCGGCCTTATCTGCGCCATCG
Organism: bacterium; assembly: GCA_963650165.1. GTDB lineage: Bacteria > Bacillota > Clostridia > Oscillospirales > Oscillospiraceae > F23-B02. The sequence goes on from CAVJKX010000016.1 coordinate 23,498, forward strand.
GCAGCGACTGGGCATCCGAAGCGCCCTACCGCTTCCTGCGCAAGACGATACGGCGCATGGACGAGGCCTTCGACACCGTCATGGCCGCCTCCGCGCATCTGCTCGGCAAGTGAGTCTTTAAATGATCGCCGAATGAGACCCGGCGGCGCCTGCCACGGAAAAATAGAGAAGAATGTTTACCCCCGGCCGCAAATTCGGCCGGGGGTAAGATTTATGTTGACTCTACAACAGATGTAGAGTTTAATATGATTATCCGTAGGAGAGTGATAGCATGGAACGAAATCTCACGACGGGCAGCGTTTTCAAAAACATAGTCATTTTCTCGCTGCCGTATTTTTTATCGTACTTTCTGCAGACGCTTTACGGTCTGGCGGATCTGTTTATAATCGGGCAGTACGAGGGCGTCGCGGCGACAACTGCGGTGTCGGTCGGCAGTCAGGTGATGCATATGCTCACGGTCATGATAGTCGGCCTTGCCATGGGCACGACGGTGTCGATCGGCCGCGCGGTCGGAGCCGGGGATAAAAAGCGCGTTTCGGCCTGCGTGGGCAACACGGTGACGCTGTTCATGCTCGTATCGCTTGCGCTGACGGCCGTGCTCATACTGCTTGTGCGGCCCATAGTCTCCGTCATGTCAACGCCGGCGGAGGCGGTGGAGGGCACGGTGAGCTACCTCGTCATCTGCTTTGCGGGCATACCGCTCATCACGGCCTACAACATCATAAGCAGCATCTTCCGCGGCATGGGCGACAGCAAGAGCCCGATGTATTTCATTGCCGTGGCCTGCGCGGCAAACATAGCGCTCGACTATCTTTTCATGGGCGCGATGGGCCTCGGCCCAGCCGGAGCCGCGCTCGGCACGACGCTTGCGCAGGCCGTGAGCGTAATAACGGCGCTCATTGCGATACGCCGCCGCGGGAGCATGGCTCTATCCAAAAGCGACCTGCGCCCGAAAAGCGGGGTCATGGGTCAGATACTTTCCATCGGCGTGCCCGTCGCGCTTCAGGACGGGCTTATCCAGATTGCCTTCATACTCATAACCGTCATCGCAAACCGCCGCGGTCTGACCGACGCCGCCGCGGTCGGCATAGTCGAAAAGTTCATAAGCTTTGTGTTCCTTGTGCCCTCGTCGATGCTCTCGACGGTGTCCGCGCTCGGTGCGCAGAACCTCGGCGCGGGAAAGCCGGAGCGCGCACGGCAGACGCTGTGGTACGCGATAGCGATCGCCGCCGGCTTCGGCGTAGTCATGAGCATTCTCATCCAGTTTATCGCCGAGCCCGTCGTCGGACTGTTCACGCACGACGAGGCCGTCATCACGGCCGGGGGCCCGTACCTGCGCGGCTATATCTTCGACTGCCTCTTTGCCGGAATGCACTTCTGCTTCAGCGGCTATTTCTGCGCCTGCGGCAAGTCGATGATCTCGTTTATCCACAATATATCCGGCGTTGCGCTCGTGCGCGTTCCGGGTGCGTACTTCATGTCGAAAATGTTCCCCGCGACGCTACTGCCGATGGGCCTTGCCACGGCGGCGGGCTCGGTTCTGCAGGTCGTGATCTGCATCGCCGCCTACAGGATAATCCGCCGGAAGGAGGAGCGGCCGCTTGGACAGGGATAATTTGTTTTCCATCGGCGAGACGGCGCGCATGTTCGGTCTGAGCGTCGGTACGCTGCGCCACTACGAGGCGCTCGGCCTCGTCCTGCCGGAGTATGTCGATCCCGACAGCGGCTACCGCTATTACAGCGTGCGGCAGTTTGAGCCGCTGAACACGGTGCGCTATCTGCGCATGCTGGACATGCCGCTGCACGAGATCGGCGATTTCCTCAAAAACCGCGACGTCGGCAGCATAGAGCAGAAGCTTCTGCACCAGAAGGCAGAGATCGAAAAAAAGCAGCGCGAGCTGCGGATAATCGCGCGCAGGATAGAAAACCGCCTGAGCATGCTCAGGGACGCAAGAAGCACGCCGCTCGATCTCATAGAGGAAAAAACTCTGCCGCCCTGCCGCCTCGTGTGGATCGAAAAGCCGCTGGAGCTCGACGATGCGCTGAGCATGGAGCTGCCAATACGCAGCCTCGACGGCAGCCGCCGCGACACGGCGGTGTTCCTTGGCAAGGTCGGCGTCGGCATCTCGAAGGAGGATCTTCTGGCCGGACGCTATGACAGGTACGACCGCATTTTCCTCATCCTCGACGAGGACGAGGCGGGCGACGGTGCGCGTGAGCTGCCGGAGACGCGCTGTGTCACGCTCCGCTACTGCGGAAGCCACCGCGAGGCCGCCGCGCAGTATGAAAGGCTCGCTGCCTACATGCGCTCGCACGGGCTTTCTCCCGCCGGCTTTTCGCGCGAGGTCACGATGATTGACTACGGCATGACCTCCGATCCCGCGCAGTTTGTGACCCGGATAAGCATACCGATAGAATAGAAAAAGCCCGCATCGTCTGATGCGGGCTTAAACCTTGTAATTTTAAATTACTTCAGGCCGTACTTCTTGTTGAACTTATCAACACGGCCGCTGGTGTCGACCAGCTTCTGCTTGCCGGTGTAGAAGGGGTGGCACTTCGAGCAGATCTCGACGGTGATGCCGGGGCGGGTCGAGCCGGTCTCGATGGTTGCGCCGCAGGCGCACTTTATAACGGTGGGCTGATAGTTAGGATGGATTCCTGCCTTCATTGTTCATATCTCCTCGTCGTAGGCTGCCTTGAGCACGCAAAACGCATGGTTACAAGACGCAAAGCTAATTTTAGCACAGGTGTTTTCCGATTGCAACACTTTTTTATAACTTTATAATTTCGCCGGAGTGCAGGAAGTACAGGATGCGCTCGCGCACGGGCATTTTCGTCATGCGCTCGGCGGCGTATGCGTAGGCCTCGAGCTGGCTTTCGTAGGCTTTCGCGCGCTCTGCCGTCTCTCCGCCGCTGACGCGGTCTGTCTTGTAGTCGATGATCGTTATCTCGCCGCGCTCCTGTATCATGCAGTCGATAACGCCCTGCAGGAGCACGCTCTCGCCCTCTCCGCCGGGGAAGAACTTCTCCGCCGGGCACAGCAGCGAAAACTTAAACTCGCGCCAGAGCCTGTCGGCTGACATGATGCGCTGCCCGAGAGGCGAGGCAAACAGCCGCAGGATGCAGCCGGTATCGACGGCCTCGGCCTGCCGCGGGCTCAAAAAGCGCTCCGATACGAGCCTTCGGAGCTCGCCGCGTATCTCCTCCTCGGAGCCGGTTTCGGCATAGCTGATGTGTTGCAGGAATGCGTGCGTTGCCGAACCGCGCTGCACGGGGCTGAGCGCCTGCTCTTTCCCGAGTCTCGGCGTGCGCAGACGTGCAGCCGTGCCCGGCGCAAGGCTCACGGCCTCGCCGTCGGGCTCCTCGAGGTGCTTGAGCTCCGTCGCTGTGACCTTCGACGGCAGGCGTGACGCGGCCTCATGCGGATACGAAAACGCGAGGTTTCTCCGCAGCGTTTCGACTGCCCCTGCGTCGGCCGGCGCTCTTTCGGGCTCGCACTCGGCATCCTGCGCAGCGGCGGCCTCCGCCGCCGTGACGAGCGAGAGCTTAAAGGTGTCTTTTCCGCTGCAAAGCTGTGCGAAGATCATCCAGTCGGCCATGCACTGCGCCGACATGAGCGTCTCCGGCGACATGGGGGTCGTGCATTGCAGCATCATTTTCTGGAGCTTTTCCTCGGGCTTTTTGACTGCCGCCGTGACTATGAGCCGCTCGCGTGCGCGCGTGAGCGCAACGTACAGCAGGCGCATTTCCTCCGACAGCATCTCGCGCTTCAGGCGCTGCTTTATCGCCGTGCGCGCAAGGCTCGGATATTCGAGCCCACGCCGGAGATCACAGACCTTTGGGCCGAGGCCGAGCTCGGGGTGGATGAGCACAGCCTGCTTGAGATCCGAGTCGTTAAATTTGCGCGAGGTATCGCACAGGAACACGACCGGGAACTCCAGACCCTTGGACTTGTGCACGGTCATTATCTTCACCCCGCCCTCGGAAGAGGCTCCGCCCATATCGCCGCCGCGCTCGGACAGCCGCCCGAGCCATTGGCAGAAGCGGTGCAGGCCGCGGAAGCCTCCGGCGGCAAAGCGCTTTGAAAGCTCAAGCATCATGCGCAGGTTTGCGCATCTCTGCGGCGCGTCCTGCATTGCGGCGCACAGCGCCATGAGCTCAAGCTCGTTAAAGATAAATATCAGCAGCTCGTCTACCGGCGTATCGGCAGCGCGCGAGCGCAGCCTGCCCAGCGTTTCGAGAAAGGCGGCGCACTTTTCGTTTTCTCCGGCTGCTTTTCTGAGCGCGGTGTAAAAATCTCCGCTGCGGTCGCACAGGCGTATCTCCGTCAGCTCGTCGGCGGAAAAGCCGAAGGCGCTCGAGCGCAGAACGGCGATGAGCGCAACGTCCTGATGCGGATTGTCTATGACGGCAAGCAGACTCATCAGCGACGCGATCTCCGTCGAGCCGAAGAAGCTCCCGCCCTGACCGGCGGCCACGGGTATGCCGCGCAGTATGAGCTCGCGGCGGTAGACCTCGCCGACCGCGTTCGCCGAGCGCAGCAGGATCGCAATGTCACCGCAGCCGAGCGCACGGCCGGACACCGTCATGCCCGAGAGCAGGAGCCCGCGTATCTTTTCGGCGACGACGGAGGCCTCCTTTTCGGTCTTGTCGCGCAGATCGTCATCGTCGCCTTTACAGTCAATGAGCATGAGCTCCGGTACCGTGCCCTCGCTGCCGTACACGCCGCCGCAGCGCAGCATGGCGTTTTCGTCGTAATCGACGTCGCCGAGCCTTTTCGACATGCATGCGGTGAAAACGCCGTTTATGCCGTCGATGACCTCCTGCCGCGAGCGGAAGTTTTCCCGCAGCATGATCTTCACGGGCTCGCTGTCCTTCGCCTCGGCAAGGGCGGCGTAGCTTTCGTATTTTTCGGTGAATATCAGGGGATCGGCAAGGCGGAAACGGTAGATCGACTGCTTCACGTCGCCGACCATGAACAGGTTTTCGCCGTTTTTCGACAGGGCGCGGAATATATCGTCCTGCACGCGGTTCACGTCCTGATACTCGTCGACCATGATCTCGCAGAAGCGCTGCGAGGTCTCGCGCGCAAGCTGCGTGGGGCTGCCGTCCTCGTTTGTCAGAAGCTGAGCCGTAAGATGCTCGAGGTCCGCAAAATCGACCTCGGCGCGGCGGCGCTTTTCGGCGGCGTAGGCCCTGTCAAAGCGCAGCGTGAGCTCGATGAGCGCCCTCATGGCCGGTGCGCAGGAACGCATGTCGCTCAGAAGCTTTTCACTGTCCGGCGTGAGGAGCTTCGAGTATTTATCACTGCTTTTTTTGCACAGGGCGCGCACGTCCTTTATGTATTCCTTGAGCTCCGGGTCGGGTGGATTTGCAAGCGTGCCAAACCTCGGGTAGCTTATCGGCAGAGCCTGACGCGCCCTGTCCCAGCCGAGGGAGCAGGCACGCGCGAAGTCTCTCAGGGAAAGCGCCGTCTCCGCGCAGCTTCCGCCGTATTTTTCCGCCGTCACGGGATCTGCGGCGGCGCGGGAGCAGAGCTCATCCATCCTCTGCGCCCAATGCAGTGCGTCGTCCCGCATGCCTTCGAGCAGCTCCGCGCCCCAGACGGTGCTCCCCGCGTCGTCCTCTTCGGGCTCGAGCGAATCGAGCTGACGCCGCAGCCAAAGCTCCGGCCTTGCGTGGCTCTGCGTTTTGCGGTGCAGCGTGAGCACGGCTTCGGCAAGCCGCTTATCGTCGCGCTGACCCATGCTGATGCTGTCGGTCAGGAGCCGGAAATTATCGTCGGGCTCCTCGTAGCATGTATCGAGCACACGCTGGATAACGCGCTGCTTTATGGCCTCGGATCTGTCCTCCTCAATGACGCGGAACTCCGGCGAAAGCTGCGCCGCGTGGCAGTTTTCGCGCAGAAAGCTCTGGCAGAAGGAGTCGATCGTTCCTATCTGCGCCTTGGAGCACAGTGCGCTCTGGCGGCGCAGACGGCGGTTGTCGGGGTCGGCGGCAAGGCGCTCGGATATTTCGTCCGTTATGCGGCTTTTGAGCTCCGCCGCGGCGGCCTTGGTGAAGGTTATGACCAGAAACGAGTCGATATCCGCGTCGTGCTCTATGCGGCGCAGCAGGCGCTCGGTCAGGACCCTCGTCTTGCCGCTTCCGGCCGCCGCAGATACCAAAACGGTACGTCCCTCGGCTTCTATTGCGGCTCTCTGCGAGCCTGTGGGCTCAAACTTCGCCATCGCCTTCGCCTCCCTCCAGAACACTCCAGACCTTCGTTGCCGGAAGCCGGGGCGTTATTCTCATGCTCTCGCCGTTTTCGCCGTCGCGGAAGCGGCAGGCGTCGAAATAATCGCAGTTTATGCAGGCCGTCTCCTGCTGACCGGCGTAATACGGGTCGGCCGCTATGCTGCCGCCGCGAAGCTCACCGGCCATCTCGCACAGCGTTTTGCCGATGTGCCGCGCCAGCGTGCCGAACCTCTCGGCCGAGACGAGCGCATCGCCCGCCGCGCCGTCCTTTTTGAAAGTGACCGGTATATATCTCGGCGTGTCGGAGCTTTCCATCGCGGCGATGACCTCGGGATCGCTGAGTATGAGCCCGCTGCGGCGAAGGTCCTGGCCGCGCTTTTTCTCGAGCTCCGCGTCGGACATATCGAAGTCGCCCCTCACGTTCCCACTGCGTGCCGGAACGTACAGAACTCCGGCGGGGACGATCTCGCTGCCGTACAGCGACCGGCCGTTTTCGCCCAGCGAGAACAGATACAGCAGCATCTGAAGGTTCATGCCGTACAGCACGTCCGACAGCTCGAACTTTTTCTTGCCGGTCTTGTAATCGACGACGCGCAGATACAGCTTCCCGTCGTGCAGCCAGCCGTCAACTCGGTCGGCGATGCCGGTCAGGATAAGCTTGTCCTCGCCCTCGCCGAGCTCGATCGGCTTGAGCTCCGGCGTTTTCGAAAAGTCGAGCTCGAACGACAGCGGCTGAAAATCGCTGCGGCGCAGCTCGTCGGCAAGATCGAGGACTATCTGCCGGACCTGACTTATCAGGCGTCGGAAAAGATATTCAAAGCGCTTGCTTTTGTCGCGGAAATCGTTGAGCTCGCGCTTTATGTATTCGGAAACGTATTTGTCGCACAGCGCGGTGACCGTCTCGTCGGAGACGCTTTTGTAGCCGCCCATGGACGAGACCTCGCGCGTCACCTGTTCAAGGATGCGGTGCATGAACGTGCCCATCTCGGGCGCGGTGAAGCCCGCGGGCTCGTGCGGCTTGGCTTTGAGCGCGTACTGCATGAAGTAGGCAAAGCGGCAGGAGGCAAACTTGTCTATCCTCGATGCCGAAAGGCGCAGCTTATCGCCGTACAGCGCCCTGACCGATGCGCGCGACAGGCAGCCGCGGCTGCGGTTTGCGGCGCTCTCGAGGCTCTTGAGCTTATCGGGCTCGTACTCGGCGAAAAACTCCGCCGCGCCCGCTGCCATGCTGCCGCCGCCGTGCAGCGACTGTGCCGCAAGCTCCAGCGCCGGAGCGCGGGCACCCAGCCGCACCGCGTCGAGGTCAAGCTCTTCGGTGCTTATATCGAACATGGCCTTTGCCCTGTTCACGACGAAGGCCGGGCGCTGCTGCGCGCCGCCCGCGTCGGAGGCCGCGTAGGAAAAGGTAAGGCTCTCCGAGGGGAGGGTCAGGCAGCTGTAGACCACGGAGAATGCGCGCCACAGCTCGCTGTCGCCCGCGCCGCCGAGGTCGATATCCATTTCCAGCAGCCGCCGCCTCTCGTCGGAGGAGAAGACCCCGCCGTCGGCGTCCGTGCCGGGGATGCGCTCGTCGGTCGCGCCGAGAACGATCAGGTGCTTTATGTTGCGGCGGCGCATGCGGTCCATTTCACCGGCCGTCACGCAGTCGAGCGAAACGGGTATGGTGCCGATATCGTAGCGCGAGAGCATGAGCGAGAAAAGACGGCCGAAATATTCGGCGTCCGCCGGAGTGTCGCCGAGCACGGCAGCGCACTGCTCGAGCGCCGTGACGCTTATATCCCAGAGCTGGGAACACTCCTTCGCGTCCGTACCGCGTCCCGCGGCCTCGAGCTCCGCGGAGCGTGCCTGCAATTTGTCCGCAAGGCGGAGCTCCTCAAAAAGCGAGGCGAGCGCCTGCGCCTGCCCGTATGCGTCGCCTGCCTCCGACGTGCGCCGCTCAAAGCGCATGAGCGGCCCTCTCACCGTTTCGCGCAGAAGAGCAATATGCTCAAGGCGCTTCAACGCGGCCTCGTCGAGCTCCTTTCCGTAGCCGTCGGGATGCATGCCCCAGGGCTCGTCCCGCGTCCACGCCGAGCCGTGGAGCTGCCAGGTGAAAACGTAGTTTTCCAGCTCGTCGCACTCGTCGGTATCCAGGCCGCCGAAGCCGGTGCGCAGGTATTCGAACACGTCGTCGGCCTCCCAGCCGCCGAGGATGATCTCATACGCAGCCGAGATCAGCGCGGGCAGGGGCTTTGAGAGCATATCGGTCTTGCGCGCGGTGTACAGCGGTGCGCCGTAGCGCGAAAACGCCGACTCCAGCAGCAGGCGGTAGTCCTCAAAGCCCTTGGCGCACACGGCGATATCACGCCAGCGGCAGCCGGTATCGCGCACAAGGCGCAGAGCCTCGGACGCGGCAAGCTCGCACTCGGCGTTCATGTCGGGTGCGCGTATTATTCTGATGCAGCCGCCGGCGTCCGCTTTATCGACGGCGCGGCAGCTGAACATGTTTTCGGCAAAGTCGGAAAGCGGCCTGCGCTTTGAACTCTCGCCCGCCCAGCGCACGCAGCTGCACTCGATGCCGTTTTCGGCGGCAAAGCGCCGCAGTGCGGCGGCGGTTATCCGGCCGAGGGCGAACACCTCGCTGCCGCCGTCGAGACCGTCGCAGCTCAGGCACACGCAAAGCTGTGCGCCCGAGAGCAGCAGCGCTTCGAGAACGCGCCGCTCCTGTGCGGTGAAGTCGGTGAAGCCGTCGACAAAAACGCAGGTGTCCGCGCCGACAGAGGAGCGCTCTATCTGCTGCGCAAGCACGCTCAGACGGTCGGCAGGGTCGGCCCTGCCGTTTGTGACGGCGCCGTCGTAGGCCTCAAGAATGAGCGCAAGATCGTGCAGCTTATCGCCGAGCGCACCCTCGCAGCTTTCGGCCGCCGCAAGCAGCTGCCCGCTCGTTATGCAGGCGCTTTTGAACTCGTCAACGGCGCCCAGGAGCATCGTCTGGAGCTCGGCCTTGCGCCGCGCCGCGCCGTAAACGCGCAGCCGCGAGTACAGCGAGCCCGCCGCCAGCGCCATGCACAGCAGCCTGCCGCCCTTGTCGAGGTACTCCGTCGCCGTGCCTCCGCACTCGGCGCTTATCTCGCGCGCAAGCCCCGTGAACGACAGCACCTCCGCATACAGCGAAAGTCCGTCGCCGCACACCGCGCACAGCTCGCGCTCGGCCTCGTGGCTGTACTGCTCGGGAACGAGCAGAATGCAGCGTCTGCCGCTGTCAGCGCCGCGGCGTATCTCGTCCATGAGCGCCGCGCTCTTGCCCGTGCCGGCCTCGCCGTAGATTATTCTCAGCATTCTCCCACCGCCTTGTCTTACAGTTTAACAACTTATTATACCAAACCCGCCGCTCCTCCCGCAAGGCTTTTCGAATGCGCCGCTGAAATGCCTATTGTAGGTTAGTCAATGATAAGTTACAGAGCAGGAAAAGAAAAAAGGATATCGCGA
>CAVJKX010000017.1:0-27762 GCA_963650165.1 bacterium
AATGACTGCCTTTGTGTAGGTCGAGCCTACGTCACAACCGCCAAAATATTTCATTGTTATTTCCTCCAATTAATCATTTAATTATAGGCGCTTTATGCGCCGTCCCCGGAGGGCGTTAAACCTGCCCTCCCCGGAAAGCTTGCTGCAAACTGCCGTCTATCAGAGCACGTTTGCCTACCGCACGGACTTCCCTCCTCGGAGCGTAGCTCCTGCGGTAATTGCTGCAAACATGCCACCGGCATGTTTGCTTAACGCGATTACATGCAGACTTCGTCCTCGAACTCGACGAGCGAAGGATCGACGGGCTCTGCGTTCATAACGGTGCGCATGTACTCGTTTACCTTGTCGCGCATGGTGCGGCGGGAAACGGTACGCGGGTCCATAAGGTCGTGCTCGATCCAAATAAGATCGTAGCCGCGCTCACGGCCCTGATCGTCGAGCAGGCCCTGAACGGTAGCCATGTTCTTGCAGGCAACGTTCTGGTACATGATGATGAGCTTTGCGTTCCACTCTTCGCACTGGCGCCACAGCTCGGTTACGACGTTGTGGTAACCGCCGTTGGTGTGACGGCGCATGACCATGCGCTCGTACAGGCGGGCCAGATCGCGGAGTGCTTCTTCCTTGTCCTCGGTCTCGAGAGGCTTGGTGAAGTTGAGGGATTCCATCTCGACCAGGACGTCGATGCCCCAGCAGTTGGCAGCCCAGTTGGAGAAGTTTGCATAGTAGTGAGCCGGGCAGGACCATACGATCGCACGGTACTTCATCTTGCCGACCCAAGCTTCGTCACGGTTCTCATATGCCTCGCGGATCAGCTTGCTGATCTTTTCGCAGGTAGCCATGACACGGGGATCGATACCGCCGTCCATCTCGTAGTTCCACTTGCGGAACAGCTCGTAGCACGGGCCGAGAAGCTGCGGATACTTGGTCTTGTTGATCTCCCACTTTTCGAGCTCGTAAGCGGTTTCCTTGTTGAAGCGCTTCATTGCGGTGAAGTAAGCGTCCCAATTCCACTTTGCGCCGGTCTTATCCTCGATGAACTTTATGCAGGCCTTGATATCCTCGGCAGCGCTCTGCAGAACGGATTCGTCCTCGTAACGTACGGGGAAGCAGAGGTGGAACACGGGGATGTTCGGGAAGCGGCGTGCAAAGTAGGAGGACGCCATGGTGGAGCCGTCGCAGGGCATGGAGCTGGAGATGAAGCAGGAGCCCATATCAGGCAGTGCATCGATGACCAGTGCGCCGCACTCGGAGGAAGGAACCGGGCAGCAGTCTGCGGGCAGACCGAAGGACTCGACCGCGTCGATGTAAGGTACGCAGGTGAGCTGGTCGATCTCGGAGACGAGGAAGACGGGCAGCAGCTGGTGAGGAATACCCACGAGGTCGGGGAAGCCTGCCATGATCTGACCCATGGTCATCTCGTCGAAGGTTACGAGCATCTTGTTGAGCTCGATGCTGTTGCCGTTCTTGCGGTCGGCCTTGGACAGAAGGACGAGGTTCTCTGCAACGTAGCGGAATATATCGTAGATAAGAGTATGGCTCATGCGGAGAGCGCGGCCGCGCTGACCCATGATGTTCTTATCCATAAAGCCGTGGCAGCAGAAGTAGGAGATCATCCAGCGGTAGTGCAGGGCACTGTTGAGTGCGGGGATGAGGTCCTTGGAGAAGGTCATAAGGAGCATGCCCCACATACGGGCCCACTCATAGAAGTCGTATGCGGTGTCCTTAACGCCGCGCCACTCACGGCGGACGGTTGCCATTGCGCCCTTGGCATACAGTCTGCCAAGTCTCTTTTCACCGTAGAGAACAGCGTCGAGCTTGCCCTGCTGGTCGAGTGCCATGAAGGAGTTGTACTCCTCCTTGATACGCTCTGCGTCCATCTTCAGGGTGTTCTTCCAGCCGTTCTTGAAAGCTTCCCAGTCGGTCTCTTTGAGCATTTCATAGAAGATGCCGCCGCAGACCTTCAGGTTTTCCCACTGGGCTTTCCAGTCGATATTATCTTTAGCTTTGAAAAACTTGGGATTAGGATATTTAGGAGTCTTAGCCATTACTTCTTGCCCTCCTCTTTATGAATACGCTTGATCTCCAGAGATTCAACGAATGCCTGGCAGCGGGTACGGAGCTGACCGGAGTTGCCGTTGTTGTACAGTCTGTCGATAGACAGTACGGGCCAGCCGTATTCCTCAGCCATAACATGGCTGACGAGCGCACGCTCGAAGCCCCAGTAGTCGCAGTACTTCATCTGCTCGTAGATGATGCCCTCGGCGTGGTACTCCTTTGCGAGGCGGTCTGCGGTGTGACGGCGCTGCATGACCTTCTCGTCGGCTATGTAACGGGCACACTCGGAGTACTCCATGATGTGACGGCAGAGCTGTCTGAGTGCGGGCTCTTCGTCGTTGATCTCGATGACCTCGCGGCCGGGAGTCGAACCGAAGCAGTGACGGTCCGAGCACACGAATGCGCCGCAGCCCTCGATAAGCTTGGTCAGGTTGGGATCGTCGATCTCGGAGCCGACTATTGCGACTCTTGCACGGAACCAGGGCTTGGGATCGGGCTTGCGGGTCTTGAGCTCCTTCAGAGTCTCCTTCAGGTACGGGAGAATGAGTCTCTTCGGGCAGGTGTAGGAAACGAGGTTGAGGATGTGATACTCATAGCCGGTGATAACGGGGTTTTCTGCCTTGCGCATATCGCCGATCTCGGTGAGGATCTTGCAGACCTCATTGTGCTCCTTGATGGCCTTGCGGATGGCCTTGTCGGATACGTCTACGCCGAACTTCTCATGCAGATTGTCCAGAACGTGCTTCTGCATCTGAATCGTGTAGGCATCGAGGGTGTAGTCGGTCACCTTGAAGGGAATGTCCATGTGAGTTACAAAGAACTTTTCCTTGTCGTTGACCTTCAGGACCTCGAAGTGCTCCATAGCGCGGTTCATCATGGAGCAGGCGTCCACACCGATCATTGCGTCGAGGAACTGATAGCCGCCCTCGATCGCGCGTTCGACGAGTGCGCGGGCGTACTCGCAGGTGTAGTTGGACATGTAGTAGGTCGCGATGTCGATAGAACCTGTCTTCGGTGCGCGCAGACGCACGGAGAAACAGTTGCCTATGTTGAGAAGCGCTTCGGGAACATGATAGCAAGTGTAGCCAAGGCAGATATCGCCCTCAGCCTGAGCCTGCTTTACCAGCTCGTTGTCGGCATTCTCAAGAAGACTTTCGAAGTAGATCAGATGCTTAAGATCTTTCAAATGTTACACCTCTTCTTCAAAGAATTTCTATTTTTTGGAGTGCTTCCTTTACTCCCTTGAGCATAAGTGAATCTTCGGGCAGGCTGAGCACGCTCTGACCCTTTATATCGTTTGCGGCAAATGCACTGTCCGCAGGGATACGCGCCACGATGTCGACACCGGGCACTGTGATGAGCTCCGCGAGCTCGGGGTTTGTCATTCTGTTTACGATGGCGCCGATCTTATCGTAAACGATCAGCTCGTCTGCGACGTTCTTGATCGTGGATACGACCTGGCAGCCCTTCTTGCTCTGGTCGGTCACGAGCAGCAGGTGCGTCACCTTATCCATAACGCGGCGCTGGATCTGCTCTATTCCGGCCTCGCCGTCGATGACGACATAGTCGAAGCTGTTTGCCAGAATGCCGATGACTTCCTTCAGGTAGGAATTGACCTTGCAGTAGCAACCGGAGCTTTCAGGTCTGCCGATGCCGAGAAATGCAAAGCCGGGCATTTCGACCAGTGCGTCAAAGATCTTGAACCTTGCTTCACTCAGAAGCTCGAGAGCTTCTCTCGTTTCGCCGTTTTCGACGCTGTCGACGATGCTCATGCGGATATCGTCAAGCGTGAGCTTAACGTCAACGCCGAGAGCGACCGACAGGCCGACTGCAGGGTCGGCATCTATCGCAAGGATCTTCTTATCCGGGAAGTTTTCCACCAGAAGCCTTACGATTGAGGCCGAGATCGACGTCTTGCCGACGCCGCCCTTACCGGCGACCGCGATGATCTTTGCTTTGTTTTCCAATAATTTGTCCCCCCTTCAATAGCGCTCGGAAATACCTTACGCATTTTGATAACAGTTTAACACAAACACCTTGGTTTTGCAAGAGATTATGTTGCGGTTTATATGAAAAATTCAGGTTTTTTTGTACAAAATCAGGCTTGTGCTATACACTTTCAACAAAATTGTCAATTTGTTTGCAAATGAAAAAGGAGACCCCGAAGCACGGGGTCTCCTGTGATTGAAAATACTCTGTCAGACGATCCTGCGATCACGGACCTGGGAGTCGTAATGCTTGTTCAGCAGCGGGCGAATGACATAGTAGATGAGCTTGTTTTCGCCGTTTGTGATATACAGGGTAAATGTTCCGACGAAGCCGAGGAATGCGAACAGGGCGAGCTTGCCGCCGATCTTTGCAACGTTTTTCATCGTTATTATATCCTCCTATTAATATGCAGCGCTGTCGTCAAACTCGACGAGGGTGGGGTCGAGAGGCTTCTCGTTCAGGACGACGGACATGTAGCCGTTTACGCAGTTGCGCATATCCTGACGGGAGACGGTACGGCTGTCCTCAAGGTCATGCTCGATGAAGATGAAGTGGAAGCCGAGCTCTCTTGCCTGCTCCTCCATGAGCGCATGGACGCCGAGCATGCCCTTGCAGGCGATGTTGTCGTTCATGAGAACCATGTCGCAGTTGAAATTCTTTGCCCACTCCCAGATGGCGTTGACGTTGTCCCAGCCGCCGACGGCGTGGTGACGCATGGTCGCCTTTTCCGAGAACAGAGCCAGATCCTTGATCGCCTCTTCGGGATCTTCGGTGTTTATCATGTTGTGGCCCATGGTGGAGTCCATGTTCAGGACGATATTGATGCCCCAGCAGTTCTGCGTCCAGGTCGGGAAATCGGTGTAGTAAACGGCGGAGGGGCCCCACAGGAATGCGCGGTGGCGGGTACGGCCGCCGAAGGGCTCCTTCTTCTCCTCGTAGGCCTTGCGCATGATCTTGATGACCTTGCGGTCTACCTTGTTGAAGTAGGGATCGGTGCCGTTTACCGATGCCCATGCATACAGGCGGTACAGAGTCTCCGCAATGCCGCACAGTGCGGAATACGGGGTCTTGAAGTAGTCCCACTTCTCGAGCTCAATGGTGTTCTGCTCGTTCATGAGCTTTGCGTACTTGAAGAGATTATCCCAGTCGTACTTCACGCCGTACTCCTTCTCGACGAAGGCGATGGCGTCCTTGAGCATCTGGGTCGAATACGGATGTGCGCCCGGCTCGTTGTGGATCATTGCTAGCGTTACGGGGAAGTCGGGCATGCCGATGCGGCGGCGCTGGAACATGGAGGTCGCCTCGGATGCGTTGCAGGGCATGTTGGTCGAGAGCATCGCCTTGCCGACGAGGGGGAATGCGTCGTCGAGAGCTACGCCGGTCTCTGCCGCGCAGCGGGAGCACACGTCGGCGGGAAGGCCGAAGGACTCGGCAACGTCGATGTAGTAGGGCTCGATATGCTGGTCAACATCGCAGATGATGAATTCGGGCAGGGTCTGGAGCGGGAACGGGATAAGATCCTTGAAGCCCATCATGAACAGCGGAGGCAGGACCTCGTCCATGGGTACGATGCGGTCGGTATCCTTGCCGCCGCCGAGACGGCGGTCGTTGGAAAGGACAAACGCTATCTTCTTGGTCAGGCTGCGGACGATGGCGTGCATGCACTTGTGTGCGGTGACGAGCTCGTAGCCGCGGAAGCCCTCGAACAGGCGGTCGATGAACATGAAGGTGCCGAGATAGGAGCCCATCCAGCGGTACTCCCAGAAGCCCTTGAGGCAGGGCAGCGGAGCGGATGCGACCATCATCGCCATGGACACGAGGTTATTGAGCCATGCCTTGTAGTCGACGAAGGTATCCTTAACGCCGCGCCACTCACGCCATTTGGCAACGCCGGTCTTGTCGTAGTAACGGTCTCTCTGGCCGCCGACACCGTTTTCGGCCTGCCATATGGGGTCAAAGCGTTCAAGCTTTTTATCAACTGCTGCTATTACTTTATCGAACATCATTACTTACCTCCCTGAATGGACTTGATCTCCAGAGATTCGATGAACGCCTGGAAACGTGTACGAAGCTGTCCGACTGCGCCGAGAGAGTATTCCTTCTCGATGGTGCAGCAAGGAATGTGCTTTTCGTTCGTGAAGATGTGGTTTGCAAGAACCTTCTCATAGCTCCAGAACTCACAGAACTTCATGTTCTCGTAGATGATGCCGTCAGCCTTGAAGTCCTCGACGAGCTGAGTCGCCACGGCGTGGCGCTGGTCGATCTTCATGCCGTCCATGAAGCGTGCGCACTGGTTCCAGTACAGGTAGTGGCGGCAGATGGCGTCAAATGCCGTCTCGCCGTCCTCGATGACGATCTGCTCTCTGCCGGGGAAGGAGCCGAAGCAGTAGCGGTCCGCGACGACCATTGCGCCGCACATTTCGATGAGCTTTGTGAACTCGGGATCGTCGATCTCGCTTCCGACGAGCGCAACGCGGGCGCGGAACGGGAACTCCTTCTCGGGCTTGCGGGTCTTAAGCTCCTCGAGGGTCTCCTTGAGATAGGGCAGGATCAGCTTGTGCGGGCAGACCTGGCTGACGAGCTCGATAACATGGAACTCATAGCCGGTGATGGGAGGATTGTCGAGCTTGCGGTAGTCGCCGATCTCGGTGATCACGCGGCTGATCTCGTTATGCTCCTCGATGGCCTTGCGCATGGCCTCGTCGGAAACGTCGATGCCGAGGCGCTCGTGCATGGGCTCAACGACCTTGAGCCTGAGCTGGGCCTTGTAGTAATCAAGGTTTGTCTTATCGCCCTTCATGGGAGGGTCGATCTGGGTGACGAAAAATCCGTCGTGCTTTACGGGATTGATGAGGAAGAAGTGCTCCTCCATACGCTCCATGGTGGCGCAGCTCTCCGCGCCGAACAGGGCGCTCAGGTAATTGTAGCCTCCTTCGATGGCGCGCTCGAGAATGGAACGTGCATAGGGGCAGGTGCGGTTGGTCATGTAGTAGTTTGCAATGTCCGTAGACGTGCAGCCGGGTGCGCGAAGTCTTGAAGAGAAGCAGCCTTCAAGATTGAGAAGGACTTCGGGTATGTAATAGCAGTTGTAGCCAAGTGCTATCTGTCCGTCCTCCACTGCCTTTGTGACAAGCTCGTTCTGAGCGTCCTGCAGCAGGTTTTCAAAGTAGATCAGATGTTTTAGGTCTTTCATTTGCAACCCCTTCCGCTTATTTAAAATTTTTGCCTTCCTAACATTCGGTATGAGTTTTTCCCATACTCCTTCTCATGATTATACTTTACCGACCGTCCAAATGTCAAGTTTATGTCAATAGTATTTATAAATAGATTATGGCAATTTCGGATTATTGTACAGACGCCGTCCGTCCTGTTCGCCTATTCGAAAAGCTTTCTGCACATTTCGATATAATCGGGCAGAACGCCCTCGAAATCAAGGCCGTAGTGGCGGGGCGTATCGCGCTCGGCCGTGCGCCCGATGGCCATGGTGACAAACTCCTCTGCCGTGCGCAGCGCATCCTCGAGCGCCGCTCCGCGAGTGAGCAGCGCGGCAAAGGCGGAGGCGAACACGTCGCCCGAGCCGTGGAAGGTCCCGTCGAGCGCGGGCTTCATGACCGAGCACATTCTGCCGCTTCTGTTATCGCGCGCGACTATGCCCACGCTGCCGCGCTCACAGCTCACGCCCGTCACGGCGACGAAGGCCGGGCCGAGCTCGGAGAGCCTGTCGATAAGCTCTGTGACATATGCAGCGTCGTGCACGCCCGTTTTGTATTCCATGCCCGTCAAAAAGCAGGCTTCGGTTATATTCGGCGTTATTATGTCCGCCTTTTTTATTAGCCGGCGGAAGCTCTCGGTCATCTCGCCGCCGAGGTTTGCGTAATACCTGCCGTTATCGGCCATCGCGGGATCAACGACAACGAGCGTTGCGTCGTTTCTCAAAAGCTCTATCGCCCGCTCCAGCAGCATTCCCTGCGCCGGCGACGCGAGGTAGCCGGAATATATCGCGTCAAATTTCACGCCGAGCCTGTGCCAGTGCTCGGCGATCGGAACTATATCTCCGCTCAGATCGGTGAAGGTCCAGCCGGTGAAGCCGCCCGTGTGGGTCGACAGCAGCGCCGTCGGTATGCAGCAGCACTCAACGCCCGTTGCGGAAACGATGGGCAGTGCGACGGTCAGCGAGCATTTTCCCAGCCCTGAAATATCGTGTATGGCCGCCATTCTCGGCAGCTTCGGCAGTTTTTCCATAGTGTATCCTACCTTATTGAAATTATCGGCTTGATTTTAGCACACAAGAAACTTTTTATCAATACTGTACAGCTTTGGCCGGAGTGTTAATCTTTCAAAATCTTAATTTATTTTCTTATTATTTTTTTATTTGAAAAAGCCATAATTTCCATTTTCTGCATTGAAATTTCGGTTACAATATAGTATCATTAACAAAATATTAATTAATTGCCGCTTGGCCGCTTCCGTGAACAAGAGCTGACTGCTTCCCTGCCCCGCGCCGGGATAATCGATGCTGCACGGATAACGCTCTGCGGTGTAGGTATTAGTATGCATCCTTAAGGGAAAGGAGGAAAACTTAATAGCATGGTAAAAACGGAAAAATTCAGCAGGCCGGTACTTACCGCACTCTTAGTGCTTGCTGTTTTCCTGATTGCTGTTTTTGCGCTGAGCACCAACGCGAATGCCGACGGAGTTGAGGATGTCAACGCGGCTTCCGTGAACGATGTGTACGGGCGTTCCGTCGACGGCGGGGCGGTCGCACTGTGGAACACGGAGTATTACGGAGCACCCTATTTCAGGCTCTGCCTGCACGGTTATCAGAATCTCGATCCTGATGCGACCGTGACCGTGACGGCTTACATCCCCGGTACGCTTATCCCCTTCTACCGTGCGACCTTTACCAAGGATTATCTGGTACTGAAGGACACATTTAATCTTGCCGGCGGTATTCTCACTCAGGGCGCCGTGCTTCGTCTTCCCGCTGTCTGCCAGCTCAAGATCGAAGTAAACGGCGACAACATCGACGGTTGGGATCTCATTTACGGAACATACGTCGAAGAGGCTGCCATCTGGAGCCCCAACGACATGAATCCGCTGACCTGGTTCTGGGAAGTGTTCGGTTCCGATTACGTTTACGGAAATGCGACCTGCCTGTGGGCAACCAACTTCGGAGGTCACGTCGTTCATCTGAAGATCGACGGTGCAGGCGGCGATTCCGACGCGGACGCGGATGCGGACGATGACGCCGATGCCGACGCCGATGCCGATGCCGATGCGGATGCGGATGCCGATGCGGATGCCGATGCTGACGCTGACGCCGATGCTGATGCAGACGCTGACGCCGATGCTGACGCTGACGCCGATGCCGATGCTGACGCAGATGCTGACGCTGACGCGGATGCAGATGCCGACGCGGATGCAGATGCTGACGCTGACGCTGACGCTGACGCCGATGCCGATGCTGACGCCGATGCTGACGCTGACGCCGATGCCGATGCTGACGCAGATGCCGATGCTGATGCAGATGCCGATGCGGACGCCGATGCGGATGCTGATGCCGACGCTGACGCCGACGCCGATGCTGACGCCGATGCGGATGCTGACGCCGACGCTGACGCCGACGCCGACGCCGATGCTGACGCAGATGCGGACGCAGATGCTGATGCGGATGCTGACGCCGACGCTGATGCGGATGCTGACGCCGATGCCGATGCGGACGCAGATGCTGATGCGGATGCTGACTCCGACTCGGACGACGATCACGACAATCCCAAGACCGGCGATGATCGCAGCGTCGAGTGGATCTCGGTTGCCGCAGTTATCAGCCTGGCAGCACTGACCGTCACTTATCGCAAGAAGGAAAATGACTGATCATATGTGGGCGATTAGTTGACTTATTGCTTAAGTGCATATAAAATAGGAACGATCTTCTGATCGTTCCTATTTTTATTATATCCGTTTTTTGAGGTGTGCCATGAGCAGACGAAGCAGACGAAAAAAATATATCGACAGGTCAAAGAAAATGACCGACGCGCAGCGCAGGTCCCGCTCAAGGAAGGCTCTTATCATCGGCATTGCCGTGGTCGTCGCAATAGTTGCCGCGGTAGCCGCGCTGTATCTCATCTCCGCCGGCGAGAAGGAGGACCTGCTCGCCCTGTTCGAGGACAAGGCGGCGCTCATGCACGAGCAGGTCATGAGCGATGACCGCAGCGATGAAATGGGCAGCGTCGAGGAAGGTCTGCCAGAGAACGTCGTGTTCCTCTCCCTGTGCAACGGTGAGGAGCGCGCAAAGGTGTTCACCGGCGTCGGCGTCAGCCGCGAGAGTGCATGGCAGGACGCATACACTCAGGCGAAGAGCTTCGTCGAGACCGATGGATACAGCGTCAAATGGCTGAAGGCAGACCTCATGAGCGAGGCAAAGCTGTACGGTACCGGGGAGTTTTCAACGGAGCTTCATCATTACAGACACGAGTTTTTCAGATACGGCATTTCCTTTGACCCCGACTTTGAGACCGCGCTTCTTGAGGCCGAGCTCAACGGTGCAAAGATACTCGACTACGACAGCGAATGCGTTGACAAGAGCTATCTGAACACCTATCTCAGAAAGGCCGGACGCGAAACGCTCTCCTCCCTGCCGGACAGCTATGTTGTTTTCAAGTGCATCGGCTGGATGTGCGATGAGAACAACGAGATATACGAGCTCATAAGCGACACCGACGACTACGGCCGCCGCAGGGTCGACACCGTGGACAAGGAATACGCCGCGCAGCTTGTCAAAAACGCCTCGGGCTTTCTCATTGACCAGGTCAAGAGCGACGGCAGCTTTGTTTACGGATATTATCCGAGGTTCGGCAACGAGATCGACAATTACAACATCGTTCGTCATGCAAGCACGCTGTGGAGCCTTGTCTGCCAGTACAGAATGACAGAAAACGCGGAGCTCATACCGGTTATAGACAAGGCCATTGACTATATGATAGACAACGCCGTGATCGAGTGCGATGACGGCACGGCATATCTCTGCGAGGAGAAATCCGACGAGATAAAGCTCGGCGGCTGCGGCGTTGCGGTCGTGGCTCTCACGGAGTACATGGACGCCTTCGGCACGGATAAGTATGCCGACATCGCCGTCAAGCTCGGAAACGGCATACTCACCATGCTCGATCAGGACAGCGGCGAGTACTACCACGTTTTAAACGGCGACCTCAGCCGCAAGGAGCAGTTCAGAACCGTTTACTACGACGGCGAGGCGACCTTTGCCCT
Organism: bacterium; assembly: GCA_963650165.1. GTDB lineage: Bacteria > Bacillota > Clostridia > Oscillospirales > Oscillospiraceae > F23-B02. The sequence goes on from CAVJKX010000017.1 coordinate 11,311, forward strand.
GTGCAGGCTCTATTCCCTCACCTCCGACGAGAAATGGCTGACAGCGGCCAAGAGCGCTGTCGAGCACTTCATAGCCGCCGACTACGTTCAGTACAAGGATCACTGGATAGCCTATTCGATGAACGAGATAACAAAGTACGTTGACGATGAGCGCTACTACACCTTCGCGCTGAGAAACGCGCAGGAAAACCTCGACACCATCTATAACCGCGACACGACCTATCACACATATTTCGAGCTCCTCATGAGCACCTTCGAGCTGTACGACCGCATGATCGAACGCGGCATACACGTCGATTATCTTGACAACGGCTTTGATCTTCAGTATTTCCTCAGGACGATCTATAAGCGCGCAGACCACATGCTCTGCGGCTACTTCTACCCCGAATACGCCATGTATATGGCAAGCCCCGACACCATTCTCGACACCTTCATGGTGCGTCACGACGGCTACCGCGTCAGGATCGACGACGTTCAGCACAATGTCGGCGGCTACTACCTGTACTATCTGAATTATGACAAGCTCGTTGAATACGGCATGCTTGAATGCAGGGACAAGGCATGAAAAAAAGCATCAGAAACGCAATACGTCTGGCTGCGCTGATCGTTTTCATCGTCAGCGCGGCGATGCTGATATCCTATTTTATCGGAGATCTGCACGATGCCGAAACAAAGCGGGAGCTCGATGAACTCAAGGGGGCCGAGGCCACGCCGCTGCCCGATATTCTCGACGAATATGCGGGTCTTTACGCGGAAAACTCCGACACGATAGGCTGGCTGAAGATAGACGGCACGGAGATCGACAACGTCGTCATGTATGTGCCGCGCAATAACGACAAATACCTGCACACGGACTTCTACGGCAACTATTCTTACCGCGGCTGCCTGTTCGTTGACGGCTGGTGCGACGTGCTCTCGTCCGACAACATCATAATCTACGGGCACAACATGAAGGACGGCTCGATGTTCGGCGCGCTCATGGGCTATGTAAGCGAGGATTTCTATAAGCAGCACAGGCTCATAAGCTTCGACACGGTATACGAAAAGCAGAGCTACGAGATCGTCGCCGCGATAAAGACCTCGCTCGTTCCCGATGGCGCGGACGGCTTTAAATATTACGAGTACACCGGCAGCGGCAATGATGCGTCTTTTGACGAATACGCAGAATTCATCGAAGAAAACAGGCTCTACGATACTGGCATCAAGCTCTCGCCCGGCGATAAGCTGCTGACCCTTTCGACCTGCGCATACCACACGGACGACGGCCGCTTCATCGTCGTGGCAAGGAAGATATGAAAAAAACCTTCACGCAGACGCGTGAAGGTTTTTGGTGACCCGTACGGGAATCGAACCCATGTTACCGCCGTGAAAGGGCGGTGTCTTAACCGCTTGACCAACGGGCCTAAATTAAGGCGCAGGTAATAAAATCTGCGCCTTTTTGGTAGCGGCACCTGGATTCGAACCGGGGACACTGCGGGTATGAACCGCATGCTCTAGCCAACTGAGCTATGCCGCCATTTCTCAAATGAGCAATTGGAATTATACTAGACATAGCCCTGATTGTCAACATATTTTTTTATTTTTCTTCAAATTTTTAAATCGGAAGATAAACCGTCGGATCGATGCTCACGCCGTCGCGGCTCATGGCAAAGTGCATATGGCTTCCCTGCCCTATCTCGCACAGCGCTGTCTTGCCCACGGAGCCTATCACGTCGCCGCTTTTCACCCTGTCCCCGGCCGCGACCGTCGGCGTATCGGCAAGATTTGAATAAGTCGTTTTTATGCCGTCTCCGTGGTCTATAACGACGGTCGTGCCGTAAAGATCGTCCTGCGTCACGCTCACGACCTCGCCGTCTCCGGCGGCGACGACCACCTCGCCCTGCTGCGCGAGAATGTCAATGCCGTCATGGGTGCGCCAGTCGGCCATGGTAACGTCGTAGCTCAGCGCCTCCATGCTGTATCCGCGCTCTATCTCGCCGGACACCGGCCAGCGCCACGATATCTGCTCCGGCCACTCGTCATCCTGAGTAAGCGTTCCCTCGGCTATGACGTCCTCCGCCTCCGGAGCGTCCGCAGGCTCGGGAGCCGCGGTGCTCACGGGCGGCTGCGAGCTTGCCTCGGGATAAGCGGTCTGCCGCGCGGCACTCATGCCGGGGTCGAGGCCGTCCGTCGTGCCGGTGCCGCTCACGGCAAGGCTGTAGGCCGATATTCCCATTACAATCACACATAGCGCAAGGACTATGTAAAAGCCCTTGCCGGCAAAAAACCTGTCAAGTCTGCCGCTTTTTTCGTTCTGCATAGATAAAACCTCCTTTATCTATGTCTATTGTTGACCGTTTTATAAGATAATATACAAGACATGTCATGCAAAAAGAGCGTGCTTATCGCACGCTCTTGAGACTGTCAAAAAACCTATGCTACTGCGTAGCGATATCCGCGCAGCAGGGGAGCGCGAGGGGGCAAAGGCCCCGCTCGTGGTTGGATTATAGCCATCAAAAATGTCTGATCTATCAGACTTTTTGACGAGCGCAGCGAGATTTTTCGTGAAGCGCATGCTTCACAAAAAATGTGGCGTTTTTGAAGCGTGCAAAAAAGTCACAGACTTTTTTGACACGCTGAAGAGCGTGCTTATCGCACGCTCTTAATTATCCTATTTATGATCTTTATGATCGCAGTCCCTGCAGTCGCCCGAGCAGCCGGAGCATTTGCCGCCGCAGCAGCCTCTGCCCTTTTTCATACTGCGCAGAGCGAGGATGAGCCACACTGCGAGCAGCGCGATTATGATTATCTCCATATCAGATCACCGCTCCCATAAGCGTGTACACGCAGAAGGCCGCCAGCCACGCCACACAGCACTGCGAGATCATGACGAGCACCGTCTTTGCCCCGCTGCCGAGCTCGCGTCTGAGCGCCGCCAGCGCAGCCACACAGGGCGTGTACAGCAGGCAGAACACGAGAAAGCTCACCGCCGAGGGGAGCGTAAAGAGGCTTCCCAGCGCCGCGCTGCCGAGGTTTGCGCCGACGCCCATGAGAACGCCGAGCGTGCTTATGACCGCCTCCTTGGCCATAAGTCCGGTGACCAGGGCCGTTGCAACGCGCCAGTCTCCGAAGCCGAGGGGCGCGAATACGGGTGCGAGCCAGGTGCCGATAATGGCAAGCAGGCTGTCGCCGCTGCCCTGCCCCACGACGTTGAGATGAAGGTCGAAGTGCTGCAAAAACCATATCACGATGGTAGCGGCGAATATGACCGTGAAGGCGCGGCGGATAAAGTCCCAGGCCTTTTCCCACATAAGCAGCAGCACGGTCTTGAGCGACGGCATACGGTAATTGGGAAGCTCCATGACAAAGGGCACGGGCTTTCCTGTAAAGGCCGTTTTGCTCAGCACCTTTGCCGCTATTATGCCCACGAGCATTCCGAAAACGTACAGGCAGGTCATGACCAGGCCGCCGTTATCGGGGAAAAACGCCGCCGTGAACACGGCGTAAATGGGTATCTTCGCAGAGCAGCTCATAAACGGAATGAGCAGCATCGTCATCTTCCGGTCGCGCTCTGACGAAAGCGTGCGCGTTGCCATGATAGCCGGCACCGAGCAGCCGAAGCCGATGAGCATCGGCACAAAGCTGCGGCCGGAAAGGCCGATGCGGCGCAGGAGCTTATCCATGACGAAGGCTACGCGCGACATATAGCCGCTGTCCTCCAGGATGGCAAGGAAGAAAAACAGCACGACTATAAGCGGCAGGAAGCTCAGCATGCTGCCCACGCCGGCGAACACGCCGTCAATGACGAGGCTCTGAACGACGGGGTTCAGGCCGTAGGCCGTCAGCGCCTTGTCGACGAGCGCCGTCACGCTGTCGATGCCCAGGGCGAGAAGATCGGACAGCCATTTGCCCAGGACGCTGAAGGTCATCCAGAATATAAAGCCCATGATGGCTATAAAGGTAGGTATGGCAAGGTATTTGTTGGTGAGCACCTTGTCTATCTTTATGCTGCGCAGCATTTCTTTGCTCTCGTGCGCTTTTATGACGCACTCGGAGCACACGGCCTCTATAAAGCGGTAGCGCATGTCTGCAAGGGCTGCATTGCGGTCAAGCCCGCCCTCGTTTTCCATTTCGAGCACCGCGTGGCCGACGAGCTCGAGCTCGTTTTCGCTGAGCCTGAGCGCGGATATGATCTCCTCATCCTCCTCGATAACGCGGGTCGCGGCAAAGCGTGAGGGTACGCCTATCTTTTCGGCGTGATCCTCGACGACGTGGCTGACGGTATGTATGCAGCGGTGCACGGGCCCTGCCGAGCAGAAGTCTATCCTGCGCGGCTTTCGTGCGTTCTCGGCAGTTTCGGCAACGACGCGCATGAGCTCGTCAACGCCGTCGTTTTTCGCGGCCGATATCGGCACGACGGGTATGCCAAGGCGCTCGGACAGCTTTTGTATATCAACGCTGCCGTGATTGCCCAGGAGCTCATCCATCATATTCAGCGCAAGCACCATGGGCTTGCCCATCTCGATGAGCTGGAGCGTCAGATAGAGGTTGCGCTCTATATTCGTAGCGTCGACGATGTTTATTATTGCGTCCGGCTTGCGGTCGATTATGAAATTGCGCGTCACCTTTTCCTCGCCGGAGTACGGACGGATGGAATAGATGCCCGGCAGGTCGACAAGCTCATAGTTTTTCCAGCCGATGACCTGGCCGATCTTGTGCTCTATCGTGACGCCGGGAAAATTGCCGACGTGCTGATTTGAGCCGGTGAGCTGATTGAAAAGCGTTGTTTTTCCGCAGTTCTGATTTCCTACAAGAGCAATGAGCATGGTCATATCTCCTCTGCGGGTCTGACCTCTATGCGCGCGGCGTCCTCCTTGCGCAGAGTGATCGTGTATCCCCGAAGATACAGCTCCATCGGATCACCGAGCGGCGCGACCTTGCGCACCGTCACCTCCGTGTACGGTATCAGGCCCATATCGAGCAAATGGCAGCGCAGATCTCCCTCTCCGCCGACCTCCAAAATTATCGCGGGTTTGCCTATCGGCAGCTTATCAAGTGTCATAAAATACCTCCGCGTCAGCGCTGATATGTTAGGCTCGCCTAACATATGTTAGTTTACGCTAACGCAGAGCTTTTGTCAACATTCAAACAGAGGATATAAGCTCTCCGCCGTCAAGCGTCAGCACCTTCATGCCGTTCGTGCCGACGATATAAGCAAAGTCATCGACATATACTGCACGCATACCCGCTCCGTCGGCGTCAAGAGGCGTCTCGCTGCGCTTTTCAAAGCCGTTTTCGTCGCTGTAGGAAAACAGCAGGTAGCTTTCGCCCGTGCAGAAGCCTATGACATTGCGCTCGGGCGATATGAGCATCGCCGTGTGGTCATAGAGAGCGGCGGTATAGCTGCCCTCGGCAAGGTTCAGAGTATTTTTCACGCTGATGTCCGCCTTATCCGAGGTGTCGAACATCACGAGCTTGAGTCCCGTGATAATGCCGCTGTCCTCATCGGCCTCATTGCCGAGGCCGAAAAGCCTGTCGTCGGACCACTTGTGCAGATAGTCGGAGAAGCCGCTTATCTTGAGCTCGCCGAGTATCTTCGGCGCCTTGGGGTCGGATACGTCGGCGGCAAAGAGCGGGTCGGTCTGACGGAAGGTGCAGAAATACACAAAATCTCCGTCAAAGCGCACCGACTGCACCCACTCGTTCCCGGCAAGTCCCTCCACCGAGGAGAGCTTGTTAAGCTGCCCGTCGAGAATATACAGATTATTTGAGGTCACGCTGCGCCCGGTATCGTATTTATAGCTTTCAAGCTCAAGCTCGGCGTCCTTATATATGCGCCAGTAGTTCGGAGCCGAGGTCGTTACGACGCGCAGAACGCCGTTGTACTCATCCACGGAAAACCGGCTGTCGAGATAGCCCTCGACCGTTCCCGAGGCCTCGGCGCTGAGCTCCGGCACGCTGAGCTTCATAATGTCCGTGTACTGAACGTCGGCGCATTCGGAGACGTCGTACACGCTCTCCTTATAGCTTTTGAGCGTCTCCTGCTCGACCCTTGCGGCGCTGAGATACAGACCTGTTTTGTTCATATAGGACGTTCCGTCGGCGCCGAGTACGGCTCTGTGCGCCGTCAGAGCTCCGCTTTTCATGTCATAGGCCGCCGCGACGCTATAGCAGGCCGAGCCTGGCTCCGGCATGATGCTGATGCACGAGCCGTCGGCAAGGGAAGCCTCGCCGTTGAGATAAAGCTGCGGAACATAGGTCTCGGGCTTTGTGCGCACGGCTTCGTCTTCAACATAATAGCTCGTGATAAGATACAGCCTACCGTCATAAAGCCTGCCGGTCATGAGCCAGCCGTCCTGCCCCGCGGAGGCTATAAGCTTTGCGTCTGCGGGATCGGAGACGTCGTAGTAATACACCGCCGTGCACGAACGCCCGCAGCTGCCGCCTCCGTCCGAGCCCGTCACCAGCGCCAGAACGCCGTCCTCGAGATACATGTTGTACGCAAATAAATTTTCGCCGAGCTCGACGGAGCCGACTCTGCGGCTGTTCTCTCCCGCAGCCTCGTAGACGGTCACGCTCGTGCCGTCGAGGCTGTAGACATATCGTCCGTCGGTCTTTACGGTGTCTGCCTCGTCGATGCCGTCTGCCTGCACGTTTGTTTCCGAGCGCCCGCTTTGTTGCTCAATGGTAACAGTCTCCGCTTCATCATCGACAGCGGCATTGAACACCGCCGTGCGTTCCCCGCTTTGGCATTTCTTTATAGCGGCGTAGGCTTTGGAATATCCGTCCTCCGTTTTTCTCTCCGCCGTGCAGGCGCACATGCAGAGAACAAGGGCAAGGCACAGCAAAATTGCCGTAAGCTTTTTCATCGTCTTTACCTCCCGTCGCTTAGTATTGCTTTTTTGACGTTCGGCATGCAGAAATATTTCGCAAAAACGGAAAAAGACGTGCTTTGCACGTCTTTTTCCGCAATTAAAATTTTATCATGTACCGAGGTATGCGGCCTTTACCTGCTCGTTTGCAAGCAGCTCCTCGCCGGAGCCGGACATGGTAAGGCGTCCGGTCTCGAGGACATAGCCGATATGCGCGGTCTTGAGCGCCATGTTCGCGTTCTGCTCGATAAGCAGGACCGTGACGCCGCGCTTGTTGATCTCCTTGATTATATCAAAGATGCCGCGCACGATGATGGGCGCAAGGCCGAGCGAGGGCTCGTCCATCATGATGACCTTCGGGCGGCTCATGAGCGCCCTGCCGACCGCGAGCATCTGCTGTTCGCCGCCGGAAAGCGTTCCGCCCTCCTGCCATGAGCGCTCCTTGAGCCTAGGAAACAGGTCGTACACCCAGTTGAGGTCGTCTGTCAGATCGTCATTGCGCAGGTATGCGCCGATCTTGAGGTTTTCGACGACCGTGAGGTCGGGGAATATCTTGCGTCCCTCGGGAACGAGGGTTATGCCCTTTTTGACGATCGAGGTCGGGTCAAGACCCGTGATGCTCTCGCCGCCAAACTCAATCGAGCCGCCGGAGGGCTTGACAAGCCCCGCTATCGCACGCAGAGTCGAGCTCTTGCCCGCGCCGTTTGCGCCGATAAGTGTGACTATCTGTCCCTCGGGAACGTCAAAGCTTATGCCCTTGACGGCCTCGATGCCGCCGTAATTGACCTTGAGGTCATTGATCTTCAGTATTGCGTCACTCATCTTCAACAACCCCCAAATATGCGTCGATAACGCGCTGATTGTTCTGAACTTCCTTAGGCGTGCCCTGAGCGATCTCCGAGCCGAAGTCGATGACGTAGATATAGTCGGATATCTGCATGACAAGCTCCATGTGATGCTCGATAAGGAACACCGTAAGGTGGTGCTTTTCGCGTATCTCGCGGATAAACTGCGCAAGCTCGATCGTCTCCTGCGGGTTCATGCCGGCGGCCGGCTCGTCAAGAAGCAGAAGCTTCGGGTCGGCGGCCAGTGCGCGCGCTATCTCAAGGCGGCGCTGCAGACCGTAGGGCAGGCTCGTTGCGATCTCGTCCTTGTATTTATCAAGTCCCTGCTCGCGCAGAAGCTCCATGGTCTCCTCGCGCATGCGCTTTTCCTCCTTGGCGTTGCCGCGGAAGGTCGCGGAGAAAACGTTCTGCTTGGCGTGCATGTGCTTTGCGATGAGCACGTTTTCGAAAACGGTCATGCTCTTCCAGAGCCTTATGTTCTGGAAGGTACGCGCTATGCCATGCCGGGTTATCTTATCCGGCGTATTGGCAACGATCTTGCCGAGGTACATATCGCCGTTCTGACCCTTGTAGTTTTTCTTCATTTTGCCCTGCGGATGGTTGCGCACGATGGGCTCGCCCATGAACTCGACAAGGCCGTTTGTCGGCTCGTAAACGCCGGTGATGCAGTTGAATGCCGTGGTCTTGCCCGCGCCGTTGGGGCCGATGAGGGCGACGATCTTGCCCTCGGGGATATCCAGCGAGAGGTTATTGACGGCGACGACACCGCCGAACTGCATGGTCACGTTTTCAACGTGCAGAACATTGCTGCTCATTATGCGGCACCTCCCTCTTTGGCCTTGGAAGCCTTCTTGGCCTTTCTGGCCTGTATTTTTCTGATAAGTCCGGCAAAGGAGAGCTCCTTATTGCCCATGATGCCCTGCGAGAAGAACAGGACTATGACCATGATGACGACGGAGAACACGACCTTGCGGAAGCCGTCACGGAAGAAGGAGACCTGAATGCTGCCGATGGCGCCGGAATCGAGGAAGCGCAGCCACCACTCGGAGCAGGCTATGTACAGGAATGCCGCGATGCAGCTGCCGGATACCGAGCCTATGCCGCCGATAACGACGATGAGCAGCAGCTCATAGGTCATCGCGGATGTGAAGGCCGAGGCCTGAACCGTCGTCTGGAACATTGCAAGAAGTGCGCCGCCCACGCCGGCAAAGAAGCTGGAGATGACAAACGACAGCATCTTGTGCTTGAACAGGTTGATGCCCATTGCCTCCGCCGCGACCTCGTCGTCACGGATGGCCTTGAATGCGCGGCCGTAGGAGGAGTTTATGAGCAGGACGATGATTATAATGCTTATCATCGCTATGAAAAACGGGAAGATCGTGCCGAATTTGAACACCTGCGAGCCAAGCTGTATCTTCATATCGCTGAAGGAGGTGTACTTACGCAGAAGGTTCGAGCCGTTGGTGATAACGCCGAGGCCGTTCCACTGGAAGAAGGCACGGATGATCTCGGCAAAGCCGAGGGTCGCTATGGCGAGGTAGTCGCTCTTGAGGCGCAGCACGGGGATACCGATGAGCGCCGCAAAGATTGCCGCCGCGAGGCCGGCGATGATGATGCAGATTATCGCGCCGAGGAAGCTGCCGAGGTTCACGCCCAGCGCGCTGCCCAAAAGCTCGGGGATGGAGAACTGGATGGCGCCGCCGTCAAAATACTGATACACCGACGCGTGCTGTGCGGCGGGGATGGAGAATATTGCGTAGGCATAGGCGCCGATGAGCATGAAGCCCGCCTGGCCGAGCGAGAACAGGCCGGTAAAGCCGTTGAGCAGGTTCATTGAAACGCAGACCAGCGAATATATCGCGCCCTTCTTGAGCACGGGTATGAGCATCATTGTAAACTGCGAGGGCTTTACGAAGTTATCGAGCGCAAACAGTGCGGCATAGAGGATAACAAGGGCGACTATGGTCAGCCACATGCCCTGGCGCTTTGCGATCTCGTCCGGAGTTCTGAGGGCTTTGGTATTCATTGTTTCGTTCATTACCGTCACCTCACACCTTATCCGTCGCCTTCTCGCCGAAGATGCCTGTGGGCTTGACGAGGAGGATGACTATCAGCAGGACGAAGGTAAACGCATCGGAGAATACCGTCCAGTCCTGTCCAAACGCTTTTATGATATTTTCGCAGATACCGATTATGAACGCACCGATGACTGCGCCGGGTATCGAGCCGATGCCGCCGAAAACGGCCGCGACGAAGGCCTTCAGACCGGGCATCGCGCCGGAGGTCGGAACAACGGTCGTGTAGTTTGAAAAGTAAAGCAGCGAGCCGACGGCCGCGAGGAAGCAGCCGATGATGAAGGTAAAGGATATGACGGAGTCTATCTTTATGCCCATGAGCTGGCTGGTCTCAAAATCCTTGGCAACGGCGCGCATGGCCATACCGATCTTCGTGTGGTTTATAAGCAGCACGAGCGCTATGACCAAGACGATGGTCAGCACCGGGGTTATAAGGGTAACGACCTTGGTGCTGGCATCCCATATTGTGACCGTCTTTGCGAGGAAGGGTATGACGGGGTACGAGCGGGCAAGGCCGCCGGTGAAGTACAGCGCGCAGTTTTGCAGCAGGTACGATACGCCGATGGCGGAGATCATGACCGACATACGCGGCGAGGATCTCAGCGGCTTGTACGCAACACGTTCGATAACAACGCCGAGCACCACAGTGAGCGCTATGACGAGGATTATCGACACCCACATCGGCAGACCGCCGGCTATGGCGTAGATCATTATAAGACCTGCTACCATGAACACATCGCCGTGAGCAAAGTTAATGAGTCTGAGTATGCCGTACACCATCGTGTAGCCGATGGCTATAAGGGCATACTGACCGCCCACGGATATGCCCGATAGCAGATAACCAAAGTTAACATGTAAAAATTCGATCATCTGAGGACCATCCTATCTCTCTTCGGGAACGCATAGATCCGCTCCGCAGCTTATTTTACGGAGCATATCTATGCGCTCCTGCCTTGTTTCAGAGGAATTTAAAAATATCATATGGTGGGGATGCCGCAGCATCCCCACCATATAAACAGTTCACAGTTTAAGTATAGGCTGTGCGAAATTATGCCTCTGCCTTCTGGACTGCGACGAACTCCCATTCGCCGGTCTCGGTGTTGGCGGCCTTGATGACTGCGGAGTCGCGGTTTGCGTCGCCGATGTTATTGAAGGAGATATCGCCGGAGATGCCGGAGTAGGTTACGCCGGGCAGAGCTGCCATGACTGCCGCAGGATCGCTGGAGTCGGCTGCCTTGATGGCCTCGAGTGCTACCATGTATGCGTCATAGCCCATAACGGTGACGGCTGCGAGCATATCGTTGCCGCCGTTGTTTTCAAGGTTCTTGCTGTCGGAGTTGATCCACTCCTTGATGCCCTTTTCAAACTCGGGGTTTGCGCCTTCCTGATAGAAGGTGGAAACGTAGACCTGAACGTCCTTGCCCTTGGTCGCGCCGACGATGACGTTGCTGTCCCAGGTGTCGGAGCCGAGGAGAGGAATGTTGATGCCCTGAGCCGCGCACTGCTCAACGATCAGCTGTGCATACTGGATCGAGCAGGGAGCGAAGATAGCCTGAGCGCCTGCCTTCTTGGCGTTGTTCAGGTAAGAGGTGAAGTCGGAGTTATCCTTGGGGAAGGACTCGGTGACGACGGTCATGCCGAGCTTCTCAGCCGCTGCCTTGCAGTAGTTTATGAGGCCCTGGTCATAGTCGTTGCCGAGCTCGCCGAGGCAGTAGATGGTGTCGGCCTTGAGCTGCTCTTTTGCAAAGTTTGCGTGAACGGTGCCCTGGAACGGGTCGAGGAAGCAGATGCGGAAGTAGTGATCATTGCCCTCGGTGACCTGGGGGTTGGTGCAGGTTACGCCGATCGCGGGGATGCCTGCGTCCTTAAAGGTATCGGATGCTGCGATCGATACGGAAGAGCCGTAGGAGCCGAGAACGACGGATACGCCCTGAGCAACGAGGTTGGATGCTGCGGAGACAGCCTTCGAGGTATCCGACTCGTTATCAGCGGTGACGAGCTCGACCTTATAGGTCTCGCCGCCGATCTCGACGGTGTTGACGACGGAGTTTGCATACTGCATACCGAGGACTTCCTGCTTGCCGCCTGCGCCGTTTGCGCCGGTCAGAGGCTCATAAACGCCGATCTTTACGACCTTATCGCCGCTTGAGCTGCTGTCGCTGTCATTGCCGCATGCACACAGTGAAAATACCATGAGCATCGCAAGAACAAGTGCTAAAAACTTCTTCATTGAATTATTTCCTCCTGATCATTTCTCAACTTTCAACTTTCTCCGTGTCCGCGCAGAGCGAACATTTGTCTTTTCGTTGATAGTGAGCATTATAAACTACCCAAAAACAAATTGCAACTGTTTTTTGAATATTTTATTAATATATTTATAACAATGTTTTAAATATGGGGCAAAATTCACACGATTTTAGGGCTTGTGCGCCAGTCTGCGCCGCCGCGCCGCTCGGCCTTGGCATTGTATCCGAGAACGTAGAGGTCGTGCGCGGAGCTGCCGAGCTCAAAGAGCTTTCTGCACTCGTTTCCGATGCTTTTCACCTCCGCCGGCTTTGTTACGACGGGTATGAGCGACCTTTCGCTCATCTGCCGCAGAAGAGCGCAGCCGCGCGCATTTGCGGCCAGCACGCGCGCATACGGCGGCGTTTCGGCGGACATCTGCGCGTTCACGCCGAGGGCCGCACACATTATAATACGGCGTATGCGCGAAAGAGCGTAGCGCTTGCTCTTTCCGGCGGCAAGGACGGCGTCGAGCGTACACTCCTCCTTTGCCGCGCGCGCGATGCGGTTATGAAGCCCCTCCCCCACATCCGGCAGCGCGGCATAGGCCTCGTCCGGCAGCATGCGCAGGCGCGATATAAGGGCGCTCTCCAGGCTCTCCTGCATAACGGGGCCGCACCCCAGCTTTTCCTCGCGGCGGTACACGGCGCCCGCGCTGTCCGGCAGTACGGAGGAGATATCTCCGCCGGCGGATATCATGCGGCGTATCTCCGCCGCGGACTTATAGCCCTCGCCCGACAGCTCGTCGTGCCCCGCACCAAAACGCTGTATCGTAACGGGTCTGAGCTTGAGGCCGAGATTATATATTGCCTTTATGTACTCCACGGCGAGTATATTGTTCGGCGTTTCGAGCTGGCAGGACATTTCGCCGATGCGCTTTGCGGCCGCTCTCTGCCGCGCGGCGGCAAAGGAAATGCCCTCGTCGGCGGCAAGCTCTGCACGGATATCGGCGCCCATGAGCGGATCGATGAGCGTTTCCGCTATCGTTTCGAGCACCTCGACCTCGCCGCATTCGCTGCCGAAGCTCAGGTGCGTGACGACGCCGACGGAGCCCAGAAGTCCCACCGCGCCGCGCGCAAAGCCCTCGGCCGAGGACAGGACCCACGGCAGCGGCAGCTCGAGCACGAGATCGACGCCGCTCATGACCGCCGCCTCGGCGCGTGCGAATTTCGAATACACCGCCGCCTCGCCGCGCTGGATAAAGTCGCCCGACATGACGCAGACCACGGGGCAGTCCTCACCCATGAGCTTTTTCGTCTCCGCGATATGGTGCATATGCCCATAATGGAAGGGATTATACTCTCCTACTATGCCTATTACGCTCAAATCACTCATCCCTTTCAAAAATTACTTGATTTTTGTGCAAAATGTATTAAAATAATTTAGGTATGCACTAATGATACAATTAATTTGTGATTTTTACAATAAGAAAGGAAATTTGGAATGAAAATTCTTGTTATCAACGCAGGCAGCTCTTCCCTGAAGTATCAGCTGATCGACATGGAGACCGAGTCTGTCATGGCTAAGGGCCTGTGCGAGCGCATCGGCCTTGACGGTCACCTCAAGCACACCCCGCTGGTAGGCGGCAAGCCCGTATTCAACGAGGACGTCGCAATGCCCACCCATGCCGAGGCAATAGCAGCCGTCATCGACAAGCTCACCAGCGCCGAGTACGGCGTTGTCGCATCCATGAAGGAGATCGACGCCGTCGGTCACCGCGTCGTTCACGGCGGCGAGAAGTTCGCTTCCTCCGTGCGCATCGACGATGCCGTCATGGAAGCTCTCAAGGAGTGCACCCCCTTCGCTCCCCTGCACAACCCCGCAAACATCATCGGCATCAACGCCTGCCGCGACGTTATGGGCGACGTTCCCATGGTCGCGGTGTTCGATACCGCCTTCCATCAGACCATGCCCGGCAAGGCATACATGTACGCAATTCCCTATGAGTACTATCAGAACGACGGCATCCGCCGCTACGGCTTCCACGGCACCTCGCACCGCTATGTTTCCGGCCGCTGCGCTGAGCTGATGGGCAAGCCCATCGAGGAGCTGAAGATCATCTCCTGCCATATGGGCAACGGCAGCTCCATCGCAGCCATCGACTGCGGCAAGTGCGTGGACACCTCCATGGGCTTCACTCCCCTGGTCGGCCTCCCCATGGGCACCCGCTGCGGCGATCTGGACGCGGGCGTTATCCAGTTCATCATGAACAAGTACGGCATCAGCATTGACGAGATGCTCAACATACTCAACAAGAAGTCCGGCGTTCTGGGCGTCTCCGGCGTTTCCTCCGACTTCCGCGATCTCGACGACGCGGCAGCCAAGGGCAACGATCGCGCACAGCTTGCTCTGGACATGTTCCACTACTGGGTCGCCAAGGTCGCAGGCTCCTACGCCGCGGCAATGAACGGCGTTGACGCCATCGTATTCACCGCAGGCGTCGGCGAGAACTCCAAGAGCTCCCGCAAGGCCATTTCCGAGTACTTCGGCTATCTGGGCGTCACCATCGACGACGAGGCAAACTCCAAGCGCGGCGAGGACATCATGATCTCCACCCCCGACTCCAAGGTCAAGGTCTTTGTCATCCCCACCAACGAGGAGCTCGTTATCGCACGCGATACCCGCGACATCGTCGGCTGAGTCATATAAAAAATCACTGCCGTTCTCCGAAAGAGAGCGGCAGTTTTTCTGTATTTATATTTGTTTTGTTAAAGCAGCGGAGCGAGGACGCGCAGTATGCGGTCGAGAAGCTCGCCGAAGAAGCTCGTGTGGCAGTCGTCAAGCTCTATCTTACGGCATTTTTCGACCGTTGCGAGGTCGTCGTTCCTCAGGTCTACGACGGCCGGACTGTCGTACATGAGCGTTCCGCACTCAAAGTGCAGGTACAGGCTGCGGTAATCCATGTTTATCGTGCCGACAACGCCGAGCTTATCGTCGGAAACAAAGCTCTTCGCGTGGATAAAGCCGGGCGTGTATTCGTAGATCTTGACGCCCGCGCGGATGAGCGAGGCATAGTACGAGCGTGTCAGCCGGTAGACGATCTTTTTATCCGGTATTCCCGGGGTAATAAGCCGAACGTCCACGCCGCGCTTTGCCGCAAGGCACAGGGCGTTCTGCAGGCTGCTGTCTATGGCGAGGTAGGGCGTTGTTATATAAACGTAGTCGTTTGCGCTGTAAAGGATATCGGTGTAGACGCTTTCGCTCGTGTTCTCGTCGTCGAGCGGACTGTCGGAAAAGCTGAGGACATATCCGTCGCGCGCATCGCCGTGCTCTTCATATTCATCGGGCACATAGTCGCCGACGCTGCCCTCGCTCTCGTTGAAGGCATTCCACATTTCGAGGAACATGAGCGTGAGGTTCTCGACGCCGGGTCCCCTGAACATGAGGCCCGTGTCCTTCCAGTGGCCGAAGCGCTCCTTTTTGTTTATATACTCGTCGCTTATGTTTATGCCGCCGATAAAGCCCACCTTGCCGTCGATAACGGTTATCTTGCGGTGGTCGCGGTTATTCATGACGATGCTGACGATCGGCACGAATTTGTTGAAGGCCACAGCCTTGATGCCGTAGCTGCGCAGGGTCTGATAGTAGTTTACCGGCATGTATCCGGCGCAGCCTACATCGTCGTATATAACGCGCACGTCCACGCCCTGGGCGACCTTGGCCCGCAGTATCTCCAGCACGGAATCCCACATCTGCCCCTGATTTATAATGAAATACTCGAGGAAAATGAACTTCTCGGCCTTTTCAAGCTCTGTCAGAAGGCTTGCATACATGGCCTCGCCGACGGGGAAATACTCCGTGTGCGTATCACGGCAGGCTCTGTATCCGCTGTAGGATTCAAGGTAGCTGAAAAGCCCCCTCACCCCGGCGTCGTCGATCTCGTCGATGACCGACGGGCGCAGGCTGTAGTGGTTCCGCGTATCCTCAAGCTGGATATTGAGCCGCTCGCGCGCAAATCTTGTCGGACGCTTGTTGCCGAACAGGACATACATAAGCCCGCCGAACAGCGGCAGCAGGGATATGAACAGCACCCAGCTGACCTTGTACGAGGGGTCCATATCGTTTTTTATGACGTGCAGGATGGCGATAAGGCTCAGTATGCGCAGAATGTAGTTGAGTATCGGCATCGCATCACCCAGACGCAGGAGCAGCGCCGCTATCCATGCGATCTGAATGATTATCAGCAGCGCCGTTATCGCTGTTCGTGAAAACAGTTTTTTCAGCACTCGTATGCTCTCCTCTCTTAACGGCTGTAACAGTTATTATATTATCGCATGTTCGTCCGTGTTTTGCAAGCGCGGTATAATATTATTATTGATAAAAACAGCGGCAAAAAGTCTAAATGTAGGAGTTACAATGATGAGAGACAGATAAGAAAAAAGGATAGCGAATAGGCGA
>CAVJKX010000018.1:0-27432 GCA_963650165.1 bacterium
CCGTATCGGTACGATGCAGCAGCGCCTCTGAAAATCCGTGCGCAGAGCGCACACCACAATTATTCATTATTCACTATTCAATATTCATTCGCAGGCACAGCCTGCGCTCTGCCTTCCCCTTGCGGAGCTTGAGGGGAAGGTGTCGGCGACAGCCGACGGATGAGGTGTAATTAAATCGCGGCGTGAGCCGCAACTTTATAAAATAAGACAGTGCAGATCATAGTCCGCACTGTCTTTTTCGCGTTTAATATTAGATTAATTCCCCTACAGAAAATTTGTGTTTGCCTGACGGCAAAAAATTTATTGACACCTCTTCAGTCACCTTCGGTGACAGCTTCCCCTCGAAGGGGAAGCCAAGGGTGCGGAACATTACTGCACACTCGTGTTCCGCGGCAGTGATCTTATTTCGTCGGCAGTATCGAACCGGGTCACTGCAATAAGCGTATCCGTAGATGCGTCTGTGCGCCTCTGAAAAAGCGCGAAACGTTCTTATTTCTGCCAATGTAACGATACCGGGTCACCGCAATAAACGTATCCGTAGGTGCCTCAATGCGCCTCTAAAAAACCCCGAGGGATTTGAAGAGCAGGGACCATGCGAACATGGTAAAGCAGCACAGGGCGCTGGTGGACACGACGATGTCTCCTGCGAGCTCGTCGTCGCCGCCCATCTGCTGGACCATGGTGAACGAAGCAATGGCGGTTGCCGAGCCGAAGATGCCGATCATCCCGGCAAAGGCGATGCCGCGGATGCCGAAGAGGTACGCGGCGGTGAGCGCGATGCCTGGCATGATGACGAGCCTGCCGAGCACGACCTCGATAAGGTCCCGTACATACCTGTGTATGCTGCCCCACTGGAAGAAGGCGCCGAGCATGAACAGCAGCATGGGGTTGGTCGCGGCGGCGACCTGCTTGACGGTCGACAGCAGCGCGGACGGCAGCTTTATGCCCAGCAGCAGGAAGGCTATGCCCACTATCGTGCCGAGGATGAGCGGGTTTTTGAATATATCCGCAATGATCGCCGACGGTCTGGGCTTTGCCCCGTTAAACAGCTCGAGCGTCACGACCGCAATGGCGTTGAACATGGGCACGACGACCGCAATGAGCACTACGACCGGCCCCGCGTCCGCGCCGGGCACGAGCGCCGTTGCCAGCGGCAGACCGATTATGACGAAGTTCGAACGGTAGATGCCCTGTATCTTCACGCCGCGCTTGCTCTGCTCCTTTTCGGTCAGCATGACATAGGCAAGACTGAGGAAAAACTCGATCAGAACGCCGGAGGCCGCGAAGATGAGCAGCTTCGGCTGCACGGCGCTCGACAGGTCGGAGGTGTAGATGTTGTAAAAGAGCATCACCGGCATGAAATAGCGAAACAGCATTTTGTTGAGCTTCGGCACGTCCGAGCGATGTATAGCGCCCAGATGCCTTGCAAGGCAGCCGAGCGCCATGATGAGAAATATCGGCAGTATAGCGTTTACGCAGACTGTAAAGGCCGTCATTTCGAGTCCTTTCGCTGAAGCTTATGCTTTTTGCCGTCGGGAGTCTGGATATAGGTGTTTTCGAGCACCTCGACCGCACCGCGGCGCCACTCGTCGAGGTATTCCCTGCGCAGCGCGTCGCGCTCGGCGAGCTCCTCGGGACTCAGCTCGCGTTCTTTTTTTATGCGCGCAAGCTCGTTTATTCTCTGAAGCTTTGAATTTTCCATTATTCTATCGTCCCCAGTTCATCAAGAGTTTTCTCAAAGGCCGGAATGAAATGTTCAATGAAATACTCGGCCTCCGGCAGGCCGTAGGAATGTATCGCCTCGAGCGTCTGCTTCTCGGCGTTTAAAAACTCGTTGTTTCCGGCCTTGCGCTCCTCAATGCATTTTATGTACGCGCTCAGCTTGTCGGCGGCCTTGACTATCGGGTGCAGCTCGCGCTGCGTGTCCCCGACGAGTATCGGCTCAAAGGCGGGCTTGAGCTCCGGCGGCAGCATGGCAAGCAGCTTTTCCGAGGCTATCGTCTCGACCCTGCGGTAGGCGCTCATGATCTCGTCGTCGTGGTATTTTATCGGCGTGGGCAGGTCGCCCGTGAGTATCTCGCTTGCGTCGTGATACAGCGCGACGGCGGCGCAGGCCTCGGGATCGCAGGGCATGCCGTACACGTCGCGGCGGATAACGCCGAGGGCGTGCGCGATGACCGCGACCATGTGGCTGTGCTCCTGGATATTTTCATGTATCGAGTTGCGCATCAGGCTCCAGCGCTCGATATAGCGCATGCGCGAGATCAGCGCGAAAAAATTACTGTCCATTATCCCTCTCCTGTGTTAAAATCAGATAGTAATCTTATCACAACGCAGGAATAATATCAAATGTTTGCGGAACAATTTTGTGCGAAACTTCGTCATAGAAACATTGACGCATCAACATACGCCCCCGAAAGGAGCAAGTGAAATGAAAAACCTGAAAAGCATCGTCTGCTGTGCGCTGTGCATAGCTCTGACCGCGGCGCTGTGCGCCTGCTCGGCAAAGGACGGCAGGAGCGAGTCGGATATACCGAACCCCGTGCACGGCTCGAGCGCGGAGGAGTTCACTGCCGCCGGCATCAATATGCCCGAGTTTGAAGGCAAGACGCCCGTTTACACGACCATTGAGGGCGAGGAAACGCTGTATCAGGCCGACTACGGCAGCTTTGTCATCCGCGCACAGAAAACCGATGAGCGTGAGGATATCTCCGGCATGAACTGTGACTGGATAAAGGATCAGACCATGACGCTCGAGCTTCTGCAGGGCGACCCCGTCGTCAGGCTCGACGGAAACGGCGCGGGCATCGTCTGCTGGTATCTCGGCGGGCGGAGCTGGTCTGCTTCCATGACCAAGGGCGCGGATGCCGATACGCTCAGGAGCCTGTACTTCAGGACAGCCGATCTCAATCCGTAAAAAAAGCTTTACAAAATGCGGAGTAAGTGATAATATAGCTTAGTCCGTGAACTCGGTATTCGGGAGACCTTTCCTCCCCTTTACTTAGTCATTGGGTATATGAAAATCATGAAAGGGGTATCATTATGATCACCAAAGAGACCAAGACCGCCGTTATTGAGGCAAACAAGACTCACGAGAACGACACAGGCTCGCCCGAGGTCCAGATCGCCATTCTCACTCAGCGCATCCGCGAGCTGACCGCTCACCTGAAGGTTCATCCCAACGACGACCACAGCCGTCTGGGCATGTACAAGATGGTCGGTAAGCGCCGCCGTCTGCTCGACTACCTCGCAAAGAAGGACATCGAGCGTTACCGCGCAATCATTGCTAAGCTGGGCATCCGTAAGTAAGTCCGGCACTTCCGAAGGGTATGAAGGTTTTAAGCAGGGGACAAGTGAATATGTCCCCTGCTTTTTTGCGGCACCTTGTGCCGTGAAAAAGCGAAAAACAAACAGCGAATAATTGCGGTGTGCGGCTTTGCCGCACGGATTATAATGAGCAAAGCCTCTGTCATCATACCGGGCTGACGCAATCAACGTGTAGTGCAGACCAAATGCGCCTCCGAAAAAGAGCGAAACGTTCTTATTTATGCCGGTGCTTCGATACCGGGCTGACGCAATCAACGTATAGGCAAAATCTAAAACCGCCTCTGAAAAAGGAGCTTAGTATTTGAAAACAGGCTTTGGAAAAAACCCGTTTTCAAGTGCTATGCTCCGGCGGTTTTTGAAATATAAAACAAAGAAAAGGAGCAAAACAGATGATAATCACGCACAAAGAATTTCCCGATTACAGAAAGTTTGAGATCGAGTACGAAGGCCGTCCCCTCAAGATGGAGGTCGGCAAGATGGCCGAGCTGTGCAACGCCGCGGTCCTCGTGACCTACGGTGAGACCACCGTTCTCGTGACCTGCACCGCATCCGCCCGTCCCAAGGACGGCATCGACTACTTCCCTCTCGCAGTCGATTTCAACGAAAAGCTTTACGCGGTCGGCCGCATCCCCGGCAGCTTCATGCGCCGCGAGGGCAAGCCCAGCCTGCCCGCGGTCCTGGCATCCCGCCTCATCGACCGCCCCATGCGCCCGCTGTTCCCCTCCGACCTGCGCAACGACGTCGTCATCGCCTGCGAGGTCCTGTCCGTTGACCGCGACTGCAGCCCTGAGATCACCGCAATGATCGGCGCATCCGCCGCCGTCAGCATTTCCGACGTTCCCTTCAACGGCCCCATCGCCGGCATCGTTCTCGGCTGGGACGGCGAGAAGTATCTCTTCAACCCCACCCAGGAGGAGCGCAAGACCAACCGCATGACCACCACCATCGCCGCGACTCACAAGAAGATCGTCATGATCGAGTCCGAGGCCGATCAGGTACCCGAGGAGGTCATGTACGAGGGCATTGTTCAGGCTCATGAGCATCTGCAGCCCGTTCTTGACCTCATCGACAAGATGGTGGCCGAGGTCGGCAAGCCGAAGTTCGAGTACGAGCACGCGTCCTTTGACGAGGAGCTGTTCAGCAAGCTCGTCGAGAACGAGTTCGAGGGCATGGAATACTGCATGGACACCGACGACAAGAACGTCCGCGAGGCACGCGTCAACGAGTGGGTCACCGCCATGGAGGAGAAATACTCCGAGGAGCACCCCGACATGATGCAGTTCATGGACGAGATACTCTACAAGCTTCAGAAGAAGGTCGTCAAGAAGTGGCTGCTGGCCGGCAAGCGCGTTGACGGCCGCGCAATGAACGAGATTCGCCCCCTCGGCAGCGAGGTCGGCCTGATTCCCAGAGTTCACGGCTCGGCACTGTTCACCCGCGGCCAGACTCAGGTGCTGTCCATTGCGACTCTCGCTACCCTCAGCATGTCCCAGAAGCTCGACACCATCTGGGAGGAGGAAGAGAAGCGCTTCATGCACCACTACAACATGCCCTCCTACTCCACCGGCGAGGCTCGTGCCAGCCGCAGCACCGGCCGCCGCGAATACGGCCACGGCGCACTGGTCGAGAAGGCGCTCGAGAGCGTCATCCCCTCGGTCGAGGACTTCCCCTACACCATCCGCGTAGTCTCCGAGATCCTGTCGTCCAACGGCTCGACCTCGCAGGGCTCTATCTGCGGCACGACGCTTGCGCTCATGGACGCCGGCGTTCCCATCAAGGCTCCCGTTGCCGGTATCTCCTGCGGCCTTATCCAGGACGGCGACGACTTCACCACCTTCATCGACATTCAGGGCGTTGAGGACTTCCACGGCGAGATGGACTTCAAGGTCGCCGGTACCAAGGCCGGTATCACCGCCATCCAGATGGACCTCAAGAACGACGGCCTCAAGCACGAGATCGTCAAGGAGGCGCTCGAGATCACCCGCGAGGCACGCTATCAGATCCTCGACGAGGTCATGCTCAAGGCTCTGCCCGAACCCCGCAAGGAGCTTGCAAAGAGCGCGCCCAAGATGATCCAGATGAAGATCAATCCCGACAAGATCCGCGAGGTCATCGGCTCCGGCGGCAAGGTCATCCAGAAGATCACCGCCGACACCGGCTGCAAGATCGATATCGAGGACGACGGCAGCATATACATCGCATCCGAGGATATCGAGGCCTGCCGCGCGGCACGTCAGACCATCGAGAACATCGTTTTCGAGCCCGAGGTCGGCGCACTGTACTACGGCAAGGTCGTCCGCATCATACCCATCGGCGCGTTCATCGAGCTCGCTCCGGGCAAGGACGGCATGTGCCACATCAAGGACCTCGAGTATAAGCGCACCGAGAAGGTCGAGGACGTTCTCAACGTCGGCGATATGACCTGGGTCAAGGTCACCGAGATCGACGACCGCGGCAGAGTCAACCTCTCCCGCAAGGAAGCTCTCAAGGAGCGCGGCGAAGCGTAATTTTAATGGCGCATTAGGGCTGTACCTATACGTTTATTGCAGGTGCCCGGTATCGAAAGTGCCGGCAAAATAAAAACACTGCCGCGTAATACAAGTACGGTGCAGTGTTGCGGGCGCCCGGTATCGGAACGCCGGAGGAAACCACGGCGTGAGTGCAGTATAAGTGCAGACCAGTGTTCCTTTAAAACAAATACAATTGCAGTAAAACCCGGTTCGAAAAAACGAACCGGGTTTTTTATGCTCTTTGCGAGCCGCCGTATTTGATTATTCGCACACGAGCTCGCCGTCGCGCACATCGACCTTTATGACGTGGCCTGCGGGCATATCGCCTGCAAGGATCGCCCGCGCGATAAGCGTCTCGACGGCGCTCTGGAGATATCTCTTGAGAGGACGCGCGCCGAACACGGGGTCGAAGCCGCGGTCGATAATCAGCTGCTTTGCCGCATCCGTTATCTCGAGGCCGAGGCTCTTATCCTCAAGGCGCTGCCTGAGCGCCGAGGTGAGGATATCGATGATGCCGTTAAGCTCCGTCTTGGTCAGGGGCTTGAAGCATATGATCTCGTCAAGACGGTTGAGGAACTCCGGTCTGAACTGCTGATGCAGGGCGTTCATGACCTGCTCCTTTGCGCTCTCCTCGATCTCGCCTGCGTCGTTTATGCCGTCAAGCAGGAACTGGCTGCCGAGGTTCGAGGTCATGATGATAATGGTGTTCTTGAAGTCCACCGTGCGGCCCTGAGAGTCGGTCACGCGGCCGTCGTCGAGAATTTGCAGCAGGATGTTGAACACATCCGGGTGCGCCTTTTCGATCTCGTCGAACAGCACGACGGAATAGGGCTTCCTGCGCACGGCCTCGGTGAGCTGACCGCCCTCGTCGTAGCCGACGTATCCGGGAGGCGCACCGATAAGTCTGGACACCGAGAACTTTTCCATGTACTCGGTCATGTCGATCCTGACCATGCTGTGCTCATCGTCGAACAGGCAGCGTGCAAGCGCCTTGGCAAGCTCGGTCTTGCCCACGCCCGTGGGGCCGAGGAACATGAACGAGCCTATCGGCCTGTTCGGGTCGCCTATGCCGGCACGCGAGCGCCAGATGGCCTCGGTGACCTTCTGCACGGCCTCGTCCTGGCCTATAACGGATTTATGCAGCACCTTGTCGAGGTTCAGGAGCTTTTCCCGCTCGCCCTCAAGGAGCTTCGAAACGGGGATGCCCGTCCACTTTGCGACGATGCCCGCTATCTCCTCCTCGGTCACGGTGTCGTGCACCATGCTGCTCGACTTGCGCTCCTCGCTGCACTTTTCGGCCTCGGCGAGCTTTTTCTCAAGCGCGGGCAGGTCGGAGTACTTGAGCTTTGCGGCCGTTTCGTACTCGTATCTGAGCTGCGCCTTTTCGATATCGGCGTTCATCTGCTCGATCTCGGCCTTTATCTTCTTGACCTCGTCAACGCTGCCCTTTTCGGCCTCCCAGCGGGATTTGCGCTCGTTGAACTCGTCCTTGAGGTTCGCAAGCTCCTCGGTGAGCTTCGCAAGGCGGTCCTGCGAGAGCTTATCGGTCTCCTTTTTAAGCGCCGTCTCCTCGATCTCGAGCTGCATGATCTTGCGGCGCATATCGTCGAGCTCGGCGGGCATGGAGTCTATCTCCGTGCGGATGAGCGCACAGGCCTCGTCGACAAGGTCTATGGCCTTATCGGGCAGGAAACGGTCGGATATATAGCGGTTTGAAAGCGTCGCCGCGGCGACGATGGCGTTATCGTGGATGCGCACGCCGTGGTAGACCTCGTAGCGCTCCTTGAGGCCGCGGAGGATGGAAATGGTGTCCTCAACGGTCGGCTCGTCGACCTGCACGGGCTGGAATCGCCTTTCGAGCGCCGCGTCCTTTTCGATGTACTTGCGGTACTCGTCAAGGGTCGTTGCGCCGATGCAGTGCAGCTCGCCGCGCGCCAGCATAGGCTTCAGGAGGTTGCCGGCGTCCATGCTGCCCTCGGTCTTGCCCGCGCCGACGATCGTATGCAGCTCATCGATAAACAGTATGATCTGTCCGTCGGACTGCTTTATCTCCTCGAGCACCGCCTTCAGGCGTTCCTCGAACTCGCCGCGGTACTTAGCGCCCGCTATCAGAGCGCCCATATCCAGCGAGAAAATGGTCTTGTTTTTAAGTCCCTCCGGCACATCGCCGCGGACTATGCGCTGGGCAAGTCCCTCCGCAATGGCGGTCTTGCCGACGCCGGGCTCGCCGATGAGCACGGGGTTATTTTTCGTCTTGCGCGAGAGTATGCGCACGACGTTTCTTATCTCGGTATCACGGCCGATGACGGGGTCGAGCTTATTGCTGCGCGCACGCTCGACAAGGTCGGTACCGTATTTGCTGAGGGCATCGTAGCCGTTTTCGGGGTTATCGCCCGTGACGGGGCCCTTCTTGACCTTGGCAAGCTCCTCGGTGAATTTGCTCTTCGTGATGCCGTGATCGTCAAACATGCGCTTTATCGCGGGCGTGGGCGCGGCGAAAATGCCTATCATGACGTGCTCGACGGACAGGTACTCGTCGCCCAGGCTCTTTGCCGACTTCTCGGCCGCGTTCATGACGCGCTCGGACTCACGCGAGAGATAGATATCGTAATCGCCCGTGACCTTGGGCATGGCCTCTATCGCCGTGTCGAGCTCCGAGAGCAGGCCATTGCAGTCAACGCCCATCTTGCCCAGCAGCGACGGGATAAGTCCACCGTCCTGATCGACAAGGGCATACAGCAGATGCTCGGGGCTTATATACTGATTGTTGTTCTCCATTGCCATCGATTTGGCTGTCTGGAGCATTTCAAGTGTCTTTTGTGTGAAATTCTGTGCGTTCATAAAAACACCTTCTTTTCATTGGATCAAAAATTCAGATCAAAATATCCGCTCTTCTGAGCTGGGAGAATACGCAGGCTTCAATGTCGCGGGCATCGAGCCGCCCGCCGAGGTAGCCCTTCATCATGGTATCGAAAAGCTTTATATACTCGGATATCACGCGGGCCAGCTCATCGGAGGTGCAGTCATGCGCCGGAATGCTGATCGAGCGTATGAACTTGCCCTCGTACAGGGCGTATCGCGGCGGCTCGGTCTCCATAAGCGGGCGCAGGTGCGCGTCCTCTATGCGCTTCCAGATGCGGAAAAACTCCGTCATCGAGCGTATCAGCGCCGCAGACTGCGTGCGGAAAATGACCGTCAGCTCGCCGAGACAGTCGCTGTCGCCGCGGTACAGCTCCACCTCGTATTTGACGGTGGGACGGTACTTATACTCAAGCGAGGATTTCAGCGACATTGTCAGCGCGTTCGGCGAAACAAAGGGCACGAGCTCGCGCGAGGGCGTGAGCAGCTGCTCTATGGCGGAAAAAACATCGTTTATCCTCCGCTCGGGCGTTACGAGGTTAACATGCTCTGCAAGGATCTGATTTATTAAATTCGAGCGGTTCGTTCCGAGCCTGTGGGCAAGTCTGTCCACCTCGGCGACCACTTCGTCGGAAAGCATAAGGCTGTAAAGCGTCTTTTTCATGACTCGTCTCTCTTTCATGCCGGGCAGGATAATCCTATCCCGCCGTTTTTTACTTCACGAGTTTAATATACTCCTCCTTTTCTAATTTGTCAAGAGTTTTATATAAATATTTTTACGAATTATATATTAAGGCGTAGTTTAATGGCAGAGCGCAAGGCTCTGCCATTTCATCTTATTTGTATATCTCCGCCTCGACAAAAAGCCGTCCCTTGCGGCTCAGGCCGCCGGAGGACAGGACCGTGCCCTTGCCGTGGCCGCGCAGGGATATGACGTCCCCCGCCGCGACGGCGGCATCGTTTTTAAGGCACTCGGCGTAATTAAGGCTCGCCGCCCCCTCGGAGATGAGGGAGCCTGCCGCCGTGCGCGACAGGCCGAACATTCCGGCAAGCACCGCGTCAAAGCGCAGGCTCTTTACGGAAAACGAAAGGCTCTTTACCTTCCGCTCCGGCGGCGTGAGGTCAGACAGCTCCGCCTTTTTGAGCTTAACGCCGTACCTGCCCACCTTAGTCAGCCCGTCGGCGACGTGCCGCTCCACCGACTGCATGACGAATATCACGGCGCTCTCGCCGTCTGTCCATATATCGCCGAGCCACTCGCGCTTTATGCCCAGGCCAAGTATCGCGCCCATATAGTCGCGGTGGCCGGGGCTGCCGAAGTGCGTCTGTGCGCGAAGGGCACTTATATATTCCGACGCGTCGAAGCCGTCCTTATCCATATAAGACGGCAGAAAGAAGGCCGCGCGGCGCTCGCAGCCGGGCACGCCGCCGGTCAAAAGCATATCGCAGCCGCTCTCACGCGCCCATTTTTCGAGCGTGAACTGCTCTGCGGGCGTAAGAAATGCCGTGTGCGTGATACCTGCCGTTTTTTCGCAGCGGCGGCTGAGATCCTCGGCGCGCCGTATAAGCTCATCGTTTTCCATCCATATACTCCATGATCTTCTTCATCGCCCCGTCAAGCTCGTCGGAAAATTCCTTCACCGACATGCGCAGCACGCCCGAGCGCAGGGCCGACAGGCGGATGAGCGAGTCGTTCGTTACGACCTTGACCGAGTAGTTTTTGCCGATATCGTCCGCAAGCTTTTCGATATACATATCGGCGGTCTCGTTCTCCTTTGTGTACACCGTGCGTATGCCCTGCGTTTCGCGCTCGCCGGTGTTTCCCGCGACGCGGTAGCCGTCGAAAACGAGCACGAGCTCACAGTCGCGCATGGCTCTGTAGCTGCGCAGCGTGTCCGACAGGCGCTCGCGCGCAAGCGACAGCGAGGCCTCGGCAAGCGCTTTGTATTCCGGCGTTCCGAAAATGAAGTTGTAGCCGTCGACTATGACGTACTCGCGCTTTGACGGTGCGACGGAAAACTCCGGCGTCTCCTGCGTCTGCACCTTTGTGTACATTCTGCGTCTCACCGGGCCGAACTCGCGCTCCATAATGGCCTCGAGCTCCTTGTCGTCAATGGAAAAATAACGCGGGCGCTGCACCGCCTCGGGCTGAGCTCCGCCCGTCTTCGGCGCAATGTGGGCATAGCGCTCGACCTCGCTCCACTTGACGGCCGTGCCCGCTCCGTGCGAGCAGAAAACGGAGTCCGCTGTGTTGTCGGGGTCGGCCTCTGGATCGTAGCCGATATCCTCGATGACCTGCTTTGCGTTGTGGCAGGGATAATAGCCCGCCGCGCGGCAGCTGAGCCTGCCCTTGCCGGAGGTATAGGAGGCGAGGGTCTCGGCGTAGCCGTTCATTTCCGAGACCGGCGCGATGCCCTTTATGACGCTGCTGCCCTCGGTGTCGAAGCTGCCGCTCATGGCGCGGACATCGGATATGGCTCTGCCGATCTGCTCGGGCGGCACCTCGAGCCGGAACTCGAAGCAGGGCTCGAGCAGCACGCTGTCGGCCTTCATGAGCGCCTGCCGCACCGCGCGGTACACCGCCTCGCGGAAATCGCCGCCCTCGGTGTGCTTTATGTGCGCACGGCCCGCGATGAGGCTTATCTTAACGTCCGTCAGCGGCGAGCCCGTGAGCACGCCCAGATGCGTTTTTTCGGCAAGGTTTGTCATGATAAGGCTCTGCCAGCTGCGGTCGAGCTCGTCGGTGGGGCAGCGGCTTTCAAAGCTCAGCCCCGAGCCGCGGGGCGCGGGCTCTATGAGAAGGTGCACCTCGGCGTAGTGGCGCAGCGGCTCGAAGTGTCCCACGCCGTACACGGGCGCGGCCACCGTCTCCTTATAGGCGATGCCGCCGGAGCCTATGCTCACGTCAAGGTCGAACCTTTCGCGTATGAGCTCGGTCAGGACCTCGGTCTGCACCCTGCCCATGATGCGCACGCTTATCTCGCGCAGACGCGCGTTCCATTCGATGTGAAGCTGGGGGTCCTCGTCCTCGAGCTGCCTGAGCTGCTTATAGGCCGAGAGCGCGTCCGCTCCCTCAGGCAGGGCTATGCGGTAGCTCATGACGGCCTCCGTCTCCGGCTGCACGGCGTCGCGCTCAAAGCCGAGCCCCTGACCGGCATAGCTGTCGTCAAGCCCCTGCACGGCGACGATGCTTCCCGCTTCCGCGGACTGCACCGTCTCGTAATTTGCGCCGGAATAGACGCGCAGCTCGGTGACGGTACTGCCGTTTATGCAGTCGCGGTTATGCAGAGCGCCGCCCGTTATCTTCATGCAGCTGAGCCTGCGCCCGCGCGCATCGCGCATGATCTTGTATACCCTTGCGCCGAACTTTTCGGGATAAGCCGGGCACGGCGCGTATTTTTCGATAAATTCGACAAGCTCGCGCACCCCGTCGAGCCGGAGTCCGGAGCCGTACAGGATCGGAAAGAGCTTTCTTTCTGCGATAAGACGCGAAACGTCGGCGTCCGTGATATCGCCGCCGGAGGCGAACCTTTCGAAAAGCTCCTCGTCGCACATGGCGATGCTCTCACGCGTATCCTGCGTCCCGTCCGCAAGGTCGAGGCAATTTTCCGAAAGCCGCGTGCGCAGGTCGGAGAGTATGCGCTGCCTGTCGCTTGCCGCAAGGTCCATTTTCGTGGCAAAAATGATCGTCGGGACCTTCCTGCGCTCCAGGAGCCGCCAGAGCGTTTCCGTGTGCGCCTGAACGCCGTCCGAGCCGGAGATGACGAGCAGCGCACAGTCTATGACGTCGAGCGTGCGCTCCGTTTCCGCAGTGAGGTCGGCGTGCCCCGGCGTGTCAAGAAGGCACAGCTCCATATTATCGGTACGGAGCTGCGCCTGTTTTGAAAACACGGTTATTCCGCGCTCACGCTCTATCCTGTGCGTATCGAGCGCCGTGTCGCGGTGGTCCACCCTGCCGAGCTTTCTTATGCTGCCGCAGGTATACAGCAGCGCCTCGGACAGGGTCGTTTTTCCGGCATCGACGTGCGCGAGGATGCCGAGAACGAGCTTTTTCATAGCTCGATGAGCTCGTATTCGCGGCTGCCCACGCCGATCTCGGCGGCGGCTTCGACGGTGTGGATGCCGTTGCGCGATTCGATGCGCTCGATGAGATCGCCCTTGCCGGGATCATTGCTTGCATATACGAGGTCGATGCAGGCCTGGTCGAGCGCGACAGGGTCGAGAGACGAGAGAATGCCGATATCGCCGATCTTGGGATCTTCGGCAACGGCGCAGCAGTCGCAGTCAACGGACATGTTCTTCATTATATTCACAAAGGCCATTTTCCCGCCGAAGTGATCGACCACGCTCTTTGCCGCGTCGGCCATGCACTCAAGAAAGCTGTCGTGATCGGAGTGCCAGAAGTTGTCGATATCCTTCACGCCGTGGATATACTTCTTGCCGTGGCTCGAGGCAAGGCCGATGGATATATTCTTGAGTGCGCCGCCGAAGCCGCCCATCGGGTGGCCCTTGAAGTGCGACAGAACGAGCATGGAGTCATACTCGGGCAGGGTCTTGCCGACGTAGTTTACGTCAAGGTGCTTTCCGCCCTGCACGGGGAGGGTCATTTCGCCCTCGGCGTCCATTATATCCACATCCGCTATCTCGACCCAGCCGTGAAGCTGCATGGTCTTCTTATGGCGCTCGGTCGTATCTCTGCCGCCGTCATAGGCGGTGTTGCACTCTACTATCGTTCCGCCGACGTGATCGACGGCGGGCTTCATGAACCCGGGGCGCAGGAAGTTCTGATTTCCCGGCTCGCCGCTGTGAAGCTTGACGGCGACGTTTCCCGTCAGCTCTGCGCCGAGGGCCTCATACGCCTTTATCACATTCTCGGGGCTTATCTCTTTTATGAAATATACCTTTGACTTTTCCATAATGCCGCTCCTTTTTCTTTAGTATGCCGTCAATTATATAATAATCTTTCCGCTTATTCAATATTGGCTATTCCAATTTTAACTGAAATATAATAAAATGGCTTCGGTGATTATATGAAGGCTGTTTTGATCGTTTTGATAATTATCTGCGCCGTTCTGGCGTTTTTTTATGCGGTGGGGCTCAAATTCGTGAGGATGCTCATCCTGCGGCAGGACAATTTCCCGACGCCGGAGACGGGCGCGAGCTCGTCGGAGCTGCTCGAGCCGACGGGAAAGGCGCTCTGGGCGCACAACATACCGTACTTTGCGCCCTTCCGCGAGCTGCCGTTTGAGGAGATAAGCGTCGTGTCCGATGACGGACTCACGCTCCGCGCCGATCTTCTGCGCGGCAGGGGTACGGGCGTCACGGTCATGTTCTTTCACGGCTACAAGTCAGAGCCGGCCTGCGACTTTGCCGCAATGTACGATTTTTACAGATCCCTGGGGCATGATCTCATTTACGTCCACATGCGCGCCCACGGCAAAAGCGACGGCGGGTACATAGGCTTCGGCGCACTCGACAGATACGACGTCGTGCGCTGGACGGACAGGGCGGCCGGGCTTTTCCCTGATAACGCCATCTACCTGCACGGCATGTCCATGGGCGCTGCAAGCGTATTGCAGAGCATGGACCTTGAGCTCAGCGAAAACGTGCGCGGCGTTATAGCCGACTGCGGCTACTCCGAGCTCGACACGCTTTTCAGAAACCTCGTCGGCAGGCTGTATCACCTGCCGGTGATGTTCGTGGACGTTTTCGAATATATGAATGTCATAAAGGCCGGCTACGGCTTCAAGGAGGCAAGCTCCGTGCGCAGCGTGAGCGCGGCAAAGGTGCCGCTTGTGTATATCTGCGGCGACAGCGACCGCTATG
Organism: bacterium; assembly: GCA_963650165.1. Lineage (GTDB taxonomy): Bacteria > Bacillota > Clostridia > Oscillospirales > Oscillospiraceae > F23-B02. The sequence continues at coordinate 14,523 of CAVJKX010000018.1, forward strand.
TGCCGAAGGACATGGCGCTGGAGATATACAATGCCTGCAAGAGCCCCAAGCGTCTGCTTCTTGTTCCCGGCGCGGGGCACGCCGCAAGCTATATGTGCGCAAAGGATAAATACGAAGCTCTGATCAGGGAGCTCATGGGAGGAAAGATAAATGGGTAAAACGCAGGGAGCCGGAAAAAAGGGCATAGGCGCTCTCAACTGGACGCTGCTTCTGGTGATCGGCTTTTCCGCGCAGATAGCGTGGGTCATCGAAAACAACTGGTTTGCAAACTTTTTGTATTCCGACTTCGGCGCACAGCTGGGCGTGGTCACGGCGATGACCATATGCTCGGCAACGGCGACGACCTTCTCGGCGCTGTTTTTCGGAACGCTCTCGGACCGCATCGGCTCGCGCAAAAAGCTCATCACATGGGGCTCGGTGCTCTGGGGCATATTCACCATAGCCTTCGGACTTACGCACTATCTGCGCGACAGCATCTACAACAACGTGATGCTCGTCGGCGTTACCATAGTCGCCGCCGACACGATCATGAGCTTTTTCGGCTCGATGGCAAACGACGCGGGCTACAACGCGTGGTACGCCGACATGATGGACGACTCAAACTCCGGCCAGATCGGCGCCGTCGCCGCGACGCTGCCCGTTATCGGAACGCTCGTGGGAACGCTCGTCGGCGGCATGTTCGTAAACGGCCTTGCGACCGAGGCAAACCCGCAGCTGGGCTATATAATCTTCTTCTCCGCCGCGGGCGGCGTCACGATCCTCGTCGGCATAGCCTCGTTTTTCCTGCTCAAGGACTCGCCGGAGCTCAGGTGCGTGCGTGACGGCGGCTTCTGGCACCAGTTCGGCTCGACCTTCAACTTCCGCCGCTTCGTGTCGAACCGTGAGCTTGCGCTCGTGTTCCTGACGCTGTGCGTATTCTTCATCGGCTACAACTGCTACTTCATCCATATCATGAACTGGATGAACTACACCCTCGGCTTCAACGACCCCAGCCTCATTCTCGGCATACCGCTGCTGATCGCCGTTGCGATATCCGTTCCGTTTATAAAGGTCATCAACAACAAAAAGGTGCCCGCCGTCGCCGCGTTCGCAACGATCCTGAGCATCCTCGGCTGTCTGTTCGTGTACTTTGTAGTCGGCAGCATGCAGGGCTCGTTTGACACGGAAAACGCCCTGAATTTTGCCGCCAACTGGCCCTGCTTTACCGGCATAATCCTCGTCGGCGTCGGCTACGTCGTTTTCATGCAGGCCATGACCGTGTGGATGAAGCGCCTCTACCCCGAGGAGCACCGCGGCCAGTTCGAGGGCATAAGGATAATGTTCTTCGTCTTTTTCCCGATGATCGCGGGGCCGCTGCTGGCTGACCCCATCTGCCGCGCCTTCGGCGAGAAGGTGTATCAGGTCGTCGATAAGGGCAATCTCATCTTCGTCACCGCCGCCGAGGCGTCCGAAATGGGCTATGACATATCGAAGATCGCCGAGGGCTACCTGCCGGTAAACGAGCTGTTCATCGCGGCCGCCATAGTTACGGCGCTCGCGCTCATACCCATGAGCCGGGCGGCAAAATTGTATAAGGAAAGGAACAAATGAAATGGCCGAAAAACGTTTTGAAAAGACCTATGCCCAGGGCACGCTCGATATAATGGAGATCTGGGTCGACAGGCAGACCGGCGTAAACTATCTCTTCCACTGCTCAGGCGGCAGCGGCGGCCTGACTCCCCTGCTCGACCGCGACGGCAAGCCGATAATAAGCCCTGTCATAAATTAAAAAGAGGCTCGATGAGCCTCTTTTTTATATTGCGTCTATTATTTTATACAGCGTTTTTGCGACGCCGTGCGCGTCGTTTGTCTCGCACACGAGGTCACCGGCCGCTATGCAGGCGGCGGTGGCGTTTTTTACGGCCGTGCCCAATCCGGCAAAAGCGAGCATATCTGCGTCGTTATCGCCGTTTCCGAAGGCGGCGACGGCGGAGGCCGGAACATTGAGCAGCCCGCACAGGCGCCGCAGCGATGCGCCCTTGCCCGCTCCCGCGTCGCTTATCTCGATAAGGCGCGGCGAGGAGCTCGTTATGTAGGCATCGGGAAGCCCGCGGGCCCTGTCCCAAAGCTCGGCTCTGTGCTCCGGGCTTCGGCACAGCACGTCCACGCTGTCGAGCCGCGAGGCATTGTCGCGCATGAAGCCGGGCATATCCTCCACCGGCAGGCGCGTCGTTTTGACGTATTCCACATAGGCCTCGGAGCAGCCGAAGCTCAGGGGATCGGCCATGTACCGCGCGTCGCAGTAGGCCTGCCCGTCTATAAAGCACTCCAGAAGCTCCGTGCCGAAAAGCTCAAGGAGCCCGTGCACGGTGCCCTCGCTCATGGTGAGGCTCACGATGCGCTCACCGTCCGGCACGCGCGCGACGGCGGCGCCGTTTGAGGTGATGGCGTAGCGTATGCCGGGGATGCTCACGACCTCGCGCGGCAGCGAATTAAAGGCTCTGCCGGAGGCGATGGCGACCTCGAGCCCGGCCGCTATCGCAGCCTCGATCGCGGCCTTCGTTTCGGCGGCAAGGCTTCCGTCAGAGCGCAGGGTCGTGTCGTCAAGGTCAAGGGCTATGAGCCGTATATCCTTAAAATCAGTCATCAGTATACTATCCTCACGCGGCGCGGCAGCATCTCGAGCGCGTGGCGGCTGCCGCCTACGCATTTTTCGCCGTCGAGCGCCCAGGCAAGCTTTTTCATGCACTCTATCTCCACCCTGTCGGTGCGGCAGAAGGATATGAGCTCGTTATTGAGGTTCTGCTCGCGCAGAGACGCTATCGTCGACTGGAGCTCCGCGGGCGAGGACGGGCGGCGTATGAGCAGCACCTCGAACAGGCCGTCGTCGGAAACGACCTTCTGTCCGAAGAAATCGAGTGCTCCGGCCAGTGCGCTCGACGAGGCGACGACGCCGAAGATATACTCGCCCTCATGCGTCTGCCCGTTTATCGAAATGCGCAGGTGCTCGCTCTGGAGCTTTGCAAGATCCTTTATGCCGTCGAGAACGTAGGCGTAGAAGCCCAGCTTGTTCTTGAGCCGCTGCGGCGTCGTGTACGGCAGCCAGGTGAAGGCGCCGAAATCGGCGGCGTTTATGAAGAACTTATCGCCGAGCCTGCCGACGTCGATGCGGTGCTCCTTACCGGAGACTATCTTCTTTGCGGTCTTGACGGCGTCGCAGCTTATGCCATGGAAATCGGCAAAATCGTTCGTGCTGCCGGCAGGCATATAGCCGACGGGGATATCGAGCCCCGCCTCTATCATGCCGGAAACGGTCTCGTTGAGCGTACCGTCGCCGCCGGAACAGCAGATCATGTCAAACTCACTGCCGTAGGCCTTGACGTATTCGGTCGCGTCGCCGCGGCCGCGCGTCGGGTAAAAGCTCACGCGGTACCCCGCGTCCATGAATATGCCGGTGATATCGTTCAGGCTGCGCATTATCGCGCCCTTGCCGGCAACGGGGTTTATTATGAGCATCATGTTCTTTTCCGCGCCGGGCAGTCTGCGCGCGGGCAGCCTTTTGGGCTCGGCATTGCTGTCCGAACGCTCGGCGTCAAAGCGGCGGTACTGCTCGCACACGGTCTCGTATATCGTCTTTGCCGCCGCAAATGGGAAGTCGGCCTCCCTGCGGCGTACCATCTCCGTGGGATCAACGGCGCCGCTCAGGCAGGTCTCGACAAGGTGCGCCATGCCCGAGGCCGTCTCCGCCTCGAGAGCGTAGGCGTTGCCGGTCATGAACTCGATATTGCGGCTCTCGCAGCCGGGAACGGCGTCGATATACAGTATCGGCAGGCGCTTCATGACGGCCTCGGTGGTGCTCAGGCCGCCGGCCTTGGTGATGATGAGGTCGGCCGCGTCCATGTACAGGCTCATTTTATCGGTAAAGCCGCAGACCTTGATGCGGATATCGTCGGCGGTGAAGAACTCAAGCTCCTTTTCCAGCTGATGATTGCTGCCGCAGATGATGACAAGGCTGTCGTTATCGCCGAGCAGCTCGGCTATGCGCAGGGCCATGCCGCGTATCGGGCCGCAGCCCATGCTGCCGCAGCACATGAGCAGCAGCTTGCCCTCCTCGCTCATGCCGAGGGCGCGGCGCGCCGCGCCCTTATCGCTTTTCCGGCAGAACTCCTCGCGCACGGGGATGCCGGAGGCGACTATCCTGTCCGAGGGGAGGCCCTGGCTCACAAATTCGTCGCGCAGCTTTTCGTGCGGGATGAAATACCTGTCGGCAACGATCTCGGAAACGCCGGGGCTGCATGTGTAGTCGGTCGCAACGAAGAAGCTCGGTATGTTTATCTCGCGGTTGAGCCGCAGCTCGGTCATCATCATCGCGGCAAAAACGTGCACGCTTATAACGACGTCGTAGCCGCCGGAGAACAGCACCCGGCACAGCTCGTCGGCGCCCTTCGCGTTCTGCTCGTACATGCGGTTCTGCGGCGTCATCTCGCTTATGCGGTAGCCCATGCCGTAGAGCTTGGGCGTGTATTTGTACGCAAGCACATGGCCGCGGCTTATGAGCTCCGCGCGTGCCTTGGGCAGAAAATCAAGTGCGTTTACAATGTCGCACCCGCAGCCGTTTTTTTCGAAATATTCGCATATGGCGGAGGCGGCGCTGTTGTGCCCGCCGCCGGTGCTGCAGCTTAATATCAGTACCTTCACTGTTTCGTTGCCCTCCTCAGTCTGCGCTGCTCAAGCAGCACCAGTCTCGGTCTGTTGTACCTCTGGATTATTATAAACGGGACGTTGCCGAAAATATTATACACCAGCCAGAAAAGCAGCGCCCATGCCCCGTGCCAGAACAGGAATATGCCAGCCGACAGCACTATGAGCCACCAATGGACGCACTCGGCAACGCAGGTCTCGGCTATCAGGGCGCCGTAGCCCTCCGTGCGGCTGCTTTTTGTTATCTTCTTTTTCAGCATGTCCGGCATGATGCGGCTCATGTCCGGCAGGAAGTCCTTCCAGCGCTTTATGCCGAGCTTTTCATACACTCTGCCGCCGTTTTCCCATGCTGCCGCGCGGTAGGGAAAGCGCCCTGCCGAAAAATGCGCCCTCGGCAGAGCCTGGCCGGCAAAGTGGGAAACTATGCCGAGAACGGCAATATAAATGACCGCATATAAAAAATTCATGTCTTTCCTCCGTTCAAACAACATCATATTTTATAGACATTTTTGCCTTCCGTCAAGCGGGCGGCGGCGCAGGGCGCGGCGCACGGCAGGATCATTTGCCCGAATTATCGGAAAGTTTACAGTTTGTTAATTACTCCGCCGCCTCATAACCGTATAATGCTTAGGGCTTTTTTGGGCCTATACTAAACACGGGGGCATACACAATGAACGATTCATATGATGTTGCGATAATCGGATGCGGCACGGCCGGCATTTTCGCGGGCTACGAGCTTATAGCACGCCATCCGGAGCTGAAGATATGCGTGCTCGATCAGGGCGGAGATATATATTCAAGACACTGCCCCATCGTTGCCGGAAAGGTCAAGGAGTGCATCCATTGCAGCGTGTGCGACACGATGTGCGGCTTCGGCGGCGCAGGCGCGTTCTCCGACGGCAAGTACAACTTTACGACCCAGTTCGGCGGCTGGCTGACCGATTTCATGGACGACGACGAGGTCATGGAGCTTATAAACTACGTCGACACCGTCAACATGAAGTACGGCGCGACGGACAAGACCTTCTCGACCGATACGCCCGAGGCCAGAGCGCTCGAGCACGAGGCGCTCAAGTACGACCTGCACCTGCTCCAGGCAAAGGTCAAGCATCTCGGCACGGAAAACAATCTGCGCATCCTCCAGAACATGTACGAGGATCTGCGCAAGGTAATAGAATACCGCTTCCGCACGGAGGTATGCAGCATAGACCGCGACGGCGAGGGCTACAGGCTTTCGCTCAAAAACGGCGGCGAGGTAAAGTGCCGCTATCTCATCGTAGCGCCCGGCAGAAGCGGCGCGGAGTGGTTCTCCGAGCAGTGCCGCAGGCTCGGCGTGAAGCTTATAAACAACCAGGTAGATGTCGGCGTGCGCGTCGAGCTCCCCGCAACGGTGTTTGAGCACATAACCGACGTCGTTTACGAGTCCAAGCTCATCTACCGCACCAAGCAGTACGGCGACAAGGTGCGCACCTTCTGCATGAACCCCTACGGTCACGTCGTTGCGGAAAACGTCGAGGGCATCAACACCGTAAACGGCCACTCCTACTCCGATCCCGCTCTGCGCAGCGAGAACACCAACTTCGCGCTTCTGGTATCCAACCGCTTTACCGAGCCCTTCGACCAGCCCTACCGCTACGGCAAGCACATCGCCTCGCTGAGCAACATGCTCTCCGGCGGCGTTCTGGTGCAGCGCTTCGGCGACCTCGTCAAGGGCGTGCGCACAAACGAGCACCGTCTCGCGCAGTCCTACACCCATCCGACGCTCACAGCCGCCGTTCCCGGCGACCTGAGCCTTGCGCTCCCCAAGCGTCAGCTCGACGATATCATCGAAATGATCTACGCTCTGGACAAGATCGCTCCGGGCACGGCAAACTACGACACGCTCCTGTACGGTGCGGAGGTCAAGTTCTACTCCTCCCGTCTTGAGCTCTCGGGCGAGCTTGAAACGAAGTTTTCAAACTTCTTCGCCATCGGCGACGGTGCGGGCATCACCCGCGGCCTCGCTCAGGCGGCGGCCTCCGGTGTGAAGGTCGCAAAGGTCATCTCCGAGCGTCTGGGATAACCGCATATGCAAAAACCTCTCCCGTCCGTGTGAACGGGGGAGGCTTTTTTATAACCGCGGTTCAGGATATGGGCTTGAAGCCCGCCTTCTGCCCGCTCTGCTCGCGCTCGAAATCCTCGGCCTGCTTCATATACGGAAGCATATGGTCGCGCACGAGCTCCGGCCACATGAGAAAATATGTGCCGAAGGGGTTGACGACGGCGTGACGGCCGTTTTCGACGAGCATGGGGAAATAATCCATGGGCCTGAGGCACACGCAGTCGCACTGATCCCTGAGCTTTCCGAGCTCCTCGGGATCGGTGAAAACGGGAATGAACACCTGACCGTTCACGGTGAGTGTTATGAAGCTGAGCGCCGCGGACGACGAGCCGTTTTTCTGCACGGCCAGATACATCGGCGTTTTCGCAAGCTGCTCGAGCAGCATCGTGAGAGCCTGCTTATCCTGCCCCTGCGACAGGCTGTATTTTTCGATGAGCTTTTTTATCCCCATGCGGGATATCTGCTCCACCTGCTGCCGGCTGAGTTCTGAATTGGACATGTATTTTTACCTCGCAGTATTTTTTCTCTATGATAGCACACATTGCGCACTTTGTCCACGAAGCAAAATTTATGCAGTAGCATAACGCTTGCATTGACAAATCGCGCATTTTTGCTACTATCGGATATGCGGGGCATGAGCTGCCTCGGGTTTTTGCCCCCGCAGTATCTATAAGGAGAAATGCATGGACATAAACATCAAAGTTAAAGACAAGATCGCCGTCGGAGACGGGACGCTCATAGTCTGCGGCAACAGCGACTACAGCGTTAATTTCGAGCTTGACGCCGAGTGGGATGCCTACGACGAAAAGACCATGCGCATAGGCTACCGCAACGGCATGTACAGCGAGGTAAAGTTCAGCGGAATAAGCTGCGCCCTGCCCGTTATAAAAAAGCGCCCGTGGATAGCCGTCGGCCTGTACGCCGGTCAGCTGCACACAACGACTCCGGCGCTTTTCCGCTGCGCGGAATGCATAACGGACAGGGACGACGAGCCCGCCGACAAGCCGGAGGCCTCGCCGTATAAGACACTGACCGTCACGATCGGCGGCAAGACCGAAAGCTATGAATACACGGGCTCGGCCGACAAAAGCATAGTCGTCGAGGACGGAAGCGAGGTGAGCTACTGATGGCAAAAAAGCTTTATGAGGAAAGCGACGTTCAGGCCGTAGCGGCGGCCATACGTCAGAAAAACGGAGGGAGCTCCGTCTATAAGCTCTCGCAGATGGCGGCGGCGATTCAGGCGCTCAAAACGGGCGAATACATAAGTCAGGCGGACACTCCCGACTACGTCAAGGCCGCGGCGCTGGAGCTTGCAAAGAAGGTAAAGAACGTTCAGACGAGCGGCAGCATAACCTTCATTGCCGCGGCCGATGCGCATCAGACCGATGCCGACGAGTATGTCGTAAACGGAAACCTGCACGCCTGCATGGCGATGAAGGCGGTCGGCGCGGTCCTGCCGGGCATTGATTTCTGCTGCTTTCTCGGCGACTACAGCGTCGGCAGTGCCACGACGACGCTTGCAGAGGGCAGGCGGCATTTTGACGAGATAAACGCCGGTCTCGCGGAGGGCTTTGCGCAGCTTCCGCAGTTCCGCACTCCCGGCGACTGCGACGGCCTGCGGAACTCGCTGGAGCAAAACGGCGGCAGTCTCGACTCGGCAGAGATATATTCTTACATCGGCAAATACAACGAAGGCGCGACCTACGGCAGCACCACGGAGGGCTACTGCTACCGCGATTTTACCGAGAAAAAGCTGCGCGTCATATGCCTGAACACCTCGGAGGCCGGTCAGAACACGGATAACCTCTCCGACGCACAGCTTCTGTGGTTTATACGCCGTCTGCGCGAGGCCGGTCTGAAAAGCGGCTGGGGCGTCATTATCCTGTCGCACTATCCTCTCGATTTCAGCGACCACGGAAGCTCGGCGGCGGCAAGCAGGGCCGGCACGGTGATCGCAAAATACCTGGCCGGCAGCGTGGCGACGGCGGGCGGCATGGCGATAACCTTCAAGAACGCGAACAAGGCGAAGATATACGCCGCGTTCCACGGCCACACGCACAACTTCAAGGCAGTCCCGCTCAATGACGTTCAGGACAGCGGCAATACAGAGCTCAGCGTTCTGCGCGTCGCGGTGCCGAACATGTGCTTTTACCGCAGCAACGAGTACGGCCAGAACGAGGGCACGGACTCAAACGGCATCGAGTACGGCGAGGAGACGAGCTACGCCAAAACGCAGGGCACGGCAAACGACACGGCCTTCGTCGTAAACGTCATAAACCCCTCCGAGAACAAGATATACTCCTTCTGCTACGGCGCGGGCTGCGACCGCGAGCTCAGCATCCCGACATAAAAAATCATCCCACGGGGCAGCCCGTGGGATTTGTCGTTTTCAGCAATTGAGCTCGCCGCCGGCGGCGAGGACGGCCTCACGCGCGAGGACGAGCGTGGGGTCAACATGCGGATAGTCGAGACGGTACATTTCAAACGCCGGAGGCAGCTCCGTGCAGCCGAGTATCAGCGTCTGCGCACCGCGCGAGAGAAGCTCCTGCGCCGTCTTTTCGAAAGCGGCCGTGTCGAAATCGCGCCGCCCGGCCTTCACGCCGTCGTATATTATGCTCATGACGGCTCTCTGCGCCTCGGGCGATGGCGTTATCAGCTCAATACCGCTGCCGGCAAAGCCCTGCGCATAGATGCCCGTGCGCACCGTGCCGTCGGTGGCGAGAAGCCCCGCGCGGCTTATTCCCCTGCGCTCGAGCTCACGCGCGGTGAGCCTTATCATGTGCAGCACCGGAACGCTCACCGCCGCGCAGACCTTATCGTAAAAGCCGTGCGCCGTATTGCAGGGCATTATGAGAAGCTCCGCGCCCGCCTGCTCGAGCCTGCGCGCACTGAGCGTGAGCTGCTCCGTGGGGTCTGCTCCGCCGTGCAGCAGCGCCGCCGTGCGGTCGGGAATGTTCGTATTGCTGTCGATAATGACGTGCAGATGATCCTGATCGCAGGCCGCTCTGGTCGAGCTTATAATTTTCGTGAACAGATCCGCCGTTGCGGCCGGACCCATGCCGCCGATGATACCGATGATCTTCTTTGCCATAAAACACACCCGCCTTTTGAATAATAATATAGTCAAAAAAGACTGCAAAAAACTTGTGCTGCTGCGTAGAGACATCCGCGCAGCGGGGGAGCTCGAGGGAGGCAATACCCCCTCTAGTTGGATTATAGCCATCAAAAAGTCACAGACTTTTTGATATACCAAAAGCCCTGAGGTCTAATGACTTCAGGGCTTTTACTTGGAGCTGCTGGGCAGATTCGAACTGCCGACCTCATCCTTACCAAGGATGCGCTCTACCTACTGAGCTACAGCAGCAAAGCTGATGCCCCTTTTTCAAGGGGCATCGGTGGCGACCGAGAAGGGACTTGAACCCTCGACCTCCGGCGTGACAGGCCGGCGTTCTAACCGACTGAACCACTCGGCCACGGCTCAGTTAATATAACAGATTTTCGGCCTCTTGTCAACAGGTTTTGCGAAAAAATTTTAAAGTGTTCCGAATTTTCAGCGCTTCGATTTCGGTTTTTTCTTTGCAGACTTTGATTTTTTCGCCGCTTCCTTCGCGGCCTTGCGGTCGGCGGCCTTCTTTTCCTTGAGCTTTTTCTTCGTCCTTATCTCGATTATCGCATAGCACGCGACAACGCCGAGGATAATAAACGCTGCATATGTGTACCACGGCATATTTCATCCCTCCTGTTACCGTACAATATACATTAAATTGCTCCCGCGGTCAAGACGGCAAAAAGCTGTGGACAAGCCGCCGCGGTCTGCGGTATAATATAAGGTACTTTTCCGAAAAGGACGGTAAAAATGAAAAAGAATCTGAGATTTTACCTTGCTCTGTGGCTCGGCAGGCTCGCAATGTGGCTGCAAAAGCTTCTTGGCATGAATGCAAGCTACTTCCCCGGCAAGCTCGCAATAAAGCTCTGCCCCGATTTTCTCGGCAGGATAGACAAGCCCCGCACCATCATCAGCGTCACCGGCACGAACGGCAAAACGACCTGCTGCAACATGACGCTCGACGTTCTGGCCGACGCGGGCTTCAAGGTGCTCGATAACCGCGCTGGCTCGAACACCGACGCGGGCATCGCAACGGCGCTCATTTCCGGCAGCACCCTCGGCGGCAGGGCGAAGTTCGAATACGCCGTGTTCGAGGTCGACGAGCGCTCCTCGCAGAGGATATACAAATACGTCCACCCCGACTACGCCGTGTGCACGAACCTTTTCCGCGACTCGATCCAGCGCAACGCGCATCCGGAGTTCATCTTCTCCTTCATCGACTCGGCTCTGCCGGACGATACGCACATGATCTTGAACGCCGACGATCCCATCAGCAGCCGTCTCAAGCCCGACAACAGGCGCAGCTACTTCTCCATAGGCCGCCTGCCGACCGACAGGGACGAGTGCATAAACATCATAAACGACATGCGTGCCTGCCCTTACTGCGGCGGAAAGCTCGAGTACGAGTTCGTGCGCTATCACCACATCGGCAAAATGCACTGCCCCGGCTGCGGCTTTGCCTCGCCCGAGCCCGACTATCTGGCCTCCCCCGACTACGAAAACCGCTGCTTCACCGTGCGCTCGGACAAGGGCGACGAGGTATATCCGCTGATAAACGACAGCGTGTTCAACACCTACAATCAGGTCACGGTCGTTGCACTGCTGCGCGAGCTCGGCCTTTCGGCGGCGGACATTGCGAAGAGCTTTTCGCACATGAGCATCGTCAAAACACGCTACACGAAGGTCGAAAAGGGCGGCGTCGAGGTCATAACGAACATGACCAAGGGGCAGAACCCCGTCGCCTGCTCCATAGTTTTCGGATATATAAAGGCCGATCCCGGCGTGAAGGAGGTCATCGTCATGCTCGACGATATGGGCTTCAAGAAGACGACCGAGATCGTCACATGGGTATACGACGCGGACTTTGAGCTTCTCAACGATCCGGGCATAAAGCGCATAGTCGTCGGCGGCGCGAGGATGCACGACTATCACCTGCGCCTGCTGCTGGCCGGCGTTCCCGAGGAGAAGATACGCTGCGTCAGAAACGAGCTTGACGCGCCCGCGGAGCTCGAGCTCGACGGTACGGACAAGGTGTTCATTCTGCACGATCTGACGACGCCCAGGCTCACGGAGCAGGTGCGCGGCGGCATTCTCGCGCGTCTTGAGGAAAAGGAGGCACAGGCATGAAGATAGAAGTGCTGTTTCCCGAATTTGCAAACCTGTTCGGCGACTGCTGGAACTGGCGCTATATCGCGCGCTGCCTGCCCGAGGCCGAGCTCATTCAGACCGGCTACGGCGACGAGCCGCGCTTTGTCTCCGAAAAGGTCGATATGATAATAATGGGCGCAATGACCGAGCACGGTCAGGAGCTTGCGATAAAAAAGCTCATGCCGCACCGCGACCGCCTGCGCCGGCTCATAGACTCCGGCGTCGTGTTCCTCATGACCGCAAACGCGGGCGAGGTGTTCTGCGAGTACATCGAAAACGAGGACGGCAGCCGCATCGCGGGGCTCGGCCTTGTTCCGCTGCACGCAAAGCGCGACATGATGCACAGGTTCAATTCCATCGAGCTGTGCACCTTTGAGGACATGCAGCTCGTCGGCTTCAAGGCGGAGTTTTCGCAGCTGTACGGCGACAATTCGGGCATAAACTTTGCCGAAGCGAAATACGGCATAGGCATAAACAAGAAGTCAAAGCTCGAGGGCGTGAGGATAAAAAACTACTTCTCGACCTCGCTGGTGGGGCCCTTTATCATGATGAACCCGCCCTTTGTGAAATACCTCATGCGCCTTCTGGGCGTGCAGGAGCCCGTGCTCCTCTTTGAGGACACGAACATGGCCGCCTACGAGGCCCGCCTCGCCGACATCACCCGCCTTCTTTCGGAGGCGCACTGACGCCTTTTTTGGAGGCGCATTAAGTCTGCACCTATACGGAGACTGCGGGTGCCCGGTATCGAAACATTGGAGGAAACTACAGCGTTTCGCATCCCGCGAGTGAGTTGCAGTGTTTTTGCGGCATCTGAAATCGGCGCACCCTTGGCTTCCCCTTCGAGGGGAAGCTGTCACCGAAGGTGACTGAAGAGG
>CAVJKX010000019.1:0-26514 GCA_963650165.1 bacterium
GGCTGCTTGAACAATTTTTACTTCAAATATTGTCTAACTTTTGGGGGTCAATTCAACCGCGGTCGGGGGATTTTTTCAGCTTGTCAGAAAGCTATGCGTCTATGAGATACTGCCATGCGGCGCGGATCAGATGTTCAGGCTTATGTTGTCGCCTTTTATGCCGACAAAGGCTCCGTTCTGCGCCTGGGGTGAGTCGCGGTGGCATATGAGCCACTTATTGCGCATCCACAGCATTCCGTCCTCGCCGGGAAGCGAGCTGTCCGGCGCTTTGTCGAGCGGCGCGTTCGTTCCCTGAGTGAGGATGACGAGGCAATTGAAGCCGTCGGCGCTCACGCGGCAGGGCGCAAAGTGCAGAACGCCCTGATATATCTCGACCGGCACCGCCGGAGGAAGGTACACGCCGACTATATCGCGGCTTCTGAGCCTGCGGTCAGAGATATCCTCCGGCAGCGCAAGCAGCAGGACAAGGCCGGTGGTCGTGAAATTTACCTCGCTGCATTTGTGATACTCCTCGGCGTTCAGGGTAAAGCCGCGGCCGTTGCAGTAGCCAGCCTGGATAGGCATTTCGCCGTAAACCGAGCGGCGTATCCTGTCGGTAATGTCAAGCTCCGTGAGCCTTTCGTCCGACGCGACATAGCAGTTGCCGCTCTCGGGTATCGGAGTTTCGAGCAGAGCGCCGCTCAGCTGCGCGGTATCGCCGAGGCGGAGAACTCTGCCGTAGCGCGAAAAGCGTTTATCAAAAACATCAAATACCGTGAGCCTGGGATTTTTTCCGGCAATGAGCTCAAGCATTATGCAAATCCTCCCGTTTCAAAGAAATTTTCCACCGCTATAAGCCCCGCGGCAGAGCGCTCAAGCTCCTGATTGTAGGGGCTTTTTTCGATGGGTATATTGTGCCCGGAGTCGATGCCCTCGTGCATCTCGGCCATGAGCTTCGAAAGATAATAGGGGTTTTCGAATATCCTGCCGTAGAGCACGAGCTTTCCGGGGTCGAGCGTATATATAACGCCCTTGAGCACCGCGCCGAGCGACCGTATCGCACGGTCAACGAGGTCGGCGATCTCTGCGTCGCCGCTCTGCGCGGCGGCAAACACATCGTCTATCGTTATCTCCGACGCGTCGCGCCCGCGGCAGATATTCCACAGCAGCGGAGTTCTGTCCGGCGACATGATATCCAGCGCATTTGCGAGTATGGCGGTCGGCGAAGCGACCGTTTCAAGGCAGCCGCTTTTCCCGCAGGAGCAGGGTCTGCCGCCGCGCTTTACGATCGGGATATGCCCTATCTCGGAGCACTGCTGGCTGCTGCCGCGCCATATGCGTCCGTCGACCGACAGCGACGCACCGATGCCGTATTCGCAGCGCAGGAAAAACTGCGAGCTCAGCTCCCTGTCACGGGCCGTGAACATATGCGCCGCAAACAGGGCGCGCACATTGTTCGACATGACGCAGGGTATGCCGGTGAGCTCCTCAAAGCGTTCGCACAGCGGGTAGTCCTTCTTATCGAGCGCACCGAAGCTGTTGCGCACGCTTCGCCCGTCGGGCGAGGTAATTCCGCGTATCGCAATGCCGAGGCCGGCTATGCGGCTGCACTCTATGCCGTTTTCGCCCGCAAGCTCCGCAAGGCGTGCGGATAAGCGCTGAACCGTCTCCTCCGCGGGGCTTTTTTCCTCGAGCGTGAGCTCCTCGGCAAAGATCACCGTGCCGTCCAGGCGCACGGCGGAGACTATCGCCTGACGAAGATTTATAAGAACGCCCAGAGCGCAGCGTGCGTCGGGGTCTATCCCGACCGTCACCTCGCGCCGGCCCGCGCCGCCGCCCGGCATGGGGCCGCCCTCGCGGATAAGACCCTCGGCTATCATTTCTCCGACGATCTTGGTGATCGCCGCGGGGGTGAGCTTAGTGCTTTCGGCAAGGCGCTTGCGCGACATGCTGCCGTTTTCGTGCAGAAGCCGCAGTATCGCGCTTCTGTTCGTGCGCTTTATGCCCATCATATTGTCGCCCTCGTAGACCATACGCATCCTCCGTTCAGCCGCTCGCCGGCAGGCTTTTCCTGTTTATCCGGCCGCGCAGCAGAATAAGCGCTGCGCCGCACAACACAGTAAATATACCGATAAGCTTCGTTCCCGTCAAGCTCTCGCCCAGGAAAAATACGCCGATAAAGCAGCTCACGACGGGCATGAGCAGCAGATACAGCTTCACGACCCACACCTCATAATGCCTGAGGTTGCGGTAATAGAAAAAGTATATACCGGTCTGCGCGAGCCCGCCGAGCGCCGTGAGCGCCCACAGCTTGGGGCTCAGTTGCAGAGACGATGCCGACACCGAACCGCTTGCAGAGGCCATGACGAAAAACAGTATCAGCACGACGCAGTTGTTGTAATAGGATATGGTGTCTGCGTCCTCGTGATAATTTTCCTGCGCGTTTTTTATTATGAAGGCGTTTGCCGTCACGCACATCGCGCTGAGGATGAAAAACAGGTCCGTCGGGTTTAAGCGTATGCCGCGAAAATCGACGCCCAGCACCAGCAGCACTCCGCCTATCATGACGAGTGTGCCTATCCAGTCGGAGGCGTAAAGCCTCTTGCGGAACACTATGACAGTTGCCAGGTTTACCATCAGCACGTCGGTTTTCAGAAGTGCCGTGCCGGTGCTCAGCGAGCCGCCCATATAGCCGAGGTTTGCAAACAGGTCGAGCAGAAAGCCGAACACGCCGATGGCTATGAGCGTTATAAGCTGCTTTCTGCCCTGGCGCATCAGCGCCGAAAAGGCATGATCCTCATACAGCTGCACCGTGAGCATGATAAGCGCGGCAAGGCGCAGCAGCATACCAGAAAGCGCCGCAGAGCCCGTCGCGTCGACGAGTATCTTCGACACCGTGTAGTACACCGACCATGACAGCACCATGCCGCTTATCATGAAAATACTTTTTGCTTTTGCGTTCATTCGAGCGCCTCGAACATTTTGCGCAGTGCGGCCTCGTCCATGGGGACGGGGTTGTTTTTCATAAGAGGGTGCGCGGCGCAGTCGCGGCAGAGCTTTGGCATATCGACGTCACCGAGCTCGCCGAGTCTGGTTTTCAGTCCGGCAAGGCTCTTGAGCTGCGCTATGCGTTCTGCAAGCTCCTCCGTTCCGCTGAGGCCCGCGCTGCGGCAGAGAGCTTCAAGGCGCTCGTCGGCGTTCAGGCGCACAAAGCTGTCGAGAGTGAAGGCGCAGGCCTCGCCGTGCGGCAGATGATAATCCTCCGACAGCGGATAGCTGCACGCATGGCAGGCCGCGGTCTTGGGCTGGGCAAAGGCCAGTCCGCCGAGCAGCGCCGCATAGGACATTGCGCTGCGCGCCTGTATATCGCTGCCGTCGCGGTACGCCTTTTCGAGGTTTGCGAGCACGAGGCGCACGGCCTCGGCCGTCATGAGCTCGCATATCGGCTGATGGTTTACGCTCCAGAAGCCCTCAAGCGCGTGAGCCAGAGCGTCAAGGCCCGTGTTCATCGTCGTGCGCGGAGGAACGCTCAGGCACAGCTCCGGATCGACTATCGCCGCCAGAGGCATGAAGGCAGGATCGTTTATCGTCTTTTTCTCCGTGTTATGGCTTATGACCGAAACCTGCGTCACCTCGCTGCCCGTTCCGGCGGTGGTCGGAACGGCTATGACGGGCAGACGCTTTTTGGAAAACGCGCGCTCGAAGCGGTAATACTCTATCGCCTCGCCGCCGTTCGGCGCTATGGCGGCCGCAAACTTTGCCGTGTCTATCGCGCTGCCGCCGCCTATGCCGATGATCGCGTCGGCATTATGCTGCCGCGCAAGCTTCACCGTTTCGATAACGCCGGAAAGCTGCGGATTCTGCTCTACCTCGCCGTAAACGGCGCACAGGCTGCTTATCTCACCGCACAGCTTCTGCGCCCTTGGTGCAAAGTGCCGCCCGCAGACAACGACGCAGCGCTCGAGCCCGAGCCCGGCAAGGCGTTCGCTCAGTTTTCCGAACTCCCCCGCGCCGAAGAATATCTTCACCGGCTGGGAATACACAAAGCTATTTATCATATACGCTGTCCTCGATGGCCGATACCTGCGCGGCGAACTTCTTCATATTTTCGCTGCGCCAGTCCTCAAGATCCTGGCACCACTCGGTGGCGAGGAAGGTCCTGACCATTTCGACCGCCATCTCGGGGCCGACTATCCAGCCGCCCATGCACAGCACGTTCGCATTGTTTATGGCGCGCGCCATCTTCGCGGAATACACGCCCTCGCAGGCGACGGCGTACACGCCCTTATACTTGTTTGCCACGACGCACATGCCGGCGCCGGTGCCGCAGATGAGGATCGCCTTATCGTACTTTCCGCCGCTGACCAGCGGAGCCGTTCTGCTCGCCACCGCATAGTAGGGCACTACGTTTTCAAGGTCCTGCGTTCCGAGGTCGTCAAACTCAACTCCGGCCTCGGCGAGATATGCCTTCACCGCCTCCTTGACGGCAAAGCCCGATTTATCGCTGCCTATTGCAATTTTCATATTCTTCTCCTTTTCGTCACTTGAGAGCGGCGGCTTTCTTTGCCGCTGCGACTATGTTATCGACTGTGAGCCCCATCGCCTCGCGCAGGTACGGGAGCTTTCCGACCTCGCCGAAGCGATCCTGCACGCCGACGGCGTACACGGGC
Organism: bacterium; assembly: GCA_963650165.1. Lineage (GTDB taxonomy): Bacteria > Bacillota > Clostridia > Oscillospirales > Oscillospiraceae > F23-B02. The sequence goes on from CAVJKX010000019.1 coordinate 4,650, forward strand.
AGCTTTTCCTGTGCAAGAGCCTCGAGCACCGCAGAGTGCAGGCCGCCTATGACGTTGTGGTTTTCGACCGTGAGCACCGCTCCGGTCTTTTTGGCGGCGGCTGTGACGCTTTCGCGGTCGATGGGCTTTATGGTGTGCACGTTGACGACCTCGCAGGATATGCCGTCCTTTTCGAGAAGCTCCGCCGCCGTGAGCGTGTCGGCCGTGAGCATGCCGGATACGAATATCGTAAGGTCCGAGCCCGAGCGCAGCGTGTCGGTTTTGAACAGGTCAAAGCTGTAGCCCTCGCCGAACACCTGCGGCAGCTCCTTGCGGAACAGGCGGATATACACCGCGCCCTCGTAATCGTTTATGACCGGCATTGCCGCGCGAAGCTGCGTCTCGTCCACGGGCTCGAATATGACGATGCCGGGTATCGAGCGCAGAACGCCGATATCCTCCATGCTCATGTGCGTTCCGCCGTTGAGCTCCGCCGATATGCCGGGGTCAGTGCCGACTATCTTGACATTGCTCCTGGCGTAAACTATCGAGATGGCTATCTGGTCGCAGATACGGCGCGTCGCAAAGGGCGTGAAGCTCTCGATATAGGGCTTGAAGCCGTAGCTTGCAAGTCCGGCTGCGATGGACGCCATGTTCTGCTCGGCAACGCCGCAGTCGAACATCTGCTCGGGGAAGCGCTCGTACAGGGCGCGTGTACCGCTTGCCTTGGCAAGGTCCGCGTCCAGAACGCAGACGTGCTTATCGTTCTCCATCAGCTGCGCAAGGCACTGCGCATAAGCTGCTCTCATTTCCATGTTCTCAGCCCTCCCTTATCTCCGCGACGGCGGCTGCGGCCTGCTCCTCGCTGACATTGGTGTTGTGATTTCCGACGCCGAGCTCCTCGATCCACTTAACGCCGCAGCCCTTGAGCGTATTGAGGATGACCATGGTCGGCCTGCCTCCTGCGCGATTGAGCTTTGCCTGCTTTACGGCCTCGGAGACCTGATCGACGTCGTTGCCGTTTTCGACCTCGATGACATTCCATCCGAAGGCTCTCCACTTGTCGGCAAGCGGCGCAACGGCGTTTACCTGCGCAACGGGGCCGTCTATCTGCAGCTTGTTGTAGTCGGTAAATCCGATGAGATTTCCCAGGCCCTTGGCCGATGCGAACATCGCCGCCTCCCATATCTGACCTTCCTGCGACTCGCCGTCGCCGATTATGGTGTAGACCGTTGCGCCGTCACGGGAAAGTTTCGAGCCGAGCGCCGCGCCCACCGCGCAGGAAAAGCCCTGGCCAAGGCTGCCGGTCGTCATGTCTATGCCGACGGTGAGGTTCATGTCGCAGTGGCTGGGCAGATGCGTTCCGCCCTGATTGAGCGTCATGAGCTCCTTTTTATCAAAATAGCCGCGGTTTGCAAGAGCTGCGTAAACGGCGGGGCCTGCATGCCCCTTCGAGCACACGAGCCTGTCGCGTCCGGGCATTTTCGGATTTTTCGGGTCAATGTTCATCTCCTGAAAATACAGCACGGCCAGAAGCTCGACTATCGAAAGGCAGCCGCCTATGTGTCCGACGCCGAGATGGCCGATGCTCGTCACGATATCGCAGCGGATATCCCTGCATATTTCTTTAAGATCACAGTTCAAGTTAATGCTCCTCCTGATTTGATTAAAAGGTTTAAGCAATTGAATCTTACGCCTGTGTTTTCCGTTTGTCAACACGGAAAAGCGCCTATATTTTCATATTCATTATTATTTTTTATTGACATATTCAATGCCCCGCTCTATGATTGTTAAAAGAGTTTATTAATTGAGGTGCGAAATGAAAGCCTTTACCCCCGTTTATATTCCGGCCGGTGTGCCGACCTTCCATCTTGAGAGCGCAGGAGAGCAGTTTGAGGCCTCAAAGGCGCTGCTGCGCGGCATTGACGAACGCTTTGCCGTGCCCGACGACATGCTGCTGAGCATTGACGCGCTCAACGCCTTTCTCGATACCGTGCAGCCCGATCTTGTCGTTTTTCAGAACCTCACCTTTGCAAATTCGGCATACATATCCGCCGTCATGCACCGCGTGAGCTGTCCTGTGCTGCTGTGGACGCTGCGCGAGCCCGTCATCGACGGCGGCAGACTGCGCCTTAACTCGCTCACCGGCGCATATTCCGCCGCGAACGCCATGCGTGCCTTCGGCGGCCGCCGCTTTGAATATGTTTTCGGCTCAGCGGACGAGGATCGCGTAAAATGCGAGATAAGTGCCTGCGTTAAGGCCGCGGAGCTCATAGTCGGCATGCGCAGCCTCAAAATGTCCGCCGTGGGGCACACTCCGCAGGGCTTCGGCTTCGGCCGTGCACTGGACGCGGAGCTTCTGAGCGTGTTCGGCGTCCGGCTTGACGCCATTGAGGCCCGTGAGCTCATAGGCCGCGCCGAGAGCTTTACGGACGGAGACTGCGCGGAGTATCTCGCCCGCTCGGAAAGGCTCATGTGCGGTCTTGAAAAGACTCCCGAAAAGAACAGGCTCGACTATGCGCGGCTGCTGCGAGCCTATGACGAATACGTCCGCGAAAACGGCATCGGTGCACTTGCCTCCCGCTGCTGGCCGGACTTCTTCACCGCCTACGGAACGCCGGTGTGCGCCGTGCTGTCGGTGCTCAACGATCTCGGCGTCGCGGCGGCCTGCGAGGCGGATATATACGGTGCGCTGTCGATGTGGATTGGCATGCAGCTGTCCGGCGAGCCGGTGTTTTTCGGCGATCCGGTTTCGCTCGACGAGGGTGAGAACACGCTCACCTTCTGGCACTGCGGCGCTGCCGCCTGCGCACTTGCGCGGCACGATACCGGCGCTGCCGTCGGCGTTCACTCGAACCGCAAGATAGGCCCCGCCATGGACTTCGGCTGCGAGGCCTTCCCCGAGGCTACGGTATTCCGCGTCGGTCGTGAGCCGGACGGCTCGTTCCGCTTCTTTATTCTCGAGGGCGAGGCGCTCGACAAGCCCAAGCAGTTTACCGGCACGTCGATAGTCGTAAAGACCGCGGCTCCCGTGCGCGGGATTGTCGAGGAGAGCGTCAAGGCAGGCTTTGAGCCGCACTACGCCGTCATAAAGGGGCATCACGCAGCCGCCCTCAGCGCCGCGGCAGACATGCTCGGAATTCCGGTTTACAGATACTGAACAAGGCGCAAAAAAGCTCCCGTCCGCGGACGGGAGATTTTTATGTCTGTTTACTCCTGAGTGAGGCGGCCGAGGAGCTTTTCCTTTTCATCGCGCAGCTCGTCTATCTTCTTTTTTCCGAGAGGATACATGAAGCGCAGAATAACGAAAATGAGGAAATACAGAACGGCCGGGATGAGTACGGAGTCGGTGAACATCATGTTCAGCGTACCGTCGGTGATGTTGGCCGTATTGAGAACGTTGTCGGTATAGCCGATGCGCAGCAGCGCCATGTTCACCAGTATCGCGGCGATGGTCTGGCCGAGCTTGCGCATGAAGGTGAAGAAGGCGTAGCTCGTGGCCTCGTCGTGCAGGCCGTAGTTTACCTCGTTGTAGTCGATGGCGTCGGTCGCAATTGCCCAGACCAGCAGGAAGATAAATGCGTTGCCTATGCCCGACAGCAGGCACACCGCGAGGAACATCCACACGTTCGTACCGCCGACAAGGTACAGGGCAAGGTTGCACACGCCGGCCATGAGCATGCCGTAGGCGCAGACCTCGCGGCGGCCGTAGCGCACGCCGAGCTTTCCGGCAAACAGCATTATCACGGCGACCGGCAGGTACTGGCACACCGTCGGCATCATAGAAAGGGCGGGCGCGTTGAAATAGTAGTTGAAAAGATAGGTGTTGTAGCTCTGGCTGAACATCTGAGCCGCGAGAAACAGCATGCCGACAAGGCACACCGCCATATACGGGCGGCTGTGCAGCAGGATCTTTATGACCTTCCAGGTCTGCCCCTTTTCCTTGGGCGCGGGCTTTGTCGGAACGCGCTCGGTCGTCCAGCGGTAGCAGAGCAGGAACGCGGCAACGGACGCAAGAGCTATGATGACCGTTCCGATGAGGATCTTGTTATAGCTCATGACGGAAACGCCGCTTGCCGTTTTCACATAGCAGAAGCTTATAAGCAGCATCGCGGGCATCGCGCCGAAGGTCGAGCCTATTGAGCGGAACACCGACAGCGACGAGCGCTCGCGGTCGTCCGAGGTGATGACCTGCGCAAGCGAGCCGTAGGGGATGTTTATGCCCGTGTAGAGCATGCCGAAGAGTATGTAGGTCACATATGCGTAAGCGAGGTATCCTCCCCGGCTCAGTCCGGGGATCTTCACGAACATCAGCACCGCCGACAGCGCGACGGGTACGGCCAGCGTTTTCAGCCAGCGGCGGTAGCGGCCGTCGGGCGCGGGCCGGAGACGGTCGATTATGCGTCCCCAGATGGGGTCGTTTATCGCGTCCCATATGCGGGCGACGACGAACATTATCATGATGCTCACAACGCCGATGCCGAGCACGTCCGTGTAATACTTCTGCAGAACGCTCTGCACGAGACCGAACACCAGCAGCGACGCAAGGTCGCCCATGGCATAGCCGATCTTATCCCGGGTGCCTATGCCGCTCGTCCGGGAAATATAGCTTTCTTCCATCAATTGTTCTCCTTGCTTTTTTATTATTCCGTGCGGCCTGCCGCTGCCCTGAACAGCTCGGCAAACCCGCTGTTTTTACGGTAAAACACTGCCGGACGGCCAAGCGGCGCGTCAACGTTATAGGCAAATCCGCCGCGGTACGGCTCTCCGCTCCAGAAATGAATCCACTCGCCCTCGGGCAGGCAGACTCTGCGGCGCACAGCGCCCTTTTCTATGACGGGCGCGACGAACATATCGTCGCCGAAAAAGTACGAATACCCGTCGCGGCTCGAAGAATGCAGGCCCGCCTCCCAGAAGTCGGGGCGTATGGCCGGTATGCCGCGCCGAGCGTCCTCGACGCATTTTTTAATGTAAGGCTTGAGCTGCGCGTGCACATTAGTCAGCGCAACGGTATGCGGCAGAACGTCGGGCGCGTCAAACTGGCTGTTTGCCCAGGGGCGTATCGACTCGTGGCTGCGCATCATGAGCGAGAATGTGCCCGTTTCGAGCCAGCGCGTGAACAGCTCGTCGTCACGCCTGAGCTTGCCGAAGGAGAAAAAGCCGCCTATATCCCAGTGCAGCATGGTAACGCCCGAAAAGCCGAGCGAGAAGCAGGCCGGCATTATGCACGGCAGGCCGTAGTCGCGCGTATAATCGGTGTGCTGGTCTCCGTTCCAGAGTACGGGCGCGTATTTCTGAATGCCGAGATAGCCCGAGCGCATGAAGAACATGACGTCCTCCGCGCCGTATTCCTCGACGGCCTCGCGGTTGAGCTTCGCCCAGAGCACCGGCCACTTGTTGTGCAGCAGCGCCGGGTCGCCGTCGTGCAGGACGCAGTCGACGGGCAGATACTCGCCGAAGTCGGCCATCCAGCCGGACACGCCGAGATCGAGCATATTCTTTTTTATGAGAACGTCCTTTGTAAAGCGCACGGCCTCGGGATTGGTGAGGTCTATCATGCCCGCATCAAAGGTCGTTGATTTTATATGGTATATCTCCCCGCTGCGGCGGCGGATAAGATAGCCGGCCCCGGCGCACTGCTCGTAGAGGCGGCTGCCCTTTACGAGATAGGGGTTAATGTACGCAAGAAAACGTACTCCGCGCCCGCGCAGCTTTTTTATGGCGTCGGCAAGGCCGGGATACAGCCCCTCGTCGGCCTCCCAGTTCCACCAGACCTGCTTGCCCATGACCGTGCGGTTCTCGCCCGACCAGTCCTGGCTCCACACGCCGCAGATCTTTGCGCCCGCATCGAGCATGGCGAAGGTCTTTTCGAGTATCGTTTTCGTGCCGCCCTGTATGCCGAGGATCATGCCGTCCATGCACCAGTCGGGGATATACTGCCTGTTTTCCGCATCACCGGCCGCAAGCAGCGCGAGCTCGCGGAAGCTCTCGCCGAGCCGGAGCATGAGCGAGCGCGGGCAGGAGTCGAAGAAAAAGACGTATTCGTTTTCGCCGAACAGCGCATGTCCGTCGCAGTCGGTGTCAAAGGCGATAAAGCGCTTGCTGTCGGTCACGAAAACCGGCATGGGCGCGTAGCTGCCGATCTGCGAATGCTCCTTCTCGCGGTACAGTGCCTTCGGAAGCAGCGCCTTTTCGATTATAGTCGAGGCCTTGATGTGCTCGGAGACGAAGTTTACGACCTTTTCTCCGCGCAGGTTCACCTTGCGGTACTGCTCGCCGCCTCCGAAAACGGCTTCGTTTTCGACAGCGGGCAGGTGCAGCTCATACGACCAGCCGCTCTCGCCGGAAAAGCGCAGCAGTGCACCGCCCGCGGTCTCTTCGTATTCAACGCGCAGGCTGTGTCCCCCCGCGGAGAATGTTACCGCATTTTCCTCGCTTTCGCACTCGGTCAGTGCAATGCGCTCTGCCTCCGTCACCCTGGTTTTTACCGTGCCTCGTGAGCTTTCATAACTCTTTTCCTGTCTGACCGCGACGGCAAAGGGCGCGCCGCTCCGGTGCGATACGAGCTCCCTCCCGTCATACAGCAGCGTCCAGCCGCCGTCGGTCCGGGTATTCAGCATATGTCGGATCCCTCCCTGAATAGTATTGTTCCGAATTGTATACTTCTATATTAAGGGCTCGCCATGCCGATGTCAAGAACGCGGCGGTAATTTTTTAACAGCGTAAATTAATTATTTGTGTTAAAGCGCCGTTATGAATGTATTCGGCAGACTTTACAAAACGTTATTTTCTGTTATAATAGTATTTGTTAAAAGTATCCCAATTTCCGAGGCATTCTGTCTACCTCGGCATTTTTATACTCGGATAAGCAGGAGGTCATCATGCTCGTTCCTCTGGTTCTCGATATAAAGGGCAATTCCCTGGACGACGGTCCGGGAATACGCACGGCAGTGTTCTTCAAGGGCTGTCCGCTCGGATGCGTGTGGTGCCACAATCCCGAAAGCAAGCGGACGGAGGCGGAGCTTTCCTTCGATGCCTCCGCCTGCATAAACTGCGGGAGCTGCCGCAAGGTCTGCAAGGCGGGCGCTCTCGACCTTCGCAATCCCTATTATGTGGACAGGGAGCGCTGCACGCTCTGCTTTGACTGCACCGCGGTCTGCCCCGCGAAGGCGATAACAAGGGTCGGTAAGCAGATGACGCACGACGAGCTTTTTGACAAGCTTATGTCGGATAAGCCCTTTTACGACGTTTCCGGCGGCGGCGTCACCCTCTCCGGCGGCGAAGCGACGCTGTGCACCGAGTGGGTCGGCGAGCTTGCCAAAAGGCTGCACGAGGCCGGCGTGAGCGTTCTGCTCGAGACCTGCGGGCAGTTTGACTATGAACGCGCGGAAAAGTATCTGCTGCCCTATGTCAGCGACATTTTCTGCGACGTGAAGATACTCGACCGCGAAAAGCACAGGAAATACTGCGGCGTATACAACGACCGCATACTCGAAAATATCCGCCGGATGTGGAGCGACAGGGAGAGATATTCCTATACCTTCCTGCCGCGCACGCCGCTGATCCCCGGCATCACGGACACGGAGGAAAACCTCGGCGACATAGCGGCGTTTCTCGCCGGACTCGGTATCAAAAGGGCGCAGCTTCTCCCCTACAATCCGACATGGTACCCGAAAAACGACAAGCTGGGGCTGCGGCTCTGCGAGGAGCTTAAAAACGCCGACGGCTTCCAGTCGCGCGAGCAGCTCGATAAGGCCAGGAAAATCTTTACGGATAAAAATATAAACTGCTAAGGAGTGTGAGCAAATGAACGAAAAACTGACCGGAAAGGTCGCAAATTCCCTTGCACACGTCGTGCTGCAATTCATGGCCAAGCTGTTTACCTATGATAAGGAAAAGCAGGCGTATCTCAAGACAAAGGACGGCTGGATGAACTTCGCAATCGGCCTCACGACAGAGGACGGCAGCGTAAAGCAGAGCATACGCTTCTCCGACGGCCGCGGCAGCGTCCGCGGAGACATCGACGGCGTGAACACCCTGCTCGTGCTTCAGGATACGGGCGTTCTCGCCCAGCTTGCCACACTGCCGCCCAACGAGGTCCTCAACCTCATGCTCAAAAACAAGATGTCCAGCAGCGGCAACATGGCATATCTTGAGTTTTTTAACCTCCTTCTTTCCGTCATGATGAAGGATAAGCAGATACAGCAGATGCAGCTTCAGAAAAAGGAGCGCGAGGAATTCGGAAAGACCATGTCCGATGCGAAGGCTCCCGCAGGTCCGCGGCCGCGCAAGGAGTTCATGCCCTGCGGCAGCGTCGATCCCGGCGTTCACTGCCTCAGGGACGATCCGTATCTGACAGCCTACGCGCTCGAGGATTTCCCTCGCCTCAAAAATTATCTCGACATTCACCACACCGCCGCTCCCGCCGTGTGCACCGAGCGCGCGGGGCTGCTCACCGATTTCTTCCGCGAAAACGGCTTCGAGATGCATAAGGACGGCACTCCCTGGGTGCCGGAGCTGCGTCAGGGCAAGGCCTTCCGCTATCTGATGGAAAACCGCCGCCCCATCATCCGCAAGGGCAACCTCATCGCCGGAACAACGACGACGAAGGAGATCGGCGTGCCCGTTTATCCCGACGCGATCGGCCTTATCTTCTGGGGCGAGCTGCTGACGGTGCAGGACCGTCTGCTCAATGCCTACGCTCCCCTCTCCGAGGAGGAGATACACAGGCTCAACAACGATATCTTCCCCTTCTGGATCCACCGCAACATGCGCGAATACGTCCGCGACAAATATCATGAGCCCACCTGCCAGAAGCTCGACGAGCGCTGGGCGGCGGCCTTCATGTGGAAAAACGTCGCACTGTCGCACACCATACTCGATTATCCCAAGCTCCTGAGGCTGGGTCTGCGCGGCATCATCGCCGAGATCGAGGCCGAGCTTGAGCGTGACGCGGATGCGCCGCAGTCGAAAAAGGACGAGCTGCACGCCATGATCGACTGCTATGAGGGTGTCATCGCCTACGCGCACAATCTTGCCCGGCAGGCAAGGTACGAGGCGGGGCTTGCGCTCAAGAGCGAGCGCAGAGCGGAGCTCGAAACGATAGCCGCCGCGGTGGAGCACTCCCCCGAATACCCGGCGCGCACGCTCGACGAGGCGGTCAATGCGATATGGATACACTGGGTCGCCGTGCATATGGAGAGCACGAACGCGGGCTTCTCCTTCGGGCGCATGGATCAGTGGCTCCAGCCGTATTTCGAGGCCGACATGGCCAAGTGCAGGAGCAAGGCCAAGCGCGAGGCTTATATCCGCCACGCGATAGAGCTCATCGGCTGCTTCTATATAAACTGCCAGGATCACGTTCCGCTCACGCCCGATATCGGCAACTACCTCTTCGGCGGCAGCTCCTCCGATCAGGCGATAACGCTCGGCGGCATCACACCCGAGGGCGAGGACGCTGTCAACGACATGACCTATGTGTTCCTGAAGGTCACGGAAATGCTCAGCATGCGCGACCCCAACGTCAACGCGCGCTACAACAGCGAAAAGAACTCCCTGACCTATCTGCGCCGCCTGTGCGAGGTAAACGTGAACACGACCTCCACCCCGTCCATCCACAACGACACGGCGGTCATGGCGTCGCTTGCAGACCATCATTACGAGACAGCTGATCTGCGCGACTGGTCGGCCACCGGCTGCGTCGAGCCGACCATCTCCGGCAAGCATCTGGGGCATACCAACTGCATGATGTTCAGCATGGTGGCTCCCTTCGAGATGGCCATGTTCAACGGCTATCACCCGCTGATGCGCTGGCACCTCGGTCCCAAGACGGGCGAGGCCGACAGCTTTGCGGAGTTTGACGATTTCTTCAACGCCTACATAACGCAGCTGTCCTTCATGGCGGGGCTCACCTGCGAATACAACAACTATCTGGGCGAGGCGCACTCCGTGCTGCGTCCGACGCCGCTGATGAGCGCCATGATCGACGGCTGCATCACAAAGGGGCTCGACTGCACCAAGGGCGGCGCGAAGTACAACTCCTCCGGCACGGCCTGCATCGGTCTTGCCGACGTCGTCGACTCCCTGATGGCCATAAAAACGCTGGTGTACGACCGCAGACTGTATACGCTCTCCGAGCTTTTCGACGCCGTCAAGCAGAATTTTGAAGGGCACGAGGCCATGCGCAGCAGGATACTCACCGAGGTGCCGCGCTTCGGCGGCGGCAACGACGAGGCCGTTGCGATGGCAAACCGCCTCACCAAGGCCACCCGCGACATTTTCTGGTCGCACACGAATTTCCGCGGCGGGCACTACACCACTGGCTGGTGGAGCATGTCAAACCACGTTGCCTTCGGCACGCTTGCCGGTGCGCTCCCCTCCGGCCGCCTTGCCGGACTGCCCTTCACCCCCGGCCTCACTCCGGAGGCAAACGCCTCGCCGAGCCTGCTGGACAACATAAAGGACGTAAGCCGCCTCGAGCCGCTGAATATGAACAACAACATAGCCTTCAACGTCAAGGTCAACCCCTCCCCGAACGACAGTCACGAGCAGACCGTCGAGCATCTGACCTCCTACGCCCGCGCCTATGTCACGCTCGGCGGAATGCAGATGCAGTTCAACGTCGTCTCCAGCGACACCATGCGCGCGGCCATGGCCGATCCCGACTCCTACCGTGACCTCATGGTGCGCATCTCCGGCTACAACGCCTACTTCACCACGCTCAACAAGGACCTCCAGCTCGAGCTTATACGCAGAGCAGACTACAGCATGTAAAGCACAGTGCGCAAAAGGCCCGTACCGGTTTCCCGGTACGGGCCTGATCTTTTCTGTTGTTTTACGCCAAGTCGGTCTGCGCATCCGGCAGAGAGAGATACACCTCGTACGGATACTGGGACGTCAGCAGTCTCGGCGGGTGGGACAGGAGATAATCGACAGAGACGGCCCAGACGGAGTCGGAATTGACCAAAAACGGCAGCTCAAGCTCGATCTTTTTGCCGCTGCCGATGGAAAACATGCAGTTTCCGTCAAGGCTGGCATTATAGCCCTCGATCTTGTTGATCTCATAGCTGAAGTCGCTGTAATAATCATCGCCCACCAGCTTGAAGTTTGACAGATCGATCGCGTTCTTTAATGGGTCGTTGTCGCCGTCAAACCAGAAAACGGCGTCCAGAACATAAGCATACTGATACTGGCGGTCGACTCTGTCCACGTCCGGCGCGTCATAAAAGTCTTCCTCGGCACAGCCGTACTTTTCCAGAATGTCCGAAATTTTAACAATGCGCGCGCCGGTCACCTTGACATGATACCCGCTCAGATCGACATAGCCGGTGTTGTAATATCCGGGCATTAGATCGACCGTTTCTCCGACCTTGTACTCTATCGTCTCGGGCTCTGCATATTTTACGATCTCCGAGGTGTTCACCGCATAGACCCTGTACCCGTAAGCGGCAAGCAGGGCGGCGATCACTACGGCTACGATCCATTTTCGCTTCATAGCGCCACCTCTGAAAACACACCGTCGTCTCCCTTTACAAGATGATGCGCAATCTTGCCGCCGACTATCCTGAATATCTCGTCGGAGGCTTCGCTCAGAAGCCCGTAGTCATGGCAGGCGAGGATTATCAGCGCACCGCGCGCCTTTTCCTGCCTGATGATGCCGGCCACCGTCTCAACGCCCGATTCGTCGAGCGATATAAACGGCTCGTCGAGCAGGATAAGCTCCGGCTTTTCCATGACGGCGCATGCGATGCCGAGGCGCTGGCGCATACCGAGGGAGTATTTGCCGTATTTTTTGTCGGCATTTTCGGACAGGCCGACACGCTCCAGCGCGGAGAGGACTCCTTCCTTTCCGATCTTGCCCGAGATGCCGGCAAGCATCTCCAGATTCTGATATCCCGAGTAGCTGTTCAAAAAGGCCGGATTTTCTATCAGAAGCCCCATGCTTTCGGGAAAGCTGTTCTCACCCGCCAGAGCCTTGCCGTCAACCAAAATCGTTCCCTTTGTCGGATGTATAAGGCCGGATACCAGCCGCATCAGCATAGTTTTGCCGCAGCCGTTTATGCCCTGAAAGCCGTATACCCTCCCGGACTCCAGCTCCATGCTGACATCTTCTATAACATTTGTATTGCCGAATGTTTTGGTCACATTGTCAACTACTATCTTCATGCTTTTCCTCCTCACAGTATGTCCATTCTGATGATCCTGAAGCGCCCTATGATGATGGCGGCCAGTGCGGCCGCCGCCGCGCACAGCAGACCTGACGCGCAGTCAAAATTATAAATTCCGACTGCCGCCGAGCGCACCGGCATGGCGAAATTAGCCAGGAACAGCGGAGATACGCACAGCACCGCGGCGACAAGGTACGCGCAGATGATCATATATGCAAACACCGGCTTCATAAACAGGGTCAGCGTCATCTGAACAAGGCAGAGCGCGGCGCTTATAACAAACGGCATAAGGCACAGCGCGCAGAGCATTTGAAGGCTCGTGACCTCCTCCGGTATAAACGTTGCCGAAAATTGCGCCGCAAATATGGTCTCGTCGGGTATTAAGGACAGGTCAAAGCCGCTCGCGAGGCAAAGCAGCGCAAGGACCGCATATATGATAATGTAATATACGCACACGGCCGCGACGCTCAGGACGCACTTGGATATCCACCAGCGGCTTTTGCTGTGAAGTCTGGTGATGACCTGAATTCCGCCGCCGCCGAGATCGCGGGTGGCGTAGTCCAGCGTCAGATAGCAGGGAACGATATTGAGCAGAAACCACATCGTGGGAAAGACAAAGCCGGTCATGCCTGCCGCTTTCTGAGCTGCCGGCAGATCCGATCCAAGCTCGATGAGAATGACATCGGCAAAGGAGATCGGAAGTTCAAAGACATTGTATGCGCTGTCTGTCAGCACCATTGACAGGGTAGCGGCAGCAACCACAAGCCCTGCGAATATAAACACAGCCAGCAGCACGGCAAACAGATACTTCTTCATTGACTCGAGGATGCCGAACCTCAAGTCATATCTTATGGCCTTAAACAATTTCACGCTTTTCTCCTTTCCTCAGCCCGAAAACAAGAGCCACGGCAGCAAAAATTGCGAGCCACGCGATCAGAACATAGGACTTTGCCGCACTGTTAGGTGGTACGGAGTGCATAATATTAAGCGGAGATATCTCGATATAGCAAATATAGTTCAGGAGGTTTCGTGATGCGTCGCACAATATCACCGCGATATACGGAACGATGAGAGCCGCAACGCGCTTTTCGCTGTAAAGAGATACGACAATGGGCAGGCAGGCAAAGCAGCCTGCGAGCAGGAAATCAATAACGATATACACCAGCGCATACAAAAGCGGATGTGAATACGCCATTGAAGAAAATATATCTCCGTGCATAACACTGTAATATACGCTGTTATAGGGATGCGGTTCAATAGCCGGCACGATGGCTGCCGTTATCACCAGGCTGAACAGCAGAGCAAGCGCCACCGCTGCGCCGCCGGATACAAAGGCTGTGATAAGCTTTGCCGAAAAGTATTTTCTCCTGCCGACGCGGGGAACGATAAGCTTCAGATAACCGTTGTTTATCTCCTCCGAGCAGCTCCAGCCGCAGGGCAGGACCGCGATCAGCGGCACAAGATAGAAAAATACGACCGAACTTGTATCTACCTTTGCGCCCAGCCATTGGTTGTATATAGTTGTGCCGTCCAGGCCGTCTTTAGGTATGACATTATTGGCAATGCAATATCTTATATCCTCAGCCGGTCCGCCTTCTCCGTAAAAGTAGACCGCAGTGGTGCAGGCGCAGATAAGTGCCAGAACCATGCCGATCAGCAGGGCTGCTATAAACCAGCGGCTGCAAAACGCTTTTTTAAGCTCCAGCTTCAGCAGTTGCTTCACACTACACCTTCTATCTTCATCTTTTCCATCGATATGTCGTTCGCCAGATAGAGCGCTGCGCCGTCTTTTTCCAGCGAAGAAATATCTGTATCCGAAAGGCCGAATGCGAGCACAACATCCAGGGTCTCTCCCGCTTTCGGCAGCTCATATTCAAAATATCGTTTTGCATCAGAGTTCTGTACCGCACCCAGATTAAAATACACCGGCTCAATGAGTATCTCTTCAGCACTGTCTTTGATGTACATCGAGAACACATTTATAAGCGAGGAGTTTTGTATCTCCTCCGCACCCTCTTCGTCAGCCGGCGCGATATCGACATTTTCAACTGTCATGGAGACGGTGATATAATGGTCGTATGTGCGTTTTCCCGACTTGTTATAGTCGTCCTCAGTTATTCCGGCCTCGGCAAGACTGTCTGCCTTTTTAATTTCATTTATGTAATAATTAACCTGTCCGTATCCAGGGAAGTCATCATGAAATTTGCCGTCTGCGCCAACATTTTCAAAGTCGTCAAGAGTCTGCGGCCCATCCTCGGGATTGTTTCTGTCCGAAAGCCGGTCGCTGTTGACCTCCGTCTGTCCGCAGGCCGAGCATAATATGAGCGCCAGGGCCGCGCAGAGCATGATCGAAATTATTCTTTTTAGCGGCATAAAATTCAGTCCTCCTCAATTGAATTTATTTGATTAGTTGTTTTTCGATTTTCGATAATTTTTTGATGCATCGTGTTTCCTGTATTAATTTTTTATTGCGTTCCCTCCCTTTGTGCAGAAATTCGGGCGGCCGATCCGATATTTCCGCTGATCAATGATCGAATTGCAATGCAATAAAAGCGCAGTTAAAGTTCATCGTTATTATCTATATCTATATTGTACATACAAATTATGAACTGTAAATGAATATTTGGTAAAAAAACACATTCTGCATAGTGCCCAAATAAGCAGCTGAAAATTTGGTCAAGTCGACGGGCGGTATATCTGAAGGGCGCTGTTTTGCCTCCCTGCCCTTATAACGCCCGGAGGAAAGCTGTCTTTTTTCTCCCCGTGCGTTATGCATTACTGTGACCCAATTCCCTGATTTTGATCAAAAAAAGAGCCGCCTGACTTCATTTGAAGCCAGACAGCTTTTTTCCTGTGAATAAGAAAGTTTTGTCGTCAGTTATTCCCACTCGATTGTCGCGGGGGGCTTGGAGGTTATGTCATAGACGATGCGGTTTATGCCCTTGACCTCGTTTACGATGCGCACGGAGACCTTATCGAGCACGTCGTAGGGGATGCGCGCCCAGTCGGCGGTCATGAAGTCGGTCGTCGTGACCGAGCGCAGTGCGAGGGTATAGTCATAGGTCCGGCCGTCGCCCATAACGCCTACCGAGCGCATGTTGGTGAGCACCGCGAAATACTGGTTCATCGTGCTCTCAAGCTGCGCCTTGGCTATCTCGTCGCGGAAGATGAAGTCCGCCTCGCGCAGGATATCGAGCTTCTCCTTCGTGATATCGCCTATAACGCGGATGGCAAGGCCGGGGCCCGGGAAGGGCTGGCGCATGACCAGATACTCGGGCAGGCCGAGCTCACGGCCTAGGGCGCGCACCTCGTCCTTGAACAGCAGGCGCAGCGGCTCGATGATCTCCTTGAAATCGACGAAGTCGGGCAGACCGCCGACGTTGTGGTGGCTCTTTATCACCGCCGCGACGTTCGTGCCGGACTCGATGACATCGGGGTAGATCGTGCCCTGGGCGAGGTAATCGACCGAGCCGATCTTCTTGCCCTCGTCCTCGAAAACGCGGATGAACTCCTCACCTATTATCTTGCGCTTGGCCTCGGGCTCGGAAACTCCGGCGAGGCGGCCGAGGAAACGGTCCTGCGCGTTTACGCGGATGAAGTTTATGTCCCAATTTTTGAACGCGGCCTCGACCTCGTCGCCCTCATCCTTGCGCATGAGGCCGTGATCGACGAAAATGCAGGTGAGCTGGCTGCCGACGGCCTCGGCGAGCAGCGCCGCCGCAACGGAGGAGTCAACGCCGCCGGAGAGCGCGAGCAGCACCTTGCCGTCGCCGACCTTGGCGCGAATGGACTCTATGGACGCGCGCATGTAGTCGCCCATCGTCCAGTCGCCCTTTGCGCCGCAGACCTCGTACAGGAAGTTGTGCAGCATCTGCCTGCCGTATTCGGTGTGGTTTACCTCGGGGTGGAACTGCACGCCGTAGAAGCCGCGCTCCTCGTCGCAGATGCCGACCGTCGGGCAGGCGGCGCTGTGCGCGACGAGGCGGAAGCTCTCGGGTACCTTTGCCATGTAGTCGCCGTGGCTCATCCATGTGACGCTCTCGGCGGGAAGGCCCTTGAACAGGCGGCAGCCGGTATCGAAGAAGGTCTGCGTCTTGCCGTATTCGCGGGCGGTGTCCGACTGCGCGGCGGTCACCTCGCCGCCGAGGCAGTGCGCCATGAGCTGGCTGCCGTAGCAGATGCCCAGCACGGGGATGCCCAGCTCGAATATCTTCGGATCGACCTGGGGCGAGCCCTCGGCGTAAACGCTCTGCGGGCCGCCGGTGAAGATGATGCCGATGGGGTCGTATGCCTTTATCTCGTCAATGCTCATGCTGTGGGGCTTTACCTCACAGTAGACATTGCATTCGCGGACTCTGCGCGCGATCAGCTGGTTATACTGACCGCCGAAGTCCAGAACAAGTACGCGCTGATTCTGCATTCCTGCACCTCCGGTTAAAACATTTCGATGCAGCCCTCGCGCTCGGCGCTGACTGAAACGTATTTGATCGGGCAGCCGACTGCCTTTTCGATATATTTGATATAGTCAAGCGCAGCCTTGGGCAGGTCCTCCGGCCTGCGGCAGCCGGAGATATCGCACCTGAAGCCCTCGAGATACTCGTAAACGGGCTTTGCGCGCTCAAGCTCCTCGATATTGCCGGGGAAGCTTTCGATGCGCTTTCCGTCGAGCTCATAGGCGACGCAGACGGGGATCTTGTCCATATAGCTCATGACGTCGAGCTTTGTCAGAGCTATGCAGGTGCAGCCCTGCATCCGTGCGCCGTAGCGCGACGCGACGACGTCAAAGCCGCCGACTCTGCGCGGACGTCCCGTTGCCGCGCCGTACTCGCCGCCCGCCTCGCGCAGTGCGCGAGCCTCGTCGCCGAACATCTCGCAGGTGAACGGGCCCTCGCCGACGCAGCTTGAATAGGCCTTCATGATGCCGATGCTCTCGTCGAGCTTGAGCTGCGGAACACCGGAGCCGATGGGCGCATAGGCG
The DNA here is from genome assembly GCA_963650165.1 of bacterium. Taxonomy (GTDB): domain Bacteria; phylum Bacillota; class Clostridia; order Oscillospirales; family Oscillospiraceae; genus F23-B02. The sequence goes on from CAVJKX010000019.1 coordinate 21,774, forward strand.
GCCAGCGTGGTGGATGCGGAGGTGTAGGGGTAGATACCGAAGTCGATATCGCGCAGTGCGCCGAGCTGAGCCTCGAACATGACCGATTTGCCGCTCCCGACGGCATCCGTGAGGTACACGCTCGTATCGCAGACGTATTCCCCGAAGGGCCTGCCGAACTTTTCAAGCCATGCCATGATCTCGTCAACGTCGATCGGCTCGTGACCGTAGCCGCCGGCGACGGTGAGGTTTTTCCACTCGACGATGCCTGCAACGCGTTCGCGCAGGTGGTCGAGGTTTTTAAGATCGCCCATGCGCAGGGTCTTTTTCATATACTTATCGGAGTAAACGGGGGAAATGCCGCGGCGGGTCGAGCCGAACTTCTTGTCGCCGAGCCTGTCCTCCTCCAGTCCGTCAAGGAGCTTGTGGTAGGGCATGCAGATCGTCGCACGGTCGCTGATCTTGAGGTTTGCCGGGCTTATCGCAATGCCGCCCTCGCGCAGACGCGCCGTCTCGTTAAACAGATGCTCAAGGTCGATGACTATGCCCGCGCCGAGAACATTGACGGTGTCGTCGCGCAGGATGCCGGACGGAAGCAGGTTCAGGATGAACTTGCCCTTGTCGTTTACGACGGTGTGACCGGCGTTGTTGCCGCCCTGATAGCGGACAACGATATCGTACTTTTCCGAGAGCAGATCGACCATGCGGCCCTTGCCCTCATCGCCCCAGTTGGTACCAACGATTGCTGTTAACATTGTTTACGCTCCTTTATACATTTACGTTCGCCTCGACGCCCAGCTCGTTTCTGTTTGCGTCGATGACGGGATCAAGATACTCTTTTATGAATTTTTCGGTCTGATGCTCGGCCATGCCGGTGAAGCCCCGCGCGTCGCACAGCTCCGCAAGCTCTTCCTGCGTGAGACCGAAGGCCGGGTCTGCCATGATGCGCTCGAGAAGATCGTTCTTTTCTCCGAGGTTTTTTACCTGCTGCGCCGCCGCGACCGAGTGCACGCGTATGCGCTCGTGCAGCTCCTGACGGTCGCCGCCATTGTGCTTTACGCAGTACATGAGGATATTTTCGCTCGCCATGAACGGCAGCTCCTCATCCAGGTGCTTTTTGCACACCGCGGGGTATATCTTCATGCCGGAGGCGACGTTTATATAGAGATTGAGTATGCCGTCTGCTGCCAAAAAGGCCTCGGGGATGCTCAGGCGGCGGTTTGCCGAATCGTCCAGCGTGCGCTCGAGCCACTGGCTCGCTGCGGTGAAGGCCGCGTTCTGAAGATCGTTCATGACGAAGCGCGAAAGCGAGGCTATACGCTCTGATCTCATGGGGTTGCGCTTATAGGCCATCGCCGAGGAGCCTATCTGCTTTGACTCGAACGGCTCGTCCGCCTCCTTGAGATGCGACAGGAGCCGCACGTCGCTCGAGAACTTCGACGCGCTCTGCGCGATGCCGGAGAGCACCTGCAGAACAGCGAAGTCCGCCTTGCGCGAATAGGTCTGCCCGCTCACCGGAGCGCAGCGCTCAAAGCCCATTTTTTCGGCTATGCGCCTTTCAAGCTCCGTGACCTTGGCCTCGTCGCCGTCGAAAAGCTCAAGGAAGCTCGCGCCGGTGCCGGTCGTGCCCTTGCAGCCGAGAAGCTCCAGCCTGCCGAGCTGGAAATCGAGCTGCTCAAGATCGTTTATCAGATCGTATGCCCAGAGCGTCGCGCGCTTGCCGACGGTGGTCGGCTGAGCGGCCTGGAAATGCGTGTACGCGAGCGTCGGAACGCTCCTGTACTTTTCGGCAAAGTCCCGCAGCGCGGCAATTGCGTTTATGAGCTTGCGCCGCACAAGGATGAGCGCTTCGCGCATACGGATGATATCCGTATTGTCGCCGACATAGCAGCTCGTGGCGCCGAGGTGGATTATCGGCTTTGCGTCCGGGCAGCACTCGCCGAAAGTGAGCACATGCGCCATAACATCGTGGCGCACCTCGTGCTCGTGGCGGGCGGCCGACTCGTAGTCGATATCGAAAACGTGCGCCTTCATCTGCTCTATCTGCTCCCCGCTTATGTCGAGCCCGAGCTCCTTCTCGCTCTCGGCAAGAGCTATCCACAGCTTTCGCCAGGTCGAGAATTTGAAGTCATCGGAGAAAAGGCGCTGCATCTCTTCTCCGGCATATCTCCCGCAGAGGGGATTTTCGTAAAATTCGTGTTTACTCATCTATCTGCTTAAATACGTTTATTCCGCTGCGCTTATGGCCGGAATTGCGGTGGAAGCGGTCGATTATCTTCTTCTCCGTGGGGCTTACCTCGCCGCCGTTTATATAGCTGTCTATCGCGCCGTAGCTCACGCCCATCTCGCCCTCGTCGGTCTGACCGTCGAAAAGTCCTGCAGAGGGTGCCTTGTTTATGATGCAGGCGGGCGCCGTGAGCCATTTGAGAAACTCGATTATCTCGGTCGCTGTGAGATCGGATATGGGGTTAAAGTCGCAGGAGCCGTCGCCCCATTTGGTGAAGTAGCCCATGTATCTCTCGCTGCGGTTGCCGGTTCCGGCGACGAGGCGGTATTCCGATGCCGCAACGGCGTACAGCGTCGTCATTCTCAGGCGCGGCGCAATATTGTTGACCGCGGCGTTTGTGAGCGTCGTTATGCCCTGAAGCCTGTCGATCTCCGCCTGGCGGACATCGGTCAGGTCAATGACGCGGCTTTCGATGCCGAAATGCTCGGCGACCTCCTTCGCGTCCTTCATATCCTGCTCGAAATTGCGCTTTGACGCGCAGGGCATCATTATGCCGACCGTGTTCTCACAGGCGAATTTGCACAGTATTCCGACGAGGGCGGAGTCCTTGCCGCCGGAGTTTCCGAAAACTATGCCGTCAACGCCGCTTTCGGCCACGAGCGCCCGTATATACTGCACTCTGTCGGCAAACTCCTTGCTGTAATCACGCATTGTATTCAGCTCCTCAAAAAAAGGTTTTTACAATAAATTTTATAATATCCGCCCGTGTATGTCAATAAGCGCCTGTTACAAAATAGTCTCCCCGAAGCCGCGGCGTTTAGGCGACTTTTGCTTATTTTATATCCTCCCATTTCTCCAAATATATCCGCGGGCAACAAAAGCCTTGATTTTTCAGCGTTTTTTTGTTAGAATGTTCGGTGTAACACTTTTGCCACTAATTTTTAAACTTATTTTCACGCATTGCAGGAGAATCACGCATGAAAAGATACATATCATTTCTGCTTGCCGTTCTGATGCTCGTGAGCCTTGTTCCCGCATCGGCTCTGGCCGACACCGAAGAGGAGACGACGACCATGAAAGCCAGCGAGGAGCTCAAGACCCTCATTAAATACTGGGAGGGTGTGAGACTCAAGGCATACAAGGCGCACTCGAGCGAAACGTACTGGACGATAGGCTACGGCCACTACGGTCCGGACGTTTACGAGGGCATGGAGATCACGGCGGAGCAGGCCGACGCTTATTTCGAGCAGGACATCATCACGTTCGAAAACGCGGCAAACCGCATAATAGCAAAGTACGGGCTCGACGCGAACCAGAACGTGTTCGACGCGATGCTGAGCCTTTCGTACAACTTCGGGCCGAGCTGGGTCGAGACCTATGCGGGCTCCTGGCGTCTTGCAAACTACGTCAAGTCCAATTTCAAGGACAGCGGCGGCAAGGCCATCCCCGCGCTTGAGATAGCCGATGCCTTCGCCGTTCTGTGCTCTGCCGGCGGCGAGATCCTCCCCGGCCTTGTAAAGCGCCGCCTGAACGAGGCCGAAATTTTGCTCTGCGGCGACTACAGCACCGAATTCACGAACTACGTTGCCGTCGTATTCGACACCGGCGGCGGCAAGCTCAGCAGCGGCAACCGCGTCGTAGCCTACGAAAAGGGCAAGGTCTACGGCTCTCTGCCGAGCGCGTCGCTCAACGGTACGCAGCTGGCTTACTGGCAGGACGAGAGCAGCGGCAGCACGATAACCGCAGGCTCCGTTGCCGATAAGGTACGCACGGTGAAGGCCGTCTGGGGCGAGCCCGTGTGTCCGCTCGGCGACAAGTGCCGTCGAAGAGCTTCACCGATGTTCCGGCAAGCTACTGGGCGCACAGCGACATTGACACCGTCGTCTCCGCCGGGCTTTTCAAGGGCACGACGACGACCACCTTCGGCGTGAACGATATCATGACGCGCGCCATGCTTATGACGGTGCTCTACCGTCTTGAGGGAAGTCCCGACGTGTCCGACTGCAAAAACCGCTTTTCCGACGTTGAGGAGGGCAGGTTTTACTACAACGCCCTGCTCTGGGGCTCGCACAACAACATTTCAAACGGCTACGCCGACGGCACGTTCCTGCCGAACGACACGCTCACGCGTGAGCAGTTCGTGACCTTCCTGAACAGATACGCAAACTACAAGGGCTATGACACCGAGGTATACGCCGATATAGGCGGCTACTCCGACGCACAGCAGGTCAGCCCCTTCGCCCGCGAGAGCATGTGCTGGGCGATCGGCGCAGGCATAGTCAACGGAACGAGCGCAACGACGCTCAGCCCGCAGGCCAGCGCTCCGAGATCGCAGGTGGCGGTCATGTTCAACCGTTTCGCCGGCGGCATGGCATGATAAAACAGCAAAAATCCCCGACCGCGGTGAACTGCACCCCATTTGTTAGACAGTATGGTATACTGTTTAGGAAATGGGGTGTTTTGCTATGCCAAAAGGAGTACCAAACAAACGATATACGCCGGAGTTCAAGAGAATGGTTGTAGAAACCATGAAGA
>CAVJKX010000020.1:0-25951 GCA_963650165.1 bacterium
ACCTCTTCAGTCACCTTCGGTGACAGCTTCCCCTCGAAGGGGAAGCCAAGGGTGCATAACATTACTGCGTACTAATGGGATGCGAAACGTTCTTATTTATGCCATTGTTTCGATACCGGGCACCTGTAATAAACGTATAGGTACAGCCTCAATGCGCCACTAAAAACACGCCGCTGAACTAACGGAGTTTTACGCAGTAGTAGGCGAGGAGATATGTCTTTTCGGACTTATAGGCGTTCCAGACGCGGTCGGCGAGGTCCTCGGGCTCGCCCGCCTTGCGCTGGAAGGAGCGTATCTCCTCGATGACCTCCTGCAGATCGTCCTCGCAGGCCTCCTCGAGGTCGTAGAACCTGTCGCAATTGGTGTAGGCGTACACCATGAGGCTGCGGTACTTCCCCTCGGGCTGAGCCTCGAACTCCGTGCGCATCTGCGCGACGAGCTCGTCAAGCAGCGCCATGTGCGTGTATTTTATCGCCTCGATCTCCGCGGCGGCCAGCGCCTTCTTGTACTGATCGCGGCTGAGGTCGCCGGCGGCCAGCAGAACGTCCTTGGCAACGTCGGTGTAGGTCGCCTCGTCGTTTATTATCCGCTGCGCGCCATTGCGCAATATCTCCCTGTCCCAGCGCGAGGTATCGACGCCGAGCATTTGATCTATCTGACTGTGGCAGGCTGCGGCCTCGCTTTTTATCTGCTCGACCGTGAGGCTCTGCGCGAGCGTGTAGGACTTGAGCAGATCGTACTGCGACCACACGAAGCAGCCCGCGACGCAGGCCAGCAGCAGCAGGAAATAGACGGCGGCCTCGGCGATGATCCTGCCGGTTTTCTTTTTGAGCCTGTTTCGGGGGCTTGCCTGCACCTTCGAGAGCGACTCGGTCTGCGGCAGTACGCCCGTGTTGAGATACTCGGCATACGCGTCGCACACGGTGTTCGGCTCGCCGAACATGACCATGCGGCCCTTGTCGAGCCAGAGCACCTTGCTGCACTGCGACCTGACCGCCGGCAGCGAATGTGACACCATCAGCGCGGTCGTGTCGCCGTTGTCGATGATGCTCTGCATCTTTTTCTGGCTTTTCTTGCGGAAGTCGCCGTCGCCGACGGCGAAGACCTCGTCAAGGATGATGATATCGGGCTCGATCATGCTCGCTATCGCAAAGGCGATGCGGCTTTTCATGCCGCTCGAGAGCGTGCGGAAGGGGCTGTTCTGAAACTCGCGCATTTCCGCAAAGTCGATGATCTCGTCGTATTTTGAGTCAATAAACGCCCTGTCGTAGCCCATGAACGCGCCGCGCAGGTACACGTTTTCCCTGACGGTCATCTCGCGGTCGAAGCCCGTGCCGAGCTCAAGCAGAGCGCAGATCCTGCCGGTCTTTTCGACCGTGCCGGAGGCTGGGGTGAGCGTCCCGCTTATGGCCTTCATCATCGTGCTTTTTCCCGCGCCGTTTTTGCCGATAACGCCGAGCATATCGCCCCTTTCGAGGCTGAACGATACGTTTCTGAGCGCCCAGAACTCGTTGTTCCGGGGGCTTTTTCCGAGCATGCGCCTGACTATGTCCGCCGTGGAGCGCGAAGCCTGCCTGCGGTAGCGCACCGAGACGTCGTCGAGCACAAGAACCTTGTTTCCGTCCATCAGCGCACCTCCTTACACATACAGCACGATCTTGTCGCGCGCAATGCGGTAGGTGAAGCAGCCGAGGAAGGCGCACACCGCGGCCATTGCGAACATGATAAGATGCGTCGAGGGGCCGGGAACGGTCGAATGGATGATGAGCTGGCGGAAGTAGTTGACGCACATGTACAGCGGATTGCAGTTCAAAAGCCTGCGCAGTATGCCCGGCAGTATCGACGGATCGTAGAATATCGCCGAGGAGTACATGATTATGCGCGTTATGACGGGCCAGAGATAGCTGACGTCGCGGAAGAATATGTAGACGGTGCTCAGGAACATGCCGATGCCGAAGTTGATGAAATAAAGGCATACGATCGGATACAGCAGGTAGATAAAGCGCCAGTGGAAGCTGATGCCATCGATGGCGACGAACACGAAAAACACGAGCAGCGAGACGAGAAAGTCAATGCCCTGCGCGGCGCTCTGCGACACGAGGAAGTAGTGCTTGGGCACGGGCACCTTGCTGTATATCTGCGCATTGTCGTAAAGCACGCGCATGGCGCTCCGCGTTGCGGCGGAGAAGTAGTTGAACAGCAGAAGTCCGCAGAACAGGTATATCGTGTAGTGCGGCATGTTGCGCCCGAAGAAGGTGCCGAAGATCACGTCCATGGTCAGCAGCAGCAGCAGCGGCGAAAGCGCGCTCCAGAGTATGCCGAAGGTCGTGCGCTTGTATTTCTTTATAAAGTCCCGCCTTATAAGCTCAGAAAGCAGAAAACTGTTGTTAGCTTTGTCCGAAGTCATAAAACGTTTTTTCTCCTTACAAAAAGCAAAAAAACTGCATTATAACTGATACTATAACACAGTTTATTGCATAATTCCAACTTATTTTTCGGACAGAAAGTTCAGATAGTCCTCGGGTGAGTTGAAATCGCGCGTGAACGAGTCGAGCAGGACATAGTCCCGGCCGATCCCGCGCCCCGAAAGCGGGAGCTGCGCATACAGGTGATACACCTGCCAGCCCTTGCACTCGTCCGTCTCGCCCGCGAGGAATTTCCCGCGCACCTCAAGGTACAGCGAGCGGAAAAGCTCCCCGTCGCCTATCAGGACGGCGCAGATGCTCTTTTCGCTTCCGAAAAACAGCAGCGGACTGCTGCCGCGGCGGGAAACGACGGTCTTTATCGCGTCCTCGGAATACAGCACGTCGCCGTAGAGGAAGCACATATCGTCGCCGATGAGCTCGGCGGTGAAGCGGTCGATCTCCAGAACGTTGTTTTTCGGCTCGTAGCGCCGCGCGCCGGGGATATCGAGGCTCTTGTCGTGCGAGGTGATGATGAGCTCGGCCGAATTATCGCACTCATGCACAAGGCGCACCGTGCGCTCAAGAAGCGTTTCGCCCGAAAAGCTTATCTCCTGCTTTTTATGCCCCATGAAATTGTTCCAGCGGCTGCCGCTGCCGTCGGCCATGATGACGTATCTCATTTTATTATCCCGTGCTCGCGGTAGAAATCGCCCAGCCGTCCGTAGCGCTGCGGCCCCCAGAGCTGGATGATGTTCACGCCCGAGGAGGTGTTGGCCTCGATGACGGTAAAGCCGTCGTCGGTCGGGAGGATATCCCATGCGATGATGTCCAGATACGGGAAATTGCGGCTTATATCCATGACGCCGGCCTTGAGCTTATCCCAATCGGGGATAACGGCGCCCTCTATCTGGGCGTTGGTGTCGGGATGCCGGCGGTATACGGTGAGGTTGTGCAGCGTGCGGGCATAGCTCAGCTGCCCGCTTGCGATATCGACGTTTGCGACCAGTCCGCCGCGGCTGCCGTTATCGACCGAGCCCGTCCAGTCCGCTCCGATGCGCTGCACGGCAAAGCACAGCTCGAACTCCTTCGTTTCGGCGCTGCGCAGGACTATCATACGCAGGGTGTTTGCGCTGTTTGCGTAAATTTTGTTGAGATATTCGGCCTGATGCGCGTAGGCGCAGATGAGCCAGCGCGGATCGCGGCGCAGACGCTCGATGAGCTCGGCCTCCGTGTGCGGCTCGTCGTTGCAGAGTATGCCGTGGCCGTTGTATTTGACGATGTACACGCCCTTGCCCTTGCCCGCGCGCACGGGCTTGACGACGAAGGCGCCCTTTTCGCGCAGCAGCGCCGTGAGATCCTCGTAGCAGCCTATGCTCCGTCCGTTCATCCCGGCAAGGCGGCCGTCCTTTTTGACGCAGTATATCTCGGGGGTGTCGCAGTAGCGCTCGATTATCTGCGTGAAAACGACCTTGTTGTTGAGCATTTCGCTGTATGGGTCGTTTATGCGGCGCGAGCGGTACCAGTCGAACTCCGAAAGATACTGCTTTTTGTCGTTGTGCTTAAAGTCATACAGCGCGGCCTGATCGACCATGTAGCCGCCGAAAACGCTGTAGTAAAGCCTTGTGTGCAGCGGAAGCTTAAAGTGATTGGGCGCAAACAGTATCCTCGTTATCCACAGCACCATCAATTTGATTTTGGCGAGCAATGCTCTGAGAAATTGCATCATGTTTATCTCTCTCCATGCAGTCGATTATAAGCCCGGCGATCTTGTCGGTCGCCCTTCCCGAGAGATCGGGCAGGTACCTCCGGCAGAAGCGCCTGTAGTTTTCCATGTCGTATTCGCCGCTTTCTACGGCGGCAACGAGCTCCCTGGGGTCTTTGAAAATGCAGTCGGGGAATTCGTCGAAGAGCTTGACGTTCAGGCCGTTGTGCTCAAGATAGTCCTCGTAGTCGAAAAGATAGAAGTACACGGGCTTGCCGAGCAGCGCCGCCTCTATCGTTATGGCCGAGTAGTCGGTTATCACGCAGTCGCACACCGACAGCACCGTCGAGGTCGGGACCTTGTGGCAGGTCATGGCCGGCGAAAGCGACTCGTAGTTCAAAAGCTGGTTCGGGTGGCGCTTTATGACGAGCATCCGGCTGCCGTCAAAGTTAAAGGCGTCCACCAGCGGCTTGGGGTCGAGCGTCTGCCCCTTGCGGAAGGTCGGCGCGTACAGCACGATCTTCTTGCCCCTGAGCCAGGGATAGGCCGCGTAGAACTGCCGCCGGGCCTCCTCCTGCCCCTCGCGCAGCTTATCCATGCGCGGAAGGCCGACGTTGTAGAGAATGTCGGGCTCCACGTCGAAGGACGCGCAGTAGAATGGGTTGAAGGCGCGGCCGCCGGCAATGACGACATCGTAGTTGCGGTGCATGCGCATTTCGCGCGCGATCATGTCACTGCGGCCGAACTTCTTGCCGAGCGACTGGTAGCCGGATTTCTTTATCTTGCCCATGGCGTGCCACATCTGGATGACGGCAAGCCGCTTTTTGTGGTGCAGCACCGACACCGCGGGCCAGTACGAGTCGAGCACGCACACCGAGGCCGTGGCGAGGTGATACATGCTCTCAAGCGTAACGAGCGCATATTCGCACATGCTCCCGAAGCCCTTGTCGGCGCGCTTTGTTATTATAACTATGTTCGTTTCCGGCCGGAGCTCCTTCAGGCGGCTGCTGAGAAACTCGATATCCTCGGTCACGGTGTTTGACTGCCGGCTGAGGAACAGGACCTTGTTTTTGTCGGTCGGGCAGAGCTTCAGGAAAAAGTAGATGAAGTTCATGACCCAGCGCAGCAAAATAACGGCTATTCTCATAAGGAAAGTTCCTTTACTGCAAAAAATGTCGCGCCGCTAAACGCAAAACTAAGATATCTTACAATATTTTTGCGAATACTTCAACAGTATTGTGTTAACAAAACGGAAATGCCCTGCTTGTCTATTGAAAACGGGGGTCTTGTGTGATAGTATAATTGAGCAAAATAATGCGAAAGAGTACGATTACACACGAATACGGGAGAAAAAAGCAGTGAATATATGGAGAAAGTTCAAGCGCCTTATAAAAAGAATGGTCAGAAGGCTGTTTTTCAGCAAGGCCGAGTATAAACGCTTCAAAAAGACCGAAACCTTTCAGCTCCTGCGGAGCATGCTTATAGACAGGTATTTTATCCGCGACATCAAAAAGGGCGAATACGCCACCGTGCGGGCCAAGAAAATGAACTACCGGCTCGAAAAGAAGGGGGCGCTCACCGACGAATACAAGGAAGCGCTGCTGGCCAAGGTCTTTGAAAAGCAGCACGGCTATAAGATGAATTTCCTCGATCCGCAGACCTTCAACGAAAAGCTCATGTGGATGAAGGTCTACTATCAGGAGCCGCTGATCACCAAATGCTGCGATAAATTCGCCGTCAAGGACTATGTTGCGAAGATGATCGGCCCCGAGTACGCCGTGCCGACGATAAAAAGCTGGACAAACGCCGGACAGATAGATTTTGACGAGCTGCCCGAGAGGTTCGTGCTCAAGGTCAACTGGAGCAGCGGCTATCTCAAGATCGTCAAGGACAAATCCGAGCTCGACGAGGACGCGACCCGCCGCCAGTTTGCCAAATGGATAAAGCCGTACAGAAACTCGTATTACCAGACCTTCAACTGGGGCTACAAGAACATGCCTCCCATCATATTCGCCGAGGAATACCTCGAGCAGGCAAACGAGCAGGTCTATGACTATAAATTCTTCTGCTTCAACGGCCGCGTAGACAGTCTTTTCATCGCGACCGACCGTCAGGACAAGAGCAGACCCACCACCTTCGACTTCTACGACGCCGACTTCAGGCCCCTCGACATCACCTACGGCGGACACGCGCACGTCAGAACGCCGCACGAAAAGCCCGCCAATTTCGAGAAAATGAAGGAGCTCGCGGCAAAGCTCTCCAAGCCCTTCCCCTTCGTCAGGGTCGATTTCTACGACCTCGGCGACAGAGTATATGTCGGCGAGATGACCTTCTATTCCGGCGGCGCGCTGCTCTCCTTCGAGCCGGTCGAGTGGGATAAGATATACGGCGACAAGATAAAGCTTCCGGACAAGGTGCTTCAGAACACCGAGGATTATTTCGATCCCCTCTCGCCCAAGGAGGCGTACATGATGGAAGAGCGCATAACGCCGGTGATGCAGCGCATGTACTGCATGCAGAAGGCCTATGCGCAGCTCGGCTACCTGCCGGATCTGGACGAGCCGAAAAGCTTCAACGAGAAGATAATCTGGCTCGCACTCAACTACAGGCACCCCGACATAAAAATCGCGGCGGACAAGTTCGCCGCCAAGGAGTATATATCCTCAAAGGTCGGAAAGGAATACGTCGTGCCGCTGCTCGGCGCGTACAAAGACGTTGCGCAGATAGATTTTTCGGCTCTGCCGGACAGGTTCGTCGCAAAATCGAACTGCGGCTGGGGCAGCGATCAGGTCATCCTCGTCACCGATAAGAGCACCTACTGCATCGACCACCTGAAGGTCATGATGACGACCTGGCTGTATCCCTGGTGCACCTATTATTATCAGAACATGTGCATCACCGACGAGAAGATAGAGCCGATGATCGTCATCGAGGAGCTGCTCGAGGGCGACGACGGCGTCAATGTCGACGACTACAAATTCTACTGCTGCAACGGCGAGCCGCGCTTCGCGCTCGTCGTCAGCGACCGCAAGGCGAGGGCGCAGACGCGCACCTTCGTCGATATGGACTGGAACTGCATCCCCGTCATGCGCAAGGGCAAAAAGACCGCCGCTCACCCGAAAAAGCCCGTAAAGCTCAAGGAAATGAAGCGGCTGTGCAGAATTCTGGCCAAGGACTTCCCTCTCGTGAGGATCGATTTTTACGAGATCGGCGGCCGCGTGTATGTCGGCGAGCTGACCTTTACGCCGGGCATGTTCCTCGGCTTCAAACCCATAGAAATGGACTATAAGCTCGGCGAATACCTCGACCTGAGCGGGTATCTCGGCGGGAAAAAGGACTCATCACAGGAAAAATGATCGACGGATACGGCAGAAAAATCGAATATCTGCGCATGTCGGTGACCGACGCCTGCAATCTGCGCTGCGTCTACTGCATGCCGCCGGACGGAATGAAGGAATGCCCCTGCCGCTCGGCCATGAGCGCGGAGGAGTTTGTCGAGATAGCGCGTGAGGCCGCCTCGCTCGGCATGAAAAAGCTGCGCATAACGGGCGGCGAGCCGCTGGTCCGGCGAGATATCCTGCCCCTTGTGCGCTCGCTCGGGAGCATAGACGGCATTGAGGATATGAGCCTGACGACCAACGCGACGCTCCTTGCGCCGATGGCACGCGAGCTTTTTGACGCGGGCATACGCAGGATAAACATAAGCCTCGACACGCTCGACGAAAAGAAGTACGAAAAGATAACGCGCGGAGGAAGTCTCTCCGACGCGCTGAGCGGCATACGCGCCGCGCTTGACGCCGGAATGAGCCCCGTAAAGCTCAACACGGTGCTCATAGGCGGCTTTAACGACGACGAGATCGGCACCCTCGCGGAGCTCACGCTGCGACATCCCGTGCAGCTTCGCTTTATAGAGCTCATGCCGATAGGCGACACGCAGGGCGAGTTTGACGAGCGTGCGTATCTGCCCGACGGCGCGGTTCTGGAGCGGCTGCCGCAGCTCGAGCCCGTGCCGTGTGAAAGGCACAGCGTCGCGCGGCTGTACAAGCTGCCCGGAGCGATGGGCGAGATAGGGCTCATAAGCCCATTGAGCAATCATTTCTGCGCCGAGTGCAACCGCCTGCGCCTTACCGCCGACGGATGCCTGAAGCCCTGCCTGCACTCGGCCGAGGAGATACCGGTGCGCGGCCTGCACGGACAGGAGCTGCGCGATGCGATACTCGGGGCGGTGTCGCACAAGCCGGAAAAGCACGCCGCGCTGTCCGCGACCGAGCGCAGCGAGGCAAAACGAAGCATGTACCGCATAGGAGGCTGAAGTATGGCAAAAATAGCGGCGATCTGCATAAGCGGCGTCAGGGGAATTCAGAAGCACGAGATCCCCGAGGCGTTTTTGAAAAAGGACTGGGGCATCGAGGGCGACGCCCACGCCGGAAACTGGCACAGGCAGGTGAGCCTGCTGTCGGTCGACAGTGTGCGGAAGCTTCAGGAGAAGCTGAGCTTTGAGCTCCTGCACGGCGCCTTTGCCGAGAATATTCTCGTTGAGGGCATGGCTGTTCATACGCTGCCGGTGGGCACGCGCCTGCGCATAGGCGAGGCCCTGTGCGAGGTGACGCAGATAGGCAAGGAGTGCCACAACGACTGCGCGATCCGCAAGGCCGCCGGCGACTGCGTCATGCCGCGCGAGGGCATCTTCGTCAGGGTCCTCGAGTCCGGCACGGTAAAGCCCGGCGACGAGATAAGCATAGTCGAATAAGCCTGAGCCGTCACACCGGCTGCACTCTGCAAGCTGAAACAAAAAATTTACTCCCGGGACCGTACGGCTCCGGGAGTTTCTATGGTTAAGGAGAGAAGGAGTTTATTGCTCGGAAAGCTTCAGTGCACGGTCGAGATCCGCGATAACATCCTCGGGATCCTCGAGCCCGACGGACATACGGATAAGCCCGTCCGTTATGCCGGCCGCTTCGCGCATCCGGCGGTCAATGTACCAGTGCGTCATGCTTGCGGGATGCTCGAGCAGCGTTTCGGCATCGCCGAGGCTCACTGCGAGAGTGCACAGCTCGACCGCCTCCATGAAGCGTATGCCCGCCTCAAGGCCGCCGGCGAGATCAAAGCAGATGACCGAGCCGCAGCCGTTCATCGTCTGCTCCGCTATATCGTGCTGAGGATGCGATTTAAGACCGGGATAGCGCACCTCGCGCACCTGCGGCTATATCGTGCGTCAGGCAACGCGGCAGTACGCGGTGTCGAACAACACGCCTGCGGGCATAGAGCTGCCGCACATGCTGATAAACGATCCGCGCCCGGCGTTCGGAAACCTGCCGGTCGCATCGGCGGGCGAAACGGGAGCGGTCTCCCGCTGCGGCGACGAGGTGCTCAGGCCCGCGTTTGATTACATCGAAAATAACCGCGGCATTTTTCCCGCGCAGCCCGATATGGCGCGCCTGTGCCACCTCAGCCCGAGCTATTTCAGCCGGCTTTTCCGCAAGGAGACGGGCATGACGTTCACAAACTATGTCGTCAATGCAAAAACGCAGTGGGCAAAGCAGCTGCTTGCGGAGAGCTCAATGTCAGTTACGGACATAAGCGATACCCTCGGCTACAGCTCGCCGAGCTATTTTATCAGAAGCTTCAGGGAGCATGAGCATATGACGCCCCATGCCTACCGCAGCCTCGTAAAGCAGAACAAGTGAACATAAAAATCCCCGACCGGCGGTCGGGGATTTTTATATTGCCGTTACGATTGCAGGAGCGTGCTCAGCGAGCCGATTATATCGTCGCTGATGCTGCCGGTGAGGGCGTTATTGTAGTTGCAGATGAAGGTGCCGGCGATGAGGATCATCATGCCCTCGGCCTCGCGTGCGCCGGCCGCGTCGCCGTAAATGCGCTTGAGGCACCGTTCCATTATCCGCCGCCACTCGGCAAACTCCTCGCGTATGAGCTCTGCCACGCGCTCGTTGTAGTGCGCAAGGACGTAGGTCTGCGTCGTGGCGTTCGGGCGGCGCTCGTCTACCCTGCCGCGCGCGACGTAGCTCATGAATGCATTCATGTAATCGGCGTTCGAGCCGTAGTCCGCGCGGTCGTGAGTGTTGAACCACTCGACGCATTTTTCGCTCATGAAATCGCGCGTGTAGCGCACATAGCTCACGATGAGCTCCTCCTTGCCGTCAAAGTAATTGAGGAGCTTTGCGTGGCTCATGCCCGCCTCGGCGGCTATGTCGCGCAGGGAAACGTTCGTGAGCGGCTTGCGGTCTATGCAGCGCTGAAAGGCCATCAATATGTCCATCCGGACAGCTTCTTTATCAACAATAAGGGGCATTTTGTCTCCTTTTCTCTTTACAATATCGGACATTTGTGATAGTATTTTACCACTTGGTAAGCAAAAAGTCCATATGGAGGCCGAAAAAAATGTCCGACGAAAAATCACCCATAAGGATACATGTTCTTCACTGCGGAAGCATGCTCGTGTCAAAGGCCGTGCCCTTCGGCGGCGGCGTGAACCTCAAAAACGCCCGGCGCGGCGTGTTCGACAGGCCGTCAGCGCGCGTTGAGCTGCCCGTTTCGGCGTATCTCGTGGAGCATCCTAAGGGAAAGATACTCATAGACACCGGCTGGAGCCGCGAGATAAGCCCCGACGGCGTGTACGACGAAAAGGCCGCAAAAAGCCAGATGCCCGGCTACCTCGCCGCGTTTTACCGCCCGCGGGTCGAAAAGGGGAAAACCGTCTCGGAGCAGCTTGCCGCCATGGGCATAGCGCCGGAGAATATCGACACGGTCGTGCTCACGCATCTGGACGCAGACCACATAAGCGGCCTGCGCTCGGTACAAAACGCAAAGCGCATCCTGCTCCCCGAGGAGGAGGGCTGGTGGACCATCCGCACGGTGTACCGCCTGCGCCAGCCGGCGAGCATGTGGGAGGGCGTTCCCATCGAGCATTTCTGGTTCAAGGGCACGATGGACGGGCCGCTGTGGTGGTCCTACGACCTCTTCGGCGACGGCTCGGTGACCTTCGTGTGCCTGCCCGGACATACGGACGGGCAGATCGGCGTGAAGATAAAAAACGGCGGCAAATTCGTCGTTCTGACCTCGGACGCCGCGTTCTGCGAGCGCTCGTGGCGCGAGAGGATACTGCCCGGCTTCGGCTTCAACGAAAAGGCCATTCTCAAGTCCTACGACTGGATTGCCGAGCAGGCAAATGACCCCGGCTGCGTCGCCGTCATCGCAAATCACGATCCCGACGTGCAGCCGCAGGTCATTGAGCTATAATCCGCTTATCGACGTTACTATGTGCTGACACAGCAGAAGCCCCGCGCTTGCCGGTACCCACACCAGCGAGCCGGGGACGCTCCTGCGTCCGGGAGGCGGAGCCTCGAACTGCTGCGGCTCCATCGCCTCCTCGGGCGAGAAGACCACGTCGTGATGCTCGATGCCGACCTTGCGCAGCTCCCTGCGCACGACCCTTGCCAGCGGACAGCCGCTGGTTTTTTTAATGTCGCAGAGCATGAGCCGCTGCGCGTCGCGCTTGTTGCCCGTGCCGAGAGCCGACACGATGGGCACTCCGCGCTCCTTGGCCGTGCGTATAAGATCGACCTTGCAGGACACGAGGTCGATGCAGTCGGCGATGTAGTCGTAATCGGCAAAGAAATCGTCGCGGCCCGCGGCCTCGTAGCGGCCGACGATGCAGCTTACCACGATATCGGGGTTTATATCCTCTATGCGGCGGCGCAGCACCTCGGCCTTGGGCATGTCCACGGTCGAGCCGAGGGCGCACAGCTGCCGGTTGATGTTGCTCAGCCCCACGGTGTCCTGGTCTATAAGCGTCAGGCGTCCCACGCCGCAGCGCGCGAGCCCCTCCGCGCACCATGAGCCCACTCCGCCGAGCCCGAACACCGCAACGTGCGCGCGGGCGAGCTTTTCCATCGCCTCGGCTCCGAGGAGCATTTCGGCGCGTATGGTTCTTTCGTTCATATTATATCTCCGTAAACAGTAAAGGCCGTTCCTCTGGAACGGCCTTTTAAGCTAAGCTTGATCTATTAAGCTTGATTTATCAGACGCCGACGTAGCGTGCCGAGCCGGTGTAGGAGGCCGTGTAGACTTCGGTGATCTTGCTGAAGACCTCCTCGTTCCACTCGCTGAGCACCTCCTGCTTGAGCAGGTTCTCGGCGACGTAGTCGCAGTAGTTCTGATCGCCGCTGTCGTCGGTGGGAGCCTGGTTGTTGTCGCGCTTGGTGAACACGACGACATAGCTGCCGCTGCTTGCGTCGATAACGGTCGTATCGCCCGCGACGCGGTCTGCGCTCTTTATCCACTCGGAGAGATCGGACTCGACGGAGGAGCCGGAAAGATCGGTCTGCTCGGTGGGCGTTGCGTCGGTGACGGCTGCGGCCACTGCGTCGGCAAGGGAGGTGCCGCCGTTTACGCTTGCAAGGATGCTCTCTGCGGTAGCCTTTGCGGCTGCAAGGGTCTCTTCGGTGGGCTCTTCGGCGCTCTCGTCCTCGTCGTCGGAGTGCTCGTGCTCGGGGACCTCCGCCTCAACGAGATAGTAGCTGTAGGTGAACTTATCGTAGCTGTCCTTGACGGTGTCGTACTTTGCGGCCAGCTCCTCGGCGGTGTACTCCTGCGCGTCGGTGATGCTGTTCTGCACCTTGGTGGCCAGGGACTGGAGCTCGAGGATGGAGCGGGCAACGCTCTCGTTGCTGCCGCGGCCGTAGTTTGCCGCGAGGAACTTGCTGACGCTGCCGTAGTTGTTTTCCTTTGCGGTGTCGGCGATGGAGTCGATGGTCTCGTCTATCTCCTTGAGATCGTCCTCGTCGAGCGAAATGTCATGCTGCTCGGCGTATGCCTCGAAGGCCGCAAGCTGCGTGAGCGTGGAGGAGGTAGCGTCGCGGAAATAATCGTCCCAGGTGTAGGTCTCGGTGCTCTCGGAGCTGTCCTCGTCATCGTCGGAGCTCGCGTTCGGGTTCATGGGGCACTCCTGCTCGTCGAGGGGCTGGGAGGTGTCAAGCACGGAGGACAGATAGCTGCCGTAGGTGTTAACAAAGCTGATATACTGCATATGATATACATAGTTGCACTCAGCCACGGAGAAGCTGCGCTCGCCTGCGGAAACGGTCGTATCGCCGACCGTGACCTCGGTGTTGGAGACCGTCAGCGCGTCAAGCGATCTGTACAGTGCGCCGGTATTGAGGTAAATGGCGAACGCGAAGAAGATGACGAGGGCGACCCCGACGATCGTCCACTTGATCTTCTGCTTTTTCTTCTTGTCGGCTTCCTTTTTTGCATTGATGTCCTTCATGTAGGAGCCTTCGCTGCGGGCAGCCTGTCTGTTTTTTCTTTCGGTTGATGAACTCATGTCGTATCTTCCTTTTTATTTCAGTTGGATTTATACATTATACCCCAAAAGGCAAATGGTTTCAATAGCAAAGTTGCGGCATCGCGCGACTTGTGGTATGATTGCCGCAGACTGAATTTATCTGCGAGGCATTACATTGAAAACTTACGGCAAAAAACGCAGAGGCCGCGGCTGCCTGACGGCGCTTGTCATCATTGCGCTCGCGGCGGCGCTCTGTGCATTTTTAATAAACGACAGCCGAACAAGGCTCGAGGTAAGCCGCTATGAGGTCTCATCCTCAAAGCTGCCGCAGAGCTTCGACGGCTTTAAGATCGTGCAGCTTTCCGACCTGCACGGAGCGGAGTTCGGCGCCGACGGCACGGAGCTTGCCGAAAGGGTCGCGGCTCTGGAGCCCGATATCATCGCGCTCACCGGAGATTTCGTCACCGACGAGGGCGATCTTGAAGCTGTCGGAAAGCTTGTCGGCCGGCTTACGGAGATATGTCCGGTGTACTTCGTCAGCGGGAACCACGAATTCGGCTCCGGCCTTGCCGCGCAGGTGCGTGAGACAATGGAGGACGCCGGAGTGAAATATCTGAGCAACGAATATCTCACGATAAGCCGCGGCGGGGAGGATATCCTGCTCGGCGGCGTCGAGGATCCGCTGGCCTATGCCGACATGCTCACTCCCGAGGAGCTTGCCCGGCAGATGGCAGAGGCTTCTCCCTCGGCGTTCAGGATACTGCTGGGGCACCGCAATTACTGGATGACGGAGTATCCCGGGCTGCCGGTCGATCTCATTCTGTCCGGCCATGCGCACGGCGGCCTTATCCGCATTCCCGGCGTCGGCGGCCTTATAGGCACCGACCGCAGCCTGTTCCCGGACTTCGCGGGAGGAGCGTACAACAACGGCAGCTACACGATGATCGTCTCGCGCGGACTCGGAAACTCCGTGCCCGTACCGCGCATCTTCAACCACCCCGAGATCGTCTGCGTGACATTAAAGGCCGAATAAAGCAGTCATGTTTCCGTTCCCTTCAGCATAAGATATAAGTATGCTGAAAAAACGAGGTGACCTGAATGGATATCGACGACATGATATTCGGCGACCATGACCCCGGCCCGAGCGACAGATAATTTGAGACCGTCAAAAAGCCTATGCTGCTGCGTAGAGATATCCGCGCAGCGGGGGAGCTCGAGGGGTAGCGAAGCGTCGGCGCGGGAGTGAATGACATGCCGGTGGCATGTCAGAGCCGCGCCGTGACCGAGCCGCAGCGAGAAAAGACCCGCCTCGAATTAGATTATAGCCATCAAAAACGTCTGATTTATCAGACTTTTTGACGAGCACAGCGAGATTTTTCGTGAAGCGCAAGCTTCACAAAAAATGTGGCGTTTTTGAAGCGCGCAAAAAAGTCACAGACTTTTTTGACACGCTGAAAACGACCCGAACGGGTCGTTTTTTTACAGCGTTACGCGGAAGATTATGCTCTTCCCGTCCGGCGTTTCGGCGCTTATGCCGCCGCCGAGCGCCTGAGCCGTGGCCTTTGCGATGGCAAGGCCGATGCCCGTTCCGCCGTCATAGCGGCGCGATTTGTCCGCGCGGTAGAAGCGGTCGAAGAAGCGGTCGATATCGCCGAGCGAGTCCGGCGGACAGGTGTTGTACACCTCGATGATCATGCTTTTGTGCCGGGCGAATACCGAAAGGCGTATCTCGCCGCCGTCGTCGGAGTATTTGAAGGCGTTGTCGAGCAATATGGATATGAGCTGCTGCACGGCGGCCATGTCGCCGGTCATCGTCAGATCGGGGCTTATGCTCTGGCTGTAGCTTTTGCCCTGCGCCCTGGCGCGCATCTCAAAGGGCTCGGCCGCCTCCCACGCCGCGTCCGAGAGCGAAAACTCGCTCTTGTCCGGCAGGGGCATGCCCTCGTCAAGGCGCGAGAGCGTCACGAGGTTTTTGACAAGGCGCGACATGCGCACGGTCTGCTTCTGTATGTTGTCGACCCATTCGTTTTCGCCGTTTTCCATCCTGAGCACATCCGCGCTCGTCGAGATGGAGGTCAGCGGCGTTTTGAGCTCGTGCCCGGCGTCGGTGATGAACTGCTTCTGAAGCTCGATATTGCGGATATAGGGCGCGATCGCCTTTTTCGAAAAGGCCGTTACGAGCACGAAGCCCAGTAGCAGGCTCAGCGCCGCGACAAAGAGCGATACCGTCAGAAGCGTCTTCATCGACTGCTGCTCGGGCGAGGCGTTGAGAAAAACTATCGCACTTCCGGAGCTTGCCGACTTCACGCAGTAGCGGTAATCGCCGTAATAGCCCTGCTCGTGCCCTCCGGACAGGGCGTCGGAGGCGTAGTACAGCGCCTCCTGCGCGGAAACGCTTGCGATATAGTCGCTGTAAACGCGCAGTGCGTCGCCGTCGGAGTCGTACACGACGGCAAAGTAGCGCGTCATGTATTTGGCCTCCGGCGAGTCTCCCGAAAAAATATCCGGCAGAGTGAAGCTTGACGAGCCGGTGTATGACCCATGTCCCAGGAGCGCGTCTATCGTATCGTCGAGCCTGTTTGTCGTTATCGTATAGTTCCACAGGTTAACCGCGACCAGCAGCACGAGCGTCACCGCGCCCATGGCCGCCATCGCCGAGGCGATGAACCTGCGCCGCATTTTGACGAGCATTATTTTTCCTCCAGCGCGTAGCCCGCGCCGCGTATGGTTTTTATCTCGACGTCCGCGTCGAGGCCGCGCAGCTTTTTGCGCAGAAAGCCGATGTATGTCCACACGACGTCGGTCTCCGACTCCGTGTCCAGATCCCAGACCTTCTGCATGAGCGCATCGGTCGAGAAAACGCGGCCGCGGTTGCGCATGAACAGCTCCATGAGCTGAAACTCCTTGTTGTTAAGGCGCACGCTCTGCCCCTTTGCCGACAGCGTGTACGAGCTCAGATCAAGGCTCGTGCCGCCGACCCGGATAACGTCGGGGGCGTAGTTTCCGCTGCGGCGTGTCAGCGCACGCACGCGCGATATAAATTCGCCCATGGCAAAGGGCTTGGGCAGATAGTCGTCCGCGCCCGCGTCGAGACCTGCGATGCGGTCCTCGACCTCGGCCTTGGCGGTGAGAAACAGGACCGGCGTGCCGATGCCCTTTTCGCGCGCGCGCCTGAGCACCTCGAGCCCGTCGAGCCCCGGCATCATTATATCCAGCACCACCGCGTCATAGCTCACCGACAGCATGTAATCGAGCGCGTCAAGCCCGTTATGCACCATATCGACCGCAAAACGGTTTTTTTCGAGAACGAGCTTGAGCGCCTTTGCGATGCCGACCTCGTCCTCGGCTATAAGAATACGCATGGTATCACCTCTTGATACATATAATAATACGCTTGGCTGAAACGAACCTGAAACCATTTTAACAGCCGTTCCGAAAAAATCAAACAAATTCATATTTTGCTAACAAACTTTTTCAGCTCATTTCAGGTAGGGGGGGTATTCTTACGACAGTTCCACAAAATACAACATCAAAAAGCCGGCACGGAGGATATCTTCCGGCCGAAGGGTAACTGCCCACCGGGCGAAGAGGCTTCGCCGAAGCGGCAGACCAACAGCAAGCGCCGGACCTGAAAGTTCCGGCGATGAGATAAACAAGGAGGCAGCATCATGGATAACATGGAAAACAAAAACGACGGCCTTCAGCAGGAGCAGCGGAGCACTCCTCCCGTTGACGGCGAATACAGCTTCTTTTACGGCAAGGGTCAGGAAAGCACGTCCGGGCCGGAAGCTACCGCAGAGGCTCCCAAAGCGGAGAAAAAGCCCTTCTGGAAAAAGCCCGGCGCAATGATAGCGGGCGTTCTCGTCGCGGCGATGCTCGCCGGCTTCGGCGGCTCGGCGATAGGAAACGCGGTGTTCGGCTCCTCGTCCGGCACGACCGTTTACGAGGGCAAGCGCCCGACCTCGGTCATAAACACCGCAAGCGTCGATACCAGCAAGCAGATGACCGCCGCCGAGGTGTACGCGGCAAACGTAAACTCCACCGTCGGCATAACCACGCAGGTCACCACCAACTTCTGGGGCTACACCACGCAGTCGGCGGCCTCGGGCTCGGGCTTTATCTACACCTCCGACGGCTATATCCTCACAAACTACCACGTCATAGAGTCGGCAAGCTCGATAAAGGTCACGCTTTATGACGGCACGAGCTACGATGCGCAGCTCATCGGCTACGACGAGAGCAACGACGTCGCCGTCCTGAAGATCGACGCGACGGGCCTCACCCCCGTGACGATCGGCGACTCGGACAACCTCAACGTCGGCGACTCGGTCGTCGCCATCGGCAATCCCCTGGGCGAGCTCACATTCTCTCTTACCTCCGGCGCCGTCAGTGCGCTTGACCGCGAGGTCACGCTCTCGAGCAACGTCACCATGAAGCTCATCCAGACCGACTGCGCCATCAACTCCGGCAACTCCGGCGGCGCTCTGTTCAACCTCTACGGCGAGGTCATCGGCATAACCAACGCCAAGTATTCCGGCTCCTCGAGCTCCGGCGCGTCGATCGACAACATCGGCTTTGCCATCCCCATCAACACCGTGCGCAGCATCGTTGACAGCATCATCGAAAAGGGCTACATCGCAAAGCCCTACATCGGCGTCATGGTCTCCGACGTCAGCGACGAGGCGATAAACTACGGCACTCCCGCAGGCGCGGCCGTAGCCTCCGTCACCGAGGGAAGCCCCGCCGAGAAGGCCGGCCTTCAGGCAAACGACATCATCACCGCCGTTGACGGCAAGGAGATAAGCGGCAAGAGCGATCTGAGCTCCGTCATCTCCGACCACGAGGTCGGCGACACGCTCACGCTCACCGTCTACCGCCAGGGTCAGACCCTCACCGTGACCGTCACCGTCGGCGAGCAGACCACCTCCGCCATCGCGGAGGAGCAGAACAGCAGCACGCAGTCCCAGCAGCAGCAACAGCAGCAGGTGCCCGGCTTCTTCGGCTACGGCGGCTGATGGCAGATCAGAATACAGCAAAAACGGATGTTCTCCCGAACATCCGTTTTTTTATGCATCGCATCTCCTTTGCGCCCTGATATTATCATCGGCGCGGCGGCATTTCAAGCATGCGCTTTAGAAGTTTTCATGTTTTTCATATGATCGCTGCCGGGCGACCGCAATAAACATATCCGCAACTGCCTGAAAATGCCTTAAAAAAGCATTGACGCGGCAGGGCCTGCGGGAGTATAATATACGCATCTTGTGAGCCGCCGCTCACGACATGGCAAAGCGGAGACAAAACCCCATGTACAAAAAGCTTGACGACAATGCAAAAATGCTCATACTCGAGACCGGCATCGACGAATTTGCCGAGCGCGGACTGGACAGGGCGAATATAAATGTGATAGCAAAGAAGGCCGGCGTTTCCGTCGGCGTTATATATAAGTATTTCGGCGACAAGGACAGCTTTTTTCTGGCCTGCGTGCGCCATTCGCTCGATCTTCTCGACGAGGTGCTCACGGAGGCAGTCTCGCACGAGACGGATATCGCCTCGGGCATAGAAAGCATAGTTTCCGCCCTCGCGGTCCACGCGCGGGAGCACAAAAGCCATAACGCGATGTACAACGAGATATCCTCCGGCGGCTGCAAAAAGTACGCAAAGGAGCTCGCACGGGAGATCGAGAGCCGCACGGCGAGAGTGTATTCGACACTTCTGGAGAACGCGCGCGCGGCCGGAACGGTCGATCCGGAGCTCGACCCGAGGCTCTTCGCCTTTTTCCTTGATAACCTTTTCATGATGCTCCAGTTTTCCTACAGCTGCGATTACTACTCCGAGCGTATGAAAATTTTCTGCGGCGAGGGCAGCGCGGAGGATACGGAGAAAATGACGGAAAGCTTCATGCACTTTGTGAGGAATGCGCTGAAAATAGAATAGGCAAAATTTAATATATAGGGAGAGAAGAAAGAAAATGTATGTTATCGCGTATGACATCGGAACGACGGGCGTCAAGACCTGCCTTTTCGAGCTCGGCGAAACGATCAGCCTGCGCTCCGGCGAGTATGAGGGCTACGGGCTTTATATAATGCCCGACGGCGGAGCGGAGCAGGACGCGGACGAGTGGTGGGAGGCCATGAGGAAGAGCACGCGCCGTCTCATCGCAAAAACGGGAGTCGATCCGAAGGAGATCGGGGGCATATCCTTCTGCTCGCAGATGCAGGGGCTTGTGCTGGTCGATGAGCAGGGCAATGCGCTGCGCCGCCCGATGAGCTACATGGATCAGCGCGCGGCCGGTGAGTTTGCCGAGTGCCAGACCCACGGCATCACCGTTTCGGGCGTGAACGCCGGAATGCTCCTAAAGAGCCTTGCGAGGACGCGCGCGGCATCCACGAGCGTCAAGGACCCCCTGTGGAAGTACAAATGGGTGCAGAAGAACGAGCCCGAGACGTATAAGAAGATATACAAGTGGCTCGACGTCAAGGAATATCTCATCTGCCGCTGCACGGGCAGATTTATCATGACGCGCGACTCGGCGTACTCGACCTTCCTGTACGACAGCCGCCCCGGCAAGGGCTGCTGGAGCAAAGCGCTGTGCGGCATGTACGGCGTTGAGCCTGGGCACCTGCCCGAGATCGTCGAATGCACCGACATCGTCGGCCCGCTCGGCGAAAAGGCGGCGTGGGAGCTCGGCCTTGCTGCGGGAACTCCGGTCTACGGCGGCGGCGGCGACGCAACGCTTATCGGCGTGGGCGCCGGCTGCACCGAGGTCGGTCAGACGCACGTCTATTCCGGCACCTCCGGCTGGGTCACAACGGTCATCGACAGGCAGGAGGTCGATCTGAGCGCCATGATCGCCGGCATCGTCGGCGCGCAGGAGGGCAGATACAATTACTTTGCCGAGATGGAAACGGCGGGCAAGTGCTTTGAATGGGTAAAGGAGCACCTCGTGCTCGACGAGATCGGCATCTACCTCAGAAAAATAAACGTCGCGGAGAGCGAGGAGAGCATATACGAAAGCCTCTACGACTATATGAGCGACACCATTGCATCCATACCTCCCGGCGCGGGCGGCGTTATATTCACGCCCTGGCTGCACGGCAACCGCTGCCCCTTCGAGGACCCCAAGTCCGCGGGCATGTTCTTCAACATCAGGCTCGACACCGGCAAGACGGAGATGCTCCGCGCGGTGCTCGAGGGCATATGCTACCACCTCAGGTGGATGCTCGAGTGCCAGGACAGGAAGGTGAAGACCTCCGATACGCTGCGCTTTGTCGGCGGCGGCGCCCTGTCGAAGGTGACCTGCCAGATCCTCGCGGACGTTACCGGGCGCACGGTAGAGACCGTCGCCTCGACGAAGGACGTGGGCGCAGTGGGCGCCGCGATGCTCGTCGCGGTCGGAAGCGGGCGCATAGGCAGCCTGTCGGAGGCCGGAACGCTCATAAAGGCCGAGAGCCGGTACGAGCCCAACGCCGAAAACAAGGCGCTTTACGACAAAAACTACGCGGTATTCAAAAATCTTTACGCGGCCAACAAGAAAAACTTTGCCGCGCTCAACAGCTGAGGAGGGCATTAGCATGGAAGAAAGCATGGCAAGAGAGCTTATATGCGGCACCGGCAGGGAGCTTTTAAAAACCGGCCTTGTCGCAAGGACCTGGGGCAACGTGAGCTGCCGCCGCGACAAAACGCATTTTCTCATCACCCCGAGCGGCCTTGACTATCTCAAAACGACGCCGGAGGATATCGCCTGCGTCGAGCTCGGCACGATGAAATGGGAGGGAAAGCGCAAGCCCTCGAGCGAGAAGGGCGTTCACGCCGCGGCATACGAGCTGTTCCCCGAAGTCGGCTTTGTTATCCATACGCATCAGAACTGCGCATCGGCGCTCGGCCTTGCGGGCTTTGAGAGCATGGATATGACCGAGGCCGAAAAGGCTGCCCTCGGCGGCGTTGCAAAGGCGGAGTACGGCCTGCCGGGCATGAAAAAGCTCAAATGCGCGGTGAAGGCCGCGATGCAGACCGGCGCTCATACCGTTTTCATGGTAAACCACGGCGTGGTCATCTGCGGAGAGGACAAAAAGCAGGCCATGGAGCGCGCGCAGCTTCTTGAGGATATCTGCCGCCGCAATCTGTGCATAGCGAAGGCTTCTCCCAAGCGCCTTGCCGGAGACAAGGTCACGGCGCTCATGGCGTCGGTCAGGGGCGAGATCCCCACGGCGGAGCTCAGCGGCGGCGACTATGCCGTCATGTGGGCAAGCAAGCGCAGGACGCTGCACGCCCAGCTTGACGATATGGCGCAGATGCTCGGCTCGCACGTTCCCTGCGTCAAGGCAAAGCCCAAAAAGATCGTGCGTGCGCTCAGGAACCGCGACGCGGTGTTCGTAAAGGGCGTGGGCGCGGTCGTAAAGGCCGACGATCCCGACGACCGCGAGGCGCTGCGGCTTCTGACCGAGAAATCGGCGCTGTGCGCCCTGCACACCATGGGGCTCGGCTCGAAGGTGAGGCTCAATACCGCGGATACGGCGCTCATGCGCTTTGTCTATAAGAAAAAATATTCAAAGAAGAAGGGATGACGTATGAAAACGGAGAAAAAGAAGGAAACCGCCAGAGCCCTGAAATTCATTCTTTTCTCAGCTTCTGCCGGTATAATCGAGGCCGTGGCGATGCTCCTGTGCGAGGAGGTCATCAAGATCCCCGGCCACTGGGTGTGCTACACGATAGCGCTCGTGCTGAGCGTTCTGTGGAACTTTACCTTCAACAGAAAATTCACCTTCCAGAGCGCTGAAAACGTGCCCAAGGCAATGCTTCTGGTGTTCCTGTTCTACGTGCCCTTTGCGCCGTTTACGATCTGGAACGAGCATTTTCTTGCCGATGTAAACGGCTGGAACGAGTACGTCGTGCTGGCGATCAACATGGCGCTCAACCTCTCCCTCGAATATCTGTGGGATAATTTCGTAGTCTACCGCAACAGCAAGGATACCAATGATATAGCCAAGAAAAAACAGGAAAAGGAGAACAACGAGCATGAATAACTGTGCAATAAGCAGATGGGACGATCCCAACGAGATCAACGCAAAACTCAAGGCCCTGACCAGCCAGCCCATATGGGAGGTCTCCGACGAGTATTACAGCGACGTCATCATGAAGTATTACGACGAAAAGTGCACCGCCTCCAGAGCGGTATACGAGGAGTCGCAGAAATACATCCCCGGCGGCGTTCAGCATAACCTCGCCTTCAACAAGCCCTTCCCCATGTGCATGGCAAAGGCCGACGGCGCCTACCTCTACGACAAGGACGGCAACAAGTACATCGACTTCCTCCAGGCCGGCGGCCCGACCATCCTCGGCAGCAACTACCCCGTCATCCGCGAGAAGGTCATTGAGCTGCTCAACGAGTGCGGCCCCGTAACGGGCCTGCTGCACGAGTCCGAGATGCTCATCGCGCGCGAGATCAACAAGCACATGCCCAACGTCGAGATGTTCCGCATGCTCGGCTCGGGCACGGAGTCCGTCATGGCATCGCTGCGCATCGCCCGCATAGCCACCGGCAACAAGCGCATCATCAAGATCGGCGGCGCTTACCACGGCTGGTCCGACCAGATGGTCTACGGCCTGAAGATCCCCGGCAGCCGCGCACTGCTCGAGTCGCACGGCATCCCCCACGGCTGCTACGGCACGACCGACGAGGTCCGTCCGAACGACCTGAACATGCTCGAGCATGTGCTCAAGCGCAATAAGCTCCTCGGCGGCACCGCGGCCGTCCTCCTCGAGCCCGTCGGCCCCGAGAGCGGCACCCGCCCCGTGGCTCACGATTACAACAAGGGCGTGCGCGCACTGTGCGACAAGTACGGCGCACTGATGATATTCGACGAGGTCGTCACCGGCTTCCGCGTGGCGCTCTCCGGCGCACAGGGCTACTTCGACGTCGTCCCCGACCTGACCGTGTTCGGCAAGATCGTTGCCGGCGGCTACCCCGCAGCGGGCGGCGTAGGCGGCAAGAAGGAGTACGCACAGCTCATGGCGGCCGGCCTTGCAACCGGCAAGCACAGAGCATACGTCGGCGGAACCCTGGCGGCAAACCCCCTGTCCTGCCTCGCCGGCTACACCGCGATCCAGGAGATAGAGCGCACCAACGCCTGCGAAGTCGCCGGCAGAATGGGCGACAGGCTCTGCGACGGCCTCAAGGAGCTCATCGACCGCTACGGCCTGCCCTTTGTCGCTTACAACCAGGGCTCGATCGTCCACCTCGAGTGCACCGGCGCAATGAGCTTCGACTTCTCGTCGAACTGCTTCGTCAAGTCCGCCGTCGGTCTGCTGCGCAATAAGGACATGATGTACGTCCGCAAGGACTCCATGGAGCGCATGGGCGCGGCCTACATGGCAAACGGCATCGTCACCCTCGCCGGCAGCCGCCTGTACACCTCGCTGGCCGACACGCCCGAGATCATCGACGAAGCCCTCAACCGCTTCGAGGAGGTCTTCAAGCACGTGCAGAAGACCGATAAGGGTCTCGTCAAGGGCCTGCTGAAGTAAGATAAGAAAACACACGGTTCTGAGCGGATTTTTTCCGCCATACGGCACAAAAAATCTCGGCAATACTTTGCGTATTGCCGAGATTTTGTTATTTTTCTGAACGAAAAATTTCTCGCTCAAAACTGCATGAACCTGATATCGCCCGGCGGTGCGGGATCATGCCGCCGCAATGACGATATTCGTGCCTGTCGGGCTCTTTCGGGCGTGTGTTTTCCCGTCTCAGCCGGCCAGAGCGGGCTTTTCTTGACTTTGATCTGCTTACACTGTATAGTTAATTTCGTCAAAACAGAGAGAGTGAAAGGTCAACACAATGGAGAACAACGAACGCAAGCGCGACGGCTTCAGAAGCCGCAGCGGATTTATAATCGCCTGCATAGGCTCGGCCGTCGGCATGGGAAACATCTGGCGCTTCCCCACGCTCGTCTCGACCTGGGGCGGCCTCACCTTCCTTATCCCGTATTTCATATTCGTCGCGCTCATCGCGTCCACGGGCGTCATCGAGGAGTTCGCCCTCGGCAGAGCGGGCGGAGCGGGACCCATGGGCGCATTCGGCAGGTGCACCGAGCTCAGATACGGAAACCGGAAGCTCGGCGAGCGCATCGGATACATACCCGTTCTCGGCTCGCTGGCCCTCGCCATCGGCTACACCTGCGTCATGGGCTGGATATTCAAATACACCTTCATGGCGTTTTCCGGCGAGCTGCTCGAAATGGGCCAGGACATGGACGCCATAGCCGGCGCCTTCGGCGCAACGGCAAGCGCGTGGGGCGCAAACGTCTGGGTCGTCGCGGCGATCGCGGTGAGCTTTGCCATAATGTCCCTCGGCATCGCAGGCGGCATTGAGAAGGCCAACAAGATCATGATGCCCGTGCTGTTCGTGCTGTTTGCCGCGCTGGGCGTGTACGTTTTCACGCTCGCAGGCTCGGCGGAGGGCTACCGCTACATCCTCACCATCGATCCCGCGGGGCTCATGGAGCCGAAGCTGTGGATCTACGCCTTCGGGCAGGCCTTCTTCTCGCTGTCCGTCGCCGGAAACGGCAGCGTCATCTACGGCTCGTACCTCAGCCGCAGCGAGTGCATCCCGTCCTCGGCACGCAACGTCGCCGTTTTCGACACTCTCGCCGCGCTGCTGGCGGCCTTCGTCATAATCCCCGCCATGGCAACGGGCGGCGCACAGCTCAACGAAGGCGGGCCGGGGCTCATGTTCATCTACCTCGTGAACGTCATAAACGGCATGGCCGGTGGACGTGTGGTCGGCATGGCGTTTTTCGTCTGCGTCACCTTTGCCGGACTGACCTCGATAATAAACCTCTACGAAGCGCCGGTTGCGTTTCTGCAGGAGAAATTTGATTTAAAGCGCGTACCGGCCACGGCGCTGATCCATGTCATCGGCTGCGCCGCCGCGCTGTGCATCCAGGCGATCGTCTCGCAGTGGATGGACGTCGTCTCGATCTACATCTGCCCGCTCGGCGCACTGCTCGCGGCGGTCATGTTCTTCTGGGTCGGCGGAAAGAAGTTCGCGCTCGAGGCCGTAAATCTCGGTGCGCGCAGGCCCATCGGCAAGTGGTTCTACCCGCTGGGCAAGTACGTCTACTGCGCCCTGACGCTCCTCGCCCTCGTCGCCGGCGCCGTCCTCGGCGGCATCGGTTGATTTTAGAGGCGAATTTAGACTGTGCCTATACGTTTATTGCCGGTGCCCGGTTTTTTTCAGTGGCGAATTTAGGCTGTACCTATACACATATTGCCGGTGCCCGGTATCGAAACTGTCGACGAAATAAGAACACTGCCGCGTAACGCGAGTGCTGAAAGAGATTTGTTTATCCCCTTGTTTCGGTTTCCTGCGCGGCTGCCGGTCGGGCCGACGCAAATAGCGTATCGGCATAATGTGAAAGCTCCTCTAAAAATCCGTGCAGCAAAGCTGCACACCATAATTATTCATTATTCATTCGCAGGCGCAGCCTGCGCGCCGGATGAGGTGTAATCAAATCGCGGCGTGAGCCGCCTACATTATAT
>CAVJKX010000021.1:0-24803 GCA_963650165.1 bacterium
TGATTTTACTGGACTTTTCGCACCATTACTTATCTAAACTCTTCATCGTCGGGAAAAGAATTACATCGCGGATGGAGCTTGCGCCGGTCAGGAGCATGACGCAGCGGTCGATTCCGATGCCGAGACCGCCCGTGGGAGGCATGCCGTACTCGAGTGCGTTGATGAAATCATCGTCCATCATGCCGGCCTCATCGTCGCCCTTGGCGCGCATCTCGACCTGCTTGAGGAAGCGCTGCTTCTGGTCAATGGGGTCGTTGAGCTCGGAGAAGGCATTGCCCATCTCGCTGCGGCAGATAAAGAGCTCGAAGCGCTCGGTCAGGCGCGGATCCTTGGGAGAGCGCTTGGCAAGCGGCGAAACATCAACGGGGTGCATGGTGATGAAGGTCGGCTGGATGAGCTTATCCTCGACGAGCTGGTCAAAGCATTCGTACAGGGCGTGACCCCAGGTCTGCTCGACCTTGTCCATATCGACGCCCGCGGCCTTTGCCGCCGCTACGGCCTCCGCGTCGCCCTCTATCGCCATGAAGTCAACGCCGACGTATTTCTTGACGGCTTCGGCCATCGTCAGGCGCTCCCAGCCGGGGCTGAGGTCGATATCGCAGTCCTGCCATGTGCACTTATAGGTGCCCAGTATCTTCATCGCGGCGCCCGACAGCAGGTCCTCGAACAGGTCCATCATGTCGTTAAAATCGGCGTAGGACTGGTACAGCTCAACCGTCGTGAACTCCGGGTTATGCTTCGTGTCCATGCCCTCGTTGCGGAAGATACGGCCTATCTCGTACACGCGCTCTATGCCGCCGACGATCAGACGCTTGAGGTTGAGCTCGGTCGCAATGCGCAGGAACATGTCGATATCCAGCGTATTGTGATGCGTTATGAACGGACGCGCCGTTGCGCCGCCGGAGATGGTGTTAAGTACGGGGGTCTCGACCTCCATATAGCCTCTTGCGTCGAGGAAGGAGCGCACATAGCTTATGAACTTCGAGCGTATCTCGAAGTTGCGGCGGCTGTCGTCGCTCATAATGAGGTCAACGTAGCGCTGACGGTATTTCAGCTCGGTGCTGGTCATGCCGTGGAACTTTTCCGGCAGGGGGCGCAGATTCTTCGACAGCAGCGTGACGGACTCGACATGCACCGATATCTCCTCGGTCTTGGTCTTGAACACGAAGCCGGAAACGCCGATTATATCGCCGATATCGTACTTGCGGAAGTCGGCAAACTCCTGCTCGCTGACCGCGTCCTTGCGGATATAAAGCTGGATGGTGCCGCGGTCGTCCTTGATGTGGCAGAATATCGCCTTGCCCATGCCGCGCTTTGACATCATGCGGCCGGCGACCTTTACGGTCTTGCCGTCGAAAGCATCGAAATCAGCCTTTATCTCTGCCGAATATGCGCTTCTTACGAAGCGGGTCTGGGTAAAGGGGTCTCGCCCCTCCTCCTGCAGAGCCTTGAGCTTATCGCGTCTTATCTGAAGCAGCTCGCTTAGCTCCTGCTCGGGCGCTGCCGTCTCATTGGTCTTATTCTCACTCATAGCCTACCTCTTAATCGTTCTCTACAGAGAGTATCTCGAAATGCAGCTCGCCTGCGGGAGCGTCGACGCTGATCTTCTCGCCCGCGACGTGGCCGTACAGACCGCGGCCGAAGGGAGAATCATCGGACACGCGCCCCTCCATGGGGTTTGCCTCCTGAGAGCCTACGATGGTGTACTCCTCCTCATAGCCGTCATCAGTGTCGCGCACCTTTACGCGGCTGCCGAGGGTGACTGCGCCCTTGCGCATGCCGGTATCGACCTTCTCGACGATCTCGGCGTTTTCGACAAGGCTCTTGATCTCGGCAATTCTCGAATAGAGCTTGCCCTGCTCGGTTTTTGCCTCGTCGTACTCGCTGTTTTCCGAAAGGTCGCCGAAGCTGCGCGCTTCCTTGATCTGCTCGGCAACCTCCTTGGCCTTATCGGTCTCAAGGTACAGAAGTTCCTTTTTGAGCGCGTCCAGGCGCTCCTGACTCATTTTAAATCTGCTTTCGGTAGCCATTATTCAGCTCTCCTTTATGATATCCTTAATTTATTGCTTATTAATACTCAGCTCAGGGCTTTTATCGCCGCGTTGAGCTGCACCTTTGTGTCCTCATCGGTGTTCTGCACCTCGATATCGGGCTTTACGCCGCCGGCCTCCGCCAGATCGACGCGGTTGGGCGTGAGATATTTCCTGGTTGAAATGTGTATCGCGCCGCCGTTTGAAAGCTCGATCGTCACCTGGCTTCTTGCCTTGCCTGTCGTATGCGTGCCGACTATCGTCGCCCAGTCATACTCCTGCAGAGCCGCCGCGAAGAACTCGGCCGCACTGTAGCTGTTTTCGTTGACCAGAACGGCCATCTTTGCGCTCAGGCAGACCTTGTCCGAGGTCTGGACCGTTTCCTTGCCGGCCTTATCGACGCTCACGAACAGATCACCGTCCGGCAGAAGATAGTCCAGCAGCGACACAAGCTCGCTCACAAGGCCGCCTGGGTTATCGCGCACGTCGAATATAAACGACTTCGCGCCCTCTGCCGTGAGCTTTTCAATGGCGCCTATCGTCCCGTCGCTGCTTCCGGCTTCAAAGTTTGTTATCTTGATATAGCCTATATTGTTATCGAGCATCTTCGAGGATACGGGGTTTTTATATATGACCTCGCAGGATATGGTCACGCTCGACTCGTTTCCCTTTTCGTCCGCGATGACCATGGGGAAATTCTTGTTGAGCTTTGAGCGGATAAGCTCCTGAAGCTCCGCCGTAGTCATGCCGTCGGTCGACTGTCCGTCAACGGAAACTATCGTCTGGCCGACGTTGAGTCCCGCCGTTGCCGCCGGAGTCCCGTCCTCGACGGCAAATATCTCGAACTTGCCCTTGTCGTTGAGCTTCACGCTTACGCCGATGCCGGCATATTCGTTTGCCGAGGACAGCTTATAGGCCGCATACTCCTCGGGGCTCATGTAATAGCTCCACTTATCGTCGATGCTGCGCACCATGGCCGAGGCCGCCGCGTTATACAGCGTATCCTCGTTTACATCGCCGATGTAGTTTTCGTTGATTATCTTTTCAAGCTCGACATAGGCCTTGGCATCCTTGAGATACTGCTGCGCCGAGAAGCCGCCGGTCGTTATGAGGTAGGTCACGGCGGCGGTGATTATCATGACCGTGAGAGCCACTATTATAAGGTGGACGAGCTTAAATTTTCTGCCGAATTCCGGCCGTGAACGTTTTTCCATCAAGTCTCTCCTTATGCCAAAACGGGGTGTTAACAGTGCGTTTGACTGGCAGCCGTCAGGCCGCCAGTCAAATTACTTCAGTTACAGTTTTCAGCAAGGCTCTGCACGGCGGCAGGCTCCTCCGAAAAGGTCTGCCCTGCTCCGTCGGCTCTTACGGGGATCACCGTGATAACAATGCTGAGTATCATGGTTATCACCAGGAGCATTGCCAGTATCGATACAACTAATCTTCTGTTCATATTCCGTTCCTCACACCTTGAGGTAGTTTCTGATGGCGATAACGCCGCCGACTGCGCCGACAAGAACGCCGACCGCCATGAACGCTATGAGCACAACAGTCCATACGCTTGAAAACGGCACAATGTTAATGAAGGAAATGCTGAGGCTAGACGCAACCTTTGCCTCCAGCGCCTTATACAGTCCCCACTGGGCGAGGAACGCAAGGCCGCCGCCGACAATGCCGAGAACCAGGCCCTCCACGACGAAGGGGCAGCGAATAAAGCTGTTTGACGCGCCGACCATCTTCATGATGGCTATCTCCTCGCGCCGGCCGTAGGTCGCAAGCTTTATGGTGTTGCTCATGATAAACAGCGACACGAAGCCGAGGATTGCAATAAGAACGAGCGAAACGACGCTTATGACATTGCGCACGGCGATGAACTTATCGGCATACTCCGTGGGTGCGTTCACCTTCACGATGCCGTCAACGCCCTCGATAGCGGCCTTGGTCGAATCCATCTGGCTGAGATCGACAAGCTGGATAACGAAGCGGTGACGGAACACCTCGTCATTGAGGCCGTCCGTGTAGCTGCTGTCGTACTTATCAAGGAAGTTCTGCCTTGCCTCGCTGCGGCTTATAAAGCTGACGCTGGCGACATTATCGAGCGCCTCGAGCTTTGTCTGTATCTGAGCGGTGGCCTCCTGCGCCGTCATATCCTCGTCGACATAGGCAAGGATCTGATTCTGATTGCCGATATCCTCGACGATCTGATTGACGTTTACGTCAAGAAGCGTAAAGCTGCCCATTATGATAAGGCAGGCGATTATTATCGTTACAGAGGCAAAGGACATAAAGCCGTGGGTAAAGATATTGCGGAAGCCCTCGCCTATAAGATATCCGTATCTATTCAACTTCATAGCTGTAGTACCCGTCCATTCCGTCGCTGATCAGGTGGCCGCCGTCGATGGCGATGACGCGCTTGGAGAACGCGTTGACCAGCTCCTTTTCGTGAGTTACCACGAGGATCGTGGTGCCCATTTCGTTTATCTTCTCAAGCAGGAGCATAAGCTCAAGGCTGCGCACGGGGTCAAGGTTGCCCGTGGGCTCGTCGGCGATTATCATGGTCGGGTTATTGACCAGAGCGCGCGCTATCGCAACACGCTGCTGCTCGCCGCCGGAAAGCTCCGCCGGGAGGCGCTTTTCGCGTCCGTCAAGTCCGACAAGCTCCAGAACGCGGGGCACGCGGTCCTTTATCGACTTGTTTGAAGCGCCGACGACGTGCATTGCAAATGCGACGTTATCGTACACCGTCATCTTATCGATAAGTCTGAAGTCCTGAAAGATGACGCCGAGCGTCCTTCGCATCTGCGGCATTTTGCGGCGCTTGAGCTTGTTCATATTAAAGCCGTTTACGACGACCTCGCCCTCGGACGCCATGATCTCGCCCGTCAGAAGCTTTATGATCGTCGTCTTGCCGGAGCCGGACGGCCCGACAAGGAAGGCAAACTCGCCCTCGTTAATCGTGAGGCTGAAATTGTCCAGCGCGGCAACATCACTGTTGTCGTAGACCATCGTTACATTGTTCATCTGAACCATGTGTCATTTTCCTCCTGAGGATGTCTGGGGTGCTCCCCTGTGGATTTCAGCGGCTGCTGCTGTTGACCGAGTCAAGATACTGCTTGACCATCATTGCGACCTTGAACACGATCGCATGGTCAAACTCCCGCAGGTCAAGCCCCGTGATCTTCTTGATCTTTTCGAGGCGGTAGACGAGCGTGTTGCGGTGGACATACAGCTTGCGGCTCGTTTCCGAGACGTTGAGGTTATTCTCGAAAAATTTATTTATTGTCTCGAGCGTATCCTCGTCGAGCGTTTCAAGCGGATTTTTCTTGAACACCTCATTGAGGAACATCTCGCACAGCGTGGTGGGAAGCTGATATATTATTCGGCCGATGCCAAGGTTTTCATAGCTTATTATATTCTTTTCCGAGTCGAATACACGGCCGACGTCAATGGCTATCTGTGCTTCCTTATAGCGGTCGGCAAGCTCCCGCAGGTGGCGCGCCGTCGTGCCGATGCCGATATTGCACTTTATCTGAAGCTCGCTGCGCAGAACGGTCTCGATGCTTTCGGCAATGGCCTTGACCTCGGCACTGTTCTCGCCGCCGGGGAGTTCCTTAATAACAACGATGTCGCTTTCGTTTATGCTGATGACGAAATCATGCTGCTTATCGGGGAAAAGCGTCTGGAGCACCTCGACGCAGGCAACGTCTGTGCGTTCCACCTGGCGCACGAGCATGAGTGCGCGCGGAACATCTGGTGCAAAGTGCAGCTCCTTGGTCCTCACATAAACATCGCCGGGGAGGATATTGTCGGAAATGATGTTCTTGAGGAAGGCCGCCTTGTTGTATTTCTCCTCATAGTTAAGCTTTGCCTCGTTGAAGGCGACGGCTGCCATCATGCACGTCATGCGCGCCATATCGTCGCAGCCCTCGACAAAAACGGCATAGTCAAACTTGCTGCTGTTGCTGAGCACCTTATATGTGCGCACGCCGCTGACATACACGGGCTCGGAGAAATCATAATTCATGCCGGAAAAATCATCGAGCCTCGATCCAATCATCGGAAGCTCGCTGCATGTAATAACGAAGCCCTGATCGTCTATGATGCCTATGCACCTGTCGGTGGCCTCTTTTATCTGCATTATCACGCTCTGAAAAATTCTGCTGGACATCGTCTTTTTACCTCCCCTGAAGCTTATGGGTATTTTAACGATAGATAATATTCAACACTTTCTACATGATAATACTTTTTTGTGCGTTTTTCAATAGAAAACCGCATTGTTTTTGTGAATAATCCAAAAAAACTGATAATTGTATTGCTAAAAGCACCAAATATGACCTTGAATTTTTGTTATTTTTTCTTAATCACACTGCACAATTCATTTTTGGTCAGCTGCCGAAATTCGCCCGGAAGCAGGCTGTCATCGAGCTTCAGACCGCCTATCGACAGACGTTTGAGGGTCTCTACGGGCTTTCCGCGCGAGGCGAGCATGCGCTTTACCTGATGGTATTTTCCCTCCATAACATGCACAAGGCAGCTGCCGTCCGGCAGCTTTTCAAGCTCTGCGGGAAGGCACTGCGTCCCGTCACCGAGCACTATTCCCTGCCGGAACGCCTCTATATCGGCGGCGTCTACCGGCTGCGCCGTATGGGCATGATAGGTCTTTACGATCTCGGACTTCGGCGAAATGACCCTGTGGGCAAACTCGCCGTCGTTTGTTATTATGAGAAGCCCCGTCGTGTCCTTATCCAGTCTGCCGACGGGAAACAGGTTTTTCTTTTTAAGCTCCGGCGGGAAAAGGTCAATGACCGTTTTCTGCTTTTTATCGTCCGTTGCCGACAGAAGCCCCGCCGGCTTATTGAGCATGTAGTAGCAGAATTTTTCATAGCTCACAGGCTTGCCGTCAAGCTCGATGTGCGCCGTATCGCTGTCCACCTTCTGCTCCGGCGACGTGGCGGGCAGGCCGTCAACGCTGACCGATCCGTTTTTAATTATCTGGCGCAGCCGGCTCCGTGAAAGTGCGGTGCACTCCGAAAGCAGCCTGTCCAGTCGCATAAGCGGCATATGAGCACCCTGTTTCGCATAGTATTTGAGGGAAAAAACTTTTGTTATTATAACACAAAGTATTTATTTTTTGAATAGGAAATAGCCGATATATGAATATGTTTACGAAAAGTTTAAAGCTGACAAAAAAGCGCGCGGCGGCGGCTCTGCTGCTGCTGGGCGTGTGCCTTGCCGCCGCGGTCATACTGTGCTCATCGCCGCGCAGTCTGCTCAGTCCCGGAGACATGCTCGATGCGTCGCAGCTCAAGGGGCGCGTAAAATACCTTGCCTCCTACGGCTGGGAGGTCGATCCCGGCTCGGAAACGGAGCAAAGCGTGCTGCTCCCGAAAAGCTTTGAAGGCGCAGTGCGCGAATATGCCGATATGCAGACCGGGCAGGGCTACGACTTCGTCTCCTACGCGGGGCTTGAGTGCAGGCAGTTTACATACACGGTAACGAACTACGAGGGCTCCGGCGGAACGGTCTGCGCGGTGCTGTTTGTAAAGGGCACGCGCGTTATCGGCGGCGACATTCATTCGTCAGAGCTCAGCGGCTTCATGCACGGCATAAGATAAAAAATACACCTTGAAGCATAAGCCTCAAGGTGTATATTATTATGAACTTTCAGTTCAGCGGGTTTTCGGAATTACTCCTCGACCTCGATAACAACGCCGGAACCGACAGTGCGGCCACCCTCACGGATAGCGAAACGCAGGCCCTTTTCGATTGCGATCGGGGTGATCAGCTCGACCTTCATGTCGACGTTATCGCCGGGCATGCACATCTCGGTGCCTTCGGGAAGGGTGATGACGCCGGTAACGTCGGTGGTACGGAAGTAGAACTGAGGACGGTAGTTGTTGAAGAAGGGGGTGTGACGGCCGCCTTCGTCCTTGGACAGAACGTAAACCTGGCCGACGAACTTGGTGTGGGGCTTGATGGAGCCGGGAGCTGCCAGAACCTGGCCGCGCTCTACGTCCTTCTTAGCAACGCCGCGGAGAAGAGTACCGACGTTGTCGCCTGCCTCTGCGTACTCGAGGATCTTGTGGAACATCTCGGTACCGGTAACGGTGGTCTCGGTGATCTCGTCCTTCAGGCCGACGATCTGAACCTTGTCGCCAACCTTGACGCGGCCACGCTCTACACGGCCGGTGGTAACGGTGCCGCGGCCGGAGATGGTGAATACGTCCTCGATAGGCATAAGGAACGGCTGGTCTGCCTTACGGTCGGGAGTGGGGATCCAGGTATCAACTGCGTCCATGAGCTCCTTGATGCAGGCATACTCGGGAGCGTTGGGATCGTTGGACTCGCAGACGAGTGCGTTAAGAGCGGAGCCGCGGATGATGGGGGTGTCGTCTCCGGGGAAGCCGTAGAAGTCGAGCAGCTCGCGGACTTCCATCTCGACGAGCTCGAGGAGCTCTTCGTCGTCGACCTGATCGCACTTGTTCAGGAATACGAGGACGGAAGGAACGTTAACCTGACGGGCAAGCAGAAGGTGCTCGCGGGTCTGAGCCATGGGGCCGTCGGATGCTGCGATAACGAGGATAGCGCCGTCCATCTGAGCTGCGCCGGTGATCATGTTCTTGATATAGTCAGCGTGGCCCGGGCAGTCAACGTGTGCGTAGTGACGATTTGCGGTCTTGTACTCGACGTGTGCGGTGTTGATGGTGATGCCGCGCTCTCTCTCTTCGGGAGCCTTGTCGATGGAAGAGTAATCGGTGTACTCGGCGCCGCCGAACAGGGCCAGGTACTTGGTGATAGCTGCGGTCAGAGTGGTCTTGCCGTGGTCAATGTGACCGATGGTGCCGATATTGACGTGGGGCAGGGATCTGTCGAATTGCTGCTTTGCCATAATAATAACCTCCGTGAAATTAATTACATTTTTTGTTAAACTACTTGCTTATATGGTATCAGCCCTTGCGAGCGCCGCGCAGAGTCTCCTGGAGGCTCTTGGGGAGCTCGACATAGTGGCTGGGTTCCATGCTGTAGTTCGCGCGGCCCTGAGTTTTGCTTCTCAGGTCGGTCGCGTAGCCAAACATGGATGCAAGAGGTACGTTTGCCTCGATGACCGCGGCGCCGTTTCTGATATCCGAGCCGACGATCTGGCCGCGTCTTGCATTTATATCGCCCATAACGTCGCCCATGTATTCGTCGGGAGCCGTTACGACGACCTTCATAATAGGTTCAAGCAGAGTGGGGCCTGCCTTCTCGCAGGCTTCCTTGAACGCCATGCTGCCGCAGATCTTGAACGCCATTTCGGACGAGTCGACCTCGTGGTACGAGCCGTCTATAAGCGTTACCTTCACGTCCACGACCTGGTAGCCGGCGAGCACGCCCGACTGCATCGCGCCCTGGATACCCTGATCGACACAGGGGATATACTCCTTGGGGATCGCGCCGCCGGTGATCTTGTTTATAAACTCATAGCCCTTGCCGGACTCGTTGGGCTCAACGGTGATCTTGCAGTGTGCAAACTGGCCTTTACCGCCCGTCTGGCGGGCATAGCGGGTATCGACGGTAGCTTCGCGCGTGATGGTCTCTTTGTAGGAGACCTGCGGCTTGCCGACATTCGCTTCGACCTTGAACTCGCGCAGAAGTCTGTCGACGATGATCTCAAGGTGAAGCTCGCCCATACCGGCGATTATGGTCTGACCCGACTCCTCGTCGGTGTAGGTCTTGAAGGTGGGGTCCTCCTCGGCGAGCTTCTGCAGCGCGATTGCCATCTTCTCCTGACCTGCTTTGGTCTTGGGCTCGATGGCGACGCGGATGACGGGCTCGGGGAATTCCATGGATTCAAGGACGATCGGATGCTTCTCGTCGCAGAGCGTATCGCCCGTAGTGGTGTTTTTAAGGCCGACCGCGGCGGCAATATCGCCGGAGTACGCAACGGAAAGATCTTCTCTGTGGTTTGCGTGCATCAGCAGGATCCTGCCGATACGCTCGCGCTGGCTCTTTGACGAGTTCAGGACCGTCTTGCCCGCCTCGACCGTGCCGGAATAGACGCGGAAGAAGCTCAGGCGGCCGACGAAGGGGTCGGTCATGATCTTGAACGCGAGTGCGGAGAACGGAGCCTCATCGGAAGCCTCGCGGGTCTCCTCCTCGTCGGTCTTGGGGTTAACTCCGCTGATAGCGGGGATATCCAGCGGCGAGGGCATGTACTCGACGATGGCGTCGAGCAGCTTCTGCACGCCTTTGTTCTTATACGAAGTACCGCAGACCACGGGAACCATCTTTACGGCGCAGGTGGCCTTTCTGATGGCTGCGCGGATCATATCCTGCGGAATTTCCTCGCCTTCGAGATAAAGCATCATTATCTCGTCGTCGAAGTCCGAGATAGCCTCCAGCATTTTTACGCGGTACTCGTCGGCCAGATCACGCATGTCCTCGGGGATCTCCTCGGTGCGCATATCGTTGCCGAGATCGTCGTAATAAATGCGGGCATTCATCTCAACAAGATCGATTATGCCGCGGAAATCCGCCTCGGAGCCGATCGGGAGCTGGATGGGCACTGCATTACATTTGAGTCTGTCATGCACCATATCGAGGACATGGTAGAAGTCGGCGCCCATGATATCCATCTTGTTGACGTATATCATACGGGGTACGTTGTAATGGTCTGCCTGTCTCCAAACTGTCTCGGACTGCGGCTCGACGCCGCCCTTGGCACACAGCACGGTCACGCAGCCGTCAAGCACGCGGAGCGAACGCTCGACCTCGACGGTAAAGTCAACGTGGCCCGGGGTATCGATGATGTTGATTCTGGTATCGCGCCAATGGCAGGTCGTTGCGGCGGAGGTGATGGTTATACCTCTCTCCTGCTCCTGCTCCATCCAGTCCATGGTCGCGGTACCTTCATGGGTCTCGCCGATCTTGTAGTTTACGCCGGTGTAGTACAGAATACGCTCGGTAGTCGTAGTCTTGCCGGCGTCGATGTGAGCCATGATACCGATATTTCTTGTTTTTTCAAGTGAGTATTGTCTGGGCATAATCTTCTCCTGATAGGATTACCATCTGAAGTGTGCGAAGGCCTTGTTGGAGTCTGCCATCTTGTGGGTATCCTCGCGCTTCTTGACAGATGCGCCGAGGTTGTTGCAGGCATCCATGATCTCGCCTGCAAGGCGCTCCTTCATGGTCTTTTCGCCGCGCTTGCGGGCATAGCCGACCAGCCAGCGAAGGCCGAGAGTCTGACGGCGTGCGGGTCTTACTTCGATAGGAACCTGGTAAGTTGCACCGCCGACACGGCGAGCCTTGACTTCGAGGCTGGGCATGATGTTGTTCATTGCTTCGGTGAAGGCCTCAAGGGGATCCTTGCCGGTCTTCTCCTTGATGATGTCAAAAGCGTCGTAAACGACCTTCTGAGCAACACCCTTCTTGCCGTCCAGCATAATAGCGTTGATGAGCTTGGTCACCAGAACACTATTGTACATAGGATCGGGTAAAATTTCTCTTTTGGGAACATTACCTCTTCTGGGCACTGTGCTTCCCTCCTTCATTAAAAAATGACTTCACAGGTACTCGGAACGGAACTGAGCCGTTCCGTCTGCGCCCCGAGGTCTAATATTATATAGTAGACAACAGGGCAAAAATTTGCTTGTTGGAAATTACTTCTTTGCAGCCTTGGGTCTCTTCGCGCCGTACTTGGAGCGAGCCTGCATACGACCCGTGACGCCCTGAGCGTCGAGAGTGCCGCGAATGATGTGGT
Organism: bacterium; assembly: GCA_963650165.1. Lineage (GTDB taxonomy): Bacteria > Bacillota > Clostridia > Oscillospirales > Oscillospiraceae > F23-B02. Next base: position 11,770 of record CAVJKX010000021.1, read on the forward strand.
AACGAACACCGGGAAGGTCCTTGACACGGCCGCCGCGGATCATAACAACGCTATGCTCCTGAAGGTTGTGGCCGACACCGGGAATGTAAGCGGTGACTTCGTAGCCGTTGGTCAGACGCACACGAGCGATCTTACGCAGTGCGGAGTTAGGCTTCTTGGGGGTGGAGGTACGGACTGCGGTGCAGACGCCTCTCTTCTGAGGGGAGCTCAGGTCGGTCTCGCAATTTTTCAGGGTGTTGAGGCCCTTCTGCATTGCGGGGGAGTTGGACTTGTAGGTCGACTTCTCTCTGCCTTTTCTCACCAGCTGGTTAAACGTAGGCAATTTTCATTTCTCCTTTCTTGAAAAATTCCTTGAATTTCAAGGTTTTTGCATGGAACATGCGCTTTTGGGCGCACTTAACCCACACAGACTGAAATTTTAGCATATTACACAAAAACAGTCAAGAAATTTTTACACAAAAATGAGTCCGCTTTTTGAATTTTTCTTATCCAAAGGGCATAGAACACCCCTGCCCGGCAGTGGACAGGGGTGTTATTTTAAAGCTTAGAGCGCGTTGGTCTTTCCGACGAGAGCGGAGAGGTCAACATACTGCGCCGGATCGTCGCTGACGGTATCGTCGGTCTTTTCCTCGAAATCGCGGTACATGGCAAGGCCGGTACCGGCTGGGATGAGCTTGCCGATGATGACGTTTTCCTTCAGACCGACAAGGTGATCGACCTTGCCCTTAATGGCCGCCTCGGTAAGGACCTTGGTGGTCTCCTGGAAGGATGCCGCCGACAGGAAGCTCTCGGTCGCAAGAGAGGCCTTGGTAATACCCATGAGAAGCTGGGTGTAGGTCGCCTTGCTCAGACCCTCCTCGCCTGCCTCGATGCGTTCGTCGATCCTGCGGTTTGCCGCCTTGAGCTCGCCGATATCGACGGTTGCGCCGGAGAGCAGATCGGTGCTGCCGGAGTCCTCGATCTTTACCTTGCGCATCATCTGGCGGACGATGATCTCGATATGCTTATCGTTGATGTCAACGCCCTGCTGACGGTAGACCTTCTGGACCTCCTGAATGATATAGGTACGCACGCCGGGACGGCCGTACTGATCGTCGTCGATGCCGCGGATACGCAGGACATCGTGCGGGCTGAGTGCGCCGCTGGTGAGCTCCTGGCCCTTGTCGACGTGGTCGCCGTTCTTGACAAGGATGCCGGCCGAGTGAGGCACGGTGTAGACCTTGGTCTCGCCCTCTTCCTCACTGCTGACGCTTATCGCAAACAGTGCGCCCTTCTTGGTCTCCTCGATGGAAACGGTGCCGGAGATCTCGGCAAGGACGGCCATTTTCTTGGGCTTGCGCGCCTCGAACAGTTCTTCGACACGGGGAAGGCCCTGGGTGATATCGTCGCCGGCTACGCCGCCGGTGTGGAAGGTACGCATGGTGAGCTGAGTGCCCGGCTCGCCGATGGACTGAGCCGCGATAACGCCGACGGCTTCGCCCGCGCTGACAGGCTGGCCGATGGCGAGGTTGATGCCGTAGCAGCGTGCGCACACGCCGGTGCGTGCCTCGCAGGACAGAACGCTGCGGATGAGGACGCGATCGATGCCGTGAGCTTCGAGAACGTCGGCATCTGCGGGCATGAGCATGTGATCGGTGTCAAACAGTACCTCGCCTGTCTGCGGGTCGCAGACGGGAACGGCCGGGAAGCGGCCGTGGATGCTGACGCCGAAGGACTGGACGAGCTGGCCCTTTTCGTAGACCGCCGACGCCCACACGCCGTCATGCGTGCCGCAGTCGGGCTCGCGGATGATGACGTCCTGGCAGACATCGACCATTCGGCGGGTAAGGTAACCGGAGTCTGCTGTACGCAGTGCGGTATCGGCAAGACCCTTGCGCGCGCCTCGTGAGGAGATGAAGTATTCCAGAACGCTCAGGCCCTCACGGAAGTTTGCCTTGATGGGGATCTCGATGGTCTTACCGGAGGTGTTGGCCATCAGGCCGCGCATACCGGCAAGCTGACGGATCTGGTTCATGGAGCCGCGGGCGCCGGAGTTTGCCATCATGTAGATAGGATTGTAGGTATCCAGGCAGTTCTGAAGTGCGCTGGTGACGTCCTTGGTGGTCTTTTCCCACTCGGAGACGACCAGACGGTAGCGCTCGTCATCGGTGATGAAGCCGCGCTTGAACTGGCGCTCGATGGCGACGACCTTGTCCTCGGTCTCGCTGATGAGGGTCTTTTTCGCTTCGGGGACGGTCATATCTGCGATGGATATCGTGATAGCGCCCTTGGTCGAATACTTGTAGCCCATTGCCTTGATGCCGTCGAGCACCTCGGCGGAAATGGTGAAATCGTGCTTTTTGATGCAGCGGTCGATGATGTCGCCGAGCTGCTTCTTGCCGACCTGGAAGCCGATCTCGTGGTCGAAGGCATGCTCGGGATCGCTTCTGTCAACGTAGCCGAGATCCTGCGGGATCTTCTCGTTGAAGATGATGCGGCCGACGGTGCTCTCGATGAGCTTCGACTTTTCGACGCCGTCAAAGGTCTTTACCACGCGCACGAGAATGGGTGCGTGCAGGCCGACCTCGCCCTGGCTGTAGGCCATGACGGCCTCGTCGGGATCGCGGTAGATCAGCAGGGGCTTGTATGCCGGAGCCTTGCCGCCCTCGGCAGCCGCCTTCTCCTCCGCCGCGACAAAATCGTCGCCGTCGACAATTTCGTTTGCGGGCAGATCGCTGTCGCCGGGATCGGTCACGAATACCTTCTCCGCGCCCTTTTCGGCCTTGCCGATGCGCTTCATGGTCAGGTAGTACGAGCCGAGGATCATATCCTGGGTAGGAACGGTTACGGGGTGGCCGTCCTGCGGACGCAGGAGGTTGTTTGCCGAGAGCATGAGTATTCTCGCCTCGGCCTGAGCCTCTGCCGACAGAGGAACGTGGATAGCCATCTGGTCGCCGTCGAAGTCGGCGTTATATGCGGTACATACCAGAGGATGGAGCTTGAGTGCGCGGCCCTCGACAAGGATGGGCTCGAAGGCCTGGATGCCGAGGCGGTGCAGCGTAGGTGCACGGTTGAGGAGCACCGGGTGCTCCTTGATGACGACCTCGAGCGCGTCCCATACCTCGGTGCGCTGCTTATCGACCATCTTCTTTGCGGACTTGATATTGTTTGCAACGCCGTCCTCGACAAGCTTCTTCATGACGAAGGGGCGGAACAGCTCGATGGCCATTTCCTTGGGAACGCCGCACTGATAGATCTTGAGATCCGGGCCGACGACGATAACGCTTCGGCCGGAGTAGTCGACACGCTTGCCCAGAAGGTTCTGGCGGAAGCGTCCCTGCTTGCCCTTGAGCATATCCGACAGCGACTTGAGCGCGCGGGAATTTGCGCCGGTGACGGCTCTGCCGCGGCGGCCGTTGTCGATAAGTGCGTCAACGGCTTCCTGGAGCATGCGCTTTTCGTTGCGCACGATAATGTCGGGAGCGTTGAGCTGGATAAGTCTCTTCAGACGGTTGTTGCGGTTTATGACGCGGCGGTACAGGTCGTTGAGGTCGCTCGTTGCGAAGCGGCCGCCGTCGAGCTGGACCATGGGGCGGATCTCGGGCGGGATGACCGGCAGAATGTCGATTATCATCCACTCTGGCTTATTGCCGCTCTGGCGGAAGGCCTCGACGACCTCAAGGCGCTTGACGAGCTTTGCCTTCTTCTGGCCGGAGGCGTTTGCCAGCTCCTCTCTGAGCTGTGCGGACAGCTGCTCGCAGTCTATCTGCTGGAGGAGCTTCTTTATAGCCTCGGCGCCCATGCCGGCGTCAAAGTCATCCTCGTACTTCTCGCGCATGTCGCGGTACTCTTTTTCGGTGAGTATCTGGCACTTTTCCAGCGGAGTGAAGCCTGGGTCGGTGACTATATAATTTGCAAAGTACAGGACCTTTTCGAGCACTCTCGGGGTGAGGTCGAGCAGCAGGCCCATGCGGCTGGGTATGCCCTTGAAGTACCAGATGTGCGATACGGGGGCGGCAAGCTCGATATGGCCCATGCGCTCGCGGCGGACCTTGCTCTTTGTTACCTCAACGCCGCAGCGGTCGCAGATCTTGCCCTTGTAGCTGATCTTCTTGTACTTGCCGCAGTGGCACTCCCAGTCCTTGGTCGGTCCGAAAATGCGCTCGCAGAACAGGCCGTCGCGCTCGGGCTTGAGGGTACGGTAGTTGATGGTCTCGGGCTTGGTGACCTCGCCGGATGACCATGAAAGTATCATTTCAGGGGAGGCAATGCCTATTTTGATGGCGTCAAACGGTGTAAAACTCATTATTATTCATCCTCCTCGCTGTAATCGTCGTCGGACATGAAGCCGAAATCGTCGTCATCGCTCTCGGGAATGTCCTCGATCGTGTAGCCCTCGGCCTCGATCTCGTCGTCGTCGGACATGGTGTCGTACATTTCATCCTTCATCTTGGGGATGAACTCGTCGTCGTCATCGTCCTTGAGCTCGATCTCCTGACCGTCCTTATCCAGGACGCGGATATCAAGGCACAGGGACTGGAGCTCCTTGACAAGGACCTTGAACGATTCGGGAACGCCGGGCTGCGGAATGTTGTTGCCCTTTACGATGCTCTCGTAGGTGCGGACACGGCCGGTGACATCGTCGGACTTGACGGTGAGTATCTCCTGCAAGGTATAGGCCGCGCCGTAGGCTTCGAGAGCCCAGACTTCCATTTCGCCGAAGCGCTGGCCGCCGAACTGAGCCTTGCCGCCGAGAGGCTGCTGAGTAACGAGGCTGTAGGGGCCGGTGCTGCGCGCGTGGATCTTATCGTCGACAAGGTGGTGCAGCTTCAGGAAGTAGACCCAGCCGACGGTGACGTCGTTGTCGAACTTCTCGCCCGTGCGTCCGTCATACAGGACGCTCTTGCCGTCCTCGCGCAGGCCTGCCTGACGCAGGGTGTCACGGATGGTGGATTCGTTGGCACCGTTGAAGATAGGCGTTGCGACCTTCCAGCCGAGCGCCTGAGCGGCGTAGCCGAGGTGAACCTCAAGGACCTGGCCGATATTCATACGGGACGGAACGCCCAGGGGGTTAAGAACTATATCAAGCGGAGTGCCGTCGGGCAGGTACGGCATATCCTCGCGCGGGAGTATGCGGGAGACAACGCCCTTGTTGCCGTGACGGCCGGCCATCTTGTCGCCGACGGATATCTTGCGCTTCTGAGCGATGTATACGCGCACGACCTGATTTACGCCGGGACTCATCTCGTCGCCGTTTTCGCGGGTAAAGACCTTGACGTCGACGATTATGCCGCTCTCGCCGTGGGGTACCTTGAGTGAGGTATCGCGCACTTCCCTCGCCTTTTCGCCGAAGATGGCGCGCAGCAGTCTCTCCTCTGCGGTGAGGTCGGTCTCGCCCTTCGGGGTGACCTTGCCGACGAGGATATCGCCCGCACGCACCTCCGCGCCGACGGTGATTATGCCGCGCTCGTCAAGATACTTGAGGGCATCGTCGCCCACGCCGGGGATATCGCGGGTGATCTCCTCGGGTCCGAGCTTGGTATCGCGTGCGTCGCACTCGTACTCTTCAACGTGCAGAGAGGTGAAAACGTCCTCCATGACAAGGCGCTCGTTGAGCAGGATAGCGTCCTCGTAGTTGTAGCCTTCCCAGGTCATGAAGCCGACGAGGATATTCTTGCCGAGGGATATCTCGCCGTCCTTGGTGCTCGGGCCGTCGGCTATGACGTCGCCCTCGTGCACGCGCTCGCCGAGCGAAACGATGGGTCTCTGGTTTACGCAGGTGCCCTGGTTGGAACGGGCGAATTTAATGAGCTTGTAGTTTTTGATATCGCCGGAATCGTATTTTATCGTGATGTTCTGAGCGTCGGAGCGGACGACCTCGCCGTCGCCCTCTGCGAGGACGACAACGCCGGAGTCGACGGCGCACTTGTGCTCGATGCCGGTAGCGACGATAGGCGCCTGGGTCACCATGAGGGGGACCGCCTGACGCTGCATGTTCGCGCCCATCAGTGCGCGGTTCGCGTCGTCGTTTTCAAGGAAGGGGATCATTGCGGTTGCAATGGATACCATCATGCGGGGGCTGATGTCGATATAATCGACTCTCTCGCGGTCGACCTCGACGATCTCGTCGCGGTGGCGGCAGGTGATACGCTTATTGATCAGGCAGCCGTTTTCGTCGCGCGGCTCGGTCGCGGGAGCGACGATGTAGTTATCCTCCATGTCGGCGGTCAGGTAATCTACCTGATCGGTGACGCGGCAGGTGCCCTTTTCGACCTTCTGGAACGGTGCGACGAGGAAGCCGTACTCGTTTGCTCTCGCGTAGGATGCAAGGTAGGAGATAAGGCCGATGTTCGGGCCTTCGGGAGTCTCTATCGGGCACAGACGGCCGTAGTGGCTGTAGTGAACGTCGCGGACGTCGAAGGAGGCTCTTTCACGGCTCAGGCCGCCGGGGCCGAGGGCCGACATACGGCGCTTATGGGTAAGCTCGGACAGGGGGTTTGTCTGATCCATGAACTGCGACAACGGGCTCGATCCGAAGAATTCCTTGATGGCCGCGGTCACGGGGCGGATATTTATAAGGCTCTGGGGAGTTACGATGTCCAGATCCTGAAGGGTCATGCGCTCGCGGATAACGCGCTCCATGCGGGAGAAGCCGATGCGGAACTGGTTCTGCAGCAGCTCGCCGACGCAGCGCACGCGGCGGTTGCCGAGATGGTCGATATCGTCCTTCTCGCCGATGCCATATGCAAGGCAGTTGAGGTAGTTTACGGAGGCGAACATATCGTCAACTACGATGTGCTTCGGGATAAGTACGTCGATATTCTCAAGGATCGCTTCCTTGAGAGCGTCGCCGGAATACTGCTCCATAAGGCTCTTGAGGACTATGCCGCGGACCTTTTCCTTGATACCGAGCTCCTCGGGGTCGATATCGACCATGCTCTGAAGCGGCACCATGCCGTTGGAAAACACCTTGACGGTCTTGCCTTCGACATCGAGACAGACCTCGACAACGCCGGCAGCGTCGATCTTATCGGCCAGCTCGCGCGATACGACCTCGCCCGCGTCGGCGATGATCTCGCCCGTGGAGGGGTCGGCCACCGGCATTGCCAGAGTGAAGCCGTTGATTCTGCCGCGCAGCGCAAGCTTCTTGTTGAACTTGTAGCGGCCGACATTGGAAATGTCGTAGCGGCGGTGATCAAAGAACAGTCCCTCAAGCAGGGACTCGGCGCTTTCCACCGTCGGGGGATCGCCGGGGCGCAGCTTGCGGTAGATCTCCATAAGGCACTCGTCACGGCTGGTGGTGGTGTCCTTATCGATCGTGGCAACGATGCGCTCATCCTCGCCGAATATCTCCTTCAGGCGCTCGTTGGTGACGGCGCCGATCACGGGGTCGGGTGTGCAGGAAAGCCAGGTCTCGGGCCTTGCCTCGTCATACTTGCCCATCGCCTTGAGGAACCATGTGATGGGAAGCTTGCGGTTTTTATCTATGCGGACATAGAATGCGTCGTTTGCGTCGGTCTCGTACTCGAGCCATGCGCCGTGATACGGGATCACGGTTGCGGCGTAGATGCTGGTCATGCTGCGGTCGGTGGTCTTATCATAGTACACACCGGGGCTGCGGACGATCTGGGAGACGATAACACGCTCGGCGCCGTTGATGATAAACGTGCCGCCGGCCGTCATGAGCGGAAAGTCGCCCATGAATATCTCCTGCTCCTTGATCTCCTCGGTCTCAAGATTGCGCAGACGCACGCTGACCTTCAGAGGTGCGGCATACGTTGCGTCGCGTGCCTTGCACTCTTCTTCCGTGTACTTGGGCTTCTCGTCCATGGAATAATCCACGAAGCTCAGCTCAAGATTGCCGGAATAGTCCGTCACCGCGTCGGTATCTCTGAATACCTCGCGCAGGCCGGTCTCGAGAAACCATTTGTAGCTCTTCTTCTGGATCTCCAGCAGATTGGGCATGTCCTGGATCTCTTCGTACCGTGCAAAGCTCTTTCTGAGAGTTTTGCCGTAGAGAACGTCTTTTGGCATTCGTACACACTCCTTAATCGTAATTGAGAACGCCCGGCCGAGTTGTAACTTTTGCTCGTTCCGGTGTTGTATTTACGTTTGGTTGATGTTATATTGTGATTGTAAACACTGGGATGCCAGTCGTTTCACCACAAGATAACATAGCAAGTTATTCTATCATTGCATATAGAGCTATGTCAAGAAATATTTTGTGAAAAGTGAGTATTTCGTCGGCTGTCATAAGAGGCAGCCGCTTTTTTTGTACAAAACGGAGGGAAAATGAGCTCTTTTATCGTATTGTCGCTGGCCGTGATATTCGCGCTTTCCATGCTGCTGCTTTGGCGCGAGGGCATATTCGAGGACAAGGCGCTTCTTGTGTGCGCCGCGGTGCTCAGCGCCGCCGCACTTATCATACGCGCATTTTATTTTGATATAGAAAGCGACGACTACACGACGTTTCTGGCGCCGTGGACGCAGTTTTTCCGCGATAACGGCGGCTTTGCGGCGCTGGCCTTCTTTCCGGGAAACTATAATCCGCCGTACATGTACTTCCTTGCGGCGTTTTCCTACCTCGATATATCGGAGCTGTATCTTATAAAGGCGCTGTCGGTGCTGTTCGACGTGCTCCTGGCGTGGAGCTGCATGAAGCTTGCGTCGCTGTACACGAGCTCCGGGGCGCGGCGGCTGGGCGTATTCCTTGCCGTGCTGTTTCTCCCAACGGTCACCGCAAACGGCGCATACTGGGCGCAGTGCGACAGTATATATGCCTTCTTCGGCATATACGCGCTGTACCTCGGCATGAGCGGACGCGGCACGGGCGCGATGGTATCGCTTGCGGCCTGTCTTGCGTTTAAATTGCAGGCCGTGTTCGTGATCCCTGTGTTTTTCATTCTGCTGCTGGCAAAAAAAATAAAGTGGCGGCAGCTGCTCGTCTTCCCCGCCGCATACGTTGTGTTCATGCTCCCCGCGGTGATCGCCGGAGCTTCGCTGTGGGATACGCTGACGCTGTACTTCTCGCAGGCCGGAACTGTGGGAGACGCGATGAACTATAACGCGCCCTCCCTCACCTGCATGTTTTCATGGTCGGGCGACACGACGCGCAGCGCACAGCTTCTGATCATCGCGGCGTTTCTTCTCGTCGCCGCCGTGTATACCGCCGCCTTTCTGCTGCGCGGAAGGCTCAACGACCGCATCATACTCGGCCTTGCGCTCATCCTCGTCATGGGCATCCCCTTCCTTCTGCCGCACATGCACGACCGCTATTTCTTCGTGCCCGGAGTTCTGGCGCTGGTGCTGGCCGCAAGCGATCTGAGGTTTGCGCCCGTGCCCGTGTTTGCCGAGCTTGCCTCTCTGCATTGCTACTATGCGTATTTCGTGAGATATTATCTTGTGCAGCCCCGCTACGGCGGCGAGCTTATGCTCGCTTCCCTGCTCCTGTGCGTGGCCTATACGGTCCTTTACACGGAAAAGGCAATAAAATTTGAAATTAATCCTTGACATTCTGCATTTGTCTGCTATAATAACTCTTGCCTTTGATGAAAAGGAAAACGCGAGAGTGCTGGAATAGGTAGACAGGCACGTTTGAGGGGCGTGTGTCAACCGACGTGGGAGTTCAAGTCTCCTCTCTCGCACCACAATGCACCGAACTGATACGTCAGTTCGGTGTTTTTTTCTTTTATCGGAAAAGGGCCCGGCAGATACTGCCGAGCCCTTGATTTACAATATGAATTTGCCGAATTGTTTCTGCCTTATCCTTGCGTTCAGTGCTCTTTTTTTGCGGAGAGAACGACCAGCGCGGCGGCAGACAGAGCGGCCGCTGCGAGCCACAGGGACGCATAGGTCCTGTCGCCGGTATCGGGAGCATCCGCGCCGTTCTCGCCGCTGTCCTGAGAAGGAGCTTCGCTCGGTGTGACGGAAGGAACGGGCGTGGGATCCGTCGTCCCGCCGGACTCAACGGTGAAGTCCTCACCGAGGAGCTTGCTGTAGATGGCGTTGGTGGCAAGGCGGTAATCGTCGGTCTGGTGAGCCTTATTGGTGATGCTGGTGCAGAACACCGTCATATCCAGACCGTTTGCCTGATAGTCGATGGCCACGACGTGGCCCTTCAGGCCGTCCTCGGGATCGTCGATGCCGTTCCACCAGCCTGCCTTGTAGAAATCATCGTCGCTGCCTGCGCGCATGATCACCGTCGCCTCCTCCGGGTAAGCGGAGATGATCGAGCCGCCCTTGGTGTAGGTGGTGAAGTCGCCGTCGGCGGCGTAGCTTGCGGTGATGAGGCTGTCGCCGTACTCGACGTTAAAGAGCGCCTCGTAGTCGTTATAGACCTCCTCGGGGCCGTACATCCCCTCCTCGATGATCCACTGGATATCAAAGTCGAAGCCGGGAATCGTCGCCTTTGCGTACTCAAGTATATTGACGCTGGCGCCGACAAAGGGCAGTCCTGCCTTCACGGCGGCCTGCACATCCTCGTCCGGCTCGTTGCTGGAGAAGGCGACGTTAGCCTCCGACACGTCGTCGGTGAGCTTGAAGTTCATCTGCCTGCCGAAGGCGAAGAGGTCAAAGCTGTCGTCATCAACATAGAGCTTGGGCTCGGTGATGACCTTTGCCTTGGGAACATCGGCCACATTGGTGATCTCGATGACATACTGATCGTCGATCTGAGACGCGTTCTTGTAGTCGATGACGAAATCGCCCTTGCTGTAATGGTCGCCGGCCTCGGTGATGAAGCCCACGGCGACGCCCTTGGCCATAAGATCGTTGACGGCGTTCACGGCATCCAGCCCGTTGTTGCTGATAACAGTGGCGGTCTTTCCGTAGGTCGTGACCCAGGCCGTTGCGTGCTCAACGGTGTTGGCATCGGCGGTCTTGCCCTCGAACACACCGGCCTCGGTGATGGCCGTGCAGTCAAAGCCGCGCAGCTCCGGGAAGTTGGTGACCGACTCGCTGTAAAGCCCCGTCCAGTTTTCGACTATCTTGCCCTTGTACAGGACGGCGTTTGCAAAGCTGCGGCTGACCTGATGCATGTCGATAACAAAGGCTCCGGCCTTATAGGTCACGCCGTCGACCGTCACGTCCTCGGTGAGCTTTTCCACCTGCACGCCGTTGCGGATGAAATACTCCTGCATGTAGTATGCGTCGGCAATGTCGCGCTGAGAATCGGCGTCCGTGGGAATGACGTAGTATTCGGGATAGAACTTGCCGTATTCGTCCTTCTCGCGGAAGCCCGTGTCGATCTGATTGTCCTGAGTGACGAACCACTTTTCGGTCTCCTCGGACTCCTCGTTGTTCAGCGCGCGGCTGAAGAACTCAAGCTGGTTCAGGTACAGGTCGTCCTTGTTCTCGGCAACATAGGCCGTGTGGCCGATGAGACCGTACTTGCCCATGGTGACGGAGGCCTCGTTGTTCTCGCCGCACTCGACCGTGTAGCCGATGGTGCCGTGGAGCAGCGCATAGGTGGGTGTGTAGTTTGTGGACATATCGTCGGAGGGGTACTCGAAGCGGCCGGTGGTCGGATCGTAGCCCGACTCCAGGGAAATGTCATACCACGGCTGATCGTCCTCTGTCGCGCCGTTTTCCTTTGCGTATTCGCTGGAGGAATTGTAGATGGAGTTCATGGAGGCCACATCGCCGAAGGCGCGTGCGCCCTCAAGAGCATAGTTCATGAACAGATCATACTCCAGGTTGGGCTCGTGAGGAGGCGTGCAGGGCTCTATCTGAAGCTGGGTGCGTGCATAGTAGATAAATCCGTGCAGCTCAACAAGGGTGACGGGCTTCCACTTCACGATATCCGCAGTGGCCACCTGTGACTCGATCTGGGTCTGGTAGGTGCTGTCGCGGTTCAGGTCAAAGCCCTCGGAGTTGCCGCGCTGGTAATTTTCCAGGGCGTAGGGGTTCTCGGTGGGACGAATGACGAAAAAAACATCGTCGAGCACGTCCCTGACATTGTATGTGCAGGTCTCGTTGTCCCCGTTTTTGTAGGAGATAGTCTCCTCGGTGGCGATAGCCTTCAGGAACTCGATCTGCTGATCCACTGCCGGGCACTCGTTGGGGTGGATATTTGTAATGTATACGGGGATCTGATAATCTTCCAGCTTGCCGGACTTCACGTCTGCCGCCACGGCGTCCGGATCGGTCTGGGCTCTCTCGAGCAAGGCAAGATAGTTGTCCACCACGGATTTGTCTCTTGCAACGATGACTTCCATGATATCCTTTCCGTCAGCGGAAAGTCCCGTGGATTCATAGGACATATACAGGCCGTTGGTCTGATTGTCTATAATGTCACGGATCTTGCCGTCAAGCTCGTCATAGGGCGTATAGGAATCATAGACCTCATAGCGCATGGTCTGGCTTGCGCTCTTGCCGGTGGACTTGTCCGTTACCGTCAGCTCGTACTCGCCGCGGTACTCGTACCACGGGCGCCAGTAGGCCGCGTCGTCGCCGTCAAACAGGTAATCGACGCAGACAGTTGCCGTAACCTCGCCGTCGTCGGCAACGGAAAGGTCCCTGACGGTGAAAACGGGCTCGCCGCCGTTCTCCTCGTCCTCCCAGTTGCGCCACTCGTCCAGAGGCTCGCCGCCGAAGGTCCACTCAAGATCGGCGGCATCGGGCTTGTAGCCGAGGTTAAAGGACAGCTCCACCTCGCGCTGATCGGTCATGGACAGGCGTGTGGTGCTGATGCTTGTAAACGCCGCCGGGGCGCTGTCCGTTTCGGCAGAGCCGGTGACGGTCAGTGCGGGAAACAGCGTGGTGACGGACAGCATCACCGCCATGATCAGGGACAGAATTTTTCTCTTTTGCATGTTTTCTCCTCTCTATATTGATATTGCATATTGCGGCGTGCGCCTGTGTCCGCGCTCCGTCGCCGTAAGCTTTCTCCCCGCAGGACTTTCGGCTAAGCGGCAATGCGTCTTGGCCTGCGAAGAAAAAGTAATCATAACAGAATCTTAACATATGCGCAAGTGTTTTCCGGAAGAAATTTGCCATGGAATGTAGGTTAGTCAATGATAAGTTACAGAGCAGGAAAAGAAAAAAGGATATCGCGA
>CAVJKX010000022.1:0-22491 GCA_963650165.1 bacterium
CTTCTTTACATACTGAGCAATGCTTACCCTCGGTAAGGCCGGTTTTCGTGCAGGTCGCTGCGACTGCCGCGTCGGTAACCTCGGTGTGACCAATAGCAGTAATTTCTTCCTGCGCCTCAATTACTTCATTGCACACCGAGCAGTGCTTACCTTCGGTCAGGCCGGTTTTCGTGCAGGTCGCTGCGACTGCCGCGTCGGTAACCTCGGTGTGGCCCGTTGCCGGGATAACGCTTCCGACCTGAAGCACAGCCTTGCACGCAGTGCACACTCTTGTGCTGCCGCTGCCGGCTTCGGTACAGCTTGCCGCCTTGGATTCAGGCGGCGCGTTATGGCCTGCCGCCGGTTTTTCATCGGTTTTAATAATCTGCTCACATAACGTGCAGGTCCTTTCGGTATAGCCGGATTCGGTGCAGCTCGGTTTGACAACAACGTCTCCGGAATCGTCAAAGCTGTGCTCGTGCTCGGGAACGATGAAATATACGCTGAAGCTTCCAGTTATAAACACAAACTTGCCGTCAATTACTTCGGCATCTACCGGTGTGAGGGTTCCTTCATCGTCCAGGTGATATATTTTGCATTTCTTGCCGACAAATTCTGCTGGTATTGTAAGCTCGACCCGTACCGCTCCCTGAGGTTGTATTCCTTCTCCGCTTTCGTTAACAAGCATAATGTTATATGCCTGCGGCTCATCATCTCCGACGATGACAATGCCTGCTGCTTCCGGTATAACTGCGGCGTCGTCTTTTTCGATAATGACTCCGCTTATATCCGCTGCTGCATTTTCATATGCGGTAACGGTAACAGTAATGGCTTCATCATTGATCTCGTCCTTAACGGCGGCTCTGCTGCCCATGCAGATGACATTAACATTCGTCAGCGTCTCCGCATTGATATCTGCTGCAAGCGCATCCCACGCCGCACGGTCACCGTTAAAGTAGACAGTTTTAAGATTTTTGCACATATAAAATGCATTATATCCGATTTCTTTTATGCTTGCGGGCAGCACAATGACCTGAACATTGGTATTGCCAATGAACGCCCACCGGCTGAGAGCGGCGGTGCCGTTCGGAACGATTATCTTTGTATCGCTGCGGCCGGAAGGATAGTTTACGAGCTCGCCGCTCACGGTATAGAGAACGCCGTCAACGCTCTTATAATACGCACTGCCCTCCTCGACATTATATTGCGTGAGAGAATAATTTATGACCGGGTTTTCATTTTGGATCGCGCCGAATGCACTGTAGCCTATCAACTTAACGGACGCCGGGATAGTTACAGTTTCAAGGCCGCCGCAGGCTTCAAAAGCACTTTCGCCTATTGTTTCAAGCGCGGCTGGCAGCCGTATACTCGCAAGATTTTCGTTGCAGGCAAACGCTGCCGTTCCTATGCGCTTCAATGTCGACGGCAGCTGAACGTTCGTAAGGCAGCTTGTGCCCGCGGTGAAATTCTTCATTGAAAGATCGCCGATACCGCTAATACCCTCTTCAATAATGACGGTTGCCGGGCTGACGCACCACGAGGGTGCTGTTTCCCAATTCCACATGTCGCCTGTTCCGCTTACCGTAAACATGTCATATCCGGGTACAGTAAACTTTGTCCATGTATAAGCCGCATTTTCTCCGCAGTCTCCGGTTTCGAAGGATGCATACAGGCGCGCTGTGCAATTGCCTGCACCACAGCTTATATAAGCATTTTCGCCGTCAACTCCCGGGGTTCCGCAGAGGAAATTGTGGGCATGCTCGGGATTCTGATAATCGCAGTTTATGCAGCTATTATCGGAACCGTAATCGTGGCCGGTGGCCGGCAGCACGTCTCCGTTTTCAATGAGTTCGCTGCAGCGCGTGCAGTATATTCTTCCGGTAAAGCCGGCTTCCGTGCAGGTAGGCTTTTGTTCCGTCGGCTCAGATTTATCGTGACCGAGTGCCGGAACGGGAACCTGCTCGGCAAAAACTTCCTTGCAAACCTCGCAGTATCTGCCCTCTGTCAGACCGCTCTCAGTGCAGGTTGCTGCGATCGCTTTGTTGACAAGTCCGACGTGGCCGTTGGCGTCAACGTAGTTGTCTGTGTAGCCGTAGCCGCAGGTCGAGCATGTGTATGCAGTATATCCCCTTCCCGTGCAGGTAGGAGCGATAGTTTCGCTGCTATAGCTGTGGCCGAGTGCAGGGAGCACTTCGCCTTCGATGGTTTCATCACAGCGGGTACATTTGCCCGAGCCGGTATTGCCTGTCTCGGTACATGTAGCGGCCTTGGCGCCGGGGAAGTCGTGGCCGAGTGCAGGGATATCTTCGCAGCCGGAGATTATCATACCGCAGTTTTCGCAATAGCTGCCTGCACCCGTTCCGATCTTGGTGCAGGTGGCAGCGGTTCCATCGTCGCAGACAACGCTGTGACCGGATGCCTGGATCACCTCGCAGCCCGTTTCTATCATACCGCAGACGCATTTTCTACCGGCAGTGCAGCCATCCTCGGTGCAGCTGACCTCAACGGCATCAACTTCGGCATAGCTGTGTTGATGTTCATGGCAGACCGCAGCCTGCTGAAGGTATGTATTTTCTTCGCCCTTGCTTATTTCGTTCCACTGCTCCTGCGTACCGCCAAAGTATATTGTCTTCAAAGCCTGACTGTCGCAAAAAGCATTATTTCCTATGCTGCTGACGCTTGACGGCAGGTACACGGTTTTCAGATCATAGCAGAACATGAAGGCTCTGTCGCTTATGGTTTCAAGGCCCTCGGGAAATACAAGGCTTTCGAACGCGCCCGCATAGAACGAAGCTTCGCCTATGCACCTGACATTGGGATCAAACACGGCGCTTTTCTCTGTTCTTCCCTTACATGCCGGATATATGAGCAGCAGGCTCTTATCCTTGCTGTAGAGCACGCCGTCAACCGTGCAGAGATACTCGTTTTCCGCATCAACGCTTATCGTTTTGAGGAACGCCAGCGAATCAGGCGCATTCACGGTTTCAAGCTCCCTGCCGAATCTGATCTCAGCGGCATTGGCAAATGATCCGCAGCCTTCAAAATATGTCGTACCATCCGTACATTCGATTATTTTTGCGTTTTTTAAGTACGCATAAAAATACCCGCAGGCAGATTTGTAATCCTCGGAGCTTTTCGCGCCCTGTATTTTCAGCACACCGTCTTTTGTAAGCGTCCAGACACTTCCGTCATCGGCCGTATACGGCTCGGGGATACTGTTTCCGCAGACAGTGCAGCAGCCGTTTTCACCAAATTCGTGGAAAGTATCGGTGTTATCCAGCATACATGCATATTCACCGCATATCCCGCACTTTAAGCTGCCGTCAAAACTGTGCCCGCTATGCCATACGCAGTCATAAATGCCGCACTTTGCACATTTATGATCCGAAAAATCATGCTCTGCCTCACCGGTTTGGCAGTTATATGTTCCGCACACCGTGCACCGTCCGCTGTCTCCGTATGTATGGGGTACAGGCTCGATCGCTCTGCTGTCATAATAATCGCACTTGCTGCATACCGTGATCTCCTGGCCCCGGTTATTACATGTTGCTTTAATTTCTTCTTTACATGACAGATCATGCTCATGATTCTGTACGCCGAACACGAAATTCACGCCATCCCACTCTATATCCTTACCGGTGACAGCTTTGCAGTCCGGAAAACTGTTGCCGGAAACGTTTATGCCGCAATAGCCGCAGTCCGCGTTCAGAGTTATACCTGTAAGCTGATTGTCAGAGCAATCAAGATAGAGCAGCTCACCCAAGTACTCTGTCAGCCACAAATCCGTAAGCTTATTATTTTGGCAGGACAGAGCAGTTAAATTCATCGGCAGGCTGTACAGCTCCTCTATCTGATTTCCGCCGCAGTAAAGCTCCGTCAAAGCGCCGAAGCAATCAATGCCTTCAACTGATGCGACATTCCTGTTTTCAATGTCTATTATTTTTATATTTGCGATCTCGTTTTCACTGAGTATGCCGTCGCCGTTGAAGTCCAGATTATCGGAAACATAAGCTCTGAAATTTTCGTCGGGAAAAGTTTCCTCATTAACTTCGGCAGCGGTCACGGCATCGCCGAGGTATACTGCCGCGGCTTTGTATGTTCCTGCGGAATCAATGCCGAAGGAAAGTCTGTACTCCACACCGGCCTGCAGCTCATACGGGAAGCTGATGCTGTAATAATCGTACTCTTCTCCGGTTTTTTCATCACAACAGCTTTTCTTCTCGCCTATGTTCTCGACATAGAGCCTGCGCGGCGCACCGTCCCCCTGCGCAAAAAGAACAAGGCTTTCGCCGGACACATTCATGTACGGGCATTCGGCATCCACTCGATACTCGCCGGTCTGCTCCGGAGTGAACGTGAACACTGCGTTTTCCTCCGAGTTTTCCTCCTTTTCAAAGGACACATACTCACCGGGCTTCATTCCCACGTCAGCGAGCGCTGCGGCGGGCACAAGCGTCAGCAGCAGCACAAGAACGATGTTCAGGATCAGCACTCTCTCTGTTGTTTTCATTCTCCGCTTCTTCCTTCAAATCAATAATTTTGCCGCACGGCTCGCAGAAACGTAATTTTTATTCTGACAGCCGTGCGGCTCATGATTCATTTTACCATATCTTACCCTTCGGCCGCAAAGCTGAATAGTTGCCAAACTTTGCATACCGATTTTGTGCATTTGTGCCTATTTGCCCAATTTTTAACTCACTGCTCACGCAGCTCGGTCAGGGCGCTCAGCAGGCGCGCCATGACGGCGGCCGACTGGCCGCGCGTTGCGATACCGTTGGGGCGGTAGCTGCCGTCGGCGTAGCCCTCGATGACGCCGATATTCGCCGCCACGTCAACGGCCTCGCGGTAGCACTCGGCAATGTCGCCGTAATCGCGGAAGGAGTTCGGTGCGCGGCAGCCGTCGAGCACCGCGCCGCTCACGCCGAGGCTCAGAAAGCGGTATGCAAACGCCGACATCTGTGCGCGGCTTATGCTGTCGTTCGGGCGGAAGCTGTTGTCCTCAAAGCCGTTTATGATACCGGCTTTTACACCCCACTTCACCGCCGCGGAATAGACCTCCGCGATGCATGCGCGGTCAGTAAAGACGAGCTCCGTATCCGGTGCCGCCGGACGGCCGCCCAGATTGTAGAGCATCATGATAAACTGCGCGCGTGTGACGTTCAGCCCCGGGCGGAAGGTACCGTCGGGAAAGCCGCCGACAATGTCCGCCATGTAGCAGGTGACGATGTAGTCACGGCACCAGCCGGAAATGTCCGAGAACGGCTCGCTTTTGTCGGCGCACACGAGCTGCGCAGTGCCGAAGCCGTTCCCGAGGCCGATATCTATCGCCTTCCACTGCGCGATCGAGCCCGCGTAGTAAACGCTCCTGAGTGCGTAGACATCGTCAAATGCACTGTCGCCGATGCGCCGGAGCGTGAGCGGCAGGCTGACCTCCTCTATCAGGCCGCAGCCGAAAAATGCGGCGCTGCCGACGGCGGTCACGCCGTCTTCTATAACTAAGCTGCGCACCTCGCCGCGCCGGGCATACCATGGAGCGTCGCCGGGCTCGAAGTCTGCCATTGCCCCCGCTCCGGATATCGTCAGCACTCCGCCGTCTGACAGCATCCACACGGTGCTTTCACCGCAGACGCCGTCGGCCAGCGCGGATACCGGCAGCACGGTGCACAGCAGAAGCAGCGCAAGCATCGCAGCAAGCATTCTGTTTTTCATATTCTCTCCTCTCTGTTAAAAAATAACTCCACGCCTGAGACGTGGAGTTATTAAAGTTACTGCTTAAAATTACTTGGACGCAAAGTCGCGGTAAATGAAGGTGACGGCCTGAGCGCGGGTGCAGGCTGCGTTGGGCGAGAAGGTCGTCTTGGTCGTGCCCTCGGTGACGCCTTCATTGACTGCCCACATGATCGCGTCATAGTACACGCTGGTCTTGCTGACATCGCTGAAGTTGTTGACTACATTCACAACGGGCTTGCCCTCGTAGCGCCACAGGAAGGTGACGATCTGAGCGCGGGTGCAGGCTGCGTTGGGCGAGAAGGTCGTCTTGGTCGTGCCCTCGGTGATGCCCTTGGAGACTGCCCACATGATCGCGTTGTAGAACTTGCTGTCCTTGCTTACGTCGCTGAACGGATTCTTCACGGAAGAATCGACGGCGGGAGAGCCGGCCGCGCGGTACAGGAAGGTCACGATCTGGGCGCGGGTGCACTTGTCGTTAACACCGAATACGGTTGCGGTCTGACCTTCGGTCACGCCGTTTTCATATGCCCAGAGGATGGCGTCGTAGTAAGCGCCTTCCTTAACGTCGGTGAAGGGATTGTAGCCGCTCTTCTTTGCGTCGCAGCGGGTGCAGACGCCGTTTACGAAGTCGTGGCCGAGAGCCTTGGTCTCGCTGCCCTTCTTGATGGTCTCCTTGCAGACCGAGCAGACGGTATCGCCGGTGTAGCCGGCTGCGGTGCAGGTTGCCGCCTTGACGTTTACGGTCGTCTCCTTGTGGCCGAGAGCCTTGATCTCGGTGCCGGCCTTCATGATCGTGCCGCAATACTTGCAGACGGTATCGCCGGTGTTGCCGGCCTCGGTGCAGGTTGCCGCCTTGACGTTTGCAAGCTTGGTGTCTGCAACGTGCTTGGTGATCTTGGCGGTATTTTCGGTTATGTATTTGCCGGATTCGTCAACTTCGTACTCACCGCATACGGGGCACTGGCTTATCGTCAGACCCCTGTGGTTGCAGGTCGCGGGAACGAGGTCGACCGCCTCGAACTTGCAGGTCGCGCTTTCCGCCTCTATGACCTTGATATTATTCGGATTGCCTTTGTATGCAGTGCAGCCTTCGTGCGTGCACGTTTCGTAGTTAACATATGCATAGCCGTTAACGTGGCCCTTGGCCGGCTGGCCCTCTTCGGGCTCATAGTCATGACCGATAGCCTTGGTGACTGTGCCGTTCTGCTTCTGGATATCGCCGTTTTTGTCTATCCAGCAGTAGGTTGCGGTTTTGCCGTCCTTTTCGCAGGTGGCTGCGACCGCGTCGTCAAGATACCAGCTGCTTACGTTATAAATGTAATTGCCTGCGCCGGTGTAGCGGCAGTCATCACACTTAACGGTGTCTGCCTTGCCGTAGCTGGTGGCTGTGGGGAAGCTGCCTTCCTTGCCGACGACTACCTTCCAGCTGTGGGTGATCGGTTGGCCCTTGACATAGGCATCAGAGGTTGCGCCATTGCAGTAGGGGCAGACCTTATCGCCTTCGTAGCCGGCATTGAAGGTAGCTGCGGCAGGGTCGGCCTCGTACTTGCCGGTAGTCTTATTAAACGTATAAGCCTTGCCGCTTACGGTAGCGACATGGGACGCCGCCTTCGCGGGGTAAAGCTCGGTGCCGTCGGCGGCGGTCATTTCCTCGGTCACTGCGACGAACTGGGTCTTATCCTTATGACCGGGGTTAATTGCCTGGTACATGTCATAGACCTCGCGCAGACGGGCCTCAAATGCCTTTGTCGTGCTGAAGTTGGAAACGTCGACATAGTCCTTGACTGCGTCGGCATTTGCTATAAACTGAGGATCGCCGCAGTTCTTGCAGACGACATAGCCCCAGCCGTCCTCGGTGCAGGTGGGATCAACTACAACCGTGAATTCATCGTAGAAGTGCTTGAGAGCGGCTTCGACCTTGTAATAGGTCGCCTTGCCGTCCTTGCCTGCAAGCTCCTTGGTATCGATCTGCTTGCCGCAGTCAACACAGTAGCTCACGGTCAGACCGAACTGGCCGCAGCCGACCTTCTGTACCTCGGCGACCTTGCTCGTATCGTGGCTGCATTTGATCAGCCAGCCGTCCTTCTTGAACTGCTCAACTGTAACCTTGGTTACCTCGCCGCAGGCATCACAGACCGTAGCCACAATGCCGGGGACCTTATTCTTGGCATCCTTTTCCGTTACGGTGACGGCCGTTGTCTTCTCATGCTTACACACTGCATCGGCATCCGCGAATACGGCGGAAGCGGGCAGCAGGGACGCGACCATGAGAACTGCCATCAGCATGCTGATAAGTCTCTTTTTCATGTTTCCTCCTGATATAATTCCTTATGTTGTTTTTTTATGCCGTCATTTCCAGAAGCGGCAATTGATAGTTAGATTATAACATATCTGGTCGCCATGTCAAGATAAAACAGCCCCTGCGGCGCTGTAAAGCCCGTCCCATTGGGGACGGGCTTTACGACTGGGGAAATGTCTGTATTTATTTCAGCTGTGCGCGGTACATGAAGGTGACGACCTGGCCGCGGGTGCAGGTCGCGTTGGGCGAGAAGGTGTAGGTGCTCGTGCCCTTGGTGATGCCCTCGGTCACTGCCCACTGCACCGCATTGCCGCAGTAGGACGTCGGCGAAACGTCCATGAACGGGCATTTGCCGCTGACGGCGGGAGAGCCTGCCGCACGGTACAGGAAGGTTACGATCTGGCCGCGGGTGCAGGTATCGTTGGGCGAGAACGTCGTTGCGGTCGTGCCCTTGGTGATGCCGTTTGCTACCGCCCAGCACACCGCGTCATAGCAGTAGGAACCGGGGGCTACGTCCGTAAAGCCGGGCTTTGCCGACACCTTCGGCTCACCGGCCTCGCGCCAGAGGAAGGTCACGACCTGACCGCGGGTGCAGCCTGCGTTGGGAGAAAACGTCGTTGCGGTCGTACCCTTGGTGATGCCGTTTGCTACCGCCCACTGCACGGCGTCATAGTAAAACGCTCCGCTGCTCACGTCCGTAAACTGCACAGTCGGCTTTACATAGCCGGGCTCGGCTGCGCCGCAGACGGTGCACACGCCGTTTTTATAGCTGTGAGTGTGCTCAAGCCTGGGGATCTCCTCGGTTTTCGTCTCGCCGCAGGCGGTGCATTTATAGAGCATCTGCCCCGCCGCCGTCGCGGTAGGAGATTTTACTACGCTGCCGGAATCCCATGTGTGGCCCTTCGCGGGCAGCACCTCGTTCTTCGTCTGGTGGCAGGTCGAGCAGATGTAATAGGCCTTGCCGTCGGCGGTGCATGTCGGCTCCGTGCGCAGGGCGGTCTGCTCGGTCCAGTAGTGGCCGCTCTCGTCAGGCTCGACGCCGCCGATATCGGACTTGTCGCCGCAGTAGACGAGCGTGACGGTGAAGTCCTCGGCACCGTCGGAGCCTATGGTCTTGTCGACGGTGACGGTGTACGGGAACACGGAGCTGCCGGAGACGACCTGCGATGCACCGTATACGGCGCTGATGTTCAGATCGTATGTTATCTTATCGCCGTTTGCGTCGTAGATATCCACGCAGTCGAAGCTCTCCGAGGTCTGGTCGCGCTCTATGAGGCGCTTGTGCAGGACGCTCGAGTTATCGCTGCTCCTGAGATCGGCAACAAGGTAATCCGGCCGCACGGGCAGATAGCCGTCGTCGCCCACCCATTTGATGCTCACATCTATCCTCTTCTGCGTCTCGGGATCGGTGCGCACGAGCC
The DNA here is from genome assembly GCA_963650165.1 of bacterium. Lineage (GTDB taxonomy): Bacteria > Bacillota > Clostridia > Oscillospirales > Oscillospiraceae > F23-B02. Next base: position 9,430 of record CAVJKX010000022.1, read on the forward strand.
ACAGCGCCTGCACCTCGCCGGTCGCCGGAACGTTAATGTGCTCGGCCTTCTCGGGGTCGGGCGTTGCATAGTAATTACCGTTGGCGTTGGTGAAGGAGCAGTTTGCGTAGTACTGCCCGTAAGGCACGTCGTAGAACCACGTTACCTTATCGCCGTTCGTCGTTGTACTGAGCTTTGTGTAGCGGCCGTCGGTCGTAACGCCGTACATGTTGACGGCAACTCCCGCACCGGGGCGGCTGTAATCGTCCTTGTCGCCTGCGGTGTTGAAATAGCGGATATCGAGGCCCACGTCATCGACGAGAGATTTGAGCACGACGCTCGGCTTTTCGTCGTTTATCGTCTCGTAGCTTTCATAGGGGATGAACACCGCCTGGTCGCGGTGGACGATGATGATATCCGTTCCCTGCGTCAGGCCGAGCAGACCGTTTGTAGTTACCTCGAGATGGCGCAGACGTGTGCGCAGGTACACCGGCGTATCCGAGCCCTTGGTCACCCTGAACTTGCAGGTGACGAGGACATTCGTCGTCTGGAAGACCTTCTGGTCGTCCGTATCGTTTACCTTGCCCGTCCAGAAGCCGAGGTCGGAGTTTGTGAAGTCGAGCACTCCTGAGTCGACGAGGGAGTCGGCAAGCACGTCGCTCTTCTGCACGGTGTAGCCCTTTTTCGTATTGGGCATGCTCGCCGAGACAAGGGTCAGGCAGTCGGTGTCATACATGATGTTGCCGCCGGCGGACTTGAGCTTCATCTTCGTAAGCGTACCGAGCTGAAGCTTGCCGAGCGATATGCCGGGCAGCGTCACGCCCTGCTCTCCGGCCATGCCCGTAATGTAGCTTACAAGATAGTCCTCGCTGTAGTTGACGAGGTCGGGGGTAAGGCGCAGCCAGTACGAATACGTAAAGGTGTCACCCACCTTGAATGTGTACTGCGCCGTGCGCGTCTGCACGGTCAGCGTGTCGCCGCTGTCGGCCAGTGCCGCCGGCATTATGCTGAGCAGCATCAGCAGCGCAAGCATTATGCTTAAAAACCGCTTCATTTGACTCACTCCTTGTTTGTACTGTTTATACACATGATACCAATATATAAGGAGCTTAAATACAGTCATTTCCGCCGAAAGACGCAGAAAACAGGCGTCCGTGCAAAAACGCCTGTTTTTTCCTTTTTAACTCTATTTTCACAAATTGCTGCGCATCAGTAGCCGTACCTCTTTCTCTTTGCGGCAAGGAACAGCAGCGTTGCGATGATGGACATGATCTCCGCTCCGACGATGGACAGCCATATGCCGTCGAGCCCCCACACGAGCGGGAACAGCAGCACCGCCGCAAGCTGGAACACGAGCGTCCGCAGGAAGGATATCAGCGCACTTGTAAGGCCGTCGTTGAGCGCCGTGAAGAACGACGAGCCGTAGATCGAAAAGCCCGAAAACAGGAACGCAAACGAGAATATGCCGAAGGCGTGCACCGTCATGTCGAGAAGCTCCTCGTCGTAGCTGACGAATATTTTGCCCAATGGCTCTGCCAGCAGCTGACCGGCGGCGAACATGCACACGGCGCACACGGAAATTATGCGCAGGCTGCGCGAGAGCAGGTTCCTGAGCTCGGCTTTATTCTGCGCGCCGAAGTTGAAGCCCGTTATCGGCGCCGTGCCGACGGAGTAGCCGATGAATATTGCCTGGAAGATCATGCTGACGTACATCAGAACGCCGTAGGCCGCGACGCCGTCCTCGCCCGCGTATTTCATAAGCTGCACGTTATACAGCATGCTCACGAGCGACATGGAGACGTTGCTCATGAACTCCGATGAGCCGTTGCCGCAGGTCTTGAGCAGAGCCCGGCCGTCGAACTTAAATTTCACGAGCCGCAGGCGGCTGTTATTCTCGCGCGAGAAGTACACAAGCGGTATCACGCCGCCGGCAAACTCGCTTATCGCAGTCGCGGCGGCCGCTCCGGCAATGCCGAGGGGTATCACCGCGACGAGCAGCGCATCGAGCACCATGTTCGCAACGCCGGAGGCTACGGTGACGTACAGACCGAGCTTCGGCTTCTCCGCCGTGGCAAACAGGCACTGGAACTCAAACTGCAGGATATAAAACGGCAGCGCGAGCAGGATTATGCGCCCGTAGATCAGGCTCTGCTCCAGGAGCTCGCCCGTCGCGCCCATGAGCTCCGCCACGGGGCGCAGCAGGAAAAATCCCAGCACAGCAAGCATCACACCGGCGGCTGCCGACACGACGATGATGAGCGTGAACAGCTCGTTTGCCTTTTCGGGCCTGCGCTCGCCCATGGTCTTTGCGATGAGCGCTCCGCCGCCGGTGCCGAACATGAAGCCGACGCAGCCGAGTATCAGCAGCAGCGGCATGATGAGGTTAACGGCCGCAAACGGCGTTTTGCCCGCGTAGTTTGAGACGAAAAAGCCGTCAACTATGCCGTAAATGGACGTAAAGACCATCATGACGATAGACGGCAGGGCGTAGCGCAGCAGGCGCCGGTAATCAAAATGATCGGAGAGCTTTATGTTCATGCCCGCACCTCCTCCGACTTTTCGCGCAGCGCGGCGAGGTAGTTTTCCGTAAGGCGCAGGTAGTTTTCAAGCTCTGCGTCCGGCCACGAGCCGAGGATATCGTTTTCTATGGCGATCACCTGTGCGACCGTTCTTTCGGCAAGCGCCGCGCCCTCCGGCGTGAGGCTGACTGTCTTGTGCCGTGCGCTCGCGCTCTCGCTCGTAACGCGGCCCTCGGCCTCAAGCTTGCGCAGAGCGGAGTTGACCGTCTGCTTCGTGCGCCCGGAATAGGCGCAGATATTGCGCAGAGAGCATACGCCGCCCTCGTCGTACAGGGTGTAGAGTATCTGAAACGCGCTGTCGGATAAGCCGAGCTTCTGCGCGATCTCGTGGTATGCCGCGTCCGTTTCGCCGACAAGACGGCTGAAGCGGCGCAGCTGCTTTGATTGATATGCCATTGTCTGCTCCTTTAGTCCGAAATCGTACTTGCGCATTATAGTCCGATTTCGTACCGTTGTCAAGCATAAAAACGCCCCACGGTGATACCGCGGGGCGCTGCGAATTTAATTGATCGTGCTCAGAGCTGGTATTTTGCCCAGTCGATATCGGGCACCTTCTCGGTCCACTTTTCATAAACGCTGTCGCCTACGCGCTCGCACTTATGGTAGTTGGTCGCTTCCTGAACATCCTTGTAGTACCATGCGTCCTCGTCCATATTGTCAGACCACATGTTCATATCAGACTGCGGCAGGAGGTCGGAGACGTTTTCGGTCACGCGGCCGAGTACGCGGTTGATCATTGCGAAGGTCTCGGCACGGATGATCTTCTCGTCGGGGCGGAAGGTCCCGTCCTTGTAGCCGTTGATCCAGCCGTTGCCGGCTGCCAGCTCGATGTACTTCTGCGCCCAGTGGCCGCTGATGTCGCTGAAGGTCTTGGTGTTCACGTCAAGATCCGCAAAGCGCGAAATGATCGTCGCAAGCTCGGCGCGGGTGATCTCCGCGTTCGGACGGAAGGTTCCGTCGTTGTAGCCCTTGATGATGCCGAGGCTGTTGAGCGTTGCGATCGCGCGGCGGCACCACGAGCCTTCCGCTACGTCGCTGAAATCGCAGTCGGTCGTCATGACCTTGTCGCGCACGTCGTCATTGAGCAGGCGGAAGAAGATCGTTGCGACCTCTGCGCGGCTGATGTTGTTGTCCGGGCGGATCGTTCCGTCGGTGTAGCCGATGATGTAGTTGAAGTGCACTTCCTTGTTGAGGATCTCGATCATCGTAAGGGTGCCGTCAACATATTTAATGTCGTAGTTTGCGGTGACGTCCTTGCCGGCCGCGTTCCTGATAACTGCGCCGGAGGCGACGTTTGCGGAGCTGCCGGGCACCGACTGCTTGCCGGTGATCGTGACGGAGGCAACGGTGTCGCCGTCCTTGAGGCCCTCGGCCGTCCACTTATCGCAGGTGATCGCGTCGGGGCCGTAGCCCTCTGCGCTGCCCGCCGTGATCGTCAGCACGGTCTTGGGTGCGGGCGCGGGTTTTACGGTGTATTCGACGGACGGCATCGGGAACACGACGTCCTCGCACTCATTGCCCTGGCTGTCAACGGGCTTGAGGACGGCGGACTTATTGGTGTACAGAGCCTTTTCGGCATTTACCGCGGTGTCGGTATTGTCGATCTTGCCGTCGCCGTTCAGGTCAAGCTGACCGTAGGTTCCGGGTGCTGTTTCGGGGTTTACAAGCTTCAGCGTGTAGCTGAGCTGAGCGGGCTCGAAATTGGAAGCGGCCTCGTTGAATGTCCAGGTGAGGACGCCGTCCTTGTACCCGACCGTGAAGCGGGCGCTTTCCTTCAGGCTCTCGCCCTCGGCGTCGCCGAAGTACGCCGTCCATGTTCCGTCGTCATTTTTGACGGTGTAGGACTTGAGCTCGTTATCGCCTACGGAGACGCTCAGGCTGCCTTCGACAAGCGTGAAGCCTGCGCCGATCTCATCCGTGACCGTCGAGCCCTCGCCGACCGCATAGATGATAGCCTTTTCAATGTCGGCAAATATATTTTCGGTTTGCGAGGCATCAACAAGATGGTTATCGTCATTCAGCGTCTTGAGCACATTGCGGCCGTAATAGTCTTCTGTGTCGTATGCGTAGCAGTAATAGCAGTTATAGCCCGATTCCTGCATCTGCTTGTAGAATGTTGCGGACTGATAGACGGAGGTATCACTGTTTACCAAGAATTCCGTCTCTGTGCTGGGAATTTGATTTTCGCAAGGCGTACTGGCACCCTTCCACTGGTAGTCATATGCATCGGTAAACGTTTTGCTGAACTCACCTATAGTTTCGAGCCATGTGCTCCACTGCTCGGCAGTGGCATCATTGCTCATCAGGAACTGCTTGCAGCGCCAGTTGATCTCGTAAAGGCCGCCTTGGTAGCTGCCGGGTGCATGCTGTCTGCTCCATGCGGTAGAATAATTGTTATCATGGGTAAACAGATATGTCGAGCCGTCTGAGATCAGAACCATATACTTGCGATCGGCATCGACCGCAGTATCATTATCCAGCATTTCTTTTGCCAGCAACAGTCCGGCAGGCATATTGGTTCCGGTGTTCAGATACTCGTCGGTCGTAAAGGTATTCTTCAGATAGTCCCTGACAGCGTCTTCAATGGCATCGTCGCCTCCGGTCGCACTCAGGAATTTGTCGAATAGCGCCTGTAGCTCAGCGTTCTTCTCCGTAGTTAAAGTCGTCAGCTCCTGGAAAGGAACGGCGCTTCCCTTGAACATCGCAATACCGACTTTGATGTTCGCGCCGGACTCCTTCTGCTCGGCAGCGAGATCATTCAAAAGCTCCTTCACCGCAGGAAGCGTCTTTTTGGAGCATTTGGAAACATCCAGTGCAAGGACGACATCCGCTGCCAGATTCTGCTCGGTGCTCGGAACGGACAGCGTCACGTCGGTGGTCCAGGTGCTCGTATCAAGCGCAGTCGCACTCTTGGAGACGTCGATGTCCCATTCGGTCTTTGTTTCGGACCAGCCGCAGTACAGGCAGGTCTTTGTCTTATAGGTAACGTTGCCGACTACCCTATCGCTGTAATTAAACGCATTGTCCTTGTAGCCGTCGGTGTATTTATCGTTTGCAGTGCCGACAGCGTGTTTCACCATCTTTCCGTCTTTCCATACTGTTACGCCATCGATATTGACGGTTGTCAGGCATCTTTTGCCGTTGCCCTGTCCGCCAGAAAGATTGTAGTCATTGGCCACGCCCTTGACTTTAAAAAGTCTGGAACAGGTATTTTCATTTACTTGTTTTTCATTTGGAACCGTATCGGGATAATTCACGGTATTTTTACCGGAAATATTTACGACCCAGTTGATAGTACATGCAACGGTCTCCTCCGTACCGTCTTCTCCGATTATTTTAGCTTCACTTACGGAATTATCATCCTTAATGTAAAGCGGCTGATTTTTAACGTTGCTTGAATTGACCGTGCAGTTAGCATAGTTGATAGTTACGGTAAGTGAATTGTTTTCGTCAAGGTATTTTCCGTCAATATAATCTTTGTATATGTTGATAAACTCGCCGCTGCCATTAAACTCACAATTATCGAAGCTCAGGCTGTCGGTGGGATCACACATGAAAAAGATATAATGGTTTTCCAATCCAGTGCCCTTCGGCTCATTAAATTCAGTATTGGTGTAGCTTGCGGTCTTGGTTCCGCCATAGGAAATTTGTCCGTTTACGACACAGCTGTCAACATTGAAATTCTCAACGCGAATGAAACCGAGATAAGATTTCGGCCCCATTTCAAGTGTCATGTTCTTGAACGTAACGGTATTGCAGCCATCAAAGCTGTAATCGCCGTCATACTCGCCGACATAACCTTCTCTGGGTATTTCCTTTCCGACGATCCATGTCGTGCTGTCCGTACCTGCTCCGACAAAGGTGAGCTTGTACCCGGTATTCTTAACAGCAACGCAGCCGTAAGAAGAATAGGTTCCGTTGCCGAGATAAACGGTATCACCGTCATTGACCGCTGCAAGAGCCGCGTTCAGTGAATCGTATACCGTTTCACTGCCCTTTATCATAACCTTGTCGTCCGCCACCGTCGGCGTCGACTCGCCTTCCGCCCCGTCTTCGGCGAAAACCGAGAACGGAAGCAGCGTGAAGATCATGCAGATGCACATCAAAAGCGCAAGTCCGCGTTTTCTTACACTCATTGTTTAATTCCTCCTTAATTTGAATTAATTGCCATTGCCTGAATGTCTCCTATTTTCTGGCTATTGAGGTGTTCAGGCAAGCTGCTGTATAAATTAATTTTAACAAATTTGCGGCCTTTCTTCAATAGAATTTAACACCAAATTGACTATTTTTTATGACATATGCCCATATATTGTATAACAAGCTATATTTGTGTATATTAACGTACTGCGTGTTCGGTATCTGTTCTCTTCTCGGTTTTCAGTTATTTTCAGAGCTGCTTTTTTATTCCTTTTGCTGTCAAAAATAGGCCGTTATCTAATGCCATTTCTGGCATGTTTTTCCCCTTATTCTATGTCGGTATGGCGGCCGGTTGTGCCGTGTGCGGGGGCGTCTGTTGGAAAGGCATGGTTTATTTGGCATTCGGTGAGCAGGCCGAAAAGCTCTCCGTCGGTGGAAGCTTTTGGACAGTCGGCTGTTTGTCCGCCGCCGCAAAATAAGAACAGGCATGACCGGGTCGTGCCTGTTCCGGGAATAAAAACGCCCCACGGTGATACCGCGGGGCGCTGCGAATTTAATTGATCATGCTCAGAGCTGGTATTTTGCCCAGTCGATATCGGGCACCTTTTCGGTCCACTTTTCATAAACGCTTTCGCCTACGCGCTCGCACTTATGATAGTTGGTCGCTTCCTGAACATCCTTGTAGTACCATGCGTCCTCGTCCATGTTGTCAGACCACATGTTCATATCAGACTGCGGCAGGAGGTCGGAGACGTTTTCGGTCACGCGGCCGAGTACGCGGTTGATCATTGCGAAGGTCTCGGCACGGATGATCTTCTCGTCGGGGCGGAAGGTCCCGTCCTTGTAGCCGTTGATCCAGCCGTTGCCGGCTGCCAGCTCGATGTACTTCTGCGCCCAGTGGCCGCTGATGTCGCTGAAGGTCTTGGTGTTCACGTCAAGATCCGCAAAGCGCGAAATGATCGTCGCAAGCTCGGCGCGGGTGATCTCCGCGTTCGGACGGAAGGTTCCGTCGTTGTAGCCCTTGATGATGCCGAGGCTGTTGAGCGTTGCGATCGCGCGGCGGCACCACGAGCCTTCCGCTACGTCGCTGAAATCGCAGTCGGTCGTCATGACCTTGTCGCGCACGTCGTCATTGAGCAGGCGGAAGAAGATCGTTGCGACCTCTGCGCGGCTGATGTTGTTGTCCGGGCGGATCGTTCCGTCGGTGTAGCCGATGATGTAGTTGAAGTGCACTTCCTTGTTGAGGATCTCGATCATCGTAAGGGTGCCGTCAACATATTTAATGTCGTAGTTTGCGGTGACGTCCTTGCCGGCCGCGTTCCTGATAACTGCGCCGGAGGCGACGTTTGCGGAGCTGCCGGGCACCGACTGCTTGCCGGTGATCGTGACGGAGGCAACGGTGTCGCCGTCCTTGAGGCCCTCGGCCGTCCACTTATCGCAGGTGATCGCGTCGGGGCCGTAGCCCTCTGCGCTGCCCGCCGTGATCGTCAGCACGGTCTTGGGTGCGGGCGGGAATGCCTTGTAGTTATTGAAGCTGACGGTTATCGTCTCGCCGGCTGCGGCGGTTCCGCTGAGCGCGCCGTCCGTGACGGTCTGAGCCTCGCCGTTGAGCGTTGCAGTTACGGTGTAGCTGCCGCTGTCGAGCTCCTTAACGGTGTAGGCTGCGTTTCCGGGCAGGCTGAGGGACTTGCTCTCGCCGGCCTTCAGCGTGAAGCTTATGGCGCCGTCCGTGAAGCCGCCCTTGTTGTAGGTCTTGTCCGCAAGCTCGACCCGGAAGCCGAATTCCGTGCTCGTGCTCACATTGCCGGAGACGGTCTTGCCGACAACGAGCGTTGCGGGAGCCGTGGTGTTGTTGAAAACAGCCGCCTCAACCGGTTTCTGCTCATTGTTATCCGCGAGCTTATAGTATGCCGTGCTTGCAGCATAAGAGCCGCCTTCCAGAGTTACTGTTACCACTGCGGCGTAAACGGTTTTATCGTATACGACGCCCTTGTCGGCTCCGCTAACCTCGGATATGTAGTATGTATAGATGCCCTTTGTATTAAAGGTCAGTGCATCAAATGTGACAGTGCCGCCGGGAGCGTTCTGCTTGGTCTGAAGCACTTCGCCCGCATAGTTTTTGAGCTCAAAGGTGTAGGCGCTTTCGGCGAGCTTGCCGTCATAGTTCTTGACTGCCGTGAGTACCGTCTCGGCACTGCCCGGTGCGGTGATCTTCAGATAGCCGGGCACGGTTTTTGTTACGATGTACAAATTGTCGGCAACCGCCCCTGCTGCATTTTCCGAGAACTCTGCGTCGTATGTGCCAACTTCCGTTCCTGCAGCTCCTGCGGTTACTTCCTTGCCGTCAGCATCTTTGAATACCAGCTGTGCAGCCGTAATTTCTTTGCAAGTATATCCGGAAACGGACTGCTCTTCGCCAGTATAAACGGTATCTTTGCTGTTAGCGGTCAAAGTTACATTTTTATAGTAATTAATAGTAACTTCTGTGCTGTTCTCTCCAACAGTCAGATCAGTCTGCTGATTGGGGATAATCGTGTAGCCTTCAATTTCTTTCTGTATATTGTCAACTTTAGTACCGATCTTAGCCGTTCCCGTCAGCTTATCAACATTGGGGATATCCTCGCCGTTCCACTGATAGTTAACAGTGTAATTTGCATTATTCCTTTCGAAAGAGCCGACGAGGGTGATATCCTTTGCGGGCATCGTAAAGGAGTTTGAAACATGCTCTCCATCGAGAGTCCAGCCATTGAACGTCCAACCGGTCGGCATCTGTATGCCTTCCACCTTAACTGTGTCGCCTGCCGCGGCCTTTGATGCTTCTGGCAGATCGGGCGCCGGATCGGGTGTCTCTCCATCTGCGTATTTATAAGTTATATCATACAGTCTTACCCAATAGCCATAGAGCGTCTTATTGCTGTCCATGGTTATTGTGGAGCCGGCTGCTTTTGTATACTGGCTGTCCTCAAACCATCCGCTGAATCTCCATGTAATGTCGTCTGTATCGGCTTCGGTATAATTAGCCGCATAGGTTTCATCGACATTTGCGGTTGCTCCGGACTCATATTCTACGGTTTCTGGTGCATCCTTTCCGTTAGGAGCATCAGTCCACACATAGTCAAGAGTATAGGTTTCAGCTTCCTTCAGATAATAAATTACAGTGTAATCGGAACCGCGATCCAAATCGAGGATACTGCGAATATTTTCTCCTTCTTCACTTATAGTCGGAGCAGTGCTATTATTTGTATATACTTCCAGCTTGCTGACTATATATTTCCCGTCAGGAGTACAGTGGATGCCGTTGATTTTTGTAACTATTCCGTTTGCGTGATACCACTGTTTATTGTCTACGCTGAGGTCCGTAATAGTACCATCAGCATTTATCAGTTTGAGCTGATAATCGACATAGTATGGAGCGTCGTTCTTTCCTCCATTATTCTTTGTGGCATATCCCCAGTCGGAGCCGCTGATATAGCCGCAATCAGTCTTCTCCGCAAAAACGAGTTGATAATAGCAGGTTATCTGCGCACCGCTCTTGATCTCAACTCTCTGATTGCTTCCGTTCGCCGGATAATAATAGTACTTACCGTCTTGCCTGATGATCGCAGATATCTCGGTACCACTGCTTGTCTTATCAACGTTAGCACCATTGGTCTGCTGTTCACTACCGTACTGGATCATAGTTTTCCAGTACTCCGTGCTCAGCCCGCTCCCGCTCTCACTGCCGGTAGAGGCAGCTAAGTCGGCCAGATATTGAGGCACGGAATTATAGTCAAGCGTGACTGTCTTAGAGCTGCTGCCATCTGCTGTACTGCGCGCATTTGTGCACCAGTACTGCAGCGTAATGCTCTCGCTGCTATAGCCGTCTTCGGCGAAAACCGAGAACGGAAGCAGCGTGAAGATCATGCAGACGCACATCAAAAGTGCAAGCCCGCGTTTTCTTACGTTCATTGTTTATTTCCTCCTTAATTAGTACAAATTTCCACCACCTGCGGCGCTCCTAATTTCTGGATTTGCGCCGCTTGTGCACACTTCTGTGCACATTAATTTTATCAAATTCACAGCCTTACTTCAATAGAATTTACCCCTAAAATGTAAAGTTTTTATGACACTTACATATATAGTGTATAACAAACATCATTTGTGTTCAGTAACTTACTGCGTGTACGAAATCTGTATATTTTAAAATTGTAAGCGATTTTCAGCGCTGTTTTTTTCTAACTTTTAATGGCAAATATAGTCTGTAGTCTAATACCAATTTTGGCATGATTTTCCCCTTGCTTGGTGCTGCTTTTGCTCCTGTGATGCCGGTATTACGGCAGTCTGCCATGGGGTCGAATACGGCCGTTGGAAAGCTCTGGCTCGTGCGGCGCCGGATTTGACGATCGGGAGCGCCTGTTCCGGCGGAAGTTTTTGGGCAAGCGGTTTTTATCTGCCCGCGCAGAAGCGCTGTCCGTTGCCGGACCGCCGGGCTGCCGCTGAAAAAACTTGACAAATCCGAAATAGCTTATATAATGGTTGTGCAATTAAATAAGGCATGATAGAGGCGCGGAGGTCATCAGTAGCTTTGTCAAGACGCAGGGAAGCGTTAAGCGAAAGGGGCTGCCGCCGAAGGGTTCGGTCATCCCAGGGCCGGATGCCTGGGATGCAGGATAACATCCTGCATACTGTCGCTTTTTGCGGAGAGCTGTCATGAGGTCGGCAGGATGTTTCCTTGTTGAGTCATGATCGCGTCATGGCTCGATTTTTTTGCGCAAAATATGGGATAAAGGAAGAAACATCATGCAATTTGTAAACACCTTCTGGGCGCTGGTCCCGCCGATCGTTGCGATAGTCCTCGCGCTGATCACCAAAGAGACCTACAGCTCACTGTTCATCGGCATACTTGTCGGCGCGCTGTTCGTGGCAGACTTCAGCCCCGTCGGCACGCTCGACGCGATGATAACCGAGGGCTTCACCCCCGCCATTTCCGACAACGCCGGCATATTCATGTTCCTTGTAATTCTCGGCATCATGGTCGCGCTTGTAAACTCAACGGGCGCGGCGGCCGCCTTCGGCAAGTGGGCGGCAAAGCACGTCAAGACCCGCGCAGGCACGCTGTTTGCGACCTTCGTTCTCGGCGTTCTGATATTCATTGACGACTACTTCAACTGCCTGACGGTCGGCTCGGTCATGCGTCCTCTGACGGATAATCAGAAGATATCCCGTGCAAAGCTTGCGTATCTCATCGACGCAACGGCGGCTCCCGTGTGCATGATCGCACCCGTATCGAGCTGGGCGGCGGCAGTCTCCGGCGTAGCCGAGAAGCTGGACGCGGGCATTTCCGGCATTCAGCTTTTCATTCAGGCGATCCCCTTCAACTTCTACTCGCTGCTGACCTTCGTGTTCGTCATCGGCATCATCGTCATGGGCTTTGACTACGGCCCGATGGCAAAGAGCGAGCTTGAGGCGCTCAAGGGCAACCTCGGTTCCCTCGGCGGCGACGAGGAAATAGAGAGCACCAGGGCAACGCTCTGGGATATGCTCATCCCCATCATCGTGCTCATAATCATGTGCATCGTCGGCCTGATGCATGTCGGCGGCTTCTGGGATGCCGAAAGCGGCGTTGCCGGCGACTTTGTCGGCGCATTCGGCAACACGGACGCATTTGTCGGCCTGCCCTGGGGCTCGCTCGTGGCGCTGATATTCACCATCATCTACCTCATCTGCCGCCGCGTCACCAACTTCAAGGACGCGATGAGCTGCGCGATCAAGGGCTTCAACGCAATGGTCCCCGCCATCCTGATCCTGACCTTCGCGGTGTCGCTCAAGAACATGACGGGCCTCCTCGGCGCGGATGTCTATGTTGAGGGCGTTATGAAGGCGGCCTCCGCGAATCTGTTCAAGATGCTTCCGGCGATCATCTTCGTCGTTGCCTGCCTGCTGGCCTTTGCGACCGGCACGAGCTGGGGCACCTTCGGCATTCTCATTCCCATCGTTCTGCCCATCTTCGAGGTCGGCGATCCCCTGCTGATGATCGGCATCTCCGCCTGCCTCGCTGGCGCCGTCTGCGGCGACCACTGCTCGCCCATTTCCGACACGACCATAATGGCCTCGGCCGGTGCAAACTGCAATCACATCGAGCACGTCCAGACGCAGCTCCCCTACGCCGTCACCGTCGCGCTCCTGAGCTTTGTGAACTTCATCATCGCGGGCTTTATCCAGAACGCGTGGATCTGCCTGCCCATCGGTATCGTTATGACCGTCGCCGTGCTCTTCGTCCTGCGCGCCGCGGTCGGCAAAAAGACCAACGCCTGATAATAAACGAAAAAGATGTGTAGGAGTTACAATGATGAGAGACAGATAAGAAAAAAGGATAGCGAATAGGCGA
>CAVJKX010000023.1:0-21880 GCA_963650165.1 bacterium
CTTCCCCTTCGAGGGGAAGCTGTCACCGAAGGTGACTGAAGAGGTGTAATCAAATTGCGGCGCAAGCCGCATACATTATGAAATAAGACAGTACAGATCATAGTCTGCACTGTCTTTTTCACGTTTAATATTAGATTTAGTTCCCTAAATGGAATTTGTGTTTGCCTGACGGCAAAGGATTTATTGACACCTCATCCGTCGGCTGTCGCCGACACCTTCCCCTCAAGCTCCGCAAGGGGAAGGCAGCGCAGAAGCTCCGCTTCTGCGAGTGAATATTGAATAATGAATAGTGAATAGTTATGGTGTGCGCTCTGCGCACGGATCTTCATAGGCGTTGCTGCGCCGTACCGATACGGTTTTTGCGGTGCCCGACCTGAAGCTGCACAGGAAACCATCACGAACAAATCTTTCTCCGCACTCGTGTTCCGCGAAACGTTCTTATTTCTGCCAATGTTTCGATACCGGGCACCTGCAATATGCGTATAGGTACAGCCTAAATGCGCCTCTAAAAATTTGCCTCCAAAAAATTGAGGAGTTCGCCCCAGAGCTCGACGACGCGCAGGCGCAGCTCATAGCCGTCGGAAGCGGTGATGAGGGCGCGGTCGGGCTCGCTCATGGCCTCAAGTGCACTGCTCTGCTCCGCGGCCGAGACGCACAGCGGCGGGAACACGACGCACCACCAGTTGTGCCCCTCGCCCTCGCCGAGCGTGACGCGCAGCGAACGGTAGCGCCCGGCCGGAAGCGTGAAGCCCTCGTACTCGCGCGTGGGGTAATACTCGCTGCCGAGCGTGACGCGCACTCTGCGCCCCCCGGCACGGCGCGATGCAGCCGAGCGTATACCGTCGAGGTTCCCGCTTATGACGCTCTGCGCATCGTCGGAGCTTTCGGCGTCGTCGAGCAGCGGCGTGAGGTACTCCAGCACGCCGTCGCGCACGCGCAGCTTCAGCTCCTGCTCCTCCGGCTCGTCCGAGGCCGCTATGACGTGCAGCCGCACGAGCTTTTCGCTCAGCTCCTGCTGCCGCCCCTGCGCCCAGGTCCCGACGCACAGAGACAGGCACAGCGCACACAGCGCCGCCGTCTCCCATATTTTCAGCCTGCAATCATTCATAAAAAAACCGCCTTTACTATGTAATCACGATCGCAATTACAGTATCGGCGGTATTTTTCGTTTTTATACAGGCTTTAAATTTCGATGCGCGGCATGATCCTCGCCGGAACGGTGCAGCGCCAATTGCGGCGCAGTGCGCGGAGCGATCTCTCGGCGGCTTTCTCGTCGCCGTACAGGCCGAATACGGCCGAGCCCGTGCCGGTCATGACGGCGCCCAGCGCGCCGCAGTCGAGCATCGTGCTTTTTATGGCGGCGATCTCCCTGCGGCGGCGGTCGGGCACGTCCTCAAAGACATTGTACATCCGCCGCGCGATCTTCGGCAGCTCGCCCGTGCCCAGCAGCTCGATTATGCCCTGCGTGTCCGGATGGCAGCGCAGCTTTACGCTGTCGAGCTTCTTGAACAGCTCGGGCGTCGAGACGGAAAAATCCGGCTTGCAGACAACGACCGCACAGTCGGGCATCTGCGGCAGCACGCTGAGCTTTTCGCCACGTCCGGAGGCGAGCTGGGTTCCGCCGCGGACGCAGAAGGCGACATCCGAGCCGATGCGCGCGGCAATCTCCTCGAGCCTTGCGCCGCCGAGGCCGGTACCGCACAGTCTGTCGAGTGCGCGAAGCACCGCGGCCGCGTCGCTCGAGCCTCCGGCCATGCCGGCTCCGACGGGTATGCGCTTGTACATTTTTATGCGTGCACCCGTGTTTTCGATGCCGGTTTCGGCAAAGAACGCGTTTGCCGCGCGCACGGCGAGGTTGCGCTCGTCGCAGGGCACGAAGCGAAGATTGCACTCGGCGCGGCTGCTGCCGTCCTGCGTGAGCGTCACCTCGATATCGTCGCACAGAGTTATCGTCTGCATGACCATGAGCATGTCGTGATAGCCGTCGGGCCGTTTGCCGGTAACGTCGAGCGATATATTTATTTTTGCATAGGCCTTCTCTTTGCTGCTCGTCATTTTTCGAAAAGGATGGACATCAGCGCGACGCCGGAGTTTACATAGGGGCCCTTCTCGCCGCTCTTTTCGGTGTAGGGCAGACCCGCCTTCGTATCGACGCGGCTGTCATAGAGCATGTACGGCACGGGGTCGCCGTCGTGGCCGCGAGTGGAGGTCAGGGTCTTGTGGTCGGACAGGAACAGCAGGCGGTAGTCCCAGCCGCGCTCGCGCAGCGCCGCGTCCAGCGGGCGGATAAGGCGCGTGTCGAGCCAGCCGATGGCCTCAAGCTTGCCCTCGAGGTCGCCGTTATGCGTGCACTCGTCGGGAGCCTCGACGTGGACGGCCGCGAAATCGTGCTCTTCAAGGATATCCAGCGCCGCCTTGAGCTTGTTTTCGTAGTTCGTGTCCTTCTCGCCGGTCGCACCCTCGGGGCAGACGAAGCTCAGGCCCGTGAGCGCGGCTATGCCGTGGCACAGGGGAACGGCGGAGACGACGACGCCGTCGTGACCCGTTTCCTGCTTGAAGTCGGGAAGCTTGACCGCCGTGCCCTCTGCCCAGAACCACACGCCGTTAGCGGGCATTTTGCCCTCGGCGCGCAGCTTCTCGTTCAGAGGATGATGCTCGAGGATGCGGTTTGCGCACTCCATGAGATCACGCAGGACAGCGGCGTTTTCGCAGCCCGCGGGCAGGATCGCGCCGATCTTCTCGCCGAGATGATCGTGCGGGGGAGCGAGGCGGATGCCCTTTATATCGGCCTGCGACTGCACGGCGATATGGCGGAACGAGTGGCCGAGGTTGACCTTCATTCCGGCCTTTTCGGCAAGGGGTGCAAATTCGGGGTCGCTGAACAGAGCGGTAACAATCTCGTCGGAGACCGCGCCGTCGATGGAGCCTGCCGAGTGCGAGAGGATGCGCTTTTCCTCAAAGGGCATATCGCCCTCCTCGTAGGTGACCATGTTGCAGCGGTAGGCAACGTCGCCGGCGTTGAGCTTTATGCCCGTGGCCGCGGCCTCGAGCGGGGCTCTGCCGGTGTAATAGAGGTTCGGATCGCAGCCGAAGATGGACATTATCGCGGTGTCGCTCCCCGCGGGCAGACCGCGCGGCACGTTCAGAACACTGCCGACCTCGCCGCGTGCGGCAAGCTCGTCGATAAAGGGCTTCTTTGCGTACTCGAGCGGAGTCAGACCGCCGAGCTCGGGAACGGGGTTGTCGGCCATGCCGTCGCCTATTATAAGAATGTATTTCATCGTTATCGCTCCTTTGTCATTGGAATATGAAACATTATAAAATATCATCGCCCGTTTGAAAAGCATAAACTTGCATTTTTCGCGTCTTTATGAGAAAATATTCTATTATAAAAGCCACAGGAGAGAGATATGAGTAGAAAGATCAGAAAAAGTGATGTAAATAAATTCGCCGGGTTTGCAAAAAAATATCCGCTCGCGGCGCTTATCCTTGCCGTCATAGCGGCGGCGGTGCTGATATTCACCAAGTCATCGGAGAGCGGCGGCAGCGTCACCGTGCCGATGGACGGGCTGTATGTCCATTATATCGACGTCGGCCAGGGCGACTCGGAGCTCGTGTGCTGCGGCGGCGAGTATATGCTCATCGACGCCGGGACCCCGTCGGCGGGCGATACGGTCGTCGAATACATAAAGGATCTGGGCATAAAAAAGCTTGACTATGTCGTGTGCACCCACGGTCACGCCGACCACTGCGGCGGCCTCGACGCCGTTATCGAGAGCTTTGACGTGGACACGGTCTTTACCTCGCCCTACGCGGGCGACGCGGCGGCCTATGTCCGCTTCGTCGAAACGGTGGAGTCTGCGCAGCTCACACTCGAGGTGCCCGACGAGGGCGTGAAGTATTCCCTGGGCGATGCCCTGTTTGAGTTCATAGGCCCTCTGGAGGATCACTCGAACGTAAACGACGACAGCCTCGTCATGCGCCTTGTCTACGGCGATACGAGCTTTCTCTTCACCGGCGACATGACCGCCAAGGCCGAAAAGGAGCTCATCGAGGACGGCGCGGACGTAAAATGCGACGTGCTCAAGGTCGGGCACCACGGCTCCTCGGGATCGAGCTGCTATCAGTTCCTTTACGAAGCCGAGCCGGAGATAGCCGTCATATCCTGCGGCAGGGATAACGACTACGGCCACCCGCATGAGGAGACGCTCAGCCGCCTGAGCGACGCCGACGTCACGGTCTACAGGACCGACGAGCTCGGCAGCATCGTCATATTCAGCGACGGCATGAAGGTCGAAAGGAGCGCCGCGTGAGGGACAAAAGCTATTCAAAGGCCATAGCCGCGGCGATCGCCACGCAGATATTCTGGGGCCTGAGCTTTCTTGCGTCGAGCATCGGACAGGAGACGGCCTCGCCCTTCGTTCTGATGAGCTACCGCTTCGATATAGCGATAATCGCGCTGACGGTGCCGGTGCTCCTCGGCAGGCGGAAGCTCAGCCTGCGGGATAAGAGCATAAAGCCGCTGCTGCTGCTCGGCTCGATGGAGCCCTGCCTGTATTTCATCGGCGAGCAGTACGGCCTTAAATATTCAAGCGCCGCCTTCTCCGGCATCATGATCGCCGTTATCCCCATCGTCACGATCATAATGGCGGCGGTGTTTTTAAAGGAACGGCCGAGCGGAAAGCAGTGGCTTTTCAGCGCACTGTCGATAGCCGGCATCATCGTGATAACGCTTGCCGAAAGCGGCGGCGGCTCGATAACGTTCAGGGGCGTTGCGCTTCTGTCGCTGGCCGTCGTGACGGGCTCGGCATACAGCGTCGTGTCCTGCGGCCTGTCCGGCAGGTTTTCCGTGTTCGAGCGGACGTATTTCATGCAGATGATGGGCGCGGTATTTTTCACGACGCTCGCGCTTATCGAAAACGGCGGCAGTGTCGCAGCCGTACTCGCTCCGGCGGCGGACACGCGCTTTCTGCTCTCGGCGCTGTATCTCGCGCTGGGTGCGTCGGTCGCGGGCTATTCGCTGTTCAACTACTCGGTGTCGCACGCGCCGATGGCAAACGTCATCATTTTTCAGAACCTCACCACCGTCGTTTCCGTCGCGTCGGGGATAATTGTCCTCCATGAGCGGCTGACAGCCGTGTCCTTTGCCGCGATGGCCGTGGTCCTGATCGGCATCTGGGGCGTTCAGAAATATCCGCCGAAGGAAGATTAAGAGCATAAAAAAATTCCGATCAAATGATCGGAATTTTTTAATATTACCGTTATCGCATGCCCTTTTCGTAGGGGATGCCCTCCGCCTTGGGAGCCCGCGAGCTCTTGGAGGTGAAGGCGAGAACGAGCAGCGTTATGATATACGGCAGCATGCGGTACAGATGCGAGCTTATGCCGAGCTCCGCAAGCGCGTAGATGCCGTCGCCGTTGATGTCAATGCTGCTGTATGCCGCGGCTATGCACTTGAACAGGCCGAACAGCAGCGACGCCGCAGCGATGTTCAGCGGCTTCCAGTTGCCGAAGATCATGACCGCCAGAGCGAGGAAGCCGAAGCCCGCAACGTCGCCGTTTGACGAGCAGTTGGCCGTCGTGAGCGCGTACACGAAGCCGCCCATACCTGCCAGCGCACCGGAGATCGTCGTGCCGGCGTAGCGCATACGGGAAACGTTTATGCCCAGCGAATCCGCCGCCTGCGGATTTTCGCCGCATGAGCGCAGACGCAGGCCGAAGCGCGTCTTGTAAAGAATTATCGACAGGATGATGAACAGCAGTATGCACACATAGGTCGCAAGGTAGGCCTTGTTGAGCAGCAGCTCCTTGAGGAAGCTCCACTCGACCGACTTGTCGACGCCGAAGGTCGATTTCTTGAGCATGAACCAGCTGCCCGCGCCGCCGGTAGCCATCTGAAGGGTGTTCTGGTTTGCGATGATGCGGATGAAGAACAGAACGAGTGCGGGGGCCAGCAGGTTGAGCGCCGTGCCGCCGATGGTCTGATCCGCGCGCAGGTTGATCGACGCAAAGCTCAGCAGCAGCGAGAAGATCGCGCCCATTATTGCGGCGGCGAGCATCGCCAGCAGCTCGAGCCCCTGAAGCGTGACCCAGTCTCCTGCGGCCTTGGCCTCGATAAAGACCTCGTAGCTCTGCGCCTCGCGCACGAACAGGACGCCGATAAACGCGCCGAATATCATGATGCCTTCAAGAGCAAGGTTTATGATACCGCTTCGCTCGGAGAAGCATCCGGCAAGAGCGACGATCATGAGCGGGATCGCGTAAAGCAATGTTTGCTGAAGAAGAAATATCATGCCTGCTCGCCTCCCTTCAATTCCGCGTCGGTCTCCGGAGCGGCGCTTTGCTCCGGACCGCCGTCCTTCGGCTTTTCGGCATTTGTGCCTTTATGCTTTTTCTTGCCGTCAAGCAGCATCCTTATCACGAGCGAGAACGCGCTCAGATAAACGATGGCCGCGATGATGACGTCGGTTATGTATTCGTTGTAGGCCGTCAGGTTCGTGAGCTGAAGGCCGGCTATGTCAAGCATGGACATGAATATCGCCGTGAAGATGACGGCAATGGGGTTGTTTGTCGCAAGCAGCGCGACCGCGATGCCGTTAAAGCCTTCGGCCGGGAGCGACTGATAGGTCGACCAGTAAAACTCCGTGTTGCCCGACAGGTAGTACAGCGAGCCGCCCGCGGCGGCAAGCGCACCGGCTATCGCCATGGACAGCACGATGTTGCGCTTGTCCTTTATGCCCGCATAGCGCGCGCAGTGGCGGTTCGAGCCGCAGGCCTTGAGCTCGTAGCCGAGCGTGGTCTTGTTCATTATAATGAATACGACTATCGCAAGGATTATCGCGACTATGATGCCGCCGTTGACCTGCGAGCCGGGGAAGAGCTGGTCAAGCCCCATCTTCGAGGTGGCGACGCCGTTGTGGGTCGTTTTGTATATCTCGCTGGCCTTGGTGTTCTCGGTGATGTTCTTGAAGTTGCTTATATCAAACAGCCAGGTCACGACGTTTGCCGCGATCCAGTTTGTCATGATGCACGCAAGAACCTCGTTTATGTTCAGATACGCCTTGACAAGGCCGGGTATCGCGCCCCAGAGCGCACCGGCGAGCATGCCGCCTATGAATGCGATGAACCATATCAGCACGGGGTCTACGACCTCCGACGGGATGCCGAGCGCGAGCATGAGCGTCACCATCGTGCCCATGAGGTACTGGCCGGGAGCGCCGATGTTGAACAGGCCCGTTTTGAATGCGACCGCGACGGACAGACCGGTCATGACAAGGGGAGTCGCGCGGAAGAGCATGTTGCCGAAGCTCGTCGGGTTAAAGCCCCATGTCAGCGCACCGCTCGCGTCGCGGCCGGTGCTGAACAGTCCGGCAAAGATGAGCCTTATGCCGTCCCAGACGCTTTTCGCGCCCATGTCGGCTTTGCTGAAGCCGACGATGGCAACGATCAGGCTGCCGACGAAAAGGCCGATGATGATCGAAAGCAGCGAGGCCATGACCTTCTTGGTGCCTTCCTTGCCGTACAGGGTCTTCAGTCTGTTTTCCTTCATTGCCGGTCACCCTCCTCTCCGTCTCTCTTGGCGCCCGACATGTAAAGGCCGAGCTCCTGAAGATTTGTCTTTTTCGGATCGAGGCGGCCGACTATCTCGCCCTCGTACATCACGAGAATGCGATCGGACAGGCTCATTACCTCGTCAAGCTCGAGTGATACGAGCAGCACCGCCTTGCCGGCGTCGCGCTGCGCGACCAACTGACTGTGAATATTCTCAATTGCGCCGACGTCAAGGCCGCGCGTCGGCTGAACGGCCACAATCAGCGGCTTGTCGCGGTCTATCTCGCGCGCGATTATGGCCTTCTGCTGGTTGCCGCCGGACATGCTGCGCGCCGTCGTAACGGCGCCCTGACCCGAGCGCACGTCAAACTGCTCGATCAGGCTCTCGGCATATTCGCGCACGGCGGCGTTTTTTATGAAGCCGTGGTTCTGGAACCTCTTTTCGCGGAAGCGCTGGAGCACCATGTTCTGCTCGAGGGTGAAGTCGAGAACGAGGCCGTGCTTGTGCCTGTCCTCGGGGATGTGGCTCATGCCGGTGTCGCTTTTCTTTCGTATGCTTGCCTTCGTCACGTTTTTGCCGCAGAGCGTTATGCTTCCGCCGGAGAGCTTGTCCAGACCGGTTATTCCGTGGATGAGCTCGGTCTGACCGTTGCCGTCGATACCGGCGATGCAGACTATCTCGCCCGAGCGCACCTCGAACGATACGCCCTTGACGGCGTCGCCCTTGTGAAGCTTCGACGGAACGTGCAGATCCTCGACCGTGAGTATCGCCTCGCCCGGCTCCGCGGGCTTTTTGTTCACCTCAAGCTGCACCGGACGGCCTACCATCATGTTCGACAGCTCCTGCTTGTTGGTGTCGGCCGTGTTGACTGTGCCGATGCATTTGCCCTTGCGCAGGACCGTGCAGCGGTCGGCGACCGCCATGATCTCGTTTAGCTTATGCGATATGAACAGAATGCTCTTGCCCTCTTTGGAGAACTCGCGCATGGTGTTCATCAGCTCGTCGATCTCCTGCGGGGTGAGCACGGCGGTCGGCTCGTCGAAGATGAGTATCTCATTGTCGCGGTAAAGCATTTTGAGTATCTCGACTCTCTGCTGCATACCGACGGAGATATCCTCTACCTTTGCGTCGAGATCGACCTTGAGGCCGTAACGCTCGGAAAGCTGCTCGACCTTTTTGCGGGCTTCCCTGCGCTGGACGAAGCCGAATTTGGTCGTTTCCGCTCCGAGAATGATGTTGTCGAGCACGGTGAACACATCCACGAGCTTAAAATGCTGGTGCACCATGCCTATTCCGAGCGCCGTTGCATCGTTCGGGTCGTTAATTTCGACTGTTTTCCCGTTCTTCCGGATCTCTCCCTCTTCGGGCTGGTACATTCCGAAGAGCACCGACATCAGCGTCGACTTGCCTGCGCCGTTTTCGCCGAGCAGGGCATGTATCTCGCCCTTGCGCAGCTGCAGGGTTATATCGTCGTTGGCCTTGATGCCGGGAAACTCCTTGCTTATGTGAAGCATTTCGATCACATATTCGGGAGCATTCTCCATGCCGCCACCTACTTTCCGTGTTATTTGGTTTGCAAATGCGCGTAAAGTGCATATAAATTATTATAACTGCAATGTTGACTCATTGCAACATATTTAGAGCTTAACAGACAAAGAAAAACGGCATAAATAAAGATAAAAAAACAGGAAGGCCGGCTGACCTTCCTGTTTTCGGGATTGCTTTGGTTCAAATATTAGTCGATGACATTGACGGTGACGTTGTCGGTGCTCTTGAGATTGTTCCAGTCGCTGTCGATGGTGATCTTGCCGTCCTTGATGTCCTTGAGCAGTGCGCTGTAATCGTCAACGCTCCAGTTCTCGAGGGACCAGGTTGCGGTGGGCAGGCCGACTGCGTCGTCCTTTGCGCCCAGAGCGGTGCCTACGCCGCCGATCTCGGAGAACTCACCGGCATAGAACTTGGCGAGTGCCCACTGGACGGAGCTTGCAAGACCCTTGGTTGCGGAAGTGATAACGGTGTCGGACTCGAAGGACTGGTCGGTGTCAACGCCGATGACCTTTGCGTCAGCTGCCTCTGCTGCTGCGGATACGGATGCGAACATCGAGCCGCCGCAGGAGAAGATGACCTCGGTGCCGTTCTGGTACCAGCCGGCTGCCATGGTCTGGAGCTCGGGAGATGCGCTGAAGGAGGAGCCGTACAGCCAGGAGTAGTTGACCTCTGCCTTTACGCCCTTTGCAGCAGCCGCTGCGTCAACGCCCTGAACGAAGCCGTAGCCGAAACGGCAGCATGCCGGGTTGGTGCCGCCGCCGCCGCCGGTGAAGCCGAGCTTGGTGTAGCCTTCCATAACGGCTGCGTAGCCGGCGAGGTAGCCGGACTGCTCTTCCTGGAAGGAGATGCCTGCAACGTTGGTGAGAACCTCGGAGTCGGCCTCGGTGGTCTTGGTTACGGGGTAGCCGTCAACGAATACGAAGCTTACGTCTGCAAACTCGTTTGCTGCCTGGCGGATTGCGGCCTCCTGCTTGAAGCCTGCGCAGACAACGATCTTTGCGCCGTTGTCAACGGCTGCCTTCATTGCGTCGTAGCGGTCGTCGTCGGTAGCCTTGTCGCCGTTTGCGGGCTGATAGTACTTGTAGGACTTGTCGTTGTTTGCGGCATAGAGCTTAACGCCGTCGAAGGTGCCCTGGTTGAAGGACTTGTCCTTGAGCTGGCCAACGTCGGTGACGAATGCGATCTCGTACTTGCCGTCGCTGGAAGTCATTTCGTCGCTGATCTTGTCGGGATCGGTGATGGTGCCGTTGGTCTCTTCGTCCTTGCCGGTGTCATTGTCCTTGGTCGTGTCCGTGCCGCATGCGCACAGAGCAAAGACCATGCAGAGAGCAAGGAGCAGTGCTAAGAATCTTTTCATCTTTTTTCCTCCGTACAAATTTTTGATTTAAGTGCGATAGCGGATTTTACCCTTACCGCATACTGCCCACAGTATAGCACTTATTCGCTGCCAAAGGCAAGCGAAATTTAGCAATTTGGCCAAAAGCGGGGCCTTTTGACGAGAATTTATAGATTGTTCATCTTTGCCGCCGTATCAAGCGCTATCTCCATCATCTGAGTGAAGGACAACTGTCTTTCCTCCGGCGACAGAGCCTCGCTGCGGTAGATGTGGTCGGATATCGTGCAGATGCACAGTGCGCGCTTTCCGGCCTTGGCGGCGTTCATGTAAAGGCCCGCGGCCTCCATCTCGACGGCCAGCACGCCCATGTCGCGCCACTTGTCGTTGCCGTCGCAGCCGGCGGGAGAGTAGAAGTTATCGCCCGAGAGGATGTTGCCGACCTTAATGTCAACGCCGTGCTCCTTTGCCGTTTCGACGGCGGTGCTCAGGAGCGTGTAGTCGGCGATGGGTGCGAAGGTGCCGTTGAGCTCGAACTGATGCGCAAAATTCGAATCGGTGCACGCGCCCTGACCGGCGACGATGTCCATGAGCTTGAGATCGTCGCGCAGAGCTCCGGCCGAGCCGATGCGGATGATGTTGTCCACGTCGTAGAAATTATAAAGCTCCCAGCTGTAGATGCCGATGGCCGGGATGCCCATGCCGCTTGCCATAACGGTCACGGGAACGCCCTTCCATGTGCCGGTGTGGCCCTGAACGCCGCGCACGTTGTTGACGAGCACGGGGTTTTCAAGGAAGGTCTCTGCGATGAATTTTGCTCTCAAAGGATCGCCGGGCATGAGGACGGTCTTTGCGATGTCCTCCTTCTTTGCGGCTATGTGCGGGGTGGGAATAGGCATGGTGTTTCCTCCTTAATATGATCTTGCTCAGATTATATCCGCAAGCCGCGGCATAGTCAAGCGCCGCGCAGCCGATCGCGGCAGGACGGAGCCGCTAAAAAACATTTACAAGGCACATTGTTTAGTGTATAATAGTACAGCTATTTTTATTGAGGAATGATTATAATGATAGAATTTGAAGAATACAAGGGAAAACTCAACGGCCTGAAGCCGACGCTCGACTCGCTGCGCGATGCGCTGCACCTCGAATCGGCCGAGAAGGAGATCGAGGAACTCGAGGGTCAGAGCGCACGCGACGGCTTCTGGAACGACGTCGAGAAATCACAGCGCGTGCAGAAGCGCTTAAAGCAGCTCAAAAGCAAGGTCGAGAATTACCGGAAGCTCTGCTCCGGCTGGGACGATCTGATGACGCTGTGCGAAATGGCCATCGAGGAGGACGACGATTCGATGCTGCCGGAGCTCCAGAGCGATTATGCCGAATTTGAAAAGAAGCTCGAGGAGACGCGCCTGGGCACGCTGCTCACCGGCGAGTACGACGCCAACAATGCCATCCTCACCTTCCACGCGGGCGCCGGCGGCACCGAGGCTCAGGACTGGACGCAGATGCTCTACCGCATGTACAACATGTGGGCCGACCGCCACGGCTACACCGTCAAGCTCATGGACTATCTCGACGGCGACGAGGCCGGCATAAAAAGTGCGACCATCATGATCGAGGGCGAGAACGCCTACGGCTTCCTGAAAAGCGAGCACGGCATCCACCGCCTCGTGCGCATATCGCCCTTTGACTCCTCCGGCCGCCGCCACACCTCCTTCTCCGCCGTGGAGGTCATGCCCGAGATCAGCGACGACAACGAGATCGAGCTGCGCGACGAGGACATAAAGATGGACGTTTACCGTTCCTCCGGCGCAGGCGGCCAGAAGGTCAACAAGACCTCGTCGGCCGTTCGCCTGACCCATATCCCGACCGGCATCGTCGTCTCCTCCCAGGTCGAGCGCAGCCACTTCCAGAACCTCGAAAACTGCCGCAACATGCTCCGCGCCCGCCTTGCTGAGATAAAGGAGCGCGAGCATCTGGAAAAGATCAGCGACATTAAGGGCGTCCAGCAGAAGATCGAATGGGGCAGCCAGATCCGCTCCTATGTCTTCATGCCCTACACCCTCGCAAAGGACCACCGCACAGGCTATGAAAACGGCAACATCCAAAACGTTATGGACGGCGACATAGACGGATTTATCAATGCCTTTCTTGCCATGCGCGCTTCCACCTGACAGGCTCTGCTTTCGCTCATACGGTATTGAAACCCACAGGTCATACAGACAGTATTGCCCTGTGGGTTTTTCCTTGTCCGAGCGCATTTTATCTCTGCCGGCATATGATTTGGGGCAGCCGGAAAACAAAGGCTGTAAAAATCTTCGCGGCTGTGGTATGATTTTAAAAAAACAAGCGCTGAGGTGAAAAAACATGAAATATACCGGTCTCATACCGAAAATGACGGACGAGGAGAAGTGCTCTCTGTGCTCCGGCGACGATTTCTGGCACAGCAAGGGCATTGAGCGCCTCGGGATACCGAGGATGATGCTGACCGACGGGCCGCACGGCCTGCGCAAGCAGATCGGCAAGAACGATCACCTCGGCCTGAACGCGGCCTATCCCGCGACCTGCTTTCCGACGGCCTCGGCGGCGGCCAACAGCTGGGACGAGGAGCTGATCGAGCAGATGGGCGAGCGTCTGGGCGACGAGATGCTCGAGCAGCGCATCGGCGTGATACTCGGCCCCGGCGTGAACATAAAGCGCAGCCCCCTGTGCGGCCGCAACTTCGAATACTACTCCGAGGATCCGCTGCTGGCGGGAAAATGCGCCGCGGCGCTCATACGCGGCGTGCAGTCGAGGGGCGTGGCCGCCTGCGTCAAGCACTTCGCGGCAAACTCGCAGGAAAAGCTTCGCATGACGAGCGACTCGGTCCTTGACGAGCGCACTCTGCGCGAGATATACCTCCCGGCCTTCGAGATCGCGGTCAGGGAAGGGCATGTCAAGTGCCTGATGACCTCGTACAACATGGTAAACGGGCAGTATGCCAACGAAAACACGCATCTTTTGAAGGATATCCTGACCGACGACTGGGGCTATGACGGCCTCATCGTCACCGACTGGGGCGGAGACAACGACCGCGTGCTCGGCCTCATCGCCGGAAACAGCCTCGAAATGCCCGGCACCGGCGGCGAGACCGACCGGCAGATCCTCGACGCTCTGCGCTCGGGCCGCGTGAGCGGTGCGCTGATCGACGAGCGCGTATCGCGCCTGCTGCGCCTTGTCGACGATGCGCAGGAGGCATTCCGGAACGCGCAGGCCTGCGACATGGACGAGCACCACGACTTCGCCGCGCGTCTTGCCGGAGAGAGCGCCGTTCTGCTGAAAAACGAGGGCGGCATGCTCCCGCTGCGCGAGGGTGCATGCGTCGCCGTGATCGGTGATTTTGCCGCCGTGCCGCGCTATCAGGGTGCGGGCAGCTCGTGCATCGAGCCGACGAAGCTCGAATGCGGCCTCGACGCGCTCAGGAGCGAGGGCGTGAACGTCATAGGCTATGAGCCGGGCTTCAGACGCCGCGGAGGCAGAAGCCGGAAGCTTTTGAGCCGCGCCTGCGAGCTTGCCATGCGCGCCGACGCGGTGCTCGTGTGGCTGGGGCTCGACGAGGGCAGCGAGGCCGAGGGCGTCGACCGTGAGCACATGCGCATACCGGACTGCCAGACCGAGCTCCTGCGCGCGCTGCACGAGGTGAACCCGAATATAGCCGTCATCCTCTCCTGCGGCAGCCCAGTGGAGACCGACTGGGACAGCGGCTGCAAGGCCCTGCTGCACGGCTTTCTCGGCGGTCAGGCCGGCGCGCGGGCGATCGCGCGGCTCGTGACCGGAAAAATAAACCCCTCCGGCAAGCTTGCCGAGACCATGCCGCTGAAGCTTGACGATACGCCCTGCCGCAATTACTATCCCGGCCCGGAGCGCACGAGCGAGTACCGCGAGGGCATCTACGTCGGCTACCGCTATTACGACAGCGCAAAAAAGGCGGTCAAATACCCCTTCGGCTTCGGCCTGAGCTACACGAGCTTTGAATACTCCGGCCTCGCACTTTCACCCGAGGGCGTGAGCTTCAACATAAAAAACACCGGCGCCGCCGAGGGCGCCGAGATCGCGCAGGTATATGTTTCGGCCCCGCGCAGCGGCGTGTTCCGCCCCGAAAAGGAGCTGCGCGGCTTTGCGAGAGTCTCCCTTGCCCCGGGCGAGGAAAAGCGCGTTTTCGTCGGACTGCCGGAGCGGGCCTTCCAATACTGGAGCACGGCGGAAAACCGCTGGGCGACTGCGGGCGGACGCTATGAGGTGCTCGTCGGCGCGTCCTCGCGCGATATACGCCTGCGCGGCTTCGTCGAAAAAGACGGCGACTGCAGGGAAGAAGACGGCGGCGTGCCGGAGCTTGCGCCCTACCGCGCGGCCGATGTGCAGAATGTTCCCGACGAGAGCTTTGCCGCTCTGCTCGGACGCGGGATACCGCCGCATCTGTGGGACAGGAGCGCACCGCTGGAGTTTAACTCCGCCCTCGTTCAGGGCGCGTACCGCCCCGGCATAGGCCGCCTGCTGTACCGTCTGCTGCGCATGGTATGGGGCTTTTTCCGCCTCGTCGGCGACAGGGAGAACGCAAACAACACAGAGTTTGCCATGAACCTTCCCTATCGCGGCCTTGCACGCTTCACCGGCGCACTTTCGGAAACCCAGGTGCGCGCGCTGCTCGGCGCGGCGAACCGCGAAAAGGGCGGCCTGAGGGCGCTTGTTAGTGCATTTTGGCATAAAAACGTCTGAATTTCAGCTTGAAGTTTTTTCTTTTTGACATATCGCATGCTTTGTGTTAAAATGTTTTACGCTGTATGGCAGAATGATGTTTACAAAATGTAGCTTAATGTGGTATAGTTACTGCATCTGAACAACAAAGATTATATGGGAGGAAAAACACATGTGCATCAAGGCAATAGCCAATTTTGACTACGAGGCAGCGAAGGATAACCTCGTTGAGACCGTTAAGTACCTCGACGCCGGCAAAATTCTCGGCGTTGCAGGCAAGCTTCTTGAGATCAAGCCCAAAGTCGTAGCTCAGCAGATCAAGGATAAGCTCACCGATGAAGATACCCGCATCTTCGTTCAGAGCAAGGTCCGCCTCGTCGGCGATATCCTGACCTGGCCCATCAGCATGATCTCCAGCTTCACCTGATACGGAGCAATAAACCGAATACGAAAAGAGTGCAGAACGATCGTTCTGCACTCTTTTTTCAGCGGCGCGCCCTTGGCTTCCCCTTTAAGGGGAAGCCAAGGCGCAGAAGCGGAGCTTCTGCGAGTGAATATTGAATAATGAATAGTGAATAATTATGGTGTGCGCTCTGCGCACGGATCTTCATAGGCGCTGCTGCACTGTGCCGATACGGTTTTTGCGTCAGCCCGACCGGCAGCCGCGCAGGAAACCAATACAAGGGGATGAACAAAGCTTTTTCCGCACCTACGGGACGCGAAACGTTTTTATTTATGCCGATGTTTCGATACCGGGCATCCGCAGTTTCCGTATAGGTGCAGACTAAATGCGCCTCTAAAAATTCGCCTCTAAAGCCTTACGTTGCGCTTCTGGGCGTCATAGACCTTGTTGAGCAGGGGGCGGACGCCGTAGTAAAGCAGCTTGTTATCGAGGTTGAACCAGTAGACGAGCATGCTTGCGGGTACAACGCTCAGCGCGGCGATAAGCAGTTTCTTTTTCATATCAATTACCATCCTTCGTAATCGTCAAAATCAACGAGGCTCGCGTCGAGGGGCTCCTCCTGCATGACGGCGGTCATGTACTCGGAGAACTGCCTGCGCATCTCGTTGCGGCTTATGGTGCGGTGGTCGAACATGTCGTTCTGTACCCAGACGAGGTGCTTGTTCTTGTCCTTGGCCTGATCGTTCACGACGCCGGCCAGACCCATCGCGCCCTTGCAGGTGATATCGTCGTACACGAGGACGATATCGCAGTTGAACCGCTCCGCCTCGTCCCAGAACTCGAGCAGATGCTGATATCCGCCGGTGAGGTGGCGGCGCATGACGCCGCGCTCGTAGTTGTGCGCGATGCCGATGAGTGCCGCGTCGAGATCGTCCTCGGGGATGATGACGTTGCCGGAGAACATATCCATCTGCGCGGCGACGAGAACGCCCCAGCAGTTGTATGCCCAGGTGTTGAAGTCGATGTAGTAGCAGCCGGGGCCGCCCCAGGTTATCATGCGGTGGCGCGCCTTATCGAAGCTGACGACCTTGTTTTTGTATGCCTTTTCCGCAATTTTGAGCGCCTTCTTCGCGGTCTTGTCGATATACGGAATGCTGCCGCCGGAGAAGGTGAAGTAGAAGGCATGGAACAGCGGGGAGATGACGTGGCCGAAGGCCGAGTACGGCGTCTTGGCATAGTCCCAGACCTCGAACTCGTTGCGCACCTCTTTATTGTGCTGCTTTATGATCCTGAAGAACGCCTCCTCGTCGAATTTCTCGCCGGTCGTGTCCTCGATGAACCTGATGACCTCCTTCATCTGTGCGAGAGCGTACTTGTCGGTGGCCTCATCCTCCCAGCGCATGGGTATGCCCGCAACGGTGGTGGGAATGGTTATGCGGCGCTCGATGAGCTGGCTGTTCATGGTCGAGGAGTCGCAGGGCATGTTGTTCGTGACAAGGCACGCGCCGATCTGCGGGTAGTCGTCGTTTATCGCAACGCCGGCGGCGTTTGCGCTCAGGCGGCAGGAGTCGGCGGGCAGGCCGACGTTCTCCATGATATCCATGTAAAACGGAGCGAGGTTCTGATCCATGTATGTGCCCAGCAGTCCCTGCAGGACCTCGAGCGGCAGAGCCTTGAGATTGGGGAAGCCCGCGACGATCTCGGGGCACATGGTCTGCTCGAGCATGACGAATTTGTTCGCATACTCTGTGTCGCCGAAGCGGCGGTCGCCCTTCATGCTGTCGGCAAGCATGCCGGTGGTGCCCTTCATGATGGCGTGCATCTGCGTGTGCGAAACGCGCAGCGCGGGGCCGCGCATGCCGGCGGTGCACTTATCGACCATGTGCAGCGCGCCGATATAGCCGCCGAACCAGCGGTACTCGAACAGTCCCTTGACGATGCGCACCGGCGACTTGGCCGCAAACTGCACAAGTATGCCGAGGTTTACCGCCCACTGGGTGTAATCATAGAAGGTGTCCTTCAGGCCGCGCCACTCGCGGTGCTTTGCGATGCCGCTGCCCTTGTAAAAGCGTTTTGCCTCGTTTGCCATTACTTTTTACCTCCCTGGATCTTCTTTATCTCGATGCTCTCGACGAAGGCCTGGAAGCGCGTGCGCAGCTGGCCTGCCGATGCCATGGTGTATTCCTTCTCAACGCCGATGCAGGGTATGCCCTCGACGTCGTTCATATCATGCACGCCCATGACGCGCTCGTAGCTCCAGAACTCGCAGAACTTCATCTGGAGGTACAGTATGCCGTCGGCATTGTAGTCGCGCACGAGCTGCTTGAGATAGCTGCGGCGCTGAAGCTGCTTTTCCTTGTTCATGAAGCGCGGGCACTCGCTGGTGGAAAGATAGTGGCGCGCAACGGCCGTGAGCGCAGTCTCGCCGTCCTTTATCTCTATCTGCTCCCTGCCGGGCAGTGAGCCGTAGCAGTAGCGGTCGGCCGCGACGTATGCGCCGCAGTCCTCAAGAAGCTTCGTGAACGCCGGATCGTCGACCTCCGAGCCCGTGACGACGATGCGGGCGCGATAACCCGGCTCGGGATCGGTCCTGCGCTTTTTGACCTCCTTGAGCGTCTCCTCAAGCTTATCCTTTATAAGATACTGCGGGCAGCACTCGCTCACCAGCTGAATGACGTGGAACTCATAGCTCGTTATCGGCGGATTGGGCAGCTTGCGATATTCGCCGAGCTCCGTTATGATGCGGCAGATCTCGTTGTGCTCTGCGATGGCCCTGCGGATGGCCTCGTCGGAAACGTCCACTCCGTAGACCTCGGCAAGCGGCTCGAGTATGTACTTGCGAAGCTGCGCCTCATAGTGCTCATAGGCGGCCTGGGTGGTGACGAAGGGCACGTCCATCATGCTCATGAAGAACTTCGGGTTCTGCTCCTTTACAAGCCCCATGATGTCGAAGTACTCGTGAGCACGGTGCATCATCTGGCAGGTCTCGGACGAGAACATGGCCGACAGGAAATTGTATCCGCCCTCCATGCTGCGCTCAAGCACGCTGCGCGTGAAGGGGCAGGTCTTGTTGGTCATGTAATATGTACCGATATCGGTGTTGGTCGTTCCGGGAGCGCGCAGGCGCACAGAGAAGCAGCCGCCGAGGTTGAGCAGTACCTCGGGGACGAAATAGCAGGTGTAGCCCAGCGCAAGCTTTCCCTCTCCGGAGGCCTGCTTTACCAGCTCGTTGTTCGCGTCCTGAAGCAGGTCTTCAAAGTAGATGAGATGCTTTAGATCTTTCATATGTGTATCCTCTTTCCGTTTTACTGAATATCCGCGTGCGTTCCTTTGGATCCGTGAATAATCACGATGAAATATTATCACATGGACATTTTTATGTCAATAAAAACGGCGCTTTTTCAGCGCAGAAACTTGACAACGCTGCGCTTATCCTGCATAATATCCCCGTGATTGTGATTAATCAATCACGAAGAACACACAGGCGGTAATGATCATGGCATTTGAAAAAATAAGCATCCCCTCGGCGAAGGAATGCTTTTTCGAAAACATAAAATCGAAGATACTCTCAGGCGAGCTCGCTCCGGGGCAGAAGCTTCCCTCCGAGCGCGAGCTTTCAGAGCGCACGGGGATAAATCAGTCGGCTATCCACCTTGCGATAAAGGACCTTGAGCGCACGGGCTTTCTCAGTATCGTGCCGCGCCACGGGACCTACGTCGCCGATTACATGGAAAGCGGCAACTACGAAACGCTGCACGAGCTGCTGCGCTCGGGCGAGCAGCACATGACGCGCGAGCGCGTCGTGGCTCTGGTCGAGACGCGGAACGCCATCGAGGGCGGGGCGCTCATCCGGCTCGCGGCCTCGCACACCGACGAAGATATCCGCGCACTCGAGGACTATATCGGGCGCTTCAGGGCCGCGCGCGGAAAGGGTCTCGGCGACGCTGAGCTCGGCGCGATGACCAAGGAATTTCACTATCTCATCTGCAAATTGAGCGGCAACGAGGTGTTTACCCTGCTGATGAACTCCTTTGCCGAGATATCGCAGAGCCTCTGGCGCTACTGCGCAGGCCACTGGGGGCTCGAAGGGCTCATCGCGCAGAGCGAGCAGATAGTTTCGCTCATAAAGGCAGGACGCGGCCTCGCCGCGCAGGTATACATCACCGAAAAATTCAACGAATACGTCCGCGACTGCGGCATTGTTATCGACGCGCCGTAACGCCGCCTCATACCATATACCGAGGTGATGGTATGAAGATCATTGTTGTCCGGCGGGGAGACAGCCTGCATTCGGCAGCGCGGGCAAACGGCACGGACGTGCAGACGCTCGCGGAGCTCAACGGGCTCGACGATCCGGGGCGGCTGAGCGACGGTCAGGCGATAGTCGTTCCCGACGCTGCGCATCCGGCGGCGGAGACGGAGGTCTGCGGCTGCGTCTGTCCCGGTATAAGTGCGCAGCTTCTCGGCCGGCTGCTGCCGAAAATGACATATCTGTGCCCGTTTTCGCACCGCATAAACGAAAACGGTCTTGTTTTTTCTCCTGACGATGCCCGGCTGCCGGGCGCGGCGCGGGAGGCCGGCTGCGCTCCGCTTTTAACGCTGACGAACATCGGCGAAAACGGCGGCTTTTCGGGCGATATCGCCCACTGCATATTCACGGACATGTCGGCGCAGAGCCTGCTTATCGAAAACACGCTCGCCGTGCTCCGTGAGCGCGGATATTACGGCGTGAACCTCAGCCTCCAGTACGTTCAGCCATGCGAGCGCGAGGGCTATAATGCTTTTCTGGAGCGTCTGTCTGATGCGCTGCACGCGCGGGGCTACATGCTCTCGAGCTGCGTCGCGCCCAAGACCTCGGACGCACGCTGCGGCCTTTTGTACGCCGCGCACGACTATGCCGTCCACGGGCGCTGCTGCGACAGGGTCACCGTCATGACCTACGACTGGGGCTACACCTACTCCGCACCGAGGGCCGTTTCGCCGCTCGGCGAAATGCGCAGGGTCCTCGACTGCGCGGTGACGCAGATACCGCCGTCGAAGCTGTTGCTGGGCTTTTCAAACTACGGCTACGACTGGCGCCTGCCGTGGAAGCAGGGTCAGGCGGCGCGGGTGATATCAAACGAGGAGGCCGTGAATCTCGCGGCGGCCGTTTCCGCGCGGATAGGCTTTGACGAGGCGGCCGCGGCGCCGCATTTCAGCTATACCGACCCCGGCGGCACAAGGCACGAGGTATGGTTCGAGGATGCACGCAGCGTTCGCGCCCGGCTCGGGCTC
Source organism: bacterium (assembly GCA_963650165.1). Taxonomy (GTDB): domain Bacteria; phylum Bacillota; class Clostridia; order Oscillospirales; family Oscillospiraceae; genus F23-B02. The sequence goes on from CAVJKX010000023.1 coordinate 20,842, forward strand.
GTGCGCGAATACGGCCTTGCGGGCATAAGCATATGGACGCTAAACATGCAGAGCCGTGCCCTCTTCGCCGTTTTGGAGAGCGAATTTTCGTCGCAGAAAATTTTATGAAAAGCCGGAACCTTTCCCGCCCCTGCTTCGTCTTAACGGAAAAGGACAGCAAAAACGGGAGTGAGCGCGGTGAAAAGGATCATATTTTTAATTGCTCTGTGCGTCGCTGCCGCCGCTCTGCTTTTCGGCGGCATATTCCGCGTATCGGAGCACAAGAGATCGGCGAAGGTCCCGGAGGACTTTTCGCTGCGCTTTTCATGGTGGTATGACCCGGCGCACAAAAACGTCATCGACACCAAGGCCGGCATCTTGCGGAAGGCTCTTGCCGACGGCGCTGCGGCGGAGGCAAGGCTTGCTCCGTCGCCGGAGCTTATGCAGCAGATGTATGAGCTTATCCGCCAATACCGGCTTGCGGATATAAAGCGCGAAATGAGCTCGCGGGAGCTTGCCGGAGATAAGTCCCGGGCCGTCTGCATGAGCCCGCTGCAATACTACGAGCTTGAATTTGAGCTGAACGGCGAAAGCTGTCTTGTCCGCGGCGATCAGACCGCCGTTTATCACATGACCAAAAGCGAGGATGCCGCGCACTTTATGAATGCCGTCGTGAGCCTTCAGAAAACGGCGGAGGCCCTGCCCGAGTGGACGGCTCTGCCGCCCGTAAGTACAGACAGCAAATGAAAAAACCGGTCATTGCCAATGACCGGTTTTTTCAGTGTGTCAAAAAAGTCTGTGACTTTTTTGCACGCTTCAAAAACGCCACATTTTTTGTGAAGCTTGCGCTTCACGAAAAATCTCGCTGTGCTCGTCAAAAAGTCTGATAAATCAGACGTTTTTGATGGCTATAATCTAATTCGAGGCGGGTCTTTTCTCGCTGCGGCTCGGTCACGGCGCGGCTCTGACATGCCACCGGCATGTCATTCACTCCCGCGCCGACGCTTCGCTACCCCTCGAGCTCCCCCGCTGCGCGGATATCTCTACGCAGCAGCATAGG
>CAVJKX010000024.1:0-19834 GCA_963650165.1 bacterium
ACCTGAAGACCGACCCGCAGCTGATGGGCGCACTCGGCGCAGCAGAGTATGCACGTCAGAAGGGTCTTGCAAAGAAGTAATCCATTAGAGACCTGACACCCAATACAGGCGCCAACAGATCTGATTGATCGAACTGTTTGGCATCAATAACAGCTCAAAAAGGAGAAACGCTAATGTGCAATTTCTGCAAAAAGTCCGTTAAGCTGTTCAGCATGGTAGTCGGCGTTCTGTTCGTAGTTTATTTCTGGAACCTCGATCAGAAAGTGCTCGGCTGGGCATACAAGCAGGTTAACACCATGTTCGACAGAAAGCCTGTTGACATTAAGTTCTGATTTCTTAAAAAGTACCGGCGCATGCCCCACATCATGCGCCGGTATACGAAAAAAACGCGGAAGCATTGCTTCCGCGTTTTTTCATTTCAGCTCTTTTTTCAGCTCTACGCTGTCTGCCGGGGTGATTTTCCTGATCACTCGGCAGGGGCTGCCGGCGGCAAGATATCCTGCCGGAATATCCCTCGTCACGACGCTGCCCGCGCCGATAACGCAGCCGTCACCGATGGTAACTCCGCCGCAGACGGTGACTCCTCCGGCCAGCCAGCAGTTATTGCCGATCACTATCGGCTTTGCGTACTCAAGATCGTACATGCTGCCGTCGGGCCTTGTGCGGACGTTCCGCTCCTCGCTCAAAAGCGCATGCATCGGGGTGAGCAGACTGCAATTGGGTCCGAAGAAAACGTCGTCGCCGATCGTCACGGGGCAGCAGTCGAGCACCGTGAGGTTGAAATTTGCATAGCAGTTTCTGCCGAAATGCGTGAACACGCCGTAGTCGAAATACACCGGTCCCTGCAAAAACAGCCCCGGCTGCGCGTCAGGCGTGAGCTGCGACAGAATATCATTCCGAAGCTCCGTCTCGTCCTCGTCGGTGTTATTGTACCTTCGGCTGAGCTTGTGCGCCTTCAGACGCAGTGCGGCCAGCTCCTCGTCGGACGGATCATAGAGCCTGCCTGCAAGCATGCGCTCCGACTGCTCACTCACAGCTCGGCGATTACCTCGCACTCAAGCAGTACGTCCTTGGGCAGGCGAGCTACCTCGACGCAGCTTCTGGCGGGGAAGGGTTCGGTGAAATACTGTGCGTATATGCCGTTTACGAGGGCGAAATCGTTCATGTCCTTAATGAAAACGGTGGTCTTGACGACCTTGGACATGTCGCTTCCGGCTGCCTTGAGGAGCTCGGAGAGGTTTTTGAACACCTGATGTGCCTGCGCCTCAACGCCGTCGGGAACGAGACCGGTGGCGGGGTCGATGCCGACCTGACCGGAGGTGTATACCATGTTTCCGACTATCTGAGCCTGGGAATAGGGGCCGATCGCTGCGGGAGCCTTTGTTGTGGATACGGTTTTCATCATAAATTCCTCCTTAAATATTTAAGCTGACTTTAAATCCCTTGTCGCCGAGCGAGCGCAGGAGCCGCTCGCCGTGCGCCTTGCCGCCGACTTCGCAGGAAATGTGTACGTTTGTCTGATTGGGGTTGAGCCCGGCGCTGAGCCTGTCGTGCTCAACGGTGAGTATATTTGCGCCCTGCTCTGCGATATCGTTGAGAAGCTTCACGAGGCTGCCGGGCTTATCGAGCAGCGTTGCCGTAAATCTCAGCCGCCTGTTGCGGGCAACAAGACCCTGCTCGATGATGCACTGGATAAAGCTCACGTCAATATTGCCGCCGGAGAGCAGGCACACGACCTTCTTGCCCTTGACGTCGATCTTGCCCTTTAGCACGGCAGCAACAGGTGTTGCGCCGGAGGGCTCAACGATCTGCTTGCAGCGCTCCATGAGCAGCAGGATCGCCTCGGATATCTCGTTGTCGTTTACGGTCACGACATCGTCCGCGTAGCGGTTTATGAGCTCGACGGTAATATCGCCGGGCGATTTTACCGCAATGCCGTCTGCGATGGTGGAGACGCTGTCGGTGCTGATGTACTTTTTCTCGCGGAAGGACTGCGCGATCGCGTCCGCGCCCTCGGCCTGAACGCCGATGACCTGAATGCGGGGATTTATCTGCTTTATGCAGGATGCGACACCGGCGAGCAGTCCGCCGCCGCCCGCGGGAACGATGACAATGTCGGCCGTCGGAAGATCGCCGAGTATCTCAAGGCCGAGTGTGCCCTGACCGGCAATGACCTCAAGATCGTTGTACGGGTGCAGGAAGGTAGCGCCCTCCGTTTCGCATACGGTGCAGGCCATTGCATACGCGTCGTCATAGCAGTCGCCGTGCAGAACGACCTTGGCGCCGTAGCCCTCGGTCGCCTGGACCTTTGCGATCGGCGCGCTTGCGGGCATGACAATCGTTGCGGGAATGCCGAACTTGTGCGCGGCGTATGCAACGCCCTGCGCGTGGTTGCCTGCCGAGGACGCAACGACGCTCTTCACGTCACCGCGCTCAGCCAGAGCGGCGACCTTGTTGCTCGCGCCGCGGATCTTGAACGAGCCGGTTTTCTGGCGGTTTTCGCATTTGAGATATATCTCCCCGCCGGTCATTGCAGAAAAGGTGGAGGACATATCGAGTTCGGTGTGATGAAGTATCGGCTTGAGCCTCTCGGCTGCAAGCTCAATGTCTTTAAGCGGTAATTCCATACGGTTCACCTCAGTTTGTTTTATATAAGGATTTTACTTCATCCGCGCGGAATATACAAGAGCTTTGCTCAAAAAATGTCCGCAATACGGGCACAAATTTTCAATATGTCCGCTCCGCGAATACAAATGCCTTTTTAGCCGATCGACTTGAGCTTATCTACAAAGCTTTTCATTTCACTGCGGCTTTGCAGCTTTTTGCTTTCTTCGATTATCCTGTCCTGCCGGGCCTTATCGAGAGCGGAAAAATACAGAAATGCGTCGGCGTTTCGCATGAGCGCCATGCCGAGACCGAGCGGAAGCTCGGCGTTTTTGCCTGTGTTCATAATATCACCTCGGATATATTTTCCGCAGCAGATATGAAAAAATACGCCCCGCGGGGCGTATTTTTACTTTATATCAGTTTTTGTACGGCAGGGAGGAGAAAAAGCTCGTGTCGGGCTGACCGCCTATCGTCCAGCCGGAGCCGGAGTTTGCGATGGGTATCGAGCCTGTAAAGCCGCCGTCGGTGACGAAATTTATAACGGAGCTGCCGTCGGTCGAGGTAAAGCGCAGCTTTGTGCCGGTTGAGAGGTAGCTGCCGTTTGAGAGAGTTATGCTCTTTGTCGTGGTGACATAGGTCGTGTTGTTGTCAAACACAATGTCGCCGGAGCCCCCGGCAAAGCTCTTGTCCGACAGAGTGTACACATTCTTTACCTTGTATGTGCCGAGAATGTTCATCTCGGTGTCCAGAACCAGCTTGCCGTCGGCAAACTCCTTTATAAGTCCCGCGGCGGAGCTCTGACTGTCGAACAGAGCAAGGTGCAGCGGCTGACTTTCACCTGCCGAGTAGAAGGCGACGCAGGTAATGCTGCTGCCGCTTGCGTCGCTGCCGTCGATATATATCTCGCGCACGCCGTCGTTATCGAGGTCGAACAGGCGGATGCTGTTTATATCCTTTATACCGGTCTCGACGCTGCTTTCCGTGCCGCCGGCTTCAATTCCGAGCGTTACGGTGCCCTGCTCACCGGCTGCTGCGCTTACGGTCTCCTCTTTGCCGTCGCCGTCAATGTCGCCGGTGTAGGGCAGGCGGGAGGTGATGACGGTTCCGGAGCTCGCGTTGGGGTCAGTTACCTTGACGGCTCCGTTTTCGTCCAGCGAGAGCAGGCGTATCTCTCGTGTGCCGTCGGCGAGGCTGAAGCGCACGACCATGTTCGGCGTTGTGCCCGCAAGTTCCGCGTTTACGGCGAGCGCCGCCCCGTCGGACATATCGCTGCATGCGATAAGCTGCTTTACAAGCGTATAGCTTTTTGCGCCCGCGTTGTAATTGCTTATCGTGTAAACGTCGAGGTCATAGACATTGCCGCTTGCCGTCAGGAGCAGCGACTTTATATCGGCCGATGCCGCGCTGCCGAGAACGGTGAGCTCCGTCGCTTTGCTGTCGGCCGCGAATGCGGCGCTTATATCGCCCTCGGAGCCGTCGCGGTCGGAGGACGGGATGTATGCCTTGTCTATTAAGCCTCCGAGCTCGGAGTAGGGCACGGTGAACTCATAAAAACCGTCCGCGATCTCGCCGGGATTTGCGATTATGACAATGCCCTCGGAGGACAGGTACCAGTGCCCGTCCGATACGAGCGACTTTACCGTCTCGGAATATCCCTCGTTGAAGTAGACGTTCTGATACTCCGGGTCGCTGGTGAAGGATACGAGGATCTTTTCGGAAACGCTGTTTACTATCTTTTCGCTGTCGCCGAGGTCGGCAAGCGTCAGCTCCTCGCCGGTCTGCGAATCGAAGCTTCTGCCGCTGATATTCAGCGTGCTTGTCGTGCCGAGCGAGGCTCTGTCAACAACACGCAGGGATATAACGCCGCTGTCCGCGCGCTCGGCTCTTATCGTGCGGTTCATGGAAAACGCGCTGAGTCCGGCAGCCGTGCCGTCGCCTATATTCTGCGTGTAATGGCCGTAGTTATCCTGATAGGTCTTGGTGGTGTACTCGGTCGCCATTGACTTGAGGCTTTCGTTGAGCTTATCCGCCGCATCGCTGCGCTCGGGCATGAAAACGCTGGGGAGCATGTACGAGATGTTGTCCTCGGCGGTCTCCGTCGTCATCTCGACGAGCACATCGCCGCCGCAGCTTCCCGCGCTTGCGTTTATTATCCTGTGATCCTCGGTGACGGTGATGTCGATGTGGGCCTTGTTCGAAAAATCATCGACGAAGGACCTGGTCGCAAGGATGTTGAGCTCATTGTCGTATATGCATATGCTGTACCCGATCTCGGCCTTTTCCGTGCTCTCGGCCTTGTCGCCGGCAAAGTCAAAGTGAATGACCGAGCCAGCCTCGAAGGCAGCCTTGTCCGCTCCCTCAACCGAGTCCGAGCCCTCGTCGGTGCCGCAGGAGACTGTGTAAACGTCGCTTGCCTGCATTGTTATATACACGCCGCATTCGCGCTCTTTTTCGCCGCTGTCCTTTTTGCCGCAGGCGCAAAGAGATATGATGCAGCACAGCGCCAATGCCATGGCTATGAATTTTCGCATTTTATCAACTCCATTCTGTACCCGATCATTATAGCATGGCGGCGCTTTAAAATCTACCGCGGGGAAAATTGTTTATAAAATAGTAAAAAATTCTCTCCCTGCCGAGGCAGGGAGAGAGGAAACCTGTGATCATTCGTGACCGTGGTCGGGATAGTGGACGTGCAGCAGCTCGTGAGCCTTGCCTCGCAAAAGGGCGTATACCCCGTCGAGCGCGGTGTTCTGCTCGGACGAGCGCAGCGTGCAGGCCTCGTCGGCGTTGAATATGCCGCAGCTGCGCACCTTCTTCTGCGCCATTGCAGACTCCGGCTGACCGCCGCCGCCGATGCAGCCGCAGGGGCAGGCCATGACCTCAATGAAGTGGAAGAACTCCTCGCCGCTTTCGACCTTCTCGATGAGCTTGTCGGCATTTCCGAGACCGTTTGCTACGGCTATCTTCAGCGTGAGATCGCCGGCCGTGACCTCAAAGGCCTTGATGCCGTCGAGCCCGCGCACGCCGCATTCGGCGACGGTTGCTATCTGCTCGGAGGTGACCGTGCCGAGAACGTGGCGTATAACGGCCTCCGTCACGCCGCCGGTGACGCCGAAGATGACGCCCGCACCGGTGTATTCCGCGAAGGGATCGTCGGGCTTGGTGTCGGGAAGACGGGCAAAGTCGATGCCTGCCTCCTTTATCATTCTCGCAAGCTCCTGCGTCGTGAGCACGAGATCGATGAGCTTCTCGCCGTCCTTTATGAGCTCGGGCCGCGCGGCCTCGGCCTTCTTTGCCGTGCAGGGCATTATTGCGACCGAATACAGCTCATCGTCGGTGTAGTACTGCCTTAAAACGGCGCCGAACATCTCCATCGGCGAGCCGCAGGTGGATACCTGAGGCATAAGATGCGGATGCCGGTTTTCAACGTGCTTTATCCAGCCGGGGCAGCAGGAGGTGAACATGGGGAGCTTTGCACCCGTCTTGAGCTTGTTCATAAACTCCGCCGATTCCTCCATTATGGTGAGATCCGCCGTCAGCGAGGTGTCGAAAACATAGTCCGCGCCCAGCATTTTGAGCGCCGTCGTTATCTTGCCCATGACAGGCTGCGAGGCCGGGAGACCGAACTCCTCGCCGATGCCGACGCGCACCGCCGGTGCGACCTGCACGGCGACCTTCTTCGTCGGATCGTATATGGCATCCCAGAGCTTCGGAGTCTCGTTTTTTATAACGATGGCGCCGGTGGGGCAGACGGCGGCGCACTGGCCGCAGCCGACGCAGTCGGTATCCGCAAGCTTGTTGTTGAAGCCGCAGGAGATGTAGCTTTCAATGCCGCGCTCGGCAAAATCAATGGCGCGGACGTTCTGCACCTCCGAACACATCCTCACGCACTTTCCGCAGAGTATGCATTTTGATGGATCGCGCACGATGGAAGGGGAGGAGTCGTCTATCGGGAGCTTGGGATAGTCGATGGGGAAGCGGATATTCGTTACGTTATAGCGTTTCGCGTAGGCCTGGAGCCTGCACTTTTCCGATTTTTCGCAGGTCGTGCAGTCCGAGCGGTGTCCCGCCAGCAGAAGCTCCAGGATGAGCTGACGCTGCTTTCTCAGGCGCGCCGTGTTGGTCTTTACGGACAGGCCGTCCCTCGGCACCATCGTGCAGGCCGCCTCAACGCCGCCGCGGTCGTTCTCGACGACGCACAGGCGGCAGCCGCCGTAGATCGAAAGGCTTTCGCAGTAGCAGAGGTTCGGAATGTCGATATGATGCTTCAGCGCGACCTCGAGGACGTTGCGTTCATTTTCAAATTCACAGCTGATGCCGTCTATGATCATGCTCTTCATATCATCATACCTCCTTTATCGCATGCTTCGGGCAGCCATGCTTGCATTCACGGCACTTGATGCACTTTTCAGGGTCGATCTTATGCGGCTTGCGCAGCTCGCCGGTTATTGCGCCGACGGGACAGTTGCGCGCACACTTGGTACAGCCGATGCACAGCAGCGGATCTATCCACATCGTGCACAGGCTGCGGCAGGCGCCGGCCGGACATTTCTTGTCGACTATATGTGCGATGTATTCGTCCTTGAAATATTTGAGCGTGCTCAGCACGGGGTTCGTCGCGGTCTTGCCGAGGCCGCACAGCGAGCAGGTCTTGATGACGCTCGAAAGATCCTGAAGCAGATCCAGATCCTCCATCGTGCCGCTGCCGTGGGTTATGCGCTCGAGTATCGCAAGGATCTTGGGCGTACCCTCGCGGCAGGTCGCGCACTTGCCGCAGGATTCCTTCTTGGTGAAGTTCATGAAGAAGCGGGCTATCTCGACCATGCAGGTGTCGTCGCCCATTACGACGAGACCGCCGGAGCCGATGATCGCGCCTATCCTCTTTGTCGAGTCAAAGTCGAGCGGCAGATCGAGATGCTCCTCGGTCAGGCAGCCGCCGGAGGGACCGCCTATCTGCACGGCCTTGAAGCTGCCGTTTTTGACGCCGCCGCCTATTTTGAACACGATCTCCCTGAGCGTCGTGCCCATGGGGACCTCGATAAGGCCGGTGTGCTTTATGTTGCCGGTCAGGGCGAAGGCCTTGGTGCCGGTGCTGTTTTCGGTGCCTATGCCGCGGTACCATGCAGCGCCGTGCTCGATGATGGGCGCAACGTTTGCAAAGGTCTCGACGTTGTTGAGCGAGGTCGGAGCGTTGAAAAGACCCTTGTCAACGCTTCTGGGAGGCTTGGTCCTGGGCATGCCGCGTCCGCCCTCGATGGAAGCCGTCAGCGCCGAGCCCTCGCCGCAGACGAAAGCGCCCGCGCCCTTGTTTATATGCAGTCTGAAGTTTTTGCCCGAGCCGAGGATGTTCTCGCCCAGTATGCCGTGCGCCTCGTCGTCGGCTATCGCCATTTTAAGGCGCTCAACGGCCAGCGGATACTCGGCACGGACGTAGATATAGCCCTCCTCGGAGCCCGTCGCCACGCCGGCGATTATCATGCCCTCTATCATTCGGTGCGGATCGCCCTCCATGATGGAGCGGTCCATGAACGCACCGGGGTCACCCTCGTCACCGTTGCAGACTATGTATTTTACGGGAGCTTCCTTATGCGCCGCGACCTGTGCCCACTTCTTGCCGGTCGGGAAGCCCGCACCGCCTCTGCCGCGCAGTCCCGATTCGGATATCTCGCTTATTATCTCCTCGGGCGTCATGTCAAACAGAGCCTTTTCCAGCGCACTGTAGCCGCCGACGGCGATGTATTCCTCAACGCTTTCGGCGTTTATGTGCCCGCAGTGCTCAAGAGCTATGCGGGTCTGCTGCTTGTAGAAGGGGATATCCTCCTGCCGCACATAGCTTTTTCCGTCCTCGTGATACACGAGGCGGTCTATTACCTCGTCGTTCAAAACGGTCTTTTCGACGATCTCCTCGCAGTCGTCGACCGTTACCTTTATGTAGAGAAGCCCCATCGGCTCTATGCGCATCAGGGGTCCCATCTGGCAGAAGCCGTGGCAGCCGCTGTGCTTGAGACCGACCGACTCCTCGTGGCTTTCGTGCTGAAGCACCACGTCAACGCGCAGCCCGCGCCTTTCCATGATCTGCTTCATCTTATCGTATACCTTCAGCGAGCCGCCGGCAACGCAGCCGGAGCCGCCGCAGATGACCACCTGCTTGTACTGGCAGGCAAGTGCTTTCTTAAATGCCTCGCGGCAGTCTTTAAGCTGCTGTCTGCTTTCGATCTTCATATCTTCTCCGCCTCCCTCAGCTCCTGAATGAGCGCATACGCCTTCTCGGGGGTCATAGAAGCGTGGACAACGTCGTTGACGGTGCACACGGGTGCAAGTCCGCAGGCGCCGAGGCAGGAAACGCGCTCGATGGTAAACAGTCCATCGGCGGACATGTGCTCATCGGGCTTCATGCCGGTGGCCGCATAAATTGCCTCCTGCACATCGTCGGCCTTCCTGACGTGGCACGCGGTGCCGTTGCATACGCGAATGATGTACTTGCCCTTTTCCTTCATCGAGAAGTTCTCGTAGAAGGTAGCTACGCCGTAGATCTCCGCATCGCTCTCGCCGACCTTTTCGGCGATATAGCGAAGCGCTTCCTCCGGCAGAAAATTGTATTCTGCCTGCACATCCTGCATGATGGAAATGACATGGGTCTTATCGCAGCCGTACTTCCCCAATACGCCGTCGATAAAGCCGTAATCAACCTTTACCAATCGTATCATCCTTTCTATACTTTTTTATCACTCTTCCACTTTGATATATCTTGCTATTCTAATTATAGGGAAATTTTTTTGGGGTGTAAAGAATAATTATTTTATTGTTAATTTCCTATGCCGCTCTGCACGAAAGATATGCCGCCGAGCTTTGACAAAAGCCTGACAATGTGCACCGATACGGCGTCTGCGCTTTGGGCAACTTGACGGTAAAAAACGTAGCCGTATGTGGCATTTCCACTAAAAATTTTAAAATTTTTATGCAGAACGACAAAATTTTAACTCCATAATTTTTCACTTTAAAATACTGATATTGCCTTGACAATTCAGGACTTTCGGCTATAATTAAAGCATAAAATGTCTCATGTGAGACAAAACGGAGGAAGCCATGAAGCTCAGCCCGACCCAGCTGTCAACGCTACGGCATGCAGCCGTTTTTTACGCCGTGCCGATGTCAACGATAGAAAAGATCGCCGCCTCGCCCGACTGCGAGATAAGAAGCTACTCAAAGTCGCAGCTCGTTTACGGCAAAACTGAGTTTGCGCGCAGCCTCGGCATCGTGCTCTCCGGCAGCCTGAGAGTCACGAAAAGCGGCGAGGGAGGCCGCACGATAATCATGAGCACGCTTTCTCGGGGCTCCGTTTTCGGCGCCGCCGCGCTTTTTACGGAGCAGCCGGAGTATGCCGCCGATATCCGCGCCGTGAGCGATGCGCAGATCGTGTTTTTCACGCAGCGCCTTGTGCAGCGCATGATGCGCTTTGATCCGCAGATAGCGCTCAACTATGTAAAGTACCTGTCCGAGAGGATACGGTTTTTGAATAAGAAGCTGTATTTCCTGAGCTCCGGCACCGCAGAGCAGCGCCTTGCGAGCTTCCTGCTCGATAATCTGCCCGAGGGCGGGGAATCTGAGCTTCCGATGCCGCTTAACAAGCTCTCGCTTGCGCTGAACGTTTCGCGCGCCTCGCTCTACCGCGCCTTCGATGCGCTCGGCGAGGAGGGTGCGATCGAGAAAAACGGCAAAAGCATTCGCATAAACGACGCCGAAAGGCTCAAAAAATATATTTTATTATGAGGTGAGAAAATGAAAAAGCTGATATCACTTATCCTTACAGTACTCATGCTCGCGTGCCTGCTTACGGGCTGCGCGGAAAACACCCCCGCACCGACGGCGACGCCGAGTGCATCCGAGGAGCCCACGACCATACGCGTCGGCGCAATGACCGGCCCCACGGCAATGGGCATGGTAAAGCTCATGGACGACAGCGATAAGGGCGGGACGGAGAACAAATACGAGTTCACGCTCCAGACCGAGGCCTCCGCATTCGCTCCGGCGCTCACGAAGGGCGAGATCGACATAGCGGCGGTTCCCGCAAACCTTGCGTCGGTCCTGTACAACAACACCGACGGCGGCGTGAAGGTGCTTGCCGTGTGCGCAACGGGCGTCCTGTATATCGTCGAGCGCGGCGACAGCATAAAGAGCTTTGCCGATCTTGCCGGAAAGAAGCTCTACGCCACCGGCGAGGGCGCAACTCCGGAGTTTGCGCTGCGTTATCTGCTCAAGGCAAACGGCCTTGAGGGCGACAAGGCACCCGTTATCCAGTGGTGCGCCGATACGACCGAGGCGCTGTCGTACATAAGCAGCGACGAAACGGCGGTAGCAATGCTGCCGCAGCCCTTCGTCACCGCGGCTCAGACCAAGGTCGATGGCCTGAATGTCGCGCTCGATCTCAACGAGGAGTGGCAGAAGGCAAACGACGGCGAGTCCATGGCCACGGGCGTTATCGTCGTGCGGACGGACTTTGCCGAAAAATACCCGCAGCAGGTTGAAAAGTTCATGCAGGAGTACGCCGCGAGCGTTAAATACGTCAACGAAAACACCGAGCAGGCGGCGGAGCTTGTCGGCAATTACGGCATCGTAAAGGCTCCCATCGCGCTCAAGGCGCTGCCTTACTGCAATATATGCTGCCTCACCGGCGATGAGCTCAGAGACTGCCTTGACGGCTATCTGAAGGTGCTGTACGATATGAATCCCCAGTCGGTCGGTGGAACGCTGCCCGGCGACGGCCTGTACTATGACGCAAAATAACAGGCTCGGCAGGGCGCTCGCCGTGGCCTTCGCGCTGCTGCTGTGGCAGATCGCCGCAGAAGCGGTCGATCAGAGCATACTGCTCGTATCGCCCGTGGACGTAGCCGTGCGCATGACGAGCATATGGCGGGTCGAGGGCTTTCTGCCGTCTATCCGGTTCAGCTTTTACCACATAGCCGGCGGCTTTTTCCTCGCGCTTGTGACGGGCGCGGTGCTTGCCGCGCTCTCAGGGCGCTTTGCGTGGATCGAAACCGCGCTCTGGCCGTTTATGATAACGGTCAAGACCGTGCCTGTAGCGTCGTTTGTCGTCATATGCCTCATATGGCTCTCGGCGCAGAACCTGTCCGTGTTCATATCCTTTCTCATCGTGCTGCCGGTCGTTTACGGCAACGTGCTCGAGGGGATAAAGAGCGAGGATAAAAAGATGCTCGAGGTCGGCCGTGTGTTCGGCATGCCGTTTTATAAACGCATACTTTATATCCATATGCCGCAGCTCAAGCCCTTTATCCTCTCCGCGTGCTCAGCGTCGCTGGGCATGTCGTGGAAGGCGGGCGTCGCGGCCGAGATCATCGGCACGCCCGACGGCTCGATAGGCAAGCAGCTTTTCTATGCCAAGATATATCTCGACACCGACGATCTGCTGTGCTGGACGGTAATCATCGTCATAATAAGCGTCGCGTTCGAGAAGCTGTTCATGCTGCTCGTGCGCAGGTTTTACGCGAGATTGGAGCGTGCCTGATGGAGCTTAAAAACGTATGCAAGAGCTTCGGCGGAAACGAGGTGCTGCGGGATATAAGCATCGGCATTCCCGACGGCGGCAGGGTGCTCATCACTGCGCCGTCCGGCCGCGGAAAAACAACGCTCCTGCGCATCATGATGGGACTCGAAAAGCCCGACTCCGGTGAGGTTAAAAACAGGCCGCGGCATCAGGCGGCGGTGTTCCAGGAGGACAGACTGCCCGAAGAGTTTACGCCCGTGAGCTGCGTCAAAATGACGGCGCCGCGCGGCGTGACGGGAGATATGATCCGCGCTCACCTGGCCATGGTCGGCCTTGAGGGGCACTGCGATAAGCCCGTGTCGCAGCTCTCCGGCGGTATGCGCCGCCGCGTTGCCATAGTCAGGGCGGTGCTCAGCCGGGCCGAAACGCTGTACTTTGACGAGCCCTTCACCGGCCTTGACGAGGAAACGAAAAGGCGCACGGCAGATTATATCCTTAAAAACTGCGCGGGCAGAACGCTCATATTCGTAAGCCACTGCCCGGACGATGAACTGCTGTTAAACGCAAAACTACTCCGTATCTGATACGGAGTAGTTTTTTCATACATTATGATGCTTCTTCTGCACTCTTCGGCTTTCCTGCCTTTTGGATGAAGCCGATGAGCTGACCGGAGATGATGACCGTCAGCAGGGAATAGATTATCCTGCTGAACGGGATGTACGTCAGCGACAGCGCAAGGACAACGAGATCGCCCAGCAGATACACCCACTGTATGCCGAGCTTCAGCAGCTGCGACAGGCTCAGCGCGAGCGAATCGTCGCCCGTCGGGGCTGAGTTTGCCCTTATGCACAGGCCGACGCCCACGCCGACGAACATCGCACCGGCTATTGCCGCCGCAAGAGGATATTCGGCTATCTGCGGCCAGACCGGCGGGAAGTGCTCGAATATCGCGTAAAAGACGGAAAAGCCGCCGCCAGCGATGACGGAATTTACGATAAACTCTCCGCCCATGAGCCTGAAGCCGAGCAGATAGCAGGCGCCGTTGAGTACAAGACCGCTGACCGACGGCGAAATGCCGAACCAGTGCTCGAGCAGCAGCGTCAGTCCGAGGACGCCGCCCTCGGTAACGCCGGAGATGGAGTGAACGTTGTACAGGCCGAAAGCGAGTATTGCGCTGCCGAGTATTATGCTCAGGCAGTTTTTCGGCTTTAATCGGGCTAACAATTTTAACAAAACCTTTCTATTTGTTTTTTATTATATCTTCTGAATATCTGACAAAGCGCCGGACGGCGGGGGAGGCGTGCCTGAAATTTTCGAGCGCTATGCCGAGCGTTATGCTCCTCGGCGGCGAGATAGGTATCTTCACGATCTCGCAGGGCCAGTTACGCGTTATGAGCTCGTTTAGGATGCTTATGCCCAGCCCCTTTTCGACCATCTGCAGCGCCGAATAGCTCTCAACGGTCGAAAATCGGATATCCGGCTCTATGCCGAACTCCTCAAACAGCGGCATAACGTCGGCGTCGTGACCGAAACCGGCAAGCACGAGCTTTTCGTTCCGGCACAGCTCAAAGGGGTAGCTGTCAAGCCCCGCACATGGGTGATCCTTCGGCAGTGCGGCCATCATCCTGTCCTCGTAAAGCGGCACCCAGTCGTAGGGGAAGGGCTCGCGGTAGCTCGTGAAGGCGATATCCGCACGCTTATCGTCCAGCCACTTTATGACCTCCTGCCGTGCCCCTTCGAGCAGGGTTATCTTTATCTGCGGATAATCGCTCTGAAAGCGGCTTATGATCTCCGGCAGCCAGTGCGTTGCCATGCTCGAATATGCCGCGACCGTCACGCTGCCGATGAGCAGACCCTTCGTGTCGGCGGCAAGCTCATATATATTATCCTCGCTATTCAAAAATTCGCGTATCACGGGGATGAGTCTTGCGCCCTCGGCGGTCACGCTCACGCCCTTGTTGGTGCGCCGCAGCAGGGGAAAGCCCATATCCGCTTCAAGCGCGCCGACAAGCTGGCTCACGCCGGAGGGAGTGTAGCTCAAAAGCTCGGCCGCCTTTGAAAAGCTCCCCGTATCCGCCGCGGCCAGAAAGGCCCTGCACCGTGCAGTTTCCATAGCCGCTTCTCCTTTAAGTAATACTTAAAGCTGCCATAACGATCAACAGCTTTACTTTTCTTGTGCTTTATTTTACAATACAGACAGTAAGAAATCAAGCACTATTCAGGGCCCGAATATAATTGAAATCTTCTGAAGAAATTTTATGTTTATAATCGGAGGAATAGTTATGAAAAAGACCACACTTTTTGCGCTGGCGGTTATCGTCTGCCTCGTAGGAGCTGCCGTATCCAGCTACTGCATGGCGACCTTCTCTTCAAGCGTTGCCATATTCGGCATTCTGGCCGTCCTGTTTGCCGTCGGCTTCACCGTGTTTATCAATAAGCTTACGAATGCCGCAGAATGAGAGACTGCAATTTAACGATCTCCGACCTTGCCTGAAAGGGCAGGGTCGGATTTTTTTACAGCTTATGCATCATGCCGAGCTGATAAAACGCAACGGCGCTCGCCGCGGCGACGTTTAACGAGTCAACGCCGTGCGACATGGGGATGCGCAGCGTGTAGTCGCAGCTTGCGACGGTTTCTGCCGCAAGTCCGTCGCCCTCCGTCCCGAGTACAACGGCGAGCTTTTCCTCACGCGCCGGAGCGGGATCGTATATCGGCAGCGACTTGTCCGTCAGCGCCATGGCCGCGGTCTTAAAGCCCAGAGCGGAAAGCTCATGCATCCAATCCTTGCCGAGATAGGTCCACGGCACCTGAAACACCGTACCCATGCTGACTCTCACCGCGCGGCGGTACAGCGGGTCGCTGCCCTCGCTTGTGAGCAGCACCGCGTCCATGCCCAGTGCCGCCGCCGAGCGGAAAATAGCACCGATATTTGTCGGATTCATTACGTTTTCCAGAACGGCAATGCGCCTTGCGCCGCGGCAGACCTCTTCGACGCTGCGAAGCTTCGGCCTGAGCATGGCGCACAGCATACCGCGCGTCAGATGAAAGCCCGTGAGCTGCGTGAGCACCTCGAGCGGCGCAGTGTAAACGTTTATATCCGCGCGGCAGCGCGCAAGAAGCTCCCTTGCCTTGCCCCCGGCGTGCTTTGTCTCCATCAGAAACGACAGCGGCACGCAGCCGGCATCCAGCGCTCGCTCAATGACCATGGGGCTCTCGGCGATGAACATCGCGTTTTCCGGATTGCGCCTGCATAGCAGCTGGTTTTCCGTAAGGCGCGCGTAAACGTCAAGCTCCGGCGCGGAAAAGTCATTTATCTCGATAAAATTCGCCATAAGCACAGCTCCCGAAAAAAACGGCAGCCGCTTGCACGGCTGCCGTAACTTAATTTAAAACATTGCTTTACTTTGAGGGGTTTTCCGACCTTGTCTCGCCTCCGAGCATCGCGCTTGCAAGCGGGATATCGTTGAAGATTATAACGATCTCCTGTCTGCACTCTTCGCCGCAGACCTGTGCAAGCTTGTCTGTCATTGCGGCCATGATGGGCTTTTTGGCCTCGTCGGTGCGGTCGGGCATCATCGTCCAGTCGATAAGCACGGTAGGAGCGAGCTTCCGCACGTTTTCCTTGTCCATTTCATGTATGTATACATAAATGTTCTTTAAAAGTGTCGAGGTGTTGGCGCATATCTGCTCTGCAAAGTATTCCATGAGATCAGCTTTTACGTCAGCCGGAAGTTTTTTAGTTACGGTTACATGAATGATAGGCATAACATTGCTCCTTTGTCAAGTTTTTTCGCAAAATTCTGTGCGATGGCGATATAATACCATGTATTATGTGTGCTCGTCAACCGCATTAAGCTTATGTTAAGATAAGATTTGTTTATGATGAACAGCCCCGGATTTTACGTCCGATAACGATAAAATTGTTGTAATGTGTCCGATACGGTGATAAAATAATTCAAATTGTGAAATCATTTTGAATATCAAGGAGGACAGGCATGACAACTGTACTGAAAAACGGACTTATCTATGACGGCACGGGCGCAAAGCCCTTCACGGGAGATGTCGTCATTGACGGCAACAGGATCGCATATGTCGGCCCGAAGGCGGAGATGCAGGCGGATAAGATCATTGACTGCACCGGCAGGTGCATAGCGCCGGGCTTTATCGACGCCCATTCCCACAACGACTTTTTCTGCGACTACGATAATGCCGAGGTCTATTTTGCGCCCTTCCTGCGCCAGGGCATAACCACGCAGGTCACCGGCAACTGCGGCTTTTCCTGCTTCGGCATAGAGCGCGGCTCGCAGTACAAGCGGTATGTCGGCGCGGGACTTTTCGAGGCCAAAAACCCCGGAAGCTTCAGGCAGTTTGTCGATGAAAACAGCGGAAAGCTTTTTGTGAACATCGTTCCGCTTGTCGGCCACGGCACGACGCGCATAGCCGTTAGCGGCCTGAAGCCCGGTAAAATGGACGCGCAGGGACGCGAAAAAATGCTGGAGCATGTGCGAGAGGCGATGGAAAACGGCGCGTTCGGCGGAAGCTTCGGCTTTATGTACGAGCCGGGCATGTATTCGGATATGGAGGAGCTCGTGGCTTTCGCTTCAGCGGTTGCCGAGTATGACGGCATAGTGACGGTCCATCCCCGCGCAAACTCCAAGATCGCTCTGGGCTATCCGCTCATTTCAAAGCCGCATATCGAGATCGCGCTCGACGAGGTCATAGAGATCATGAAGCGCTCGAAGTGCCGCATGGAGTATTCGCACCTTATCTTCGTCGGAACGTCCTCCTGGAAGAGCATCGACCCCATGCTAAAAAAATTCTACGATTACCGCCGTCAGGGCTACGATATAGCCTATGATAACTACTCGATGACCTACGGCGCCTCCACCATAAACGTCATCTGTCCGCCATGGTACATGGCGCTCAGCGAGCAGGAGAAGAAAAAACCGATAAACCGCCTGAAGCTGCGCGCCGTGATCGACGTTACACGCCTGCTGCTGGGCATCGACTTTAAGGATATAACCATTGCCTACATAAATGACGAGCCCCGGTACAAGGCATATGAGGGCCGCAGGGTAAGCGAGGTCGCAAAGAGCGAGGGGCGCGACTGCCTTGATCTCTACCTTGAGCTCATCGACGCGTCCGATGGCACGGGCAAGGTGTATCTCGATAAGTATTACAACGAGGAGCTCATCTGCCGCCTGATGAAGGACGAGCTGAGCGTATTTATGACCGACGCGTGGGTAGAGCCGCGCGGCGTGCAGAACGGCGCTGCCTTCCAGGGCTATCCGAACTTCCTGATAAAGGCGCGCGAAAACTCCATTCCGTGGGAGAGCGTCATAAATAAGATGAGCTGGAAGATAGCCGAGCGCTTCGGCTTTACCGAGCGCGGCCGCCTTGCCGAGGGCATGTTCGCCGACGTGACGGTCTTTGACCCCAACGGCCTCAGGGTGTTCCCCGATGAGCCCGACAGGAGCGCCGAGGGCATAAGCTTTGTTTTCGTAAACGGCGAGCAGGCCGTTTCGGAGGGACAGCTCACCGGCGTGCGCAGCGGCAGCATGGTTCTGAAAAAAAGATAAAAATCAAAGCCCTTCGGTCAACGGCCGGAGGGCAGATTTTTTAAGCGTTATGTTTTTTGCCTGTCCTTATGTTCAGCAGGACTATTGCCGACAGGACGAGGAGAATACCGGCCGCGCTCATCGGAGTGAGCGCTTCATTGTATATCACAACACCGACCACCGTTGCGACGACGGGCTCGATCGAGGCCATTATGGATGCCTTGCCGTTTTCAAGACCCTCGAGGCCGTAGGTGTATAAAAGATACGGCAGGAAGCAGGTCACAAGTCCCGTCGCAAAGGCAAAGCCGAAGTCGGACGGCGACTGCGTTATGATATCGAGATATTCCGTTCCGCCTACGACCGTCGAGCCGATGGCGGCGAGCAGGCAAGCGTAAAAGTTTATCGTCAGGCTCGAATATCCGCGGTTGAGCGCAAAGCGGCCGAAAATACTGTACAGCGCATAGCATACGCCAGCCGTAAGGCCGAAGGCCAGACCGGTGGGAGTTATCATTGTGCCGCCGCCGATGCCGGAGACGAGGCAGCAGCCGGCAAATGCAAGCAGCATCGCGGCAAGCTTCTGCTTCGTGAGCTTTTCCCCGAACAGCAGAGCCGAGAACAGGATGACAAAGCAGGGAGCCGTGTACAGCAGTATCGCCGCCGCCGAAAGGCTCATATAGTCCATGGCCTTGAAGTAGCACACGCCGAAAACGAGCAGCGCGACTATGCCGCTTCCGATGAATATCCATGCATCCCGCAGCCGCACCCTGAACGCCGCACGGTTTGTTGCAAGCATGATGATCCCGAACAGGGTCGCCGCAAAAATGCATCTTATCGAGATGCAGCTTACGGCCGAAACTCCCATGGAATCGAGCGTGCGGCGGAAAAAGCCCATAAAGCCCCACAGCGAGCCTGCCGCAATAACGCACGCCGCGTATTTGTTCTTGTTCATACGAGACCTCCGATCCACGAGGACAGCGGTTCGTATATTATAGGCAGAACGATGGCGGGAAGAAGGTTCGGAACGTTCACCTTGCGGTCTGTAACGCCGATCATATTAAAGCCCATGCCGATGAATATCGCACCGCCCACGGCGCTCATTTCGCTTATGACCTCGCTGCTCAGAAACGGGGAAAGAGCGCCCGCGAGCAGCGTGAGCGTGCCCTCCCAGATCAGCACCGGTATGAGCGACAGCACAACGCCGATGCCCATAGCGGCCGACATTGCGGCTGCCGCAACGCCGTCGATGACGGCTTTGGTGTACAGCACGCTGTAGCTTCCGCGCAGCCCCGCGTCGAGCGAGCCCATTATCGCCATGGCGCCGACCGTAAACATGACGGAGGCGCTCATAACGCCGTCGGCAAATCTGCCCTCGGCAAACTTCTTGCCCTCGAAGAGCTTCGAAACTCTCACGCCCATGCCGTCAATAAACTCGTCGATCTTCAGAGCCTGCCCGATTATCGCGCCGACGGCAAGGCACAGGACTATGCACATCGTGTCCGTCGAGCCGACTATGCCCTGTATGCCGACCGATAAGACGACGAGTCCCATGGCGGTCATAAGGCAGTCAACAAGCTTGTGATTTATCCTTGTCCTGAGCAGAGTTCCGAGCGTTCCGCCGATAAGAATGCCCAGAGCGTTAACTATCGCAGCAATCATTCCATAACCCTCTTAATAAATGTACCGGTCTATTCTAATTACTTTAATTTCAATAGTCAACACTCTTTTTTTATATCATTGACAAAAAAATAAATGCTGTGCTATTATTGCAGATGCCAAATGAATATCTGCGGGTATGATGGAATTGGCAGACATGCGAGATTTAGGTTCTCGTGCCTACGGCGTGCAGGTTCGACCCCTGTTACCCGCACCAAAACGAAAAAACAGCTCAGGCCATTAGACAGGTGTTCGTAAAACAGGTTTAGACCGAAATTACAAAATGAGCATCTGTCAGGCAGGGTTGGGAAACAAAAATGAAAAATGAGTGATGCCAAGTTGAACGACTGAACATCACTCATTTTTTATTTCATCGACACTTATTACGAAATCACGGAGAAATTTCTATTATGAAGAGTAATTTGACTTATACCTTCTGCGGAGATTCCTACTACATTCCAAACAAACGATATACGCCGGAGTTCAAGAGAATGGTTGTAGAAACCATGAAGA
>CAVJKX010000025.1:0-18987 GCA_963650165.1 bacterium
TCGCCTATTCGCTATCCTTTTTTCTTATCTGTCTCTCATCATTGTAACTCCTACACAGATAGCCGATCACAATTTCTTTATGTGATTGCGAAAAGAAAACGGATATGTTAAAATGAGTCGGGCATTTGCCCGACTTATTTTTTAATTGGAGCTTTTATGGATAATATTTTGAACGACGGCTTTGCGCAGCTCGGCATCACGCCCGACGCTTCCGCCGTCGAAAGACTGAAGGTATATTACGACTGTCTCGAGGAACGCAACCGCGTCATGAACCTGACGGCCATAAGCGGCACGGAGGACGTCGCACGGCTGCATTTTCTCGACTGCGCCGCGCTGCTCGCTGTCTGCGATTTTGCCGGCAAAAGGGTCGTCGACGTCGGAACGGGCGCGGGCTTTCCCGGCATGGTGCTCAAGATCGTGCAGCCGGATATGGATATAACGCTGCTCGACAGCCTCAATAAGCGCATTGATTTCCTCGCCGAGCTCAGCGATAAGCTGGGACTCACGGGGCTTGAATGCGTCCATGCGCGCGCCGAGGAGCTGCCGGACGGACGCCGCGCGGCCTATGACATAGCGGTCTCCCGCGCCGTAGCACGCCTCGGTACGCTCTGTGAGCTGTGCCTGCCGTATCTGCGCGTAGGGGGGACGTTTATAGCCATGAAGGGCCCGGACTGTGACGGAGAGGTCGGGGAGGCTCAAAAGGCCATGCAGCTGCTCGGCGCGAACATCAAAGATATCGTGCGCTACACCGTCCCCGGAACGGATATCACCCATGCCGCCGTCGTCATCGAAAAGACAAAGCCCACACACCCGAAATACCCGCGCAAATGGGCACAGATAAAAAAGCAGCCGCTGTAAAGCGAAAGCTCAGGTTCAAGACCTGAGCTTTCGCTTTATTCATTCGTATTGGCCGCCGCCTATAAACTCGCGTATCAGCGCGTCGGGCGCGACGAGCTTTTCATCGATGACGCCGAAGAGCTGCAGCGCGGGCAGCACCGTGCGCAGCTCGTCGTAGCGCTCGATGCCCTCGGGAATGGAGGAGAACAGCTGCGTCGCCGTTTCGTTCATGACGGCCATCTCGTAGGGAAAGGCCGAGTCGAACAGGAAATTCGCCTTGTTCTTGAACGGCGAGATGTAGCTCTTTTCGCCTCTGCGGACGTTTGCCCACATCTTGAGCGTCGCTGCGGGGTCTGCGCCGCGGAAGTTGTAGTCGCGCACGGTGCGCCGCACGAGGCGGAACCATGTGCCCTTGAAGCAGACCTGACCGTTGAACTGAACGTCGCTGCGCGCGGAGATATAGAGCTTGAATGCGTTCGGGTGCTTTTCGGTTATCATGTCGTTCAAGGCGTGTATGCCCTCGAAAACGACGATCTCGTCCTTCTTGAGCTTTATCGATTTTGACGGCTCGAGCACGCGCATCTGCCGCGAGAACTCGTATTTCGGGATGAATATGCGCTCGCCCGCGGCGAGCATGTCAAAGTGCTCGTTGAGAAGCTCCATGTCGAGGCACAGAGGGGACTCAAGATCGATATCGCCCTCGGGAGTGCGCGGTGAGGTGGCCGGATCGACGGTTTTGAAATAGTCGTCCATGCCGACGTAATATGCGTGAACGCCGCGGCGCTCGAGCTCCTCGCTTATCTTGCGCGCTGTCGTCGTCTTGCCAGAGCCGGAGGGGCCGGACATGAGAACTATCGGACTGCGGCGGCTGTTTTCGATTATCTTATTCGCCGCGTCCCTGACGCGGCCTGCGTACACCTCGTCGCACTCCTCGATAAAGCCCTTGGGGTCCGCGACGGTGCGGAAGTTTATTTCCTTGAGATCAAATGCCATTACTTTTCGTTCTCCTTACTGTAGAAATCTATTATGCCCTGCTTGTCACGGCAGGTTTTTTGTATACCGGATATGTATTCACTCGGATATTTCGGCGCGAAGAAGCGGATGTTCCGCCCACCGTAGGGGGAGACGAGCTTCGTTGAGCCTCCGCCGCCGAGCGCGACAATGGAGCACAGCTCCTCCATGATGCACACGTTGTAGATATTCTCGCTGCCTGGCTTTGCCCAGCCGACGTTTTCAAAGCCGCCGGACATGAACTTCTGCCTGTACAGATAATACGGCGCCCAGCCGCCGCCGCGCAGCCTTTCGGCCGCCAGATCGAGCATTTTGCCGACCTCGGCATCGGAGGGGATGGGGCTGCCCTCGAGAGTTATGCGCGAGCCCTTTTTGAGCGAGAGCGTGTGTACGGTTATATTCTCCGGCGAAAGTCCCGTGACGGTGTCAAGCGTTTTTTCAAAGCCCTCGACGCTGTCGGAGGGCAGTCCGGCGATTAGGTCCATATTGACCGCCATGCCGCCGACCCTGCGCACGGCGTCCAGCGCGTCGAGGATATCTCCTGCCGAGTGCCTGCGGCCGATGACCTCGAGCACATCGTCGCTCATCGTCTGCGGGTTTACGCTTATGCGGTCAACGCCGTGCGCGCGCAGCGTGCGCAGCTTTTCCTCCGTTATCGTGTCGGGCCTGCCGGCCTCAACGGTGTATTCGCGCAGACGCGAAAGGTCAAAGCGCTGCTCTATCCGCGAGCACAGCCCGTCAAGCTGCCGGGCGCTCAGCGTCGTAGGCGTTCCGCCGCCCATGTAGACGGATATGACGGAAAGTCCGAGACTGCTGACGGCATCTGCCGCCGCGTCGATCTCCTGCATGAGCGCGTCGAGAAAAGGCGGGATGAGCTTCATGTTCTTTTCGACAGACTGACTCACAAAGCTGCAATACGAGCACCTTGTCGGGCAGAAGGGTATGCCGACGTACAGGCAGATATCGCGCTCGCCCAGGCTTTTTATAACACTCTCGGTCACCAGCGCCGTGTCGCGGCAGAGAGCGGCCCGCTGCCCGCTCACGTCGTAGTCGGCGACGAATTTTCTGAGCGCCGCGTCGGGACTTTTGCCCTCGAGCTCCTCGCGGAAGAGCTTGCCCGGCCTTACGCCCGTGAGCATTCCCCACGCCGGCTTCTTATGTCCGGCGCGGATGGCGGCGCGGTAAAACGCCGTTTTGATTATGCGGCTGCAAAGTTTGCCGCGCGCTATATCGTCTGTCATGAGCTCCGTCCTGACGGAGCTTTTTGCCCTGTATTCCGCACCGTTTATCACAAGGCGGCAGCTTGCCGTCGTGAAGATATCTCTCTGCGAGAGCCGCAGCTCGACCCTGTCTCCCTCCGGCCTGCCCTCGGGGTATTCCGGCCTTTCGGAAGGATAGAGCGACAGCAGCATCTGCTCGGCTGCGTATTTATAATCATGTCCGTAAAAATAAAGTCTCACGGCGCGTCTCCTTGTGCAATGATAATTTTAAATTATACCACAGAAAATGAATTATTACAACGATTTGAAATAAAAGCTGCAAAAAGCGGCGCGGCGTAAAAATATGCTATAATAGCTTGATCCTTTTTGAGCTTTTTTGCGTTTATATATCTGAAAAGAGGTGAGCGGGTGGAGGATGCGTTACTTATACATCGGATAAAGCAGGGCGACGAGGCGGCGTTCGAAGCTCTGGTGCGGAGGCACTACGACGGCGTTTATGCCTTCTGTTTCCGGCGCTGCGGAGACAGGGAGCTCGCCGCCGACCTTACGCAGGAGGTGTTCCTCAAGCTCGTCACAGCCGTTTACCGATATTCGGTGACGGGCAGGTTCACAAACTATCTGATGACTATAGCCGTCAATGTCTGCAATGACTATTACAGACGCAGAAGGCCCGACGGCGCAGAGCTTTCGGAGAACTCGGCCGCCGCTCCCGACTCCGAGACGCGGATACTCAAAAACGACAGCGCCGACGCCGTGCGCCGTGCGTTGGACGCGCTTCCCGGCGAGCAGCGCGATACCGTGATACTGCGCTACTGGCATGATATGAAGCTGCGCGATATCGCCGCGGTGACGGGCGTTCCGCTCGCAACGGCAAAATCGCGTTTGCGGCTTGGCATGGCGCGGATGCGAAAAATACTCGGAGAGGGTGAATACGATGAGACTTAAATATGATGTTCCGGCGCCGCCGGAGAACGCTGCGGAGCGCACGATAGAGCAGGGGGTGCGGTATATGCGCTCTTGCCGCCCGGCTAAAATGCCCTTGTCAAAGCTGTGTGCCCTCCAGCTCGGCAGTATCTCACCGCTGTACTGGTCGGTGCAGCTTGCGGCGCTTATAGCAATGCTCTGTCTGCGCTCAAGCGGCTCTGCGGATACCGCGGCGGCGCAGCTTGCGATGACGGTTTACGCCGGAGTGATAAGCACGCTGGCCTGCCCCGAGCTCATGCGTGATATATTCTGCCGCATGAGCGAGATAGAGCTGAGCTGCCGCATAAGCGGAGCTGAGCTCCTGGCAGCGCGACTGTTGATAATAGGCGCTGCCGATCTTGTCGGCGTCGCTGCTGCCGCTGCGATCACTGCGGCGAAATTTCATACGGCGCTTGCATCTGCGCTCGTGACCGGCGCGGCACTGCTGTTTTCGTCGGCCTTTACAGCGCTTGCCGCGCTGCGCATACTGCCGTTCATCCGCAGCAGGGCTGCCGCACTGTCGCTGTCGCTGACGGTTTCGGCCGCCGTCGGCATAGTGTGCACATCCGTGCCGCGGAGTATGCGGACGTGGTACATTTTCTGCGCCGTGAGCCTTGCGCTTCTGGCAGCGGAGCTTTGGTATGAACTGAGAGCCGTCAAAACGGGAAAGGGGATGAACATATGGAACTGTGCCTGAACAATGTCTCAAAGCAGTATAAGGATAAGCTTGCCGTCAACGCACTGACTTTGACTCTGCACGAGGGAGTCTGCGGCCTGCTCGGACCGAACGGCTCGGGCAAGACTACACTTATGCGCATGCTCTGCACCGTACTGCGCCCGAGCGGCGGCAGCATCACGCTTGACGGTGAGAATATCCGCGAGCTCGGCGCAGACTACCGCGATAAGCTCGGCTATCTGCCGCAGGACTTCGGCTACTATCCGAGCTTCACCGGCAGGGATTTTCTTATGTACCTTGCAGCGCTGAAGGGACTGACAAGGTATCAGGCCGAGGAAAAGTGTGCGCGGCTTCTGGAGCTCACGGGCCTTGCTGCTGCCGCGGATAAAAAGCTGCGCAGCTACTCGGGCGGCATGCGCCAGCGCATCGGTATTGCTCAGGCGCTCATAAACGATCCGAAAATACTCGTTCTCGACGAGCCGACGAGCGGACTTGATCCCGCCGAGCGCGCAAAATTCCGCAATATAATAAGCAGCCTGTCCGAGGACCGCATAATTTTATTATCGACGCACATCGTTTCGGACGTGGAGTATATCGCCGACCGCATCGTACTTATGAAAAACGGACAGGCAGCCCTTGAGGATACGGGCGAGAATATATGCAGCGGCATTTCCGGCATGGTATGGGAGTGCTGCGTTCCGCAGCGGGAGGCGGACAGGCTCACAGCAGCGCATGTCGTCACAAATCTGCACAGCACACACGATGGAGTGCAGCTGCGCATGGTTTCGGAGACGCGCCCGACGGCGCAGGCCGTATCCGTTGAGCCGAAGCTTGAGGATATGTATCTTTACTATTTCAGACAGGAGCTTGAAAATGAACCTGATAAAGCTTGAATTTAAAAAGCTGTTCACTCCGCTGACGGTCATCGTGCTCGCCGTGATGCTGGCGGTGAATATGTATGCGGCGTTTACGCATCAGGGTGTGTTTTACGCCGGTGCACGACGGTCTGAGCTTGCAGAACTGAAGGCTGAGGAAAGCAAAATGCGCGGTGCGATAGACGATGAATGGATCGCCGCACGCAATGCCGAGGTACAGGCGATCTTAAATACTCCCGAGTATCAGAAAAATGAGGAGGAGCTCGAGGAGCTTCGCCGCCATATGCGGGAGGAGGGCTTATCCGAAGCTGTGATCGAGGAGCGGCTGGCATGTCCGCAGAATCGCCTGAATGCCGAGGGACTCAGCGAATACGAGCGGACCGAGCCTTATATCTATGCCGCAAATTTTTATGATCACGCAGAGATGATAAAGCGGAAACTGCTTGCCGAATACGCAGGTGACGAGACCGTGTGCGCGGATATAAGAGAGCGCTATGACCGGCTTATAAACGACTATATGGCATATTATGATTATTCTCTCGCCTATGAGAATATTCAGTATGCTGCGGCAAATTTGTTTCATCTTACGATCGGCATACCCGTTCTTGTCGGCCTCGCGCCGCTGTTTTCCCGCGAGAGGGTGCGCAGGACCGACGCTCTGCTGCTGTCGTCAAAGAGGGGACGCCGTGAGCTTGCGCGGGCAAAGCTCTGCGCGGGAGTGCTGTTTGCGGCTCTCGTATGGCTTATAATGGCGGCTTCCGTCACGGCATATGCGCTGCTGTTTTTTGGCACGCAGGGCTTCGGAGGGCTATGGCAGTCGTTCACGGATATAACCTCGCCGTTTTTATGGACGATCGGACAGGCGGTCATCACGGAGCTTATGACCTGCCTTATCGGCACGCTGTTTTTCGCCTTTGCGGTTATGCTCATCTCGGAGCTTTCGCGCAGTATGTTCCTTGCCGTGATACTCGCGGCCGCACTGCTGCTAACGCCTTTGTTTCTCGAACCGGCAGCAAAAACGGCGGTATTCCTGCCGACCTATATCATGCGCGGCGTAGCAATATGGTCGCTGTACCTTCCGTCAAAGCTCTTCGGCAGCGTCGTGCCGGAGCAGTATATGGCCCTTGCGGCAGCGGCCGTGCTCAGCGCCGTCTGCGCCGCCGCCTCCGTGCGCGTGTTCGCCCGCTCGCAGGCAAGATAAGTAAATATCTGCATATCAAAAAATGTCCGGACTCGGTTCCGGGCATTTTTTCGCTTCCGGCAAAATCGGGCTCTATAAAAAATTACAGTTGTAATCAGACCGATACTTTGTTATAATTTAATATCTATAATTATTGGCTTACGATTACATAGGAAGCGGGAAATGAAAAACTCACAAAGAATATTTGAACCGAATACAAGACCCTTCGTGTTTTTCCTGATCGTGTTCGCCGTAGCGTCGCTCGTCACGAAAAACTATTACCTCGCCGCCGCCGAGGGCGTCGTGATACTTGCGCTGATCATCTATTCGCTGATAACGCGCTCACGCCGCCGCAAGGCGCTGCTTGCGTATATCGAGTCGGTCACATACGATGCGGAAACGGCAAAGAACAACACGCTGCTCAATTTCCCTCTGCCGATCGTCGTTTTCAGGCTCGACGATTCGCGCATCATCTGGGGCAACGAGATGTTCTTCTCCATAAGCGGCCTGTCCGGCACGCGCACGGACATAAGCCTTGCCGAGCTCATACCCGAATTTTCCGGCAAGTGGCTCATGGAGGGCAAGACGAAAAGCCCCGATCTTTTCGAGCTCAGGGACAGGAAATATCAGATATGCGGCAACATTGTCCGCTCCGGCGGGGGAGACGACCGGCATTTCATGGCGATAGCCTACTGGATCGACGTCACCGAATACGAAAACATCCGCGATGAGTACGAGGCCTCGAAGCCCGTCGCCGCCATTCTGACGATAGACAACTACGAGGAGCTCATGAAAAACCAGCCCGAGCGCGTCAGAAACGACCTGCGCGACGCCGTGGGCGATAAGCTCGACCAGTGGGGAGCGGACACTAACGGCATCATCATAAGATATGACCGCGACAGGTATCTGTTCCTGTTCGAGGACCGCTATATGCAGGGCATTCTCGAAAAAAAGTGCGATATACTCAACGACGTGCACCAGGTCGTGAGCCCCAGCGGCATACATGCGACGCTTTCCATAGGTATCGGCAGAAACGGCGAAAACCTCAGCGAGGCTCTGCAGTTTGCGTCTCTGGCCGTTGAAATGGCGCTCTCGCGCGGCGGCGACCAGGCCGTTATAAAGAACAAATTCAGCTTTGACTTTATCGGCGGCAAGGCCGGCGAGGTCGAATCGAGCAACAAGGTGCGCTCGCGCGTTATGGCGAATGCGCTCGAGTCGCTTATAAAGGATGCGTCGCGCGTGCTCGTCATGGGCCATAAGTTCAGCGATATGGACAGCATCGGCGGCGCCGTCGGCGTGTGCAGCCTTGCCCGCAAGAACGGCAAGAGTGCGCTCATTGTCGCCGATACGGAAAAAAGCTCGGCAAAGCCGCTTATAAAGCGCTTGCGCGAAAGCCCCGAATACAAGGAGAGCTTCATAAGCGCGCAGGAGGCCATCATGATAGCCGACGGCAAGACGCTGCTCGTCGTCGTCGACACGAACCGCCCCGAGCAGGTGGAGGATCTGCGGCTTTTGCAGTCATGCAACCACGTTGCGGTCATCGACCACCATCGCCGCGCTGCGACCTACATAGACAGGGCGGACCTCAGCTTCATAGAGCCCTACGCCTCCTCGGTGTGCGAGCTCATGACGGAGATAATCGAGATGTGCAGCGACGAGCCGAAGCTCCTGCGCTGCGAGGCCGAGGCGATACTGGCCGGCATAGTTCTCGATACAAAGAGCTTCACCCTGCGCACGGGTGACCGCACATTTGATGCGGCGGCGTATCTCAGACGCGCCGGAGCGGATACCGTGGCGGTCAAAAAGCTCATGCAGAACGGCATGGAGCAGACCGTCGCAAAGTACAAGATCCTCCAGCGTGCGCAGCTTTACCGCAGCGTAATGGCCGTTGCCGTGCCGGAAACGCCGCAGAACAGGATAGTCGCGGCGCAGGCGGCGGACGAGCTGCTGAACGTTGCGGGAGTTGACGCTTCCATGGTCATGTATCCGACGGAGGACGGCGGCGTGTTCGTTTCGGCGCGCTCGATAG
Organism: bacterium; assembly: GCA_963650165.1. Lineage (GTDB taxonomy): Bacteria > Bacillota > Clostridia > Oscillospirales > Oscillospiraceae > F23-B02. The sequence goes on from CAVJKX010000025.1 coordinate 8,792, forward strand.
GCGACGTGAACGTGCAGCTTATAATGGAAAAGCTCGGCGGCGGCGGAAACCGCGCGGCTGCCGCGGCTCAGATAAACGGGCTGACGCTCCGTGAGGCGGTGGAGAAGCTGTACGCCGCCATTGATGAGTATATTGATTCGTGATATTTCACGGGAAAGGAAATAAATTATGAAAGTCATATTCAACGTTGATGTAAGAGGCCAGGGCAAGAAGGGCGAGCTCAAGGAGGTTTCCGACGGCTACGCACGCAACTACCTGCTGCCGAGAAAGCTCGCAAGCGAAGCAACGGTCGATAATATAAACGCGCTCAAGCTCAAGGAAAAGGCGAGAGCGGCTCAGATAGCGCGCGAGAAGGCCGAGGCCGAGGCAAACGCCAGGAAGCTCGGCGAGATCACCGTCACGGTGCGCGCAAAGGCCGGCGACAAGGGCAAGCTCTTCGGCTCGGTCACCTCGCAGGAGATAAGCGACGCTCTGCGCGAGCAGCACGGCATCGAGATCGAGAAGAACAAGATCGTTCAGCCCGAGCCCATCAAGACCTTCGGCTCGTTCCAGGTCAAGGCAAAGCTCGGCTATGAGATATCCGGCACGATAAACGTGCTCGTCATCGAAGCGTAAGAGATAATCAGGCGGCAGCAGGAGTTAAAGCATGGAAGAATTATTGGGCAGACAGGCGCCGCATTCGGCAGCGGCCGAGCAGGCTGTCATAGGCTCGATGCTGATAGACACGCGCTGCATCCCCGACGTTATCGAACGGCTGCGGGGCGCGGAGTTCTATATAAAACAGAACAGGGATATATTTGAGACTGTCTATGCCATGTTCTCCTACGGACAGACCATAGACCCGGTAACGGTGCTCGACCAGATGAAGGTGCGCGGCGTTTATTCCGACGCAAGCCCGGCTTATATCGCCGAGCTCATGCGCATAACGCCCACGGCGGCAAACGTTCTCGAATATGCCGCCATCGTGCGCGACAGGGCGCTGCTGCGTAACCTCGCGGCGGCGGCCGACGAGATAAACAATCTCGTCTATGAGGGCTCGGGCGAGGCGGAGAATATCCTTGAAGCGGCCGAGAGCAAGATATACGCCCTGCGTCAGGGCCGCAATATCGGCGGACTTCTGCCGATATCGACCGTCGTGCAGACCGTGTACGAGAATATATCCGAGGCTGCGTCCAGCGGCAAGACCATACCCGGCCTGTCCACCGGACTTAAAGACCTCGATAAGTTTATCCTGGGCCTTAACAAGGGCGAGCTTATCCTCATAGCCGCGCGTCCGGCAATGGGCAAAACGAGTATTGCGCTCAATATAGCCATGGACGTTGCGAAAAATTCGGACAAGACCGTCGCGGTGTTTTCGCTGGAAATGAGCCGCGAGCAGCTTGTAAGCCGCCTTCTTGCACGCGAGGCCTCCGTTCCGTCGCAGAATATGCTCACGGGGCAGCTGAGCCCCGACGAGTGGCGGCGCCTTGCCTCGGCGGCCCAGATGGTCAGCGCGACGGATATGCGTATCGACGATAACTCCATGCTCACCGTTGCGGATATGAACGCGCAGTGCCGCAGACTCTCAAACCTCGGGCTTGTAGTCATCGACTATCTCCAGCTCATGCAGTCGGCCGGCGGCAAGAGCAGCTATAACGAAAACCGCCAGCAGGCGGTCAGCGATATAAGCCGCATGCTCAAGATCATGGCAAAGGAGCTCAACGTTCCCGTCATATGCCTCAGCCAGCTCAACCGTGCAGCCGTCGGCAGGAGCGATAAGCGCCCCATGCTCAACGACCTGCGCGATTCCGGTGCCATTGAGCAGGATGCCGACGTCGTCATCGGCCTGCACCGCGAGGGCTATTACGATCAGGAAAGCTCCGACCCGTATCTGGCGGAGGCCATAGTTCTCAAAAACCGCAAGGGCCAGACGGGTACCGTGTATCTGCAATGGCTGCCCGAGTTTACGAGCTTCGGCAACCGCTCGGCAAAAACCGATGACGATTATTGATTTTATTAAGGAAAATGCGCTGATATCGCCAGGAGACAGGGTCTTGTGCGCGGTCTCTGGCGGAGCGGACTCGATGTGCCTGCTGCACTGCCTGTCGGAAAACGCGCGCAGGCTCGGCATCACCGTGTGCGCGGCGAGCTTTGACCATATGCTGCGCGGCGAGGAGTCCGCCTCAGACTGCCGCTTTGTTGCCGACTGGTGCGCAGAAAAAGGCATAGAATGCCTCACCGGCAGCGGCGACGTGCGCGCCTGCGCACAGCGGGAGCGGCTGAGCGAGGAGGAAGCGGCGCGAAAGCTCAGGTACGGCTTTCTGAACGACGCTGCCGAAAAGCTCGGCTGCAATGTCATCGCAACGGCGCACAACGCAAACGACAACGCCGAAACGCTGCTGTTTAATTTAACGCGCGGCGGCGGCCTGAAGGGCCTGTGCGGCATACCGCCAAGGCGCGGCAATATCGTGCGCCCGCTGCTCGGCGTCACCCGGCGCGAGATCGAGGCGTATAACGCCGGGCACGGCATAGCCTTCGTCAGCGACAGCACCAATTCCGGCGACGATTACACGCGCAATGTCCTGCGCCATCATGTGACGCCGGTGCTCGAGAGCATAAACCCCGCGTTTTTCGCCGCCTGCGCCCGCACGGCTCAGGCCTTGCGTGAGGACGAGGAGTGCCTCGAAGCTATGGCAAAAAGCGCTTACGATGCGCACTATGCCTCCGGCACGTTCCCGGCGAAGGAGCTTTTTAAGCTGCCTAAGTCCGTTGCCATGCGCGTTCTGCGCCTTATCTGCGGCAGCTCGCTGAGCTTTGCCCAGGCGCAGGCCGTGTACGACATAGCCTGGTCGAGCGAATACAAATGCAGCGACATAAACGGCATGCGCATTGCCTGCGACGGGGGAGTGCTGCGCTTCGGCGTTACGGAGCCGGCCGCAGCTGAGCCGATCCGGCTCGAGCCAGGCTCAAGGCAGCTCATTATGGGCGGAGAATTTGAGGCGGAAAGCGAGATTATCGGCTCCTGCGGCGAAATTTTCCGATCATTTAATATTTTATACTTTAATTACGACAGTATTTGTGGTAGCATATTTTTTACGTCGCGGACTCCGGGCGACAAGATACGCCTTGCCGGCAGGGGCTGCACCAAAAGCCTGAAGGATCTTTTTTCCGAGGCAAAGCTCAGCCGCCGTGAGCGGGAGACGAGGCCGGTGCTGCGCGACGATAAGGGCGTCATAGCCGTTTACGGCTTCGGCGCCGCGGAAAGATGTATTGCACGCCCCGGAGACAGGGTCATCCGGGTGACAATAAATAAAACCAACCGTACGGGGGACAATTAAAAGATGAATAACGATATAGAGAGAGTGTTCTTTACAGCGGAGGAGATCGAAGCAAAGGTGGCCGCCCTCGGTGAGCAGATATCCGCAGACTTCGAGGGAAAAAATCCGCTGTTTGTCGGCGTTTTGAAGGGCTGCTTCGTGTTCATGGCCGATCTGATGCGCCATGTCAGCATTCCCTGCTCGATGGACTTCATGGCCGTTTCGTCCTATAAGGGCGGCACGAGCTCCTCGGGCGCGGTCGAGATCCAGAAGGATCTCGGTCAGAACATCGAAGGCCGCCACATCATAATCATCGAGGATATCCTCGACAGCGGCAACACTCTGAACTATCTGCAAAGCTATCTCATGACGAGAAAGCCCGCGTCGATAACCATTGCGACGCTCATGGATAAGCCCTCGCGCAGGGCAGCCCCCGTTTATGCCAAGTATTCATGCTTTGAGGTGCCCGATGAATTCGTCGTCGGCTACGGCCTCGATTATGACGAGCAGTACCGCAATCTTCCCTTTATCGGCGTGCTCAAGCCGGAGATATATACGAAATAATTCAGGCACGGATGAAATGCTTCCTGTCTAAAAGGACGTGATTAATTGAAACCTCAGCGCAACAGAGCTAGAGATATAGGCTTTTATGTCCTGATACTGGTGCTGCTTGCATGCACTCTGTTCACTCTGCTCAACCAGGAACCCGAGAACGAGCTCAGCTATGCTCAGGTAAAGGATCTTTTCAAGGAGGAAAAGGTTCAGCAATTCACCTATAACGGTTCAAAAAACATCCTCGAGATGCAGGTCAGGGACTCAAGCGCCCAGGGCGGAACAAAAACCGTTTATTATAAGATGTACAGCTTTTCGCTGTTTTATGAGGAATTCGGCGAGCTCATAGACCAGCAGTACGAAAGCGGCATCATCAAGGATTATCAGATAGAGCCCGTCCAGTCGACGTGGTGGCTCCAGCTCATACCCTATGTCCTGTTCATCGGCTTCATGGTGTTCTGGATCGTCATGATGCAGCGCGCGCAGGGCGGCGGCGGAGCCGGCGGGGCGATGAAGTTCGGCAAGGCCAGAACGCGCCTCGGCAGCGACGAGAAAAACCGCAAGACCTTTAACGACGTTGCGGGTGCAGACGAGGAAAAGGCCGAGCTTCAGGAGCTCGTCGAATTCCTCAAGGACCCGAAATCGTTCACCAAAATGGGCGCGAGGATACCCAAGGGCGTCCTGCTCGTAGGCCCTCCGGGAACGGGTAAGACACTGCTTGCCAAGGCCGTCGCGGGCGAGGCGGGAGTGCAGTTCCTGTCCATTTCGGGCTCGGACTTTGTCGAGCTCTATGTCGGCGTCGGCGCGTCGCGTGTGCGCGATCTGTTCGATCAGGCAAAGAAGGTCGCTCCGGCGATCATATTCATTGACGAGATCGACGCCGTCGGCCGTCAGCGCGGCTCCGGCCTCGGCGGCGGACACGACGAGCGCGAGCAGACCCTCAACCAGCTGCTTGTCGAGATGGACGGCTTCGGCAACAACGAGGGCGTCATCGTCATGGCGGCAACCAACCGCGCCGATATCCTCGATAACGCGCTGCTGCGCCCCGGCCGCTTTGACCGTCAGGTCTATGTCGGAATGCCCGACATAAAGGGCAGGGAGGCCATACTGAAGATACACTCGCGCGGCAAGCCCCTTGCCGACGATGTCGATCTCAAGTCCATTGCCAAGGGCACGCCCGGCTTCTCCGGCGCGGACCTTGAAAACCTCATGAACGAGGCGGCACTGCTGGCCGTGCGCCGCAAGCACCGCTTCATCACCATGTCCGACTGCGACGAGGCCATACTCAAGGTCGAGATGGGCCCCGAGAAGAAGAGCCGCAAGATGTCGGACAAGGCAAAGCGCCTCACGGCGTATCACGAGTCCGGCCACGCGATAGCCTCGAAATTCCTCACGCACACCGACCCCGTGCACTATATAACCATCATCCCGCGCGGCATGGCCGGCGGCTTCACGCTCTACCGTCCCGACGAGGACGCGGAGGACTTCACCTCCAAGTCGCAGATGTTCGAGCGCATCGTATCCTGCCTCGGCGGCAGAATGGCCGAGAAGCTGTTCCTCGACGATATCTCGACCGGCGCGTCCGGCGATATCCAGCAGGCGACGAGCATCGCGCGCAACATGGTGACCCGCTACGGCATGAGCGAAAAGCTCGGCCCCATTCAGTACGACAGCTCCGACCACAGCATCTTCATCGGCCGCGACTTCGGCCAGACCAAGAGCTATTCCGAGGAGACCGCCGCCCTTATCGACGAGGAGGTAAAGCACATCTTCGACGAGGCCGCGGCACTGTGCGAAAAGCTGCTCACCGAGCACCGCGACACGCTCATCGGCGTTGCCGAGTACCTGCTCGAAAACGAGTCGATGGACCGCGAGACCTTCGATTACTACTGCGAGCACGGCAGCTTCCCCGAGCCCAAGCCCGCGCCCGCAATGCAGGACGATACCATCGAGCGCCCGGCACGCAAGATCGCCCGCTTTGACGATCCGCCCGCCGGTACCGACGCCTCCGCCGGCATGGCCGACGCCCCCGACGATACGGACAAAACCGAATAAGCCATATAACGCAAGCACCGCAGGAGCTATCCTGCGGTGCTTTTTTATCTTTCAAAGCGCATGACATCCTCGACGCGGCAGTCGAGGATGCCGCAAAAAACGTCTATCGTATGTGTGCTGACGCTTTCGTTGCGCTTGAGGCGTGTTATCTGCGCGGGGCTGACCCCGTGCTTTTTTATCAGCATATACTGCGTAACGCCTCTGCGCTTCATCGTCTCCCAAAGCGGTTCGTAAGAGATCATAACATTCAAGCCTCACTTTCTACTTGAATGTTAACCGAAAATAGTATATACTCATATTAACCAATATCGGTTAATATTTTCGAAAAGAAAAAGAAATTCGGAGGAGAAAATCATGCAAGGAATCGGAACATTTTACATTCTGCTGGCTATCGCAATCATTGTATTTACTATCTATGCCGCGATGCAGTTCGGCAAGGTCGCCGTCAGCAAGGGCCATTCGGATAAGAAAACAATGATCATTGTTCTGTGCATTTTCGTGCCCATTGCGGGCTATCTGCTCACCTGTGCACTGCCGGATAACACCCGGCATGAGAGCAAGGCTTGCGGAAGCGGCAGGCAGAACGTGGTCAGCGACGAGCTGCCCGAGCTTTGAGAGGATAAGCCATGGCTGAAAGATACACAAAGCTGTTTTCGCTCGCCTCGCCTCTTTATGCCGAGGGGAGCCCCGTCGTGATAGAGGCCGGAGCTCTGCTGCTCGATAACGTCGGCGGCAGTGTGCTTGCCCAGCTTAAATTCAAAAGCGTATCGCCCAAAACCGTCAAGGCACTTACCGTCAGCGTTACGGCGAAGGACACCGTCGGCCGCGTCATCGGCGTGCCGACCGTGCATCAGTATTTAGACCTTGATGTGCAGCGTGACGCGGAGTTCGGCCAGAAAAGCGCGATAGCGCTGCCGAGCGAAAATACGCGCAAATGCGAGGTCAGGGTGCTTGAGGCCGCGTTTGCCGACAACTCGGTTTGGACGGCTCCGGACGGCTTGAGATGGGAGCCTCTGCCCGTACAGACCCCGCTGTTTCCCAATGACGCGGAGCTGCTCAGGCAGTACCGTATGGATATAAACCACGCGGCCAAGTTTGAGCTGCGCCGCGAAAAGGACCTTTGGCTCTGCTCCTGCGGCGCCGTCAACAGAGCGGGGGAAAAGGTCTGCCATAGCTGTGAAGCGGCCCTGTCCGAAATGGAAAATGCAGATCTGCCGATGCTCGAAAAAAGGCGCGCCGCTCGCCTTGAGGAGGAAGAAAAAGCCGCTGAAGCAAAACGCATAGCCGCCGAAAAGGCTGCCGAGGCAAAGCGCATAGCCGCCGAGAAGGCTGCGAAAAAGACAAAGAAGATACTTTCCATCGCAATTCCGGCGGTCATTGCAGTCATTGCAATCGTACTTGTTGCAACCAAAGTTATCATCCCGAACAGCAATTATAATGCGGCTGTTGACCTCATGGATAATGGCAAATATGAGGAAGCAATTGCTGCTTTTGAGGCAATGGATGGATATAAGGACAGCTCCGAAAAAGCAAAGAGCATTTATGCGCAATACTGCAAGGAACAGCTTAGCGCTGCCGAAGTCGGAGATACGGTGTATTTCGGCACGTACGAGCAGGATAACGATACATCCAACGGCAAAGAGAAAATAGAATGGCAGGTACTTGCAAAGGAAAATAACAGGGTTCTTGTTATAAGCAAATATGCTCTTGATTGCCAGCCGTACAACGCAGCATATGGAGATGTAACATGGGAAAGCTGCACTCTGCGCACCTGGCTCAACGGAACATTCCTCAACAGCGCTTTCAGCGAAAAAGAACAGGCGGCAATAGCACAAACAACAGTTACGGCTGATAAAAATCCTGAATATGATACAGACCCCGGCAATGCAACGACTGACAAGGTTTTCCTGCTCGGCATTGACGAAGCAGACAAGTATTTCTCGTCAGACAGTGCACGGCAGTGCGAACCGACGGCCTTTGCAGTTGCCAATGGAGCTAAAGAAAGCGACAGCGGCAACTGCTGGTGGTGGCTGCGGTCGCCTGGCTACCTTCAGCATCTCGCGGCAAGTGTCTCATCTGAGTGCTATCTCTACTACGAAGGTCACAATGTCAACGTCGGTAATAGTGCCATTCGCCCTGCCATGTGGATCAATTTGGCCGCTTGACAAAAGCAATAAGATTTTGTGTTAAAACTATGAAACGGAGCATTGTAAGATGGATAAAGAAATAATCTCCGCAGCAGAGCTCAGGGGACGGAATGATGCCGGGGCAGTCGGCGCAGAGCTTGAAACAGCCAGAAGCGACAAGTATTTTTCATATTACACAAGTGAAGCGACGGCGATGAAAATACTGCGCCCGGGAAATGCCGACGGCAAGTGCTGCTTTTTTGTGAGCTCCATCAAGGTGATGAATGATCCGAAGGAAAGCGAAAATCATGCTGAGGATGCAGACAGAGTTTATTGCCTTTGCTTCAGCAATTATGCCGGGGAGCTTCTTCCCATGTGGTATCTTTACGGCGGCATAAGCGGCAAGGGCGTCAGAATAAGCTTTACTCCGAAAAAGCTGGGGATGATTATTGACGGAATAAGCTCCGGCTCTGCTGAGATATACAGGATCGCAGACAACAAGGTCGATTATAATGCTCCCGTTTCACATGAAGATTTCGAGCTTAGCTGCGGCTGGGTATATTACTATGATAATGAAGAGCATATTTACTACAGAGACAAGCTGTACGGGACAGACGGTTCCGAAAACGGTGATGCTGAATTTGGCACTGATAATTACTTCCACAAGCAGAAGGCATGGTGCTATGAGAAGGAATTCAGGATAGTATTTAAACTCAGGGAGTCGGTCGGCGACAGAATTGCGTTGGTTTTTGACAAGGCCGGACTTGAAAAAGGCATGAGAGTAACGCTTGCCCCCAATTTCCTCGATGACTCCGGTGCTGATTTGCTTAACGAGTATGCAGATAAATTCGGCGTAAAAAGTAATAAGCTCAAGGTGAGCGTACTTGACGCTAAGTATGATCTTATCGGCAGAAACAAAGAAAGCATAGCGGAAAATTTCGATGCTCTGCTTGCCGAGCTCAGCGACGACGGCATAAGAAAAATAGAGCAGGCGCTGGAACGGCGAAAAGATAAATAATAAGATGAACAAAAAATAATATTCGCAAAACCTCAAAGCGCCGGGACGATGCCCCGGCGCTTTGTCACATATTCAGATTATCCGTTCCGCTGCGCATTTCGAAGAGAAATGCAATGAAGCTCTTCATAAACGGGATAAACTCGCCCGAGTCTATCATCGCGCAGATCTCGTCGAGCGTCGCCCAGCGCACGTCCATGACCTCCTCGGCCTGAAGGTGCAGACTGTCGGGCGAAAGGTCCCTTTCGAGAATATAATAGTCGTCAAAGCCGTCGTCGAAGTTCACCGTAAGGCGCGGCCGGAGCTCCGAGAAGTCGATATCGAGCCCAAGCTCCTCGCGCAGCTCGCGCTGCATGGCCTCGCGGCTCGTCTCGCCGCAAAGTGAGCCGCCGCCGACGGTGACGTCCCATTTTCCGGGGAATGTGTTCTTCTGCATGCAGCGCCGCTGGATCAGCAGCCTGCCGTCGGAGCCGAATATCGCGGCGTGAACCACCATGCGGTAAAGCCCCTCGTCGTGTCTTTCGCCGCGCACGACGCTCCTGCCGAGCGGCAGCCGGTCAACATTATATGCGTCCCATTTTTCCATTTGTATCACCCGCAACACAGTAGCATTTTTTGCCCGCCGCGTCAAGAGCGAATTGACATCTGCGCGGCAGGGGAGTATGCTAATTAAAAAAACAAAAGGAGGCCGCATCATGCAGCAGATTTATGATTTTCTCAAGGACGCAGGAACCTATTACCTCGCAACGCTCGACGGCGATCAGCCGCGCGTCCGCCCATTCGGCACGGTGGATATCTATAACGGACATCTCGGTATCCAGACCGGCAGAAAAAAGGAGCTTTTCGCCCAGATAAGCAAAAATCCCAAGGTCGAGATATGCGCGGTGCGCGGCGGCGAATGGATACGCGTCTGCGGCGAAGTGTACCCCGACGACAGCATCGAGGCCTGTGAGCACATGCTCGCCGGCTACCCCGAGCTGCGCGCCATGTACACCCCCGGCGACGGCAACTGCGTCGTTTTGTACTTTAAGAGCGGCACGGCGACCATATCGAGCTTCACCGCCGCCCCCGTTACGATCGAGTTCTGACGAAAAATATGTAGGAGTTACAATGATGAGAGACAGATAAGAAAAAAGGATAGCGAATAGGCGA
>CAVJKX010000026.1:0-18862 GCA_963650165.1 bacterium
TCGCGATATCCTTTTTTCTTTTCCTGCTCTGTAACTTATCATTGACTAACCTACATAACATGTAAGTTGAAATTAAAGACGCTTTATGATATAAATAAATTATTAACATTAAGGATGCAGAAATATATGAAAACTCCGCTTATGATGATAATAAACCCGGCGGCCGGAAAGGGCGGCTTCAGGAAGGATCTGCCGGATGCGCTGAAAATGCTGTCCGACGCGGGCTACGCGGTGACGGTGTATTTCACCGAGAGCCGCGGCCACGCGACCGAGCTTGCCGCGCAGTACGCCGGCAGCTTTCCTCGCCTGCTGGTCCTGGGCGGTGACGGAACGCTCGCCGAGGCGATAGCCGGGCTCATGCCGCTTGCGCAGCGGCCGCAGGTGGGCTATATCCCCATCGGAACGGCCAACGACGTGGCGCGCACGATCGGTCTGCCGAAAAACGACATCCTCGCCGGTGCACGCCGCTTCATCGACGGCACGGCGCACGCCTTCGACGAGGGTCGGCGCGACGGCGGCTACTTCAACTATGTCGCGGCCTTCGGCGCCTTCACCGAGGTCAGCTACGCGACGCCGCAGGAGATAAAGAAGCAGCTCGGCGAGGCGGCGTATCTGCTCGGCGCGATGAAGAGCCTCTCGACGCTCAGGAGCCGCCACGTCACCGTTGAGTACGACGGCGGCGTGCTGGACGGAGAGTATCTATACGGCAGCATGTCGAACTCCTACTCCGTGGCCGGCTTCATCGACCTGCCGCGCGGCGAGATCGGCCTCGGCGACGGGCTGCACGAGCTCGTGCTGGTCAAAAAGCTCCCGAACGCAGCCGCGCTCGCGGCGCTGGCGGCAAAGGTGCTCAGCCACGACCTGAACAGTGAGTACATAATCATCAGGCACACCCGCCGCGCCCGCTTCGTGTTCGACGAGCCCGAGACCTGGACCTTCGACGGCGAAAACGGCGGCGCGCACAGCGAGCTCAGCTTCGAAAACTGCCCCCATGCGATCGACCTGGTTTTTTAGAGGCGCTTTTTCAGTGGCGCATTGAGGCTGTGCCTATACGGAGACTGCGGGTGCCCGGTTCGATATTGCTGGCGAAATAAGAACACTGCCGCGCAACGCGAGTGCGGTGCAGGCTTTGTGCAGCCCGCTGTTTCGGTTTCCTGCGCGGCTTCCGGTCGGGCTGACGCAAATAGCGTATCGGTACGATGTGAAAACGCCTCTAAAAATCCGTGCGCAGAGCGCACACCGCAATTATTCATTATTCATTATTCAATCTTCATTCGCAGAAGCTCCGCTTCTGCGCCTTGCCTTCCCCTTGCGGAGCCTGAGGGGAAGGTGGGTCGCGCAAGCGAGCCGGATGAGGTGTAATCAAATTGCGGCGTAAGCCGCCTACATTATAAAAAAAGACAGTGCAGACCAAAAATCTGCACTGTCTTTTTCTCACTTAATCTCAATGCGCAATGCCCGCCGCGGCGAGCGGCCGGTGCGGGCTTACTGCTCCTCCTCGCCGCTTTTGTCGTCGATGGCCTTTTTGCTGCGGGCGATGAGCTTTTGCAGAAAGCCGGGGACGGGTGCGCCCATCGCGGCGGCGTTCTCGACGATGCTGCCGAGCTCGGTGAAAAAATACCACGCAGTGACGATCGGCGTTATCAGGCAGCTGCGGCCGGGGACGGGCAGCTCAAAGCCGAAGTTGTCGCCCACGAGCTTCAGCACGATATCGCACATCGCCGCGACCAGCACTCCGAAGATGCTGCCGAGCTTGTGCCACAGTCCGCGCCGCGCCGCCGCGCTGCTCCACGTTCCGCCGTACAGCGCGGCGAAGGTGCCGGTCAGGTAGTCCAGAGCCATCGCCGCGAGCCACAGCACGACCATCCAGCCGACCCAGCCGAACAGCGCCGTGCCGAAGGCGATGAGCGCCGCTGCCGCCGCCTTTATCTCGGCGGCCTTATCCGGTGTGTCCATTCTCTTACGCCTCCCCTTCAAAGTACCGGCGCATGATCTCCAGCGTGCGGAGCATATCCTCCGTCAGGTCGAGCGCTCCGCCGCTTTTTCCGCGCAGTGCGCCCGCGTCGAGATAGCGCTGCGCCATCTCGCGGTAGCCGTCGGGGATCTCGCCTATCGTTTTCCATCTTTCCATATCGCTTTCGCTTCCTTTCTCAATATAGTCCTTTCCGGCAGCGCGGCACAGGCCGCGGCATATCGCCTCGCCGATGTCGTCCGTGTGTTCGACTATCCACTGCGCAAGCTCCGGCGAGTCGTGGAACTCGCACTCGCAGTACAAGCAGATGCCGCTGCTGTTGCGGATCTCGTAAAACTGCTTTTCGCGCACGCCGTAGACCGAGTGGTACGGCGTTACCGCGTCGAGCTCTTCGAACACCGGCAGGGCGTACTTCATGCGTTCGTCGCTTTTCGAGGCAACGAACACGACGCAGCCGCGGCCGCCTCCGGCGTTCGTGTGGATGCACAGGTGAATGTCCGCGCCCCATGCGTTCGATTCGCGCACACGCTCGTACATGGCGTTTTCGCCGTCGGCGAAGTCGGTTTTCACCTCGAAGCCGTTTCGCTCGAGCGCTGCTTTGCATGCGGCCGCTATCCTGCGGCACTGCACGGCCTCGTTGGTCCCGCCGCAGGCGTAGGGGTTGTTTATCTGATCGGACGGTGAGAGATATATCTTCAATTTGACCATTCCTTTCGGGCAGTATATTCTATGCAGGGTTCTGCCTCTCTCTACCCATACCCTGTTTTCAGGCAAAACTTGTACGTTTCCGTACAAGGTTTTTTTAGTGGCGCATTTAGTTTGTACCTATACGCATATTGCAGGTGCCCGGTATCGAGACAACGGCATAAATAAGAACGTTTCGCGTTTTTTCGGAGGCGATCTGAGGCTGTGCCCATACGTTTATTGCAGGCGCCCGGTATCGAGACACAGGCATAAATAAGAACGTTTCGCGCCCCATTAGTGCGGTGCAAGCTTTTGCAGCCGGCTATATCGGTTTTCTGCGCGGCTGCCGGTCGGGCTGACGCAATAAATGTATCGGTACAATGTGAAAACGCTTCTGAAAATCCGTGCGCATAGCGCACACCACAATTATTCATTATTCAATCTTCATTTTTCATTCGCAGGCACAGCCTGCGCCCTGCCTTCCCCTTGCGGAGCCTGAGGGGAAGGTGTCGGCGACAGCCGACGGATGAGGTGTTATCAAATTGCGGCGCGAGCCGCATCATTATTAAAATAAGACAGTACAGATCATACTCTGTACTGTCTTTTTCGCGTTTAATATTAAATTAAGTTCCCTACAGAAAATTTGTGTTTTCCTGACGGCAAAGGATTTAATTACACCTCTTCAGTCACCTTCGGTGACGGCTTCCCCTCGAAGGGGAAGCCAAGGGTGCATAGCATTACTGCACACTAATGTTACGCGAAACGCCATAGTTTCCACCAATGTATCGAACCGGGCACCGGCAATAAACGTATAGGTACAACCTAAATGCGCCACTGAAAAAGCGCGGCAGTGTTCTTATTTCGTCGGCAGTATCGAACCGGGCTGACGCAATATGCGTATCCGTAGGTGCCTCAATGCGCCTCCGAAAAAACGTTTATAGATTTTTTTGTTTTTGTTCATGCCTTTGTCATAAAGAATGTGTATTATAAGAGCACAAGATCGAAGCGAGCATAAGCGGAGGCCGTTATGGACGACAGCAGAGACAACAGAACAGACAGCTCGTCCGACGGCATCGGAACGGACGGCGAGTACCACTATGTGCGGCCCGAGCAGCGCCTGTACGAGGACGCGGAGTACGTCCCGCAGGACGAGGCGACGGAGGTCCCCAACTACTACGCCCCCGAGGAAAAGAAGCCTCATGAGAAGCCGGAAGGCGCGCCGCGCGGCGGCACGCTCAGGATGGCCTGCATATGCCTTGCCTGTGCGCTGATCGGCGGCATGGCGGGCGGCTTCGTATCCTGGAGCGCGCTTCGGGGCGATATCGAGGCGGACGGCGTAAAGACCGGCTCGGCCGACACCGTTGTCACCACGACCGCGGGCAAAACCGTCAGCACCTCGCCGGCATCGGCAAACGACATCTACGAGCTCGGCTGCCGGCAGACGGTGGGCATCTCGCTCGAGAGCAGCAGCTCAAACATATTCGGCCAGCAGAGCGCAAGCGCGGTCGCCGGTACCGGATTTGTAATAACCGCCGACGGATATATCATGACGAACTATCACGTCATCGAGTCGGCACAGAAAAACGGAAACAAGATAAACGTCCTGTTCAAGGACAAATCGAGCTACGAGGCCAAGATAGTCGGCTTCGATCAGGATAACGACGTTGCGGTCCTGAAGATCGAGGCGTCGGATCTGAGCCCCGCCGCCATCGGCGACAGCGACAAGATCGCCGTGGGCGACAATGTGTTTGCCATCGGCAATCCTCTGGGCGAGCTTGATTTTTCAATGACCTCCGGCCGCGTGAGTGCGCTTGACCGCAGCATCACGACCGACCGCAGCAGCGCCGCGATAAACATGTTCCAGTTCGACGCAGCCATCAACTCCGGCAACTCCGGCGGACCTGTTTACAACGAAAACGGCGAAGTCATAGGCATTGCGACCGCGAAGGTCGGCTCCTCCGGCGTGGAGGGACTGGGCTTTGCGATACCGATAAACGACGCGGCCGACATCGCAAACGAGCTCATAACCAAGGGCTACGTCAGCGGCAAGGCCTATATGGGCGTCGATATAGACAATCGCTACACCTCGATGTATGCGCAGTATTACAACATGCCCGAGGGCGCGTATGTGTATAATGTCGAGACCGGCAAAAGCGCCGAGAAATCGGGGCTGGCCGCGGGCGATATCATCACCGAGCTCGGCGGCGAAGCCATCGGAGGCTACTCCGACCTCAACGCCGCGGTCAAGAGCTATAAGGCCGGCGAAAGCGCGAACATAACAGTGTACCGCGCCGGCAGATACGAGACGCTGAACATCACCTTTGACGAATCCGAGCCCGATGCCGGAACAAACGGCGTCAGCGAGTTCGGGGTGTACAGCTTCCCGAAGCAATAACCACGCTATGTTTCTTCTCCTTTATCGGGAGGGCTCTCTCTCTTCCTCCCGACATATATCCTCTCTATTTCTCCAAAACAAAAGGCCGCAGTTTACGCTGCGGTCTTTTGTTTGCCTGATCGCGTGATACGACAGATGTTATGTTGACAAAACGGTACCCGGATATATATAATGATTAGGATTGTACAGCCCATCGCAAAGGAGGAGTGCTGCTTGGCTTCGGGCGGAAAACACCTCAGACAGCAAGCGAATATAAAACGCGGCAGCGGCGCTCATCTTTCCGAAAAGGACAGGCGCAGGGCGGCTGCGCGGCGCTCGCGCGGCGCTGCCCGGCGCGGCAGAGTCAGGCACGGCGCACCGCAGATGATAGCGATGCTGCTTCTGTGCATCGTCATGATCTCGCCCCTGCGAAGCTGCATAATAAGCGACTCGGACTATATCGGCTATGCGGCCGCACGCGAAACGGCGCTCTCGGACGCCGGAATAACGCAGGATAAGGCAAAGGACCTGTCGGCGGAGATGATAAAGATCGGCGACACCGTGTGCTACAAGGTGCAGTTTACGGGCTCCGTGACCGAGTACAGATATATAATCGACGCATCCAGCGGCCTCATCATCGGCCAGACCTTCTACCGCACCGAGGGATAGAACTTGATAAATACAAAAACAGGGCATGCCGGCGCACATGCCCTGTTTTCACGTCTGTGTCACAATTTGATGTATGTAATGGAGAATTACAGACCGGTTCGGGGGGCAGATGTGCAACATAAAGCACAAAAAACATGCTTTTAAAGGGAGATATTGTGGTTGCAATTTGTGAAAAAATGTGCTATACTGACCACACTATTGTGTAGAGGCACGTCAACCTGAGGCGTGAAACTGTTTTGTAAACGTTCGACACCGCAGTTTTACCTGCGGCGTCTACCGTATAAATTTTGCAAATCATATTTAAAGGAAGGAAGAACCATATGATGAACGAAAAGTACGCACCCCTATTCACTCCGTTCAAGATCGGCAATGTCGAGATAAAAAACCGCATTGTCCAGTGTTCCATGGGCGGTACCTCTCTGTTTGGCTGGCTTGAGCCCTGCCATTTCGACAAAGAGGCTGCATATTTCCTGCTCCAGAGAGCACAGAAGGGCGTTGGCCTTGTTCTCCCCGGCATGCAGTGTGTCCGTGACACCATGGGCCGCCGCTGGCTGTACCAGAACAAGAGAATGTTCAAGCAGCTCAAGGAGTACATGGTAGAGTACCACAAGACCGGCTCGAAGCTGTTCATCCAGCTCGCAGGCGGCTTTGGCCGTTCCATGGCAGTTACCCCCTGGATGGTCGTCCTGAACAAGAATCCCATCCTCAACAAGATCGCTTCCCCCATCGTCGACGTAAGCTACAGCTGCGCTTCCGCATCTGCAA
This sequence comes from bacterium, assembly GCA_963650165.1. Taxonomy (GTDB): domain Bacteria; phylum Bacillota; class Clostridia; order Oscillospirales; family Oscillospiraceae; genus F23-B02. Next base: position 6,465 of record CAVJKX010000026.1, read on the forward strand.
CTCCTAACCGTTGGCAGGAGGATATGCTCTCCCGTCCTCTGACCGTCAAGGAGATCCACGAGATGGTCGAGGCATTCGGCAAGACCGCAAAGATGCTGCGTGACGCAGGCGTTGACGGCGTTGAGATCCACGCCGTTCACGAAGGCTACCTGCTTGACCAGTTCACCATGGAGAACTGGAACTGGCGTGAAGACGAGTACGGCGGCTCCTTCGAGAACCGTTTCCGCTTCCCCGTCGAGATCGTACAGTGCATCAAGAGATACGCCGGCGAAGACTTCCCCGTATCCCTGCGTTACTCCGTCAAGTCCTACACCAAGACCTGGGGCAAGGGCGCAGTTCCCGGCGAAGAGTTCGTAGAGTGGGGCCGTGACATGCCCGAGTCCGAGAAGGCCATCAAGTACCTCGGCGACGCAGGCTACGACTTCTTCAACTGCGATAACGGTACCTACGATGCATGGTACTGGGCACATCCGCCTCAGTACATGCCCGACAACTGCAACCTCAAGGACGTTGAGCACATAAAGAAATTCACCGACAAGCCCGTGGCATGCGCAGGCCGTATGCTGCCCGAGACCGCAGCCGAAGAGATCGCTGCCGGCCGTCTGGACGCTGTCGCTATCGCACGTCAGAACCTCGTCGATCCCGATTGGATCATCAAGATCCAGGAAGGCCGCGAGGACGAGATCAAGCCCTGCATCCGCTGCCACAACGGCTGCTTCAACTTTGCTAAGTACAAGGGCACCGCAAACATCCAGGGCCTTGAGGACTCCCTGCACCTCGGCCGCTGCGCACTTACTCCTTCGACCATGCAGCACAACCGCTACAAGATCGTTCCGACCAAGAACCCCAAGAAGGTCGCTATCATCGGCGCCGGTATCGGCGGCGTAGAGGCAGGCCTGGTTCTGCTCCAGCGCGGCCACAAGCCCGTCGTCTTCGAGAAGTCCGACCGCATCGGCGGCCTGTTCCTCACTGCTTCCGCAATGAGCTTCAAAGAGAACGACAAGGCTCTCATCACCTGGTATGAGAACGAAGTCAAGAAGGCCGGTCTCGACATCCGCTTCAACACCGAGATCAACGACCTGGGCATCCTCCGCGGCTACGACGAGATCATCGTTGCTACCGGCGCAGTTCCCAGAAAGATGCTGATCCCCGGCTTCGAGAAGTGCCTCACCTTCACTCAGCTCCTGCGTGAGAAGTACCCCGTAGGCGACAAGGTGGTCTTCTTCGGCGGCGGCCAGTCCGCTTGCGAAGCTGCATACGAGATGGTCCTCCAGGGCAAGCACCCGATCATCGTCGAGTACGCAAAGGACCTCGTTCCTGCACAGAACGTCTGCCTGTCCAACGCTTCCTTCCTGCGTGATGTTCTCGAGTATCACAAGGTTCCCACTTACCTTGAGCATACCATCCGCGAGATCAAGGACAAGACCGTCGTTATCGCTTCCAAGGACGGCAAGAACGTATTCGAGGTCGAGTACGACAACATCGTAAACGGCATCGGCTTCGTTCCCGCACCTGTCGGCGGCAAGGGCAAGAACATCCACCGCGTCGGCGACTGTGTCACCATCGGCAACCTGCGTACCGCTATCTGGCGCGCATGGGACGTCTGCATGAAGATCTAGTCTCCGTAAGGGCGAAAATCGCATAAATCAATTGATCCGGTACGGAAAATTCCGTACCGGATTTTTTGCACCTTTTTAAAATTGCGAATGAAAATATATAAAAGTTCACACAAAATTTTTCACAAAAGCCTTGACAAGATCGCGAAACGGTGCTATATTAGCACTCGAAGGCTAAGAGTGCCAGCAAACGGAGAGCGTGAGTGCAAAATGAGTATAAGCGACAGAAAAAAGAAAATACTCGGCGCACTGGTCGATGAGTACATCAAAACGGCCGAGCCCGTCGGCAGCAAGGCCATTGCGGGCATCGCCGATCTCGGATGCAGCAGCGCAACGATAAGAAACGAGCTCGCTGAGCTCACGGCGCTGGGCTATCTCGAACAGCCGCACACCTCGGCCGGACGCATCCCGACCCCCGCGGGCTACAGGATGTATGTAAACGAGCTCATGGAAAGGCAGAAGCTTTCCCTTGAGGAGGCGGAGGCGATAAACCGCAGCCTCAACGAAAAGCTCACGCAGCTTGACGAGCAGATGCGCGACGTCGGAAAGCTTGCATCGCAGCTGACCGATTATCCGGCGCTTGCCCTTGCGGCCTACGCTCCGGCGACGATAAAGCGCTTTGACCTTATTTATATTGATGCCAACACCTTCATAATCGTTGTGATGCTCAGCAACAACACGGTCAAGAACAAGCTTGTCAATCTCCCGGTGTCGGTCGATCAGCAGATGATCCAGAAGCTTGCGACGCTGTTCAACGCGAACTTCACCGGCATATCGAGCGACAAGGTCACGCCGCTGCTGATATCCTCGACAGAGCGCGCGGCGGGCGATACCATGGGGCTTGCGGCGGTCATAGCGTCGTTTACGCTTGAAACGCTCGAAAGCCAGCACGGGATCGAGGCCTATGTGACGGGCGAGAACAGGCTGCTCAGCCAGCCGGAGTTCCGCGACCCGGACAAGGCGCACAAGCTGATGAATTACCTCGCCGACGGCGGCCACGTCATAGCGGACGCGGAAAGCGGCCTGTTCGACGGTGACTCGGAGGTGCGCGTGCTCATAGGGCCCGAAAACATCGCCGAGGAGCTCAAGGACTCCAGCGTTGTAATAGCAAGCTATGATATGGGCGATAATACCAAAGGACTCATAGGCGTCGTGGGGCCGACGAGAATGGATTATTCCGCGGTCGCCGCAAAGCTGAGTTTTCTCGCTGCGGGGCTGTCAAGGCGGCTCGGCGGCGGAGGCGCTCCCCCCTCGGGGATGCACAATAAGCTTATAATCAAGGGAGATGACATAATAGATGAGCAGTAAAAAGGAAAAAAACGAGCAGGAACAGATCGGGGAAACCGAAGTAAAGGAAGAAACGGTCGAGACTGCCGCTGACGATATAAAGCAGGAGGCTCCGGAGGAGTCGAAGGAAAGCAAAAAAGAAAAGAAGCAGAAGAAGGAGAGCAAAAAAGAAGCCGAGCTCAAGGAGACGGCCGAGAAGCTTATCCAGGCGGAAAAGGAAAAGTACCTCAGGCTCTGTGCCGAGTACGACAATTTCCGCAAGCGCAGCCAGAAGGAGCGCGAGAGCCTGTACGCCGATATAAAGGCGGACACGCTGCTCAAGTTCCTGCCGGTGTACGACAATCTTGAGCGCGCGCTGGCTACCCCGACTGCCGACGAAGCGTACCGCAAGGGCGTGGAAATGACGATGGTCCAGTTCAACCAGACCCTCGAAAAGCTCGGCATAACGGAGATCGAAGCGCTCGGAAAGCCCTTTGACCCGAATGTTCACAACGCGGTCATGCACGTCGAGGACGAGTCCTTCGGCGAAAACGAGGTCGTCGAGGTGTTCCAGAAGGGCTTCAGGCTCAATGACAAGGTGATCCGCTTCGCTATGGTCAAAGTAGCGAACTGATTATATTAATTAAGTATATTATTGATTTTCAAATAGGAGGATTTATATTATGGGTAAGATTATAGGTATTGACCTCGGTACAACCAACAGCTGCGTATCCGTCATGGAAGGCGGCGAGGCTGTTGTTATCGCAAATGCAGAGGGTGCACGCACCACTCCGTCGGTCGTCGCATTCACCAAGACCGGCGAAAGAATGGTAGGCCAGGTCGCAAAGCGCCAGGCTATCACCAACCCCGACAGAACCATTTCCTCGATCAAGCGTGAAATGGGCACGGCGTACAAGGTCACGATTGACAATAAATCATACACTCCGCAGGAGATCTCCGCAATGATCCTTCAGAAGCTGAAGGCCGACGCGGAGAGCTACCTCGGCCAGACCGTTACCGAAGCGGTCATCACCGTTCCGGCATACTTCACCGACGCACAGCGTCAGGCGACCAAGGACGCGGGCCGCATCGCGGGCCTCGACGTAAAGCGTATCATCAACGAGCCTACAGCGGCTGCGCTTGCATACGGTCTGGATAAGGAAAGCGATCAGAAGATCATGGTCTACGACCTCGGCGGCGGCACCTTCGACGTCTCCGTCCTCGAGATCGGCGACGGCGTTATCGAGGTCCTCGCAACCGCCGGCAACAACCGCCTGGGCGGCGACGACTTCGACGCATGCATCACCAAGTACCTCGTTGACGAGTTCAAGAAGGCCGAGGGCATCGACCTGTCCGGCGATAAGGTCGCAATGCAGCGTCTGCGTGAGGCTGCCGAGAAGGCCAAGATCGAGCTGTCCGGCGTTACCACCTCGAACATCAACCTGCCGTACATCACCGCCGACGCGGCCGGCCCGAAGCACCTGGACGTAACGCTCAGCCGTGCAAAGTTCAACGAGCTGACCCACCACCTCGTCGAAAAGACCATGGGCCCCGTAAAGCAGGCACTGTCCGACTCCGGCCTGACCGCAGCAGACATCTCCAAGGTCCTGATGGTCGGCGGCTCGAGCCGTATCCCCGCAGTTCAGGAGATGGTAAAGCAGCTGACCGGCAAGGACGGCTTCAAGGGCATCAACCCCGACGAGTGCGTTGCCATCGGCGCAGCCATCCAGGGCGGCGTCCTCGCGGGCGACGTAAAGGGCGTCCTGCTTCTGGACGTAACCCCGCTGTCTCTGGGCATCGAGACCCTCGGCGGCGTATGCACCCGCCTTATAGAGCGCAACACCACCATCCCGACCAAGAAGAGCCAGATCTTCTCCACCGCGGCCGATAACCAGACCGCAGTCGAGATCAACGTCCTCCAGGGCGAGCGCGAGATGGCTCAGTACAATAAGAGCCTCGGCCGCTTCAACCTTGACGGTATCGCACCGGCCCGCCGCGGCACCCCGCAGATCGAGGTCACCTTCGATATCGACGCAAACGGCATCGTAAACGTTTCCGCAAAGGATCTGGGCACCGGCAAGGAGCAGCACATCACCATCACCTCCTCGACCAACATGTCCAAGGAGGACATCGACAAGGCCGTTAAGGAAGCCGAGATGTACGCTGCCGAGGATGCAAAGCGCAAGGAAGAGATCGACGTTCGCAACGAGGGCGATCAGATCGTCTACCAGACCGAGAAGACCCTCGAGGAGATGGGCGACAAGGTCGATGCGGGCATCAAGAGCGAGATCGAGGCAAAGCTTCAGGCGCTCAAGACCGCGCTGACCGGCACCGATACCGCGGCCATCAAGAACGCCACCAAGGAGCTCACCGACGTGTTCGGCAAGATGTACGAGGCGGCAGCCCAGGCGGCTCAGGGCGCTCAGGGCAGCGCAGGCTTCGACCCCAACGCTCAGGCCGGCGGCACCGACGGCGGTCAGGACTACTACGACGCGGACTACACCGTTGTCGATGACGACGACAAGAAGTAATTTTAATCCCCCCCGCTTATTATATGGGCGCACCGTAAGTGCGCCCATATTAGGCGTTTAAAAATGAGGTGAATTTATCCCATGGCAGATAAAAGAGATTATTATGAGGTGCTCGGCGTGTCCAAGGACGCGACCGATGATCAGCTCAAAAAAGCATACAGAAAGCTTGCCAAAGAAAATCACCCCGATCTTCATCCCGGCGACAAGGAGTGCGAAGCGCGGTTTAAAGAGATAAACGAGGCCTATGAGGTCCTTTCCGATGCCGATAAGCGCGCAAAGTACGACCGTTTCGGCCATGCGGCCTTTGACCCCAGTCAGGGCTACGGAGGCAGCGGCTTCGGCGGCTTCGGCGATTTCGGAGGTTTCAGTGATTTCGGCGGCTTCGGCGATATATTCGGCGACATTTTCGGCTTCGGCGGAGGCGGCGGCAAGAATCCGAACGCTCCGCGCAAGGGCGAAAACCTGCGCACAAACGTCAATATCAAGTTTGAGGAAGCGGCCTTCGGCGTTAAGAAGGACGTTTTCGTGACGCGCGTCGAGCAGTGCCCCGACTGTAAGGGCACGGGCTGCGCCAGCGGTACGACCGCCGAGGTCTGCCCCGACTGCAAGGGCACGGGCCAGGTCAAGACCACCCAGCGCACGCCCTTCGGCATGATGCAGCAGAACACGCGCTGCAATAAGTGCAAGGGCCGCGGCAAGATCATCCACAGCCCCTGCGGCACCTGTCACGGCATCGGCAGCATCCGCCGCCAGCACAAGGTCAGTATCAGCATCCCCGCCGGTATCGACGACGGACAGACCATATCCCTGCGCGGTCAGGGCAGCGCCGGAACAAACGGCGGCCCGGCCGGCGATCTGCTGGTAACGGTGCTTGTACAGCCCCACGCGAGATTTGAGCGCGACGGCGCGTCGGTGCTTTTAAATCAGGAGATATCCTTTGCGACCGCGGCACTCGGCGCGGAGATCGAGGTGCCGACGCTCGACGGCAAGGTCAAGCTCAACATACCCGAGGGCACGCAGACCGGCACGACCTTCCGCCTCAAGGGCAAGGGCATACCCTTCCTGCGCTCCGGCGGCAGAGGCGACCAGTTCGTGACCGTCAAGGTCGCGGTGCCAAAGAAGCTCACCGCGGCGCAGAAGGAAGCTCTGCGCGGCTTCGCCTCCTCCCTCGGCGAGACCGTAGAGAGCAAAAGCGGCATGTTCGGCAAGCGCAAATAAGATTTTTCGTTGAAAAAGGCGGTTTAGACCGCCTTTTTTTAATTTTGACTGACGAAAAATTGACAAATTGACAATAATATATTAAAATAGTTCAAAAACCGCAACCGTTGCCGTCCGTTTAATTATGAAAGGGGAGGTCAGAGTGCTGCAAGATAATTTCCTGGAAGTGTATGATAAGTTTAAGCTGGAGTTTTTCCGGCGCATATTTGAGCTCGTGCGCGAGCGCGAGGGCTCGCTGTCGGCCATGGAGGCGTTTTCAATCGAGGTCATCCACGCCCTGAACGAGCCGACGATCGGCCGCTTTGCCGAATTTCTGAACATTTCGCAGTCAAACGCGACCTATAAGGTCAACAGCCTCATCAAAAAGGGCTATCTCAAAAAGCAGAACTCCGACACCGACCGCAGGGAATATCATCTCGTCCTGTCGGAAAAATATTACAACTACACGGATATCATGCGAAGCTACGTCAAAACCGTCCTCGGCCGAATAGAGGACAGCTTCTCGTCCGACGAGATCGAGCTTTTCTCCGACATGCTCAAGCGCATCTCGGCCGAAATGATGCCCGAGGCGGACAATTTTGAATAATGCAGGAAAGAGAGCGGTAACGCTCTCTTTTTTTGTGCAAATTGGTATACATTTGAGGTAAATTGCGGGGTGCTCTTGTTGACATTATCAGACGCAGGGTATACAATAAATATATGTTAATTCAATAACGAAAAAGGAAGTGACGGAACATGAAGCTTACGCCCGAACAGCAGGCGCTGCTTGACGGCGAAAAGGGAGAGACCATGGCGAAGGTCGTAAAGACCCTTGTCATGTACGGCGATACCTTCGGCGCGGAGAGGATGGTACCGATAAGCTCAAAGTACGGCCACACGGTCATCAGCTTCGGCCTGAAGGTCATGAAGCCGGTGTATGATCTGTATCAGGAGATCATCGACTCCGGACTTGCGTCCGGCCAGAAGTTCACCGCCGACCCCAAGCCGCTGGATAAGCATGTGCCCAGCAGCCTGATAGAGGATCTTGTGTTCAAAAAATTCATGTACACCTATCAGGACAGCTATGAGCAGCAGCTGCGCGAGCTCGGCATTACGAGCGACGACGACTACACCTGCACCTGCTATCTCGATCAGGTCGGCAACAAGCCCGCTGAGGGCGAGGTGCTCTCGTGGGCGGAGTCCTCGGCGGTCGTTTACGCAAACTCCGTGCTCGGCGCGAGGTGCAACCGCAACTCCGGCATGATAGAGCTCATGGGCTCGATAGCCGGCTTCGTGCCCGAGTTCGGCCTGCTGCTGGACGAAAACCGCAAAGCGACCTGGGTGGTGGAGCTGAAATGCTCCGAAAAGCCCGACGCGCAGCTTCTGGGCTCTGCCGTCGGCATGAAGGTCATGGAGGAGGTCCCGTATGTAAAGGGACTGGATAAGTGGCTGGGCACGACGCTCGACGAGGAGGCCTGCACCTACCTCAAGGACTTCGGCGCCGCCACCGCGTCCAACGGCGCGGTCGGTCTGTATCACATCGAAAACCTCACGCCCGAGGCCGTCGGGCAGGGCGAGGGCATAATCGCAGAGGGTGCGCAGACCTACGTCATCGACGATGCGGAGCTTGCGCGCGTCAAGGCGAGCTACCCCGTTATCTGGAAAAATCCCGATGCCGAGCCGCAGCTGTGCTTTGTCGGCTGCCCGCACATGACGCTCCGGCAGCTCATTGACTGGACGACCGCCGTCGGCCGCGAGCTGAACAAAAACGGCCTGAAAAAGGTCACGGTGCCCACGGTGTTCACGGCCTCAACGCCCGTTATAAAGGAGTTTCAGAAAACGCCGTACTACAAGCAGCTCAGGCGTCAGGGCATCATACTCAGCTATATCTGCCCGCTCATGTATATGAATAACCCCCTGTGCAAGAAGAAGGCTGTCATCACCTCGTCGAACAAGCTGCGCACCTACACCAGCGCGCGCTACTACACCGAGGCCGAGATTCTGCACACCGTCACGACGAAGAGGGAGGGCAAGAAATGAAGACTTTCAAAGGAAGAGTGGTCGTCCCCGGCACATGCACGGCCGAGGCGCTCGTGTCCCACGGCGGCTTCAACACGCTCGCCTCGTATCAGATGGGCATGATGTTCGGCGATAAGCAGATGAAGTGCGGCGACCAGAACAACGCCGAGATATACAAAAAGCCCATGATCGGCAAGGCGCTGTGCCTTCCGATGACCATTGGCTCAACGACCGGCGGCATGGTGCTGTTCACGGTCTGCGCCCTCGGCAAGCAGGCCGCGTGCATGCTGTTTTCAAAGCCGATAGACCCGCTGGCCGCCTCCGGCGCAATACTCGGCGACGTGTGGACGGACGCGCAGATGCCCGTTGTCGACAGTCTGGGCGACGAGTTCCTCGAATACGTCAAAACCGGCGCGAAGATCAGCGTCAAGCCCGACGGCGTCGTCGAGGTGGAGTAAAATCAAAACGAAAAAGCTCAGGTGTGACCTGAGCTTTTTCTATGTCTGTTTTCATTTTTCCTGCTGCTTTATTTTATCCATCCAGCATTTGTGGCACATGGCGACGTAGCTGTCGTTGCCGCCGAGGAACACCTGATCGCCATGCGTTATGATGTGCCCCGCGCCGTCGATGCGTGCGTTTACCGTTGCCTTGCGGCCGCAGGCGCAGACGGTCTTTATCTCGGTGATGGAGTCGGCAAGCTCCATGAGCCTGCGCGCGCCGGGGAAAAAGTGCGTCAGGAAATCGGTGCGCAGACCGAAGCACAAAACCGGCAGATCCTCCGAGTCCACAAGCTCGCGCAGCTGATCTATCTGCTCGGGCGTGAAAAACTGCGCCTCGTCGGCGATGATAACGTCGTGCCGGCCGGCGTCTGCGTAGGCCTCGATTATGCTCTGCTCGGGGGTTATGATCTCCGCCGAGCGCCGGAGCCCTATGCGGCTCTGCACTATATCCGCGCCGTCGCGCGTGTCGACACTCGGCTTTATGAGCCAGACGCTCATGCCGAGCTCCTCGTAGTTAAACTGCGTTATGAGCGCCTGAGCCGATTTCGACGAGCCCATAGCGCCGTATTTGAAGTAAAGCTTTGCCATGTCGTGACCTCAATTCTTCGCAAGGTGCGCGCGCACGCGCTCGAGCACCATGTCCAGCGCGACCTGATTGTGTCCGCCCTCGGGGATGATGATATCCGCCTTGCGCTTCGAGGGCTCGACAAACTGCTCGTGCATGGGCTTGACCGTCGTCAGGTACTGGTTCACGACGCTCTCGAGGCTCCTGCCGCGGTCGCGCACGTCACGCACTATCCTGCGCAGGATGCGCACGTCCGCATCCGTGTCGACGAATATCTTGATATCCATCAGCTCGCACAGCTCGGGGCACTGGAAGATCAGCAGCCCCTCGACGATGATGACGCGCGAGGGCTTGACCGTCACCGTCTTTTCCGATCGGTCGTGGATCGTGTAGTCGTAGGTCGGACAGTATATCGTCTCGCCGCGCCGCAGCTTTTTGAGGTCTGAGATGAGAAGCTCGGTATCGAAGGCGTCGGGGTGATCGTAGTTGAGCTTTGCGCGCTCCTCGTAGCTCATGCCGTGGTGGGCCTTGTAGTAGTTGTCGTGGTAAATGACGCTGACATTGCCGCCGAAATGCTGCATGATCTTGCGCGTGATCGTTGTCTTTCCGCTGCCCGTGCCGCCGGCAATGCCGATGACGATTATGCTGCTGTCGTCTTTCATAGCTCTCTCCCGTGCAAATTTTTGTTTTTTCTTTAATAATACCACACGAGCTGCAAGGCCACAAGTTTTTTTGACGACTGCCTCAATGCGCCTCTAAAAAGTCGAAAAATGCCACACGCTGACGAAGCTCTCGGTGTATGCGCCGGAGCGGACGATCGCTTCGGCGGTGCGGACGGGAAATTGCAGAGCGCTTTTCTGATGGGTATAGCCCGCGCCGGAGACGAAATAAAGCTCGTCGTTCTCCACATCGCTGTCGTGTGTGCCGCAGGCCTGTATGCCGTAGGAAATGTAGCCGCACTGCCGTTCGGAGTGCGCGGGCATCGAAAAGCTGCCGAGGATGCCGAGCTTGCCCGAGGCATAGATCGTGCTGACGCTGCCGCCGGAGGCGGTGAGTCCGTAATACGGCGACACCATCGTCTCACCGTCCACGCAGCACAGCACGCGGCCCGTGATCCCGCCGTCGGGAGACCAGTCAAACCTTGTGTTCTGCACATAGTCGGGCACAACGCGCAGCACCTCCGTCCCGACAGGGCGCGCATCAGTCCACTCAAAATGGTGGAATATGCGCCGGCGCGTGCCGCTCTCATCGAGCTTCACGGCAACCGTCGTAAGCTCAACGCCGCTGCCGTTGTCGTGCTCGGCGGCATCTATACTGATCTCGGTAAAGCCCCTGCACAGCTCGATATCCTCGTCGCTGAGCTCGCGCAGCGCTCCTGCGGGATAGCCCGCATCCAGCAGCGCCTGACGCAGCTCGGAGCTCTGCGGCTCGGCCTCGGGCTGCCACTGCATCGGGTATTTTGCGAAAAAGGCATAGCCGCAGGCGACACCCGCAAGGAGCAGCGAGAATATCACGATGCACAGCGTCCTGTCGGACATGCGCACCGGCGAGGGCGTAACGGCGTAGCTTGCCTCATCGAGCTCACGCGCAAGCTTTGCCAGGCTGCGCAGGATGAGTATGAAGCAAATTATCAGCCCCGCGACGAGGATGAGCCCCTCGGCATTCATCAGCGCCAGCGCACACACGACGGCGTACCAGACGATGAGCGCCGCCGCGCCGCCCGCGTGCGGCTCAAGGCCGGCGCTGCGCTGGGTTTCGAGTATGCCCCTGCGCAGGCAGAAGATAAGCGCGAAAACGAGGACGACGCTGACTGCGGCGACAATATCCGCCGCGTCCGAGCCCGTGAAGGCATCGTTATAAACCGTTGACGCTATGAGGCACTGTGCCGCGGTCAAAAAGCAGCGCAGGACGGAGATCGCAAAGCAGGCCGTGAACCGGCCGTTCTCGCCGCGCAGGCGGCGCGTGCCCAGCAGCAGGAGCACCGTGCCGAGCATCGGCAGAATATAGTTGAGTGCAAGGAAATTGAGCGTTATCGTGCTCAGCGCAAGCCCCGCAAGGATGAGGTCAAAGGCCGTCTTTCCGGCGGAGACGCGGCCGACAACGTCCTCGGGTGGGAGCTCGTCGAGGCCGTCCGCGATCAGGCGGTCGAGCCCGTCAAATTCATCTCTCGCCATAGCCTTCACCTCCCAGCAGATCCCGCAGCCGCCTGCGTATGCGGTACAGCCGCCCCTCGACCGCGCGTTCGGTCATGCCGAGCTCGGCGGCGATCCGGCTCATCGGCTGCATGTAGTAGTATTTTCGGTAAAACAGTGCGCGGTCGGGACACCGCAAAAACCGTATCGGTACGATGCAGCAACGCCTCTGAAAAAGCCTCTGAAAATCCGTGCGCAGAGCGCACACCGCAATTATTCATTATTCATTATTCACTATTCAATCTTCATTCGCAGAAGCTCCGCTTCTGCGCTGCCTTCCCCTTGCGGAGCCTGAGGGGAAGTTGTCGGCGAAGCCGACGGATGAGGTGTCAATAAATCTTTTGCCGTCAGGCAAACACAAATTTAATTGCAGGAAACTTAATCCAATATCAAACGTAAAAAAGACAGTGCAGACTAAAAAATCCACACTGTCTTTTATCAACATTGTTGCGGCTGACGCCGCGATTTAATTACACCTCTTCAGTCACCTTCGGTGACAGCTTCCCCTCAAG
>CAVJKX010000027.1:0-17421 GCA_963650165.1 bacterium
CTTCCCCTTCGAGGGGAAGCTGTCACCGAAGGTGACTGAAGAGGTGTCAATAAATTTTTTGCCGTCAGGCAAACACAAATTTTCTGTACGGGAATTAATCTAATATTAAACGTGAAAAAGACAGTGCAGACTATGATCCACACTGTCTTTTATCAACATTGTTGCGGCTTACGCCGCAATTTAATTACACCTCATCCGTCGGCTGTCGCCGACACCTTCCCCTCAGGCTCCGCAAGGGGAAGGCAGAGCGCAGGCTGCGCCTGCGAATGAATATTGAATAGTGAATAATGAATAATTGCGGTGTGCGCTCTGCGCACGGATTTTTAGAGGCGCTGCTGCATTGTACCGATACGGTTTTTGCGGTGTCCCGACCGGAAAATGCGCGGGAAACCGAAACAGCGGGCTGCACAAAGTCTGCACCGCACTCGCGTTGCGCGGCAGTGTTCTTGTTTTGCCGGCAATATCGAACCGGGCTGACGCAATAAACGTATCCGTAGGTGCCTGAATTCGCCGCTGAAAACCCTTGACGAAACGGGGCTTTTGGTGCATTATATAGGGTGAATATATGGAAACCGAAAGGATCTTAAAATGCTTTTTGCGATCGTTGCCGCGGTGATACTCATCGCGGATCAGTGGCTCAAATACTGGGTCACGGTCAATATAACGCTCTCGACCGGCTCACAGGAGCTCATCCCCGGCGTCGTGAAGCTCGTGAATATCCATAATTCCGGCGCGGCGTTCGGTATGCTCGACAATGTCGCGGCCGCACGCTGGATATTCCTCGCCGTGACGGCGCTGTTCGTCGTGGTCATCGCGGTGCTGCTGGTCAGGCGCGTGTTCGACTCGCGCTTTGCGGTCTGGTGCGAGGTGCTGTTTCTGACGGGCGCCATAGGCAACTGCATCGACCGCGTGTTCCTCGGCTATGTCGTGGACATGTTCAAGCTCGAGTTTGTCAACTTCGCGGTGTTCAACATTGCCGACGCGGTGCTCGTCGTGTCCTGCCTGATGTTCGTGATCTACGTTTTCTTCGGCTCGCGCGGCGATGACGGGGAGGACGAGGAGGATTACGAGCCGCCCGTGCGTGTAAAGCCCGTGCCGCGCGCATCCGCCGCACAGCCGGAGCCCGCCGACGATTTTGCCGATATCTTCGGCTTTACCACCGAGACCCGCGAGCAGCCGCAGGAGGCGCAGCCGATAAAGAAGGCGGAGACCACGCCGGAGCACGATGCGTTCTGGGACGATTTCGGCCCCGCTCTGGGCCTCCGGGCAGCCAAGCCCGCCGAAAAGCCGCCCGTCGAGGCTGCTCCCGAAGCGCCGAAGGCGGAGCCCGAGAGCGAGAGCTTTAAGCTTGAGGACATTCTTGCCGAGTTCAGGGATCTGTAATGGATTATTTTGACGATAACATCATAAGGATAACAGCACAGGAGAGCGCCGAACGCATCGACGCTCTTCTTGCGCGCTGTGTGCCTGAGCTCACGCGAAGCGCCGCCGCGCGGCTGATCGAAGCGGGCGCCGTGTCCGTCGGCGGCAGGGCGGTGAAGAAAAATTATAAATGTTCCCCCGGCGACGAGGTCACGCTCGTTATGCCCGAGGCGGCCGACTGCGAGCTCCGGCCGCAGGATCTGCCGCTGGATATAGTGTACGAGGACGACGACCTGCTGGTGGTCAACAAGGCGCGCGGCATGGTCGTGCACCCCGCGCCCGGACACCCCGACGGCACGCTTGTCAACGCGCTGATGTTCCGCTGCGGCAGCTCGCTGTCCGGCATCGGCGGCGAGAAGCGCCCCGGCATCGTGCACCGCATCGACAAGGACACCTCCGGCCTGCTGATCGTTGCGAAGAACGATTTTGCGCACCTTGCGCTGTCGGCTCAGCTTGCCGACCGCAGCCTCTCGCGCGTGTATGAGGCCGTCGTGCGCGGCGGCATGCGCGAGGACTCGGGCACGGTCAACGCGCCCATAGGGCGGCATCCGACCGACCGCAAGAAAATGGCCGTCACGCAGAAGGGCTCGCGCAGCGCGGTGACGCACTGGGAGGTCATCGCACGCTACCGCGGCTACACGCACATACGCTGCCGGCTCGAGACCGGACGCACGCACCAGATCCGCGTGCACATGGCGCATATCGGCCACCCGCTGCTCGGCGACGGCGTCTACGGCGCGCCCTGCCCCGAGCGCGGGCTTTCCGGCCAGTGCCTGCATGCCCGCGAGCTGAAATTCATCCACCCGCGCACCGGCGAGCACGTCGTCATCTCCACCGACCTGCCCGACTACTTCACCTCCGTCCTCTCCTCCCTGCCTTTTTAGAGACGCATTGAGGCTGTACCTATACGGAAACTGCGGTGGCCCGGTATCGAAACAACGGAAGAAATAAAAACGTTTCGCATTCCGCGAGTGCGGTGCAAGCTTTTGCAGCCCGCTGTTTCGGTTTTCTGCGCGGCTGCCGGTCGTGCTGACGCAAAAACTGTATCGGTACAATGCAGCAGCGCCTCTGAAAAACCTTCCCCTTGGCTTCCCCTTTGAGGGGAAGCTGTCACCGAAGGTGACTGAAGAGGTGTAATTAAATCGCGGCGTGAGCCGCAACATTATACGAAAAGACAGTACAGATCATACTCTGCGCTGTCTTTTTCATGCTTAATATCAAATTTGCTGTCGGACAAAATGTTCGGCGGGGGTATTGACTTGTGCGCCGCCGTGTGGTATTATATATAAGCTTTAAGGAGCGCAAATATCGCGGAGTGGAGCAGTTCGGTAGCTCGTCGGGCTCATAACCCGAAGGTCGTGGGTTCAAATCCCTCCTCCGCAACCAAATCTGTTACCGTTGTTGATACCATATCAGCAACGGTAATTTTTTATTTTCCGCCGTCCGGGTGCGGCGGACTTGTGGTTTCCGGGGCCTGCTATTACAATGTGTTTACGCAAAAAGGCGGTCTGAGCGGGCGCAAAGCAAGGCAAAATGTTCAAATTTTTGCCTCTCCCGGGGCGGGCTTTGGAAAAGATGCCGAAGTTTGCGCATCGTGCAATGTTTTGGTTGACAGCGAAGAAAGCAGGCAGTATTATAATGCCGACAAAAACAGTATGTTAGTGGAAAGGAGCCGCGGCTATGTTCAATCAGAGTTTTCGAATGTCATCCCGAATGTTTATGGACATGGCTATGCCGATGCCCACGTTTTCGTGTGCTCATTTGCTGCCTTTCCGGAACATCCGGGGTCGAATGCGTCTGCGCTGAACCGTTCTGCGCAGATACCGTCACGCATTTGAAGCGGGGAGCTTTTGAGCTCCCCGCTTTTTTTATTTTCATCAGAGGAGGAACCTACTTGATTGAGCTGACACACGTTTCAAAGACTTTCGGAAAGGGACCGCAGCAGGTCCACGCCGTGAGCGACGTCTCCCTGTCGATCGGCAAGGGCGAGATATTCGGCATCATCGGCTTTTCCGGCGCGGGAAAATCAACGCTCGTGCGATGTATAAATCTTCTGGAGAGGCCGAGCAGCGGCACGGTCACCGTTGACGGCCGGGAGATCACGGCGCTGAGCGCGAAGGAGCTCCGGCAGACGCGCAGAAGGATCGGAATGATCTTTCAGCATTTCAACCTGATGCCGTCCCGCACGGTTGCCGGAAACGTGGCCTATCCGCTGCGCGGCAGCGGCCTGAGCAAGCAGGAGACGGCGGACAAGGTCGCGCATCTGCTTGAGCTGGTGGGCATTGCGGACAAGGCCGACGCCTACCCCAGCCAGCTGTCCGGCGGACAGAAGCAGCGCGTGGCAATCGCAAGGGCCCTGGCAAACGACCCGAAGGTGCTGCTGTGCGACGAGGCAACATCCGCGCTCGATCCGCAGACCACGAAGTCGATCCTGCACCTTCTCAGGCAGCTCAACGAAACGCTGGGCATAACGATCGTTCTCATCACGCACGAGATGGCAGTCGTCAAGGAGATCTGTCACCGCGTCGCCGTTATGGAGCACGGGCGCGTGGTCGAGCAGGGCGAGGTGTTCAGCGTGTTCGCCGATCCCAAGCAGGATATAACGAAAAACTTCATCCGCACGACCTCAAATCTCCAGAAGATAGAGGAGCTGGTCGCCGAAGATTCCCCCGTGGTGAAGCTTGCGCCGGGTGAAGTGATCATTCGGCTGTCATATCTGCAAAGGAACGTTTCCGAGCCGCTGATCTCCGCGGTGTCGCAGGAGTTCGGCGTTTCCCTGAACATCATCTTTGCCGATATCACCATCGTGCAGGACGCGCCCATCGGCGGCACGGTCGCCATCATCAGCGGCGAGCGCAGGAAGATCACGGAAGCGGTCGAATATCTGATCGCAAAAAACGTAGGAGTGGAGGTAATCAAGGATGCAGGAATTTCTGAATAATCTGATCCCCAACGTCATGGCGAAGCTGCCGGACTTTTACGCCGCCATCGGAGACACGCTGCTGATGGTCGTCTGGTCGGGAGCCATTTCCTTTGTCCTCGGCATGATATTCGGCGTGCTGCTGACGGTCCTGAAGCCCGACGGCATTCTCGAAAACAGGGTCGTCTACGAGATCCTCGACAAGCTCGTCAGCCTGTTCCGCTCCATCCCCTTCATCATCCTGCTGACATGGGTAATGCCGGTGTCCCGCGCGATCATGGGCACCGCCATTTATGTGCGCGGCGCGATCGTCCCGCTGGTGTTCGGCTGCGTTCCCTTCTTCACCCGCCAGGTGCAGAGCGCGCTGGCCGAGCTCGACCCCGGGCTCATAGAGGCGGCGCTCTCCATGGGCTCGAGCCCGCTTGAGATCATCTTCCGCGTCTACCTCAAGGAAAGCGTTGCGGCCATCGCCCGCGGCACCACCATCACGGCGATAAGCCTTTTGAACCTGACCGCAATGGCCGGCGTCGTCGGCGCGGGCGGTCTCGGCGACTTCGCCGTCCGCTACGGACACGACAGGAACATGACCGACGTTACCAACGTGACTGTGCTCGTGCTGGTAATTCTCGTGTGCATCATGGAATTCATCGGCGGCCAGGCCGTCAAAAAGAACACGCATTGAGGTGACGGCAGTGAGATACGAAAGAAAAAACTTCCGCGCCGCTCCGGCGATGCCCGGCCCGGCCGGGAATATGTAATTTGAAATTCAAGCCGCATGGCTCATTACTTAATTCAAATCAAAATTCAAAAATTATCCGGAGGAAACGAAAATGAAACTTAATAAAATTATAGCTTTTGTACTTGCAAGCGCACTCCTGCTGCTCACATTCAGCGCCTGCGGCTCGCAGAACGGCACGGCGGACGATAATGACGGCTCCGCCGAGACCGTTACCGTTAAGCTCGGCGTTGTCGGCAGCATCTACGAGGATCTGTGGACGCCCGCACAGGAGGCTCTGAAGGCCGAGGGCATCAACCTCGAGTTCGTGCAGTTTTCCGACTATGTAACGCCCAACAACGCCCTTGCCAACGGCGAGATCGACCTGAACGCCTTCCAGCACCGCATCTATCTCCAGAGCGAGATCGACAGCTACGGCTATGAGATCGAAAACATCGGCAACACCTTTATCATCCCCCTGAACCTGTACTCCCAGAAGGTCTCCTCCGTCGACGAGCTCAAGGACGGCGACACCGTCGCCATCCCGGACGACCTGACCAACGGCGGCCGCGCACTGAAGGTCCTCGAGGCTGCCGGCCTTATCGAGCTTGACCCCGACGCGGCATTCAACCCCACGCTTGACGACATCGTAAAGTACAATGTCAACATCACGATCGAGGAGCTGAAGGCCAACGTTATCCCCTCCGCCCTCGCCGACGTGACCGCCGCCGTCGTCAACGGCAACTACGCCCTCGACTTCGGCCTGAAAACCGATGAGGCCATCTACAAGGACACCGTTCTCGACGTCGAGGAATACTGGAACCTGATCGCCGCCCGCAGCGCGGACCTCGAGGATGCCGACAAGGCAGCGGTTTACGCAAAGGTCGTCAAGGCCTTCCAGTCCGCCGAGACAGAGACCGTCTTCAACGACACCTACGGCGGCTACTTCATCAAGGTCGGCTGGGATCAGGACCTTCTTGCAAAGTAAAAAGGCACAGATGACCGTGCCGCCGAACGCGCTGATATGCGCGGATATGCAAAAAAGCTCCCGTTCGGCTGAACGGGAGCTTTGGTCGTTATAGGGTTTGCGCCTTGAAGAGAGCTTACTGGGCTCTGAACAGGAAGGTGACGGCCTGTGCGCGGGTGCACACGTCGTTCGGGGAGAAGGTGCTGTCGGTCGTGCCCTTGGTGATGCCCTTCTCGACTGCCCACGACACGGACATTGCATAGAAGCTGTTAAACTGCGGAACGTCGTTGAAGTCGCACCAGGTTGAAGCTTCCTTGGAGCCGTCCTCACGCCAGAGGAAGGTCACGATCTGGGCGCGGGTGCATGCGTCGTTGGGGCTGAAGGTCGTTTTGGTGGTACCCTCGGTGATGCCCTTCTCGACCGCCCACAGGACTGCCTTCTCGTAGAAGCTGCCTGCCTTCACGTCGGTAAAGTTCGTGGTCTTTATCGTGGGCTCGGGGCTGCCGGCGGCGCGCCAGAGCATGGTCACGACCTGGGCGCGGGTGCAGCTCTCGTCCGTGCCGAAGACGCCGTCGCTCTTGCCGTTGGTGATGCCCTGTGCGTATGCCCACAGGATGGAGTTATAGTATGCGCCGGCCTTGACGTCGGATGCAACGACATAATTTATGTCGCCTCTGGGAGAAGCGTAATCCTTGCCGATAACGCCCTTGAGCTCGGTGGTGATGTAGTCCATCAGCGCCTCGTCGAGGGGGATGCCGGTGTCAAACTGGCTGCTTGCCGAGGCAAATGCATAGTAGGTGTCGCCGCCGGCCGCGACGAAGTTGTTGGTAACGACGGCGTAGGTCGCGTCCTTGTCGAAGGCCTCGCCGTTGATGCTGTTGATGGTGACGCGGTTGACGGTCCTGGGACCGTGGTAGGTCGAGTTGGGATAGGTGTCCGCGTTTGCGTCATAGGCCTTGGTGGTGTCTACGGTGTAGCTGATGCCGGATACCTGCGGGAAGCCGCCGACGGTGCTGTACGGCGAGCAGTAGGTCGAAGCCTCGAGAGCCTCGAGCAGCTCCGCGCCCTTGACGTAAACGACTGCGAGGGTGTTGCCGAAGGGCAGAACGGTGTTGACGTCCTTCTTGGTGACGTCGCCGGCAGCGATGGCTGCGCGGATGCCGCCGCCGTTGGTGACTGCGACGATGTGCTTTTCGTCAACGGTAATGCCGCCGGTCCTCTTGCCGGCCCATACCATGGAGTCGGTGATCAGATCGCCGAGGTTGGTCTCGCCGTCGCGGTTGCCGTAAAGGCCGGTCTTGGAGTTGAAGCCCTTGTCGCCGGTGAGGTTGACCTCGCTCTTTGCAAAGACCTCGCCGTATTCCTTTTCGATCTCGTCGCTGATGGCCTGAGCCGCCGCTGCGACGGTCTCGTCCTTTGCCGAGCCGTCGGTCACGGGGATGAGCGCGTTGCGCTCGATCTTCTTGCTTGCGTTGTCGATGACGATAACGCCGATGTTTGCGAATGCGGTGCCGGTGGACTGGATGGGCTCGCCGCCCTCGCCCTTATCCATAACGGTGTGGGAGTGGCCGTCGATGATGAAGTCAACGCCCTTGAGGCCGGCCCACAGGTCGGTCGAACGGTTGGGTGCGCTCTCCGCGTCAACGCCGAGGTGCGCGAGAACGACGATGACGTCGGCCTCGGTCTGGAGCTTGTCCGCCTCTGCCTGGACCGCCGCGATCATCTTGTCGCCCGCGAGCCAGGTCAGACCCTGGATGAGTGCCGGGTTTGCCTTGGTCTGGCTTTCGGGAGTGTTGACGCCGATGAAGCCGATCTTCAGATTTCCGACGGTGATGACCTTGCTGCCGTCAAAAACGGGCTTGCCGTCCTCGCCGAGGACGTTGCAGCATACGGTGTCGAACTTTGCCTGCTTGAGGTTTTCAACGAGTTGTGCGTAGCCGTAGTCAAACTCGTGGTTGCCGATGGTTGCGATGTCGTAGCCCGCCGCGTTCATCATCGTGACCGCGTTCAGGCCCTTGTTCGAGCTGACCGCGACCTGGCCCTGGCTGAAGTCGCCCGCGTCGGCAATTATGACATTGGCGCCCTGCTTGGCATAGTCGTCTGCGATGGCCTTGATGTTTGCGTAGCCCGTTATCGCACCGTGAACGTCGTTAGAGTGCAGAATAACGGTTTTGCCCGCCATTTCGGCGGTTTCTCCCTCCGCAAATACGGGGACCGCCAGGGCGAATACCATGGCAAGGACCAGCAGCAGAGAAAGAAGCTTCTTCGTATTTTTCATGTGACTCCTCCTGATCAAATTTTTCGGTAAATCCGACAAAATCATTATAGCACAAGCGCCGAAACGCTTGAAGCGGTAATTTTGCGGTACCTTAACATTTGCTGTTTCGCACAAAAAGCGGTCGGATTTTAGTGCATATTTGACAATTGCGTCCTTAACAAAATGTTAATTTTTCAACCAAGAGTCCCTTATTGACTTTTCTTTATTAAATGTTATGATATTTCCGGTGGAAGTGAGAAAATTCAAAGGAGCATCTTATGCTGTTTTTTAAAAGAATACCGAAAAAAACTCTGAAAATCTCGATAATCGCGGCGGCGGTGCTGGCGATAGTGCTGATCCTCGCGTTTTCGTGGTTCGGAACGATAGAGCTTGCCCGCTTCAACGCGCGCTCGCTCATGGACTGGAGCCTCGGCGGCTCGATAAGCTTCGTAAGCAGCGCGGACGACGCAAAGCAGTATGACGAGGACGGCTACGAGTGGTTTACCGACGAGCGCGGCGAGGGCATCGTCCAGACCGATACGGACACCCGCTATTACCTCGGCCGGCATCCCGACAGCGGCATCGGCAGCTACGGCGTGATCGGCTTTTCCTCGGACGAGAAGTATTACTCCGTTCTCGGCATCCGCGTCGGCGACGATGAGCTCGACGCAAAGACCGTGCTGCTCAACGCAAAATACAAAATGATCAGCGGCGCATTCAACTCCTGCCGAGCCGAAAACGGCCGCATCACCATCGAGCTCAGCTTCGAGCACGGCAAGGTCACAAAGCTCGCCGCTTTCCTCTCCACCACCGAATTTTTTTAGAGGCGCATTTTTAGAGGCGCATTGAGGCTTCTACGGATACGTTTATTGCGGGTGCCCGGTTTTTTTCAGAGGCGCATGAAGGCTGTACTTATACGTTTATTGCGGTAGCCCGGTATCGAGACACAGACATAAATAAGAACGTTTCGCGGAATATTAGTGTGCAGTAATGTTACGCACCCTTGGCTTCCCCTTTGAGGGGAAGCTGTCACCGAAGGTGACTGAAGAGGTGTAATCAAATCCTTTGCCGTCAGGCAAGCACAAATTCCATTTAGGGAACTTAATCCAATATTAAGCATGAAAAAGACAGTGCAGACTATGATCTGCACTGCCTTTTTTCATTTCATAATGTAGGCGGCTTGCGCCGCAATTTATTGACACCTCATCCGTCAGCCTTGCGGCCGACACCTTCCCCTCAAGCTCCGCAAGGGGAAGGCAGAGCGCAGAAGCGGAGCTTCTGCGAGTGAATATTGAATAATGAATAGTGAATAGTTATGGTGTGCGCTCTGCGCACGGATCTTCATAGGCGTTGCTGCGCCGTACCGATACGGTTTTTGCGGTGCCCGACCTGAAGCTGCACAGGAAACCATCACGAACAAATCTTTCTCCGCACTCGTGTTCCGCGAAACGTTCTTATTTCTGCCATTGTAACGATACCGTGCACCTGTAATAAACGTATAGGTACAGACTAAATGCGCCTCTGAAAAGAACCGTGCACCCGCAATAAACGTATAGGTGCAGCCTCAATGCGCCTCTAAATTTTCGCCTCTGAATTCTTTTTAAGCTCGTCGAGGATCGCGGCGAGGAGCTCCTCGGTGGTGGGGGTGGGCTCTTCCTCCTGCTCGGGCTCTTCGGCCGGCTTCTCGGCAAGGCTGCGCGCCTTATTGAACAGCTTGAGGATGATGAACACGACCAGCGACATGAGGATAAAGTCGATGACGACCGCGACGAAGTTGCCGAAGCCGATGGTGATGGCCTCCTGCACGACCGTGCCGTTCTCGACGATCTCGGGGCGCACGATCAGGTTGAGCGCGCTCATATCGCGCGTGCCGAACAGCCAGCTGATGAAGGGCATGAACAGATCGTTTACAAGGCTCGTGGTGATCTTGCCGAACGCGGTCGCGACGATGACACCGACGGCCATGTCGAGCACGTTGCCGCGCATGATGAATTCTTTGAACTCATTGAGAAACTTCTTCATATCTTTACTCCTTTTTTATCGGCGCTTCAACGCCTTACTTAAATGTTTTCTGCGCTCGCTTACTTCACCGGAACGAGCACTGCCTTGCCGCCCATGTAGGGTCGCAGCACCTCGGGGACGGTGACGCTGCCGTCGGCCTGAAGATGGTTTTCCAGAAACGCTATGAGCATGCGCGGAGGCGCGACGACGGTGTTGTTGAGGGTGTGCGGCAGATACATTTTGCCGTCCTCGCCCTTGACGCGGATCTTGAGCCTTCTCGCCTGGGCATCGCCGAGGTTCGAGCAGGAGCAGACCTCGAAGTATTTCTTCTGGCGCGGCGACCACGCCTCGATATCGCAGGATTTGACCTTGAGGTCGGCCAGATCGCCCGAGCAGCACTCGAGCTGGCGCACTGGGATCTCGAGATTGCGGAACAGCTCCACGCTGTAGCGCCACATCTTCTCGTACCAGTCCTTGCTCTCCTCAGGCTTGCAGACAACTATCATCTCCTGCTTTTCGAACTGGTGGATGCGGTAAACGCCGCGCTCCTCGATGCCGTGTGCGCCCTTTTCCTTGCGGAAGCAGGGGCTGTAGCTCGTGAGGGTCTGAGGCAGGCTTGACTCGGGCAGGATCTGGTCGATGAACTTGCCGATCATCGAGTGCTCGCTCGTTCCGATCAGGTACAGGTCCTCGCCCTCGATCTTGTACATCATCGCGTCCATATCCGTCTGGCTCATGACGCCCTCGACGACGTTGCCGTGGATCATGAACGGCGGAATGCAGTATGTAAAGCCCTTGTCGATCATGAAATCGCGGCCGTAGGCTGTCACCGCCGAGTGCAGGCGCGCGATATCGCCCATGAGATAGTAAAAGCCGCTGCCGGAGACACGTCCGGCCGCGTCCATATCGACGCCGTTGAAGCTCTCCATGATCTCGGTGTGGTAGGGGATATCGTAATCGGGAACGAGCGGCTCGCCGAAGCGCTCGACCTCGACGTTTGCCGAGTCGTCGGGGCCTATGGGCACGCTCTCGTCGATGATGTTCGGGATGGTCAGCATGATCTTTCTGATGCGCACGGCAAGCTCGTCGTGCAGCGTCTCGAGCTCGGCAAGGCGATCGGCGTTTGCCTTGACCTGCGCCTTGGCCTCCTCGGCCTCCTGAAGCTTCGAGGGGTCCTTCTTGGCCTGAGCCATGAGCTGTCCGACCATTTTCGACAGCGTATTGCGCTTTGCGCGCAGATCGTTTGCCTCCGTCATCGCCGCGCGGTACTGCCTGTCGAGCTCAATGACCTCGTCGACCAGCGGCAGCTTCGCGTCCTGGAACTTCTTCTTTATGTTCTCCTTGACTGCCTCGGGATTTTCACGGACAAATTTTATATCCAGCATCGTTTTTTTCTCCTTTTAATTCATTATTTCTTCCCAGCTCCGGCCCATCCGCGCAAGATTTGCTATGAGCGCCTCGCGGTCGTCGCTGTCATAAAATTCCAAAATTATCCTGCCGCCCTTACGCTTCTGCTCGAGCGCGACCTTGCGCGAGAGCGAACGGCTTAAATAATCCTCGGTCTCGGCTATGTAATCGACCATAAGACCGTTCGATTTTTCCTCTTCGACCGGCTCTTCGGCAAGCTTTTTGAGCGTTTTTGTCACAAGCTGCTCGGTCTTACGCACGGAGAGCGAGCCGTCTATTACCGCCCGCGCGGCCTTGAGCTGCTCGGCTGCGTCGCTTATTGGCAGCAGTGCGCGCGCGTGACCGGCGGAGAGCGTTCCGTCCTCGACCAGCGCAAGCACGTCCCTGCTCAGGCTCAGCAGACGCATAGCGTTCGTTATCGCGGGGCGCGAGCGTCCCACGCTTTTGGCCGCCTCCTCCTGTGTCAGGCCGTATTCCTCGATGAGGCTCTTGTAGCCGAGCGCCTCCTCGATGGGGTTTAAGTCCTCGCGCTGCAGATTTTCGACCAGCGCAAGCTCCGCCACGCGGCGGTCGTCCGCATCGATGACGCGCACCGGCACCTCGACGAGCCCTGCCATGCGGCAGGCACGCCAGCGGCGCTCACCGGCGATGATCTGATAAAAGCCGCCCTCGCGGCGCCGCACGGTGATCGGCTGGATCAGGCCGTACTGCGCAATGGAGTCGGCCAGCTCCTGCAGCGCCTCGTCGTCAAAGCGATTTCGCGGCTGCTCTGCTCGCGGCTCGACCTTGGCGATGGGTGCGTAGACGAGCTCGCCCTCGCTCTCGTTATCGAGAATATCCTCGCCGAAAAGCTCGCTCAGGCCGCGTCCGAGTCCTTTTTTCGTATCCTTGGCCATATTTAGCTCCTTTTCCTGTACTTTTCGCGCAGCAGAAACTCGTCCGCGAGCTTCATATATGCGCGGCTGCCCTTGCCGATGCGGTCATACGCAACTCCGGGCTTGCCATGGCTCGGCGCCTCGGAAAGACGCACCGAGCGCGGTATCACGGTCTCATATACCTTTGCGCCGAAGTATTCCTTCAGCTCGAACGCGACCTGCTGCGTCAGATTGGTTCGCGCGTCGTACATGGTCATGACGATGCCCTGAATGCGCAGCGAGGGGTTCAGGCGCTTGTTGCACATGCGTATCGTCGTCATGAGGTCTGCGATCCCCTCGAGCGCGTAGTATTCGCACTGCATGGGGATTATCACGCTGTCGGCCGCGACGAGCGCGTTGAGCGTCAGCAGCTCCAGCGAGGGGGGGCAGTCGATAAATATGTAGTCGTAGTCGTTGTAAACCATCTGCAGCGCCGTTTTGAGCACAAATTCGCGCTTTTCCCTGCGCACGAGCTCTACCGACGCGCCGGACAGCTCCTTATTCGACGGTATCACGTCGCCGTAGGGCGTGCGGCGTATGCAGTCGAGTGTGTCGGCGTTTTTTATCAGCAGCTCGTATGCGCCGGGGGTCGAGTTTTTGTCTACGCCCATGCCGGAGCTCGAGTTGCCCTGCGGGTCGCAGTCTACGAGCAGAACGCGCTTGCCCTTCATTTTCAGCGCACAGGCAAGGTTCACGCAGGTCGTTGTCTTGCCGACGCCGCCCTTCTGGTTGGCTATCGCAATGATTCTTGACATAGTCTCACCTCTTGCGGCTATTATAACAAGTCTCGCCGCGCTTTTCAATGTTTCACGTGGAACATTTGAAAATTTTTTCGCAGGGTTTCACGTGAAACATACGGCGGAGCGTTTCACGTGAAACATCATTCGATCAGCGTCTCGATATCGGCAAGCGCCAGCCCGTCGTGCAGAGCAAGGTCGATGCCGTAGGCGATGAGCTTGGACAGACTCCGCACAAGCTCGTCAATATTCCTCGGCGTGACGAACAGTCGCTCCGTCCCCTCGGCAGAGCAGAGAGCCGCAGCGTCGCATACCGTCGGAACTCCGACGGCGATCACCGGGCAGCCGAGGAAGCCTTCGTTTATCTCCGCGCGGTCGTTGCCGACGCCGCTGCCGGGGCAGATGCCGCTGTCGCAGAGCTGAATGTTTCGGCAGAGCCGGGCGGCCTCGCCGCAGGCGAGTGCATCTACGGCAATTACGCAGTCGGGCTGCACGATAGAACACGCGGAGCGTATCGCCTGCGCGCTTTCGATGCCCGTAGTGCCCAGAACGCCGGTGCGCAGCACGGAAACCGAGGAAAAAGCCGCAAAATCCTCCGGAAGTGAGCTCTTAAGGTGCCGCGTGACGATAATTCCGTCGGCGGCGCAGGGGCCGATCGCGTCGGGCGTCACCAGGCGGTTGCCGAGGCAGGCGATAAGAAAGCAGCCGCCGCTTTGTACAGCAGGGAAGGAGCGCAGCAGCCCGCACAGCGCGGCGGCGCAGTCGGGGAAGCTGCGGGCACGCCTTGTAACATAATCTGCCAATTCGAGCGTGAGGTAGCGCCCGAAGGGCTTGCCGAGCGCCTGTGCACCGGCGTCGGTTTCGATAACGACGCTGCGCACGGTGCAGCCGTGGGTCATAAATTTTCCTGCGATAACTCCGTCGGGGACGGCATCGAGCCGCGCGGCTGCCTCGGCCGCAAGATCTGTGCGGGCAAATTGCTTCTGCATGGCGTACCTCCGGTATCAATATATAGTGGTAGCATCCCCGCACGGAGCACAAGCAATACATTAAATAATAAAAAAACGGAAAAACCAAAGAAAAAGCTTGCAATTTCAGTGCTTTGATGGTAAACTAATTATCCGCGAGCGTCTACTCGCGTTTCGTTACGTTATTCAGTCCCGACGGCAGTAACCGCCAGATGGTGAAATCAGTCTGGCAGCCGGCGTAAACCGGCGGTTTTCGCCGGAAAAGTCCGTAGACTTTTGTTACTAAGTTACAAGGAGGTGCACAACGATGCCCAACATTAAGTCCGCAATGAAGAGAGATGCCAAGAGCAAGGAGCTCCGCGCAAAGAACCGCGCAGACAAGACCGCGCTCAAGACCGTCATGAAGAAGTTCGACGCAGCAGTCGCAGGCGGCGACAAGACCGTCGCAGCAGAGAGCTACAAGGTCGCAGTCAAGGCAGTGGACAAGGCAGCATGCAAGGGTCTTATCCATAAGAACAACGCAGCTCACAAGAAGAGCGCCATGACCGTCGCACTCAACAAGATGGATTGATCTCATACAATTGATTATAAAAAGACAGTGCAGATATTACTCTGCACTGTCTTTTTGTTTTCAGAGGCGTTTTAACATTGTACCGATACATTTATTGCGTCAGCCCGACCGGAAACAATGGAGAAAATAAATACGTTTCGCATCCTGTGAGATCGTGCTGATTTTCGCGTCAGCCCGACCGGCAGCTGCGCAGGAAACCGAAACAAGGGGATAAACAAATTTCTCCGCACTTACGGGGCGCGGCAGTGTTCTTATTTCGTCGGCAGTCTCGATACCGGGCACCAGCAATATGCGTATAGGTACAGACTAAATGCGCCACTGAAAAAGCGCCTCTGAAAATTTGTGTTTGCCTGACGGCAAAGGATTTGATAACACCTCATCCGTCGGCTGTCGCCGACACCTTCCCCTCAGGCTCCGCAAGGGGAAGGCAGGGCGCAGGCTGCGCCTGCGAATGAAGATTGAATAGTGAATAATTATGGTGTGCGCTCTGCGCACGGATTTTCAGAGGCGCTGCTGCATCGTACCGATACATTTATTGCGTCAGCCCGACCGGCAGCCGCGCAGGAAACCGAAACAAGGGGATAAATAAAATTTTTTCCGCACTAATGGGGCGCGAAATGTTCTTATTTCGTCGGCAGTCTCGATACCGTGCACCCGCAATATGCGTATAGGTACAGCCTCAATGCGCCTCCCAAAAAACGCCACTGAAATTACATTTCTTCGACGGCGAAGACGTTGGGGAGGGCGGTGATGGCGGGGACGAGCTCCGCGCCGCCGAGCCTGGGCGTGGTCTGGACGGACAGCAGCGCATAGTAGCGGTGCTCATCGTCCTCGCCCTGCGTGCGGCTGACCTCGAGGTTTGAGACCTTCAGCGAGCGTGCGCTGAGCATCTCCAGCACGTCCTGGATCGTACCGGGCTGTGTGTACTCAATGTACAGCGTGCACAGGCGGCCGCTTTTTGCGAACCTGTACTCGAATTTTATGAGCACGATCTCGGCGAAGAGTATGACCGCCGTCGCAAATACCGCGCACTCGACGAAGCCCGCGCCGCAGGTGAGCCCGACGATGGCCGAGGCCCAGAGCCCCGCCGCCGTGGTCAGACCCTTGACCTGTCTGCGTCCGGTGACGATGATCGTGCCCGCACCGATGAAGCCGATGCCGGCGATGACCTGTGCGCCGAGCCTGCCGATATCGGTGAACAGGCCGAGGCCGAGCAGGAGATACTGCCCAGTCAGCGTTGTGACCGCGGCGCCGAGGCAGATGAGAATATGTGTGCGGAACCCGGCCGGACGGCGCTTTATCTCGCGCTCCGCGCCGATCGCCCCGCCGCAGATGAATGCCAGCAGCAGGCGCAGAGCCATGGCCAGCGTCGTCGGCTCGCGTATAAAATCAAAGCATGAAAGCATGGCTGCACCCCCTCACTGGCTTTCTTCGATCGACACCATGCCGCCGAGCGCCGAAAGCTGTGCCAGCAGTCTGGTATGGTTGAGCTCCCGCGGCAGATACACGCTCAGGTGCACGCCGAGCTGCGCGCGGTGATCCTCCGGCTGCTTGCTCAGGTCAATGTCGAACACCTTCACGCCCTGCTCGCGCAGCAGCGCCAGCACGCCGCCGAGGTTTTCGAGCCCATCGAGCTCGGCGAGAATATTCATATACCGCGAGCGCCGGATCAGCCGGTTTTCCAGCGCCGGGAACGCGTACATGCACACGAGTATCAGCGCGACCGCAACGAGCACGCACTCATAGTAGCCCGCGCCGATGGCAAGGCCGAGACAGGCCGAGGCCCAGAGCCCCGCCGCCGTCGTCAGACCCTTCACGCGCTTGCGCCCGGTCAGAATGATCGAGCCCGCGCCGAGGAAGCCCACGCCGTTTATGACCTGTGCCCCGAAGCGCGACACGTCGTGCTTTGCCCCGACCGCCGCAGCCGCCGCGCTCCACTGCGTGGCGAGCATCAGGTCGAGGTACAGGCTGAGCATGACCGTCATCGACGAGCCGACCGCGACCAGCATATACGTCCGGAAGCCCGCCGGCGACGAGCGCCGCTCGCGTTCAAGACCCAGCGCTCCGCCGACGATAACCGCCAGCACTATTCTCAACATCATTGACAATAAATTCAAATCTCTCATTTTTTCAGAGGCGAATTGACGCCCTACCTATACGTTTATTGCCGGTGCCCGACCGGAAACATTGGAGTAAATAAAAACGTTTCGCGTTTTTTTAGTGGCGCATTTAGTCTGCACCTATACGGAGACTGCGGGTGCACGGTATCGAAACTGCCGACGAAATAAGAAAACTGCCGCGCCCCGTAAGCGCGGAAAAGATTTGTTTATCCCGCTGTTTCGGTTTCCCGCGCATTTTCCGGTCGGGACACCGCAAAAATCGTATCGGTACGATGCCGCAGCGCCTCTGAAAATCCGTGCGCAGAGCGCACACCATAATTATTCATTATTCACTATTCAATATTCATTCGCAGGCACAGCCTGCGCTCTGCCTTCCCCTTGCGGAGCCTGAGGGGAAGGTGTCGGCGACAGCCGACGGATGA
>CAVJKX010000028.1:0-16852 GCA_963650165.1 bacterium
GCGAGGACAACGGCAGCGAAAACATGATCATCCGGGGCGACAATCTGGAAGCCCTGAAAGCGCTGCTTCCCCGGTATGAGGGGCGCATCAAGTGCATCTACATCGATCCGCCCTACAACACCGGCAACGAGGGCTGGGTCTATAACGATAATGTCAATGACCCGAAGATCAAAAAGTGGCTGGGTGAGGTTGTCGGCAAAGAGGGCGAGGACCTGACACGTCATGACAAGTGGTTGTGCATGATGTACCCGCGCTTGAAGCTGCTGGCGGATGATGGAGCTATTTTTATCAGCATTGATGATACGGAATATGCCAACCTCAAACTGATTTGTGATGAGATTTTCGGCAGTAACTGCTTCGTTTCCAATATTTCCTGGCAGCGTACATACTCGACCCGCAATGACTCCAAGGGTATCGTCAATGAGGTTGAACATCTTGTAGTGTATAGCAAACAGCCAAATTGGAATCCCCGCAAGTTGGCACGCACAGAAGAAATGAATCAGCGATATTCTAGCCCGGACAACGATCCGCGACCGTGGAAAGCCGGGGATGCAAGTGCCCCTGGCGCAGCAACTCACCCCGGTATGGTTTACGCTATCCAGCACCCAATTACCGGGAAACTATTGTACCCACCCAATGGACGTTGTTGGACTTTTGGGCAGGAGCAGATGTTGCAGATAATGCTTCATTGGTCTTATTACGAATTGAGGCCGATTGATGATTATGAAAAACGGGTCTCTATTTGCGGTCAGTCAAACACAGTCCCTAAAGAGATAAACGCTATCATGCTTTCTGCACCATTAGAAGAATTAGAATCTAAAGCTGTTTTGCGCTATCAAATTGGGAAATGGCCTGTGCTGTATTTTACAAGTGGTGGTCGTGGTGGCATAGCTTGTAAGCGCTATCTTGAAGAAATGGGCGGAAGAATTGTAACGAATCTTTGGCCTTATGAAGAAGTAGGTCACACAGACGAGGCTGCCAAGGTGCTTAAGGCTATTTTTAATGGGAAGTCACCGTTCGACACGCCCAAGCCGCCGCGCTTGATTGAGCGTATTTTGCAAATCGCCGGAGACAGTAACACACTTATTCTCGATTCCTTCGCTGGTTCAGGCACCACCGCCCACGCTGTTCTGAACATGAACAAGGATGACGGCGGACACCGCAAGTTTATCCTCGTCGAGATGATGGACTAC
The DNA here is from genome assembly GCA_963650165.1 of bacterium. Classification (GTDB taxonomy): domain Bacteria; phylum Bacillota; class Clostridia; order Oscillospirales; family Oscillospiraceae; genus F23-B02. The sequence goes on from CAVJKX010000028.1 coordinate 1,194, forward strand.
GCCGACAGCATCACCGCCGAGCGTGTGAAGCGCGTGATCCGTGGCTATGGCGAGGGCAAGAACGCCGTGGAGGGTATGGGCGGCAATTTCAGTTTCTATGATCTGGGTGAGCCGCTGATGATCGGCGATGTGCTCAACGAGAATGTGGGCACGGAAAAAATACGGGAGTATGTTTACTTCACCGATACCAAGTGCCGCCTGCCCGAAACAAAAGCGGACGAGCCGTATTTCATGGGCATTCATGTGAACAGTGCCTACTATTTCTACTATGAAAAGCAGGCCGTTACCACGCTGAACAGGGAGTTTCTGCACACCGTCAAAACCAAGGCGGACGCTTATGTGATCTACGCTGATCTCTGTATGCTCAGCGAGACGGAGCTGGAAAAGTACCATATCACATTCAAGAAAATTCCCCGTGATATTACAAGGCTGTGAGGAGGTCATCATATGGAACTGAATAATTATCAGAAACAAGTCATGCGTGACCTCTCTGCCTATCTGAACTGTGTGAATCGGGGAACGAATCTGTTCTCCGCATGGAGGGAATACTGGTTTGCCAAGGATGTCGCCGTTGGTCTCGGCGGCGTACCGAGCTATAACAATTCCATCGAGCGGGTACCTCATGTGTGTATGAAAGTGCCCACCGGCGGCGGCAAGACCTTTATGGCCTGTGCCTCGGTAAAACGCATATTTGACGCTCTGCCCGCCGGAAAGCCGCAGGTGGTGGTGTGGCTCGTGCCCAGCGATTCCATCCTGACGCAGACGATACGCACGCTGTCCGATGTGAATCACCCGTATCGTCAAAAGCTGGATCAGGACTTCGCGGGACGGGTCGGCGTGTATACCAAGGAAATGCTGCTGAACGGACAGAACTTCTCGCCGGATACCGTTCGGGAGATGCTGACCGTCTGTATTATGAGCTACAGCTCCCTGCGTATCAACAGCCGCAGCAGGGATGTGCGCAAGGTCTATCAGGAGAACGGAAATCTGTTCCGCTTTTCCGAATATTTCAGCGACAGGGATGTACTTCTGGCAGACACGCCGGACACAGCGCTGATTCAGGTCCTGCGCCATCTTGAGCCGGTAGTCGTGGTGGACGAGAGCCACAACGCCGGGTCTGACCTCAGTACGGAAATGCTCAACAATCTGAATCCGTCTTTTGTCCTCGACCTGACGGCAACGCCGCGCAGAAACAGCAATATCATTTCTTACGTGGATGCCCGTGAGCTGAAGAAGGAACATATGGTGAAGCTCCCCGTGGTGGTGTATAACCGTACAACACGCCAGAGCGTCATTCAGGATGCCATTCAGCTGCGCTGCAGTTTGGAGCAGGAGGCGATCAGCGCACAAGCCGCAGGCGGCAGATACATCCGCCCCATCGTGCTGTTTCAGGCACAGCCCCGCATGGGCGAGAGCAGCGACACTTTCGATAAAATAAAAGACAAGCTGATCGAGATCGGCATTCCGGAAGATGAGATCGCCATCAAAACCAGTGATGTCAACGATCTGAAGGACACGGATCTGATGAGTCCCGACTGCAAGATCAGGTATATCATTACGGTCAATGCTCTGAAAGAAGGCTGGGACTGCCCCTTTGCGTACATACTGGCCTCGCTCGCCAACCGCACCTCCACCGTGGATGTGGAGCAGATACTCGGCAGGATCCTGCGCCAGCCTTATGCCATGCAGCACTCATCTCCGCTGCTGAACACTTCCTATGTGCTGACAAATTCCGTGGACTTCCACAACACGCTGGAGAAAATCGTGGCAGGGCTTAACAAGGCGGGCTTCAGCCGCAAGGATTACCGTATCGGAGAAAGTATAGAGAATCCGCGCGAGCCTGCCGAGCCGGAACATGAGCAGACAACCATGCCGGCATTTACGGAGGAAACACCTGCCGATTCGCTTGATGACATAAACACGGCGGAAGTTCGCTCCGCTCTGGAACAGCCTGCAACGGATACCCCGAACGTGGCCGAAATGGTACAGGCGGCAACAGAACAGGCAAATGCATACACGGCGGCGGTCGATGAGCCGGATGACGGATTTATGGGAGGTGAGCTTGGAGATATGCTGACGCAAAATGCAATGCAGCCGCATTTGGCTGCGGAGGTATCTGCATTACGAATACCGCAGTTCGTTCTTCATGTTACGCCGGATCTGTTCGGCGGTGAGTATGAGCTGCTGGAGCCGGAAAATCTCTCGGAGGGCTTTTCGCTTGCAGGGCAGGATGCACAGGTGCGTTTTGAACTGGCTACCGGCGAAATGTATCGTGTCGATGTGGCGGACAACGGAGAAGCTGTTCCCAAGTACAAGCGGGCAGACAGCGAACTGAGCGAGTATATCCGCAACCGTCTGGCACAGCTGCCGCCGGAGCAGAAAATCCAGAGCTGTACCAATATGCTCTGCGCACAGATCAACCGGAACAATCGATATGCAACATCGGAGATCAACGACTATGTGCGTAGAATCATTGGTGGCATGACACAGGATGAGCTGGCAGCTATGGAAACAGCCATCCCGACATATGCGGCTAAGATTGCTAAGAAGATTGAAGGGTTGGAAGACGCATATCGGGAAGAGCAGTTCCTTCGCTGGCTGGATGCAGGTAAGATTGTGTGTCGTGAGAATTATATGTTGCCGCCCGTAATTACGCCTGCCAACACAACGGATGCCATTCCCAAGTCCTTGTATGAGGCCGAGAAAGACGATATGAACCCAGAAGAGCATGAGCTGATCGACGCCGTGGTAGCCCTTGACAATATCAAATGGTGGCACCGAATCATTGAAAAGAAGGGCTTCCGTCTGAACGGTTTTATCAATCATTATCCGGACTTTCTGGTGATGACCAAGTCCGGGAAGCTGGTTCTGATCGAATATAAAGGCGATGATCGTGATAACAGCAACAGCGCCCGCAAACTGAAGCTCGGCCGTAAATGGCAAGCGCAGTGTGGACAGAATTATCGCTACTTCATGGTGTTCAAGAACCGTGATTTCGGTATTGATGGCGCATATACGCTGGATCAGTTTGTGGCGATTATGAGGGAGTTATAACATATTAATTTGAGGCAGGCACTGTTGAGCAGCAAATATAAGTATCTCGAGTGCGTCAAGTCTTGGCAATTGAGTAAAAGGTGTTCTTGATAAAATAAACCCGATTTCATAAAAGCCTGAAGAAATGGAGCGATGCTCTTCTTATTGTTCAGAAAGGGAAAACATAATGAAGCAGTTTCTATACTTAGATACAGACATTGTAAATTCTATTATTGCACAATCGGAAAAGGGCCTTATACAGGAACAATCTGAAGAAAGTGAGAATGATAAGAAAAAAAGCTTGCGCGTCAGCGGAGGTGCAGATGGTTCCGTGACAACAGGAGGCTCTTTTCTTAAATTAGCAAAAGCAGAAGTCAACCTCTCTTTGTCCGGAGAGTTGGGAAGAGAATATGTTTCTACAGCAACGTCTAAAGAGATTATATCCAAAGTTCTTCATGACGCTGCATTTGATATAGCATATAATTATATTCATCCTCAAAAGTATTCTGTAGGTAGTAACAATTCTGATGAGTACGGGGATTATGTGGAATTAACACGTGTTTTCGATTTTGTAGATATGGATTATCTCGAACGACTGTTTTCTAAAAATGGTCTAGTTGATTTTCTCAAGAAAAATGACAAAGAAAAAATTGAAACGAAAACAGGCGAGGTAACGGGCGGGATGAACCGAGATCAACTCCGTGCTACTGGAAAGGCAATAAAAAGCGAACTCAAAAAACTTATCGCTGAAAGTGATAAGCAGTATGATGATATTCATGATATCATCATTGCATTTCGTCAGCTTATCCCATACGCTCGTATGATGATTTCGCATGATGGATATCTAATCCCGATGGATGACCAATATTTTCGTATAAATCCCAATAATTTAGGATTTAAATATGGCGGAGAAATCACGTGTGTAGGCATGATTACAAACATTATCGGTGCGGATACGGATCCTAATGATCCTAAAAATATATTTGCAACGCTCCAATTTGCGGTTAATGAAGCACTACGCAAAATCTTGCCTACAAATGCAGATAATCTGTGTGTTATCCATCCAATAGCGGTATTTTATGGAGAGTAGTCTTAGCCTTCTCTGACCTCATGGACACAGAGAAAATCGCCCGAATCCATTGCACTGCAATGGATTCGGGCGATTCGTTTCCATGCTGCATCCCTCTCGGATACCTACGGTCGCCACTTTTTCTTTCGTCATTATGTACTATGTCCACCCATTTCGTTTAGCCAAATCGTCCATTGCAAAGCAGAATGTTTCCCACCGTGTCAATGCTGTCTGCAACGGGTCGCCCTCGCGGATACGCATTGTGCGGCGTATTTCCTTCGGGATAACGACCCTGCCGAGATCGTCTATGCGTCTGACTATCCCTGTTGCTTTCATATCTGTGATCCTCCGTATTTTTTTGGTTTCGCTTATATTCTCTGCAGCAGGGCGAAAAATATGTGATATGACGAAAGCTCCGGCGTTTTTTCCACCGAAGCTTTTTTGTGTCATTTAATCCTTATGCGAATTTTCGTAGGCGGCTCTGATATTCTCGGGCAGGCGGTCCGGGATCATTGCCCTGACCCGCTCCTCGCTCCCGCACTTCATCAGCTGCTCATAGTACCAGCACTTATATCTGAGCATATCCAGAGCCCTGTTCATCTGCCGGATCTCGGCCTCTGTACGCTCCTTCTGCTTTCGGATCAGCTCGAGGCGGTCTGCATATGTAGACGGTCCTTCCACACACCAGTCCATAAAGAGCTTGATATCCTTTATCTCCAGCCCGGATTTTTTCAGACACTCAATCACTCTGAGAGCTTCTATCTCATTATCGCTGAATTTGCGAATACCGGATTCTCGTGTGAGCTTCGGGAAGAGCCCCTGCTTATCGTAATAGCGGAGCGTGGAAATGGGCAGATCAAACATTTCCGCTACCTGTCCGATCGTATACATGGCATACCTCCAAAAATATTTTCAAAAATATCTTGACCTAAAGTCAAGTTCAGGTACTATAATTACTATAGCACATCAGCAGATGCGCTTCAAGATGATAAATTCGATACAGTAAATTAAATCAAAAGAGCAGGAGTGAGCTTAAAAAATGAAAATGGTAATCATAAACGGAAGCGCAAGAAAAGGAAATACATTCACGGCAATTCAGGCGCTTGCAGAAGGTGCTTCCGAGGGCAATGAAATAGAGATCATCGCAGCGGATAAGCTGAGCATCGCTCCCTGTAAAGGCTGCGGTGTCTGTCAGTGCAGCAAGGGCTGCGTCGATAAAGACGATACGAATCCTACGGTCGGCAAGATCGTTTCGGCAGACGTGATCGTTTTTGCCACGCCCGTCTATTGGTGGGGGATGTCGGCTCAACTAAAGCTCGTTATTGATAAATGCTATTGTAAGGGCCAGTATCTGAACGGGAAAAAGGTCGGCATTCTTATCATTGGAGCGGCATCAGTCGGCAGTATTCAGTATGAGCTGATCAATAAGCAGTTTGATTGTATTGCAGACTATCTCTCATGGAATGTTCTCTTTCGGAAAGCATACTCTGCATACGGCAGAACCGATTTGAGTCATAACAAAGAGGCCATTGCCGAGCTGAAGGCGATCGGTGGCAATCTGTAAAAATATTGAACGGAGGCAAGATTTATCATGGCAAAAATTGTTCAGACGGCAGGCAGAGACGCACTCGGAGATTTTGCACCGGAGTTTGCGCACTTTAATGACGATGTCCTCTTCGGAGAAAACTGGAACAACGAAGACATCGATCTGAAGACAAGAAGCATCATCACGGTGGTTGCCCTGATGGCGCAGGGGATCACGGACTCTTCTTTGAAGTTTCATCTTCAGAATGCCAAGAACCATGGCGTAACGAAGAAGGAGATCGCAGCCGTCATTACTCATGCTGCATTTTATGCGGGCTGGCCGAAGGCATGGGCGGCGTTTTCCTCGGCAACTGAGGTCTGGGCAAATGACGATGCAGCCGATGCAAGAGCAAAGCACGAAAACGAGATGGTATTCCCGATCGGCGCACCGAACGACGCCTTCGCCGAATATTTCATCGGTCAGAGCTATCTGGCCCCGCTGTCAACCGAGCAGGTCGGCATTTACAACGTGACCTTTGAGCCCGGCTGCCGCAACAACTGGCATATCCATCACGCAAAAAGCGGCGGCGGTCAGATACTTATCTGCGTCGCAGGCAGAGGCTTCTATCAGGAATGGGGCAAGCCTGCCCGTGAGCTTCATCCGGGCGACACGGTGAACATCCCCGTCGGCGTAAAGCATTGGCACGGAGCAGCGCCCGACAGCTGGTTTTCGCATCTGGCGGTTGAGGTGCCCGGCGAGGACTGCTCAAGCGAGTGGCTCGAGCCCGTGGACGATGCCGGCTACGAAAAAGCGGCCGCGGAAGTCTGAGCGCACATAATACATATCAATACCATTCAAAAAAGCTCCCTCGCAGGGGGGCTTTTTTGCTGTATCTCTCCCGATTTCGTTAGTTAATAAACAAGCTGTATTTTGCTGTTGACACGAGACGCGTTTTGTGTATAATTGTATACAATAATACAGGAGGAGGAAAAACTGCTATGCTCGAAATATCCGGAAAGACCAATCTGCTTGAGCAGAAGTCGTACAAATACTCGCTTCAGGATGTGGAGGAGCCGAACCTGCAGCGCGATATATTCACTCAGGGCGCGGTACCGAAGGTGGCCTTCAACCACCGCCGCGTGCCTATCAACATGCCGGAGGAGATCTGGATCACGGACACCTCCCTGCGCGACGGTCAGCAATCCGTGGAGCCGTACACCGTCGATCAGATAGTGAACATATACAAGCTGCTGTCAAAGCTCGGCGGCCCATACGGCATCATCCGCCAGACGGAGTTTTTCATATACAGCAAGAAGGACCGCGAGGCGCTGGATAAGTGCCTGGAGCTGGGCCTGAAGTTCCCCGAGATAACGACCTGGATCCGCGCGACCAAGGAGGATTTCCGCCTTGTGCGCGATCTCGGCATACGCGAGACGGGCATTCTCGTCAGCTGCAGCGACTACCACATCTTCAAAAAGATGAAGATGACCCGCCGTCAGGCGATGGACTATTATCTTTCGACCGTAAGCGATGCGTTCGAGGCCGGCGTCGTTCCGCGCTGCCATCTTGAGGACATAACCCGCGCCGACTTTTACGGCTTTGTAGTTCCCTTTGTAAACGAGCTGCAGGAGCTTTCGCGTCAGGCCGGTATTCCTGTCAAGATCCGCGCCTGCGACACCATGGGCTACGGCATTCCCTACACCGAGGCTGCCCTGCCGCGCAGCGTGGCCGGTATCGTATACGGTCTGCAGCATTACTCCGACGTGCCCAGCTCCTGCCTTGAGTGGCACGGTCACAACGATTTTTACAAGGCGGTCGTCAACGCCTCCACCGCGTGGCTCTACGGAGCCTGCGCCGTCAACTGCTCGCTGCTCGGCATAGGCGAGCGCACGGGCAACATCCCGCTCGAAGCCATGGTGTTCGAGTACGCGTCGCTGCGCGGCTCTCTCGACGGCATGGACCCGACCGTCATCACCGAGATCGCCGACTACTTCCAGCACGAGATCGGCTACAACATTCCGCCCATGACGCCCTTCGTCGGACGCGACTTCAACGTCACGCGTGCCGGCATCCACGCCGACGGTCTGCTCAAGGACGCCGAGATCTACACGATCTTCGACACCGAGAAGCTGCTCAACCGTCCTGCCGCCGTGCAGGTCGGCAAGACCTCCGGCCTTGCGGGCATCGCCTACTGGATAAACCAGAACTACGGTCTGAGCGGCGATGCGCAGATCGGCAAGCACGATCCGCTCGTGCTCGCGCTCAAGGGCTGGGTCGATGCCGAATACGAGGACGGCCGTCAGACGGTCCTGTCCAACAAAGAGCTCGTAAACAAGATAGCGGAGCTGGCTCCCGGCCGCTTCGCGCAGGACTGATCGGAGGTGCAGCATGAAAGATTTCCGTACCGTAACGCTGGCCGATCAGGTATTTGAACGGCTGGAATCCGATATAATCCAGGGCGTATACCCGCGCGGCGAGGTCCTGACGGAGCTCAGGCTCGTCGAGCAGCTCGACGTTAGCCGCACGCCCATCCGCGAGGCGCTGCGCCGCCTTGAGCAGGAGCACCTCATCGCCGACACCGGCAAGGGCTCCGTGGTTCTCGGCATCACGGCTGAGGATATGATAGATATCATGGACATACGCTGCCGCATCGAGGGGCTCGCGTCCTACTACGCCGCGAAGAACATAAGCCCCGAGGAGCTTGCGCGGCTTCAGCACATAATGGATCTGCAGGAGTTTTACTATGACAGGCACGATATCGAGCATCTGCGCGAGATGGACGATCAGTTCCACGACGCGATCTGCGAGCTGTGCGGCCACGCCGTTATAAGCGACACGCTCGTGCCCCTGCACCGCAAGACCCGCCGCTACCGCAAGGCTTCCATCGCCGACGAGGAGCGCATGGCGCATATCGTCAAAGAGCACCGCGCCATATTCGACGCCATTGCCGCGGGAGATGCCGACGGTGCAGCCGCGCTCACGGCCGAGCACACGGCAAACGCGAAGAAAAGCATGATCGAAAGGATGAAGCACCATGAGTGATACCCTTGCTCAGAAAATAATCCGCGCCCACCTGCTGCACGGCGACATGACTCCCGGCAGCGAGATCGCCCTGCGCATAGACCAGACCCTCACGCAGGACGCGACCGGCACGATGGCCTATCTCGAATTTGAGACGATGGGCATACCGCGCGTGAAAACCGAGCTGAGCGTTGCCTATGTCGATCACAACACGCTCCAGTCCGGCTTCGAGAATGCGGACGACCACCGCTATCTGCAAAGCGTTGCGCGAAAGCACGGCGTGTACTTCTCCCGCCCCGGCAACGGCATCTGCCATCAGGTGCATCTCGAGCGCTTCGGCAAGCCCGGCAAGACGCTCATAGGCTCGGACAGCCACACCCCCACCGGCGGCGGCATCGGCATGCTGGCCTTCGGCGCCGGCGGCCTCGACGTTGCCGTAGCCATGGGCGGCGGCGCATACTACATCACGATGCCCAAAATGTTCAGGGTCAACCTCACCGGCAAGCTGTCCCCCTACGTCACCGCGAAGGACATAAGCCTTGAGCTGCTGCGCATCCTGTCGGTAAAGGGCGGCGTCGGCGCCATCATCGAATGGGGCGGCGAGGGCATCGCGTTGCTGTCGGTCCCCGAGCGCGCCACGATAACGAATATGGGCACGGAGCTCGGCGCCACGACGTCGATCTTCCCCTCGGACGAGGTAACGCGCGCGTTTCTCGCCGCCGAAGGGCGCGAGGCGGACTTCACTCCCCTGTCCGCCGACACCGACGCCGTGTACGACCGCGTTATTGACATAGATCTCGGCGCACTGCGCCCCATGATCGCCTGCCCGCACAGTCCGGACAACGTCGTTCCGGTTTCCTCTCTCGAGGGCACGAAGGTCGATCAGGTCTGCATCGGCTCGTGCACCAACTCCTCCCTGTTTGACATGCTCAAGGTCGCGGCTCTGCTGCGCGGCAAAACCGTCGCGCCGAACGTGAGTCTGTCGATCTCGCCGGGCTCGAAGCAGGTGCTGACGATGCTCGCCGACTGCGGCGCGCTCAGCGATATCCTTGCAAGCGGCGCGAGAGTTCTCGAATGTGCCTGCGGACCGTGCATCGGCATGGGCTTCTCGCCCAACTCCGGCGGCGTGAGCCTGCGCACCTTCAACCGCAATTTCCTCGGCCGCAGCGGCACCAAGGACGCACAGGTATACCTTGTGTCTCCCGAGACGGCCGTCGCCGCCGCGCTCACGGGACATATCACCGATCCGCAGACGCTCGGCCCCATGCCTTGCGTCACGATGCCGGACAGCTTCCGCATTGACGACAGCGCCGTGCTCGCCCCCGCTCCCGCCGATGAGGCGGAGACCGTGGAGGTGCTGCGCGGCCCGAATATAAAACCCTTCCCCGAGAGCAGGCCGTTTGCCGACGAGCTGTCGGCACAGCTTGTTCTCAAGGTCGGCGACAACATAACGACCGACCACATCATGCCCGCGGGCTCGAAGATCCTGCCGTACCGCTCCAACATTCCCAAGCTGTCGGAGTTCTGCTTCCGCGTCTGCGACCCGAGCTTCCCGGAGCGTGCAAAGGCTGCCGGAGACGGCATCATAGTCGGCGGCAGCAACTACGGTCAGGGCTCGTCGCGCGAGCACGCGGCGCTCGTTCCGATGTATCTCGGCATACGCTGTGTCGTGGCCAAGAGCTTTGCACGCATACACGCGGCAAACCTCATCAATGCCGGCATTCTGCCGCTGAGCTTTGAAAACCCCGACGACTATGACGAGCTCCGGCAGGGCGCAGCTCTCCGCATCGACGGTATCCGCGCGGGCATGGCGGCCGGAAGGCTCGAGCTTAAGGACACCGCGTCGGGCAAGGCATACCCCGTCGTATGCAGCCTCACCGAACGGCAGCAGGCGATCCTCCTCGCGGGAGGACTGCTCAACTACACTAAGGAGCACGAATTATGAGTGATATAGATCTTGCCTGCGAACAGTTTCGCAGACTGCTTGAGGAACAGACCGCCCGCGCTGCGGCCATGAAGACCGAGCGGGTGGATTACAAGGCAAAAAAGACCGTGACGATCGGCCTCGTTGACGGCGACGGCATAGGTCCTATCATCATGGAGCAGGCCGTGCGCGTACTCGAGCGGCTGCTGGCCGGCGAGATAGCCGGCGGCAGCATCGTCCTGCGGCGCATACGCGGGCTGACGATCGAGAACCGGCTTGCCTGCGGTCAGGCCGTGCCCGACGACGTGCTCGCCGAGATCATGAGCTGCGACGTTCTGCTCAAGGGGCCGACGACGACGCCCATGGGCGGCGGTCTTGAGAGCGCAAACGTAAAGCTGCGCCGCGCACTCGACCTCTATGCCAACGTCCGCCCCGTGAGCATCCCCGGGCAGGGCATCGACTGGATGTTCTTCCGCGAGAATACGGAGGGCGAATACGCCCTCGGCAGCCGCGGCGTGGAGCTGCCCGGCATGGCGGTCGACTTCAAGGTCACTACCGACCCCGGCACGCGCCGCATCGCCCGCTCGGCATTCGAATATGCCCGCAATAACGGCAAAACGCGCGTTTCCGTCGTCACGAAAGCGAACATCCTCAAGAAAACCGACGGCAAGTTCACCGCCGTATGCCACGAGGTGGCCGCCGACTACCCGGAGATCACGGTCGATGATTATTATATCGACATAATGGCCGCAAATCTCGTCAACGAGAATATCCGCAGTCAGTTCCAGGTGCTGCTGCTGCCGAACCTCTACGGCGATATCATCACCGACGAGGCCGCGCAGATACAGGGCGGCGTCGGTACGGCGGGCAGCGCCAATATCGGCGACCGCTACGCCATGTTCGAGGCCATCCACGGCTCGGCTCCGCGCATGATCGAGCGCGGCATGGGCGCCTATGCAAATCCCGAGAGCATCCTCAAGGCCGAGGCCATGCTTCTGCGGCACATAGGCCGCACGGCCGAAGCCGAAAAGCTTGAGGCGGCGCTGGATACCTGCACGGTCCTTATCACCGGCAAGCCCGACGGAGCCTCCTGCGCCGATTACGGCGACGGCATCCTGAGCCTGATATAAAAGCGTGAACATAAAAACGGCACTCCGTTTGTATGACGGGGTGCCGTTTCGTATGTCCGTATTTATTCCGCGTCCGCTCCAGTGATGCGGCAGACCGGCAGCGCAAGCTCCTGCGCCGTCATGCCGTCATCGGGCTGATGGTCGGATACTATCAGCTCCTGCTGTTGCTTTGAGAGAGGATATTCTCCGACCTTTTCCCGAACCACGCCGCGCCGTAGTTAAACAGCAGCACGCCCGCAAGCGTGATGCCGCCGCCCACCAGAGTCGCGGTATTCGGCGTCTCGTTGAGTATAACGATGCCCAGAAGGCTTGTGAAAAACAGCGTCAGCACCGTGTAGTTGCTGACCTGCGAGGTACGCTCTGCCTTGGAAAACGCCACAGACCACGACACATAGGCGATCGCGCTGGGGAACACGCCCAGCAGGAGCACATAGACGTACTGTATGGCCGGCGCCGCCGCGAGCTCACGGAAGGCCGTGGGCGAGAAGACCGCCAGCATGAGCGTTCCCGCGAAAATGCTGTATGTGGACGCCTGCATGGCGGTGTATTTCTGCGTCAGCTTCCGCTGCAAAATATTATAGGTGCTCAGCGACAGCGCAGCCAGGAACAGCCACGCAAGACCGCCGCTCTGCGTCAGGCCGCCGCTCATCGCCGTCAGTACGGCGACGCCTACAAGTTCCACGGCAACGGCCGCCCACTGAAAGCCCTTCACCTTCTCACGGTATACCACGCCCGCGATCAGCGCCGTGACCACGGGAACGGTGGCGTTGACAACGCTGGCCGTGGCGGCCGGTACGGAGGACAGGCCCTTGTTGAACACGATCATATACAGGAAAAAGCCGAAAAAGCCGCTGACCAGAAACAGCGGCCAGTCCGCAAGCTTAGGCGGCTTCATCTTTGTGACGACTGCAATGACGATCAGCGCCGCCGAGGCCACAAGATAGCGCAGGAAGCCCAGCGATGCCGCCGAAAAGTACGACAGCGTCATGCGGGTGAACACAAACGCCAGCGCCCAGCAGAACACGGTTGCCAGAGCATACGGCTGATACAGCTGCTTTTTCATGGAAATTCTCTCCTTCTCTTGCTTTGTTCTTATTTCCATGATATTATTACACCGAACTTTGAACAGATAAAAGATGCAATTTATGATTATTTTTATTGGGTCAATCTGAGAGGTGGCCGCATGCTTTATATTCCGCTGGATCGCTCCGCCAAGCGAACCTACACAAAGCAGATATACTACGCCATACGCCGGAAGATTTTATCCGGCGAGCTTGCCGCGGGCGAAGCCCTGCCGCCGTACCGCGAGCTGAGTCAGGAGCTCGGCGTCTCCAAGAACACGGTGTTCTCCGCCTATGACATGCTGGTCGCAGACGGCATACTGCGCAGCGCCGCGGGCTCCGGCTTCTACGTTGAGGACGGCATGACGCGCCGTCTGCCTGCCAGGCCGATCGTTCCGCGGCAGTCAGGCGCCCTGTCCGACCTTACAATACCCGACGGCGTTATAAACTTCGACAACGGCCGCCCCGCGCTGGAGCTGTTCCCGCGCGCAAAATGGAACAAGGCCATGTCCGCCGCCATGCTGGACATTCCCGCCGATGCTCTGGGCTATGACCTGCCGCAGGGTCGGCCCGAGCTGCGTCAGGCGCTGTGCGCTTATCTGCGGAAAAGTCAGGGGCTGTCCTGCGATGCCGAAAGCATTCTGATAACAAACGGGGCAAAGCAGGCGATAACGCTTGCGGCGGAGTGCCTGCTGAGCGACCGGCAGGAGGTGTGGATCGAGGACCCTGCTCCCGCTCTGCTGCGTCAGCTTCTCGCATGCCGCACACAGCGCATCGCTTCCTTCCCCGTGGATGAGCACGGCCTTGACCCTTCGACGTTTCCGCAAAGCGGGAAGCCTGCGCTCATCATCGTATCCCCTGCCCGCCAATTTCCCACCGGCGCGATTATGCCGATGAGACGCCGCATGGAGCTGATAGAGTTTGCCGAGCGGAGCGGAGCGTACATTCTGGAGGACAATTTTGAAAGCGAGTTCAGCTATGACGCGCCGCCCTCATCCTCCATGTATGAGCTGGCGCCGGAGCGCGTTATCTCCGTGGGGACCTTTAGCAAGGTGCTCTTCCCCTCCGTCCGGCTGGGCTATATGATCGCACCGCCGGAGCTGCTGCCGCTACTGTGTGAGCGCAAGCGGCTTTCCGACCACCACACGAATCCGGTCTGCCAGCTGGCGCTGGCCGCATTCATAAGCGACGGCACGCTGGAAAAGCACGTCCGCCGCATGAAGCGGGAGTACCGCGCCCGCCGCGACTGCCTTATGGGCTGCCTTTACCGTCTTTTCGGCGACGGTGTCGGGATCGGCGGCGAAGCCTCCGGCATGAACATCGTCGCCGCCTTCCGTGACGTGCTCTTCACAGACGATGCCGTGCAGGAGCTGCTGCGCTGCGGCGTGTACGCCGTTCCCGTCGAGCGGCGGGGGCAGCGCACCGATGAATTGATACTGCGCTACGCCGGACTTACGAAGGACGAGCTGATCCTCGGCGCCGAGCGCCTGCGTGCAGCCGTCGGGCGTATCTGACTCTGCGCGGCAAAGCGGCCGCTTCGGCATACGGCGCATAACATAAAGCTCTCACCTGCGGTTGAGCGCTTTCGCAGCGGTTAAGAACGCTGATTTTATCGAACAAGGCCGCAGGCGACGAAGCCTGCGGTCCTTGTGCTTTAAGGGCTTATGCGTCAATCTCTGTGCCGCCTTTGCTTTTTTGTACCGCTCTGTAAAGCCGTTGTATAATGGACCTAAAAATACCACCGGGGATTTCTCCCTGGTGGTTGAGAAACAATGGAATAAGTTTATTTGCTTTATACTTTTACATTCGGATTCGTGTACTGTCCGTGTTTTTTTGTTTTGTTCTCGTACTGAATGGCAAATTTCGGGCAGCGGTGCAGACACCCAAGGCACATCACGCACTTGTCCTTGACCCAAACCGGCTTTTTATCTCGCATCTCAATCGCTTGAACAGGGCATTTCTTTGCGCACAATCCGCAGCCGATGCAAGTGTCCTCCACATGAAAATGTGAGGTCCTCCGTACATCATTATTGTAGATCGGCTCTGCAATCCATTTCGTGATGAATGCCGGAGTACAGGGAAACATATGGCGGTTGGTCTGCCGCTGACCGACGGCATAAATCACACCATCGATTTCCGACTCCGTATTTTTCGTGTACTTTGCAGCCTTCTCCGGTGTAGAGAGATCGAAGATCGGTGTCCAAGTGTCAGCCATCCGAACGGAATAGTAGGCATCGATCTCACGCCCTTGAATTGACGTGTTCGCCATATACCCAGTAGCACCCGGAGTCGTTCCGTAGGTTGCTACAAAATACAGATAGTCGGTTTGGAACGATACCTTCTCCAAAAATTCTTTCACGATGCTCGGCAGACCCCAATCATAGGTAGGGGAAATAATGCCGAGGGTATCATCTGCAAAATCAAATCGGTTTTCTTTAATACAATCCACAATGGATAGAGTTTCCTGTGGTTGAGCATCTGCCAGCCGTGTTGCAACATATTTGCAGTTGCCTGTTGCCGAAAAATATATAATCAACAGCTTCACCTCATTAGTTTTTTAGCAGTGTACCATATCTTTTTGAATTTTTCTACTGTTTACAATCAAGAACAACCGTGCATAAAAAAAGCTCCCACCTGACGGTGAGAGCTTTTTTATGGCGGAGAAGGAGGGATTTGAACCCTCGAACACCTTATGGGTGTTACACGATTTCCAATCGTGCGCGCTCGGCCGGACTACGCGACTTCTCCGAGTACAAAACAATATTAAAATGTTCAGCTTGTGTATTATAATTCACTTTTCCTCTAAAGTCAAGAACTTTCTCTGAATATATGCTGCCGCGGTGTAGGTTAGTCAATGATAAGTTACAGAGCAGGAAAAGAAAAAAGGATATCGCGA
>CAVJKX010000029.1:0-16241 GCA_963650165.1 bacterium
TCTTCATGGTTTCTACAACCATTCTCTTGAACTCCGGCGTATATCGTTTGTTTGGTACTCCTTTTGGCATAGCAAAACACCCCATTTCCTAAACAGTATACCATACTGTCTAACAAATGGGGTGCAGTTCACCGCAGCCGGAGAGGGGATTGTGTTTATTTATGCTTTCAGAAGTCTGCTAAGAAGCCTGGGCTTAATGTCCGCGCCCTGCGCGTCGTCGGCGAAATAGAGCCGGCTGAAGGCGATGGCAAGGACAAAGTACTGGCCGCTTGTGACGGTGAACAGAACGTGGCCTGCAAGCGTGAGGTAGCCGAAGGTCATGCCGATGGCTATGAAAAACGCAAAGCCGATAAGGTCAAATTTCTTCAGCAGCGACTTTATAAACCCGACCGCCAGCCAGACGTAAAGCCAGAGCATGGCCGCCGCGCCCACGATGCCGTAATAGATGACGACCTCGAAAAGATCCATTTCTATAATCTGCTTTACCGTGCTGCGGCCTATGCCGAACAGCCACGCGGCGGGGCCGCCGTCCCTGAAGCGCTCGAGCTGCGCGGCAAACTTGCTGCTGCGGCCGCTGAGGACCGCGACCTCGATGCCGTCCTTTTCGGCAACGGCGGACGGCGTGTCGAAGCAGACGGAGATATCGCTGTAGACCCTGTCAAAGCCCACGATGCAGCCGAGGACCGCAAAGATAACAAGCACGGCAAGAACCAGCCACAGCATGCGCTTTACGGGCTCGGCACCGTTTCTGCGGAGCTTTACGAGCGTGAATGCGAGGATGAGCAGGCAGGAGCCTATGGCCGCAATGAATGCGGTCTTCGAGCCGATGAGCAGCAGCGAAACTATTGCCAGCGCCGGAGCGAGCACCGCGGCGATGCCCTTTCCGGAAAACAGCCCGGATCTGAGCCCAACAAAGCTTGCTATTGCCAGGGGCAGCGTGACGGTCAGCACGGCGGTGATGTCGTTTCCGGAGTAGAAATAGCCTCTGCATCCGCGATAGCCGAAGCGGTCGGCATAGGTGTAGTAGCCGAGCCCGAACATGTAGGGCACGAGGATGCCGAGCGCACATACGATGCAGGTGTACCGCACTATGCTAAACAGCTTCTCCGTGAACTCGGCCTTATCCCGGCATATGCTGCGGAACAGCGAGATATACGCAAAGAGCATTGCAATATTGTAGCAATATTTAATGAAATACTTGACGTCGGTGCCCAGCGAGAGCCTTGCGCCGTTCATAAGCAGAACGCCTATCGAGGCGCAGAAGGCAAGACCCATTATAAACAGCGTGCCTATTGCGATCTTTTCCCTGCGCATGAGAATGTACAGGCCGAACACCGCGAGCATGGCAAGACGTATATACAGGCTCGGCGTGCTTGAAAATTCGGCCTTTGCGACATCAAGCTCCGTAGCGCCGAGGAACTCCTTTATATAAAGTCCGGTGCAGAAATCAATAATGGGGTTTATTATAATGTACAGTACGAGCAGCTTCTCTATAAAGCTGCGCACGGGTGAATGTTTTTCGATCATGCGGGCCTCCAAACAATTAGCAAACTTATAACATAATATCCTATCGGGCGCGGAATTTCAAGGCTAAGTTTAAATTGACATCAAATTAGAACCAGTGTATAATTTTTACGGCGAAAGAGGTTTGGGAATGAACATAAAAAGCATAAACAGAAAACTGAAAAAGCGCTTCGGCGGCGCCGTAAAAGCGGAGCTTAAAGATAAGTGCATCGTCCTGACGGGCGAGGTTTCCGAGTGGAGCGACCTTGTAGCCGCGGGTATGACGGCCGCGACGCCGCATTCGGATACGCATGTCGTGAACGATATCGTCTGCACGGGCATCGAGCCACGGAAGATGCGTGTGCCGGAGCTGTGCGACAAGGCGCTTGACGGCGATAAGCCAGACGTTCTCATCATCGGCGGCGGGATATCCGGCTGCTCTGTAGCGCGCGAGCTTTCAAGATACAGGCTCAATATCCTGCTCATCGAGAAGGAAGCCGACCTTGCCCTCGGCGCATCGGGACGAAACGACGGCGAGGTGCATCCGGGCGTTGACCTTTCAAAGGGCTCGCTCAAGCATAAGTACATACGCCGCGCAAACCGCATGTATGAGGACCTCTGCCGCGAGCTTGACGTCCCCTTTGTGCGTACAGGGCAGTACGCCTGCTTTACGCGCAGAAGCCTGCGGCCCTTTGTGAGCCTGTACGCCAAATGGCGCAGATACCATGACGGCATCGAGGATACGCGCATCGTCTCGGGCGATGAGATACGCGCAAAAGAGCCAAAAATCTCGCCCGACGTCGCATTTGCGCTGTCCAACCCCTCGTCCGGCAGTGTGAGCCCGTATAATCTCGTCATCGCTTACGCCGAGAACGCCGTCAAAAACGGCGCGCGTGTTTCGCTCAATACGGCCGTCACGGGCATGAAGGTCGAAAACGGCGAGATAAAAGAGGTGTACACAAACAGGGGTACGATATATCCGCGCGAGGTCATAAACTGCGCCGGAGTTTATTCGGACACCGTTGCGCAGATGGCGCAGGACAGGTTCTTCAGCATCCACCCGCGCCGCGGCACAAATTCCATACTTGATAAGAAAACGGGCGCCGCCTTCAAGACCATAGCCTCCGTCGTCGGCGCGAAAACGCCCGGACAAACGCACACGAAGGGCGGCGGCATACTGCACACGGCGCACGGCAACCTGCTCGTGGGACCGGACGCCGTCGAAACGCCCGAGCGCGAGAACACCGCGACCGATGCAGAGAGCATAGCGCGCGTTTTCGCAAAGCAGAAGATAACCATGCCCACACTCACAGAGAAGGACATAATAACATATTTCACCGGCGTTCGCGCTCCGACCTACGAGGAGGATTTTATCATCGAGCCCGGCAGAAAAACGAAGAATATCTACCACGTCGCGGGGATCCAGTCCCCGGGACTTACGACAGCGCCCGCAGTCGCACAGGACGTGGCGGGATATATCGCGCGGCTTTTCAGGGCGGAGAAAAACGAAAGCTTCGATCCCGTGCGCAGGGCTCCTCCGCGCCTTGCGGAGATGGACGATGCCTCGCGTGCGGAGCTTATAAGGAAAAATCCCGATTACGGCCTGATCGTGTGCCGCTGCGAGGAGATAAGCCGCGGCGAGATACTCGATGCGCTGCGCAGCCCCGTATGCGTGCCCACGCTCGACGGCGTGAAAAAGCGCGTCAGACCCGGCATGGGCAGATGCCAGGGCGGCTTCTGCTCGCCGCTCGTTGTCAAGATCATTGCCGAGTACCTCGGCGTTCCGCTCACGGAGGTAAGGAAAAGCTCCGCGCAGTCGCCGATAGTGTTTGAAAGCGGAAAAGGGGGCGGCGGCCATGCATGATTATGACGTTATCGTGATAGGCGGCGGCCCTGCCGGACTTGCGGCTGCCGTTGCGGCGGACGAAAGCGGCGCCAAAACGCTCATCGTCGAGCGCGAGGAGCGCCTCGGCGGAATGCTCAAGCAGTGCATTCACGACGGCTTCGGCCTGCGCACCTTCGGCGAGCGCCTTGCGGGACCGGAATATGTCGAGCGGTACATGGACAAGGCCGCGCAGGCGGACATATCCGTTTCGTGCAGCACCTTCGTCACCCGCGCGGAGAAAACATCCGACGGCTTTGCCGTCACGCTCGTATCGCGGTTTGGCCTGCGCACGGCCACGGGAAAGAGCCTCGTACTTGCAACCGGCTGCCGCGAGAGAAGCGCAAAGCAGGTTTTCATACACGGAACGCGTCCCGCCGGAGTGTTCACCGCCGGAACGGCGCAGCATTTCGTGAACCGTCTCGGCGTCATGCCGACGAAAAGATGCGTCATCCTCGGTTCGGGCGATATCGGCCTTATCATGGCGCGCCGCCTTACGCTTGAGGGCGCGGAGGTCGTCGGCGTGTACGAGATAAACCCGACGCCCTCGGGACTGACGAGAAATATCTGTCAGTGCCTCACGGATTACGATATACCCCTGCACCTGAGCCATACGGTCACGCGCGTTTTCGGCACAGACCGCCTTGAGGCGGTCGAGGTCTGCGCGGTGGACGATAATTTAAGGCCCGTACCCGGGAGCGCCGAGCGGATAAACTGCGATGCGCTCATAGTCTCCGTCGGGCTCATTCCGGAAAACGAGCTTGCCCGGTCGCTGGGCGTCGAGCTTGACCGTCACACGGGCGGTCCCGTATGTGACGCACAGCTCATGACAAAAGTTCCGGGTATATTTTCGTGCGGCAACGCATTGCATGTAAATGACCTTGTCGATTTTGTCTCCGAGTCAGGCGCACAGGCGGGCAGAAACGCCGCCGCTTACTGCGCAGCGGAGCAGTGCAGGGTCGATATAAACATCGGAGACGAGTTTCTTTATCTCGTTCCGCAGCAGCTCGACCTCAAACGTGTTAATTCGGAAGTGCTGCTTTACTTCCGTTCAAGGAAGATCATGGGAAAGAGCGTCCTGCGCCTGCTGATTGACGGCAGGGAGGTCTGGAAAAGGACTTATCCCTTCCTGCGCCCGCCCGAAATGCAGCAGCTCAAGCTGGATATGACTAAGTTTGAGATAAAGGAAAACAGCGTCCTGCGCTTTGAGATCGAGGAGGTAAAATGAAACAGCTCGTATGTATAGGCTGCCCGCGCGGCTGCCGCCTTGCTGTCGAGGAGCGGGGCGGAGAGTTTACGGTCACGGGCAACGGCTGCCCCAGAGGGCGCGAGTTTGCCGTCGGCGAGATGACCGAGCCCAAACGCACGATATGCTCGACGGTCAAGACCGTTTTTGACGGCGTGCCCGTGCTGCCTGTCAGAGTTTCCGACGATATTCCCAAGGACAGGATATGCGACGTCATGCGCGAGATAAACGCCGTCACGCTCACCGAGCGCATCGGCAGGGGAGACGTTGTTATAAAAAACGTGCTCGGCCTCGGCGCGGACGTCATTTCAACAAGTGATCTGTTAAAACGATAATATATAATGTACGGACGGAGGGAGAAAGATGAACAATCCACTCATCCTGACCTACGATGTCGGCACTCAGAGCACGAGAGCCATACTGGTCGATAAGCAGGGAAACATCGTGGACAAGGAGCAGGTGAAATACGCCGAGCCCTATTTCCGGCAGCGTCCGGGCTGGGCGGAGCAGAAAACGGATTTTTATTTCGACAATATGTGCAGGGCATCAACGGCGCTCATGGCGCGCAATGCCGACAAGCTGCCGGATATCATCGCCTGCGCGGTGACCGTTATACGCGACACGCTCGTGTTCCTTGACGAAAACTACAGGCCCACGCGCGATATCATCCACTGGCTCGATGCGCGCAAATGCGTTTACGACGATCCCTTCCCGCTGTGGAAGGAGGCCGTGTTTGAGCTCATCGGCATGGGCAAGGGCACTAAGATAGTCTACCGCACCTCCAAGGTGAACTGGGTGCGCCAGAAGCAGCCCAAGGTCTGGGCGCGCACGAAGAAGATCGCATGCCTGCCGGCATATCTCAACTACCGCATGACCGGCCGCCTTGCCGACACTCCGGCAAACACGATAGCGCACATACCCATGGATTATAAGAAAAAGCGCTGGATGAAGGAAAACGACCTCACCCGCTGCTTCTACGATGTTCCGCAGGACAGACTGTATGAGCTCATCCCCTCCGGTGAGGTGCTCGGCTATGTCACGAAGGAGGCCGCCGCGCTCACCGGTGCGCCCGAGGGCCTGCCGCTTATTGCGACCGGCGCCGATAAGGCCTGCGAAACGCTCGGTCTTTCGGTCGCAAGCGACGACAAGGCATCCATATCCTTCGGCACGAGCTCGACCATCGAGATGTACACCGAGCAGTACTTCGAGCCGCAGACCTTCCTGCCCTCGTACCCGGCCGTCATCAACAAGGCATGGAACCCGGAGATACAGGTGTTCCGCGGCTTCTGGATGCTCAGCTGGTTTATAAAGGAGTTTGCCGACAAGGACAGGGAGGAGGCCGAGAGCCTCGGCATATCGCCCGAGGAGATACTCAACAGGAAGGCCGCCGCGATCCCGGCCGGCTGCCAGGGACTCATGCTCCAGCCGTACTGGACGCCCGACGTTCTCAAGCCCGATTCCTACGGCGCGATCATCGGCTTTTCCGACT
The DNA here is from genome assembly GCA_963650165.1 of bacterium. Classification (GTDB taxonomy): domain Bacteria; phylum Bacillota; class Clostridia; order Oscillospirales; family Oscillospiraceae; genus F23-B02. Next base: position 6,121 of record CAVJKX010000029.1, read on the forward strand.
ATCACACGAAGTATCACATCTACCGCGCCATCATCGAGGGCATATGCCTTGAGCTTTACATGTCCATGAAGAGCATGGAAAAGCGCGGCAAAAAGCACATAAAGGAGCTCTACGTCGGCGGCGGCGGCTCAAAGAGCGAGCTTGCCTGCCAGATCCTTGCCGATACCTTCGGCCTGCCCGTAAAGCGCATCCATACGCACGAGGCCTGCTCGCTGGGTGCGGCAATGGTGGCGTTTGTCGCCAAGGGCGAGTTTTCCGATTTTGACGAGGCGATAAAGAGCATGGTGCACGAAAAGGATGTGTTCATGCCCGATCCCAAGAACCATGAGATATACATGAACATGTACAACAAGGTCTACCGCAAGATATATAAGAACGTAAGACCGCTGTACGCAACGATGAACAACCTCAAAGAAAGGAACATGATCTGATGAGTCATAAGCAGTACAAGGGATTTGAACCCAAATGGGTCAAGACCCCTGCACCGGCAAACAGCTACCGCTCGATATTCCGCTGGGGCGACCCGGAGTTTTTCAAGACCCCGAAGGAGTCGCTGTACAAGATGATGAAGGAAGTATTCAAGCTCACCGACGACGATTTCAGGGAATACTCCGACGATATCGGCTTTGACACCGTTGACCTCTCCGACCACCCCGTGCGGCTCGCGCAGGAGCACCTGACGGCGCTCAGGGAGATAGTGGGCGAGGAGGGCTTCTCCGTCTCCGACTACGACCGCCTTGCGGTTGCATACGGCTTCACCGCCTATGATATTCTCCGCCTGCGCCACAAGATCATCGACGCGGTGCCCGACGTCGTGCTCTATCCCGACACGACCGAGCAGGTCGAAAAGATCGTTGCATACTCAACACAGCACGATATCCCGCTGTACGTCTACGGCGGCGGCAGCTCCGTAACGCGCGGCGTCGAGCCCGTGAAGGGCGGTATCTCGCTGGATATGAGGAAGCGCTTCAACAAGGTGCTGTCCTTTAACGAGATCGACCAGACCATCACCGTCCAGGCGGGCATGTCCGGCCCCGACCTTGAAAAAACGCTTCAATCCGCGCCCGAGCTCTTCGGCGCAAAGCGGCAGTACACCTGCGGTCATTTCCCGCAGAGCTTTGAGTATTCCTCCGTCGGCGGCTGGACTGTAACGCGCGGCGCGGGTCAGAACAGCACCTACTACGGCTGCATCGCGGACATCGTCCTCAGCCAGAAGTACGCGACCCCCATCGGAACGATAAAAACCAGCCACTATCCGCGCGAGGCCTGCGGCCCGGATCTCAATCAGATCATGATGGGCTCGGAGGGCACCTTCGGCGTCCTGACCGAGGTAACGCTGAAGATCTTCCGCTGGATGCCGGAAAACAGGAAAAGATTTTCGTACATCTTCAAGACCTGGGACGAGGCGATGAAGGCCGCCCGCGAGATGATGCAGCACGAGTGCGGCTATTCCTCCGTGTTCCGCCTGTCCGACCAGGAGGAGACGAGCATGATGCTCAGGCTCTATAACGTCGATGATACGCCGCTGTATCCGCTGCTCGACAAGCTCGGATATAAGGATATGGAGCGCTGCCTTTTCCTCGGCTTTACCGACGGCGAGAAGGGCTACTCCAAAAACGTTGCGAAAAACATCGCAAAGATCGCCCGTCAGCACGGCGGCCTGCCCCTGACCGGCTACGTCACAAAGAGCTGGGAGAAGGGGCGCTTCAACGATCCCTACCTGCGCGATACGCTCATGGACTTCGGCATCACTACCGACACCCTTGAGTGCACCGTCAACTGGTCTAACATGGAGCAGGTGCACCTCGACGTGCGCAAGGTCTGCCACGCGCTGCCCAACACCGTAGTCACGACCCACATGTCGCACTGCTATCCGCAGGGCGCGAACCTGTACTTCATTTTCCTGACCAAAATGCAGGACGAGAAGGCGTTCAAGGCCTACCACGCCACCATACTCGACGCCATCCAGCGCTCCGGCGCGTCGATAAGCCATCACCACGGCATCGGCAAGATGTTCGCACCCTGGCTCGAGGGCTACATCGGCGAGAAGGAGTACGGCGTGTTCAAGGTGCTCAAAAACTACTTTGACCCGAAGTACAACATGAACCCCGGCGGCACCATCGGCCTCGATCTTCTGCCCGAGGAGAAAAAGTTTGACCGTCAGTATACCGATTACGAGTCCCAGCCGAAGTTCGACTGAGCCGATAAGATGAGATGGTGAGCGCCGCAGTGCCTTTTTGCGCTGCGGCGTAAATTTTTCCTTGAATTATTCGATGTGCCATGCTATAATACAAAAGCTGCGGAGAATTAGCTCAGCCGGTTAGAGCGCTCGCCTCACACGCGAGAGGTCAGCAGTTCGAGTCTGCTATTCTCCACCACATACGAAAAAGCTCCGGAAGCCGTGCTTCCGGAGCTTTTTCTGTACCACATTTTATCATATCACGACTTTGAAGACGCTGCCGGAGCCGGGGGAGGAGCTGACGCTCACGGAGCCGCCGTGCAGCTCGCATATCTCCTTTACCAGCGGCAGCCCGAGTCCGCTGCCGGAATTTTCACTGCGCGAGGCGTCGGCCTGCCAGAAGCGCTGCCACGCCTTTTCCTGCTCCTCGGCCGTCATGCCGATGCCGTCGTCGCGCACGGTCAGGCAGGCTTTGCCGTCGGTGCTGTGCAGTGTGAGCCAAATGTTCCCGCCCTCAACACCGTAGCGGTAAGCGTTCTGAAGCAGGTTCTGAACAAGGCTTGCGAAAAGCTGCGCGTTGAAGCGTGCGTTTATGCCCTCGGAAATATCCGTGTGCAGGCTTATGCCGCGCCTGTCCTCAGGAATATAGTCCTCGCAGACCTCGCGCACGAGCTCGGACAGGTCGCCCGTGTCGAGCGGGTAGCGCTCCGTGCCCTGCTGGAGGCGCGTCAGGCTCAGCAGATGATTGACCAGCGAGGACATATTGTCGGCCTGCTCGTCTATGACTTCGAGCGTTTCGAGGAATTCCTCGCGCGTTGAATCCTTGCGCTTTGCGCGGTCGCAGCTTGCCTTTATGACGGTTATCGGCGTGCGCAGCTCGTGCGAGGCGTCGGAGGTGAACTGCTTTTCGGCCGAAAACGAGCGCTCGAGCCTGTCGAACATGCCGTCAAAGGTATTTGACAGCGCGATGAGCTCCGATGGGCCTTTGCGCAGAGCGATGCGCTGCGTAAGGTCGCTGCCGTCGCTGATGGAGTTTGCGGTCTGGGTTATCTTTTCGACGGGATCAAAGGCGCGCTTTGCAATGATCCAGCCGCCGATTATGCTGATCACGAGCATGAGCGGCAGCAGGGTGAGCGTCATTACCATCACCGTGTGCGCCGTTCCGGAATCGTCGTTTTCAGCAACGATGCCGCGTATCCGGACGGTCTGGCCGTCGTAGGTCTCGAGCTCGGCGTCGTAGATGTAAAATTCGTCGCCGTCAAGGGTGACCGTCTGCATCTCGTACTCGTTGAAGGGAATGTCCGAGGGATTCAGCCCGTCGACCGTCACGCCGCGCAGTAGCTCTCCGTTTTCGTCGTAGAATGCGCAGTAAACGCCGCGAATGTAGAAATCCACCTCGTCCCACGCGATCTCGCTGCGCTCTGTTTCAAACTTGCGCTCGTTATTTGTGACGGTTTCTATAAGGCGCTCGGGCGAGTCGTCCACGAAGCCCTCCTGATCGACCCAGAGTATGAATACGAACATCACGATCGACAGAAGCAGCATCATGACGGCTATCCAGACCGTCAGTCTGAGCTTTGCGGACATCCTCAGTCCTCCCTGAGCACCCAGCCGATGCCCCAGACGGTGTGTATGAGCTTTTTCGCAAAGCCCTCGTCGATCTTCCTGCGCAGATAGCCGATGTAGACGTTCACGACGTTCGAGCCGCCCTCGTATTTATAGTTCCACAGATTGTTTTCGATCTGCTCGCGCGAGAGCACCATGCCCTTGTTGCGGATCATAAACTCGAGCAGGGCATATTCCTTTGCCGTGAGGTCAATGATCCTGCCGCCGCGGGTTACCTGCTTTGCGGAGATATCGACCCTGAGGTCGGCAAGCTCGTACACGTTCGAGTGATTGTCTCCGCTTTTGCGTGCCATGACGTGGATGACCGCGATAAGCTCACGGAAGTCGAAGGGCTTTACCATGTAGTAATCGCCGCCCGACTCGAGTCCGCGCACCTTGTCCGACACGCTGTCGCGCGAGGTGAGGTACACGACCGGAGTTTTGCAGCCGTTCTTGCGTATCCTTCGGACAAATTCAAAGCCGTCCATTTTGGGCATCATTATATCGAGCACTATAACGTCGTATTCGGCGCATTCGCACAGCTCCAGAGCCTCCAGCCCGTTAAAGCAGGAGTCCACACTGTAGCCCTCGTCGAGTATCGCCTCGGATATCATTCTGTTAAGGTGCTTTTCGTCTTCGACAACAAGCGTTCTCATATGGTCATCTCTCCCGTATTTATCCGTATGGAGCTATTTTATTTGTAAAAAAATCTATTGTCAATGCTCTTTAATTAATTTATAATAATTGTGGGGTAATGTAAATATGGATCATCATGTGACATTTTACGCAAAATACCGGATCATATCCTCAAGGAGGACAAAAGCATGAAAAAAAGCTTTGAAAGAGTGCTGAGCATGTTCCTGTGCCTTACCATGGTGCTGGGAATGTTCTGCTTTGCACCGGAGGCCTCGGCGGCCGACAGCAGCGGCTACGAATGCACGGGCTCGGTCGAGCAGCTTTTGAAGGGCAGCACCGATGCAGCGGCGGGCGAGAACTACCGCATCGTCAATAACGACGATATCATAGCCCTTGCCGACTATGTCGCAGCGGGCAGGAACACCAAGGGAGTCACCTTCTATCTGAAGGCCGACGTGGATATGCGCCGCAACACATGGAACGGCATAGGCACGTCCAGGTACGCCTTTGAGGGTACGCTCGACGGCTGCGGCTATGCCGTTGTGGGGCTTATAACATATCTGTTCAAGAACGCCGGCTCTAACGCGGTCATCATGAACCTCGGCGTAAACGGCGTTTCAAACGGCGCGGACGCGGCGGGCGTCGCATCGACACTGTCGGGCAAGGTCGTCAACTGCTGGAGCGCGGTAAACGTAAACGGCACCGGCAATAACGGCGGCATTGCGGCCATCGTCAGCGGCGGCAAGATCATAAACTGCACGAACTACGGCACCGTAGCAGGCAGCGGCAACGTCGGCGCCATTGCCGGCCAGATCAGCCGCACGGAGATAAGCTGCGCATACTATACCTACTACAGCGCCGACAAGAACGTCGGCAAGTCCGACACGTTCAGCAGTGTGGACACGATGCGCTTTGCATCGAGCCCCACCGTGTGCCCGACCGAGGCGAAAAAGACCGTCGGCAATGTTACGAGCGACGATCTTCTTGCGCTTCTGAACGCATGGGTATCGGCAGACGGCGGCGCGAAGCTGCGCAAATGGGTGTTCAGCACCGATGATGCAAGCGTTGAGCGCCTCGGCGGCAAGTACCCCATGGTCGCTTACCCCGGCTATGTTTCGGAAACGCCGGTGTATACAAACAGCGTTACCATGTCAACGCTCTATGAATCCGGCACCGATGCGCAGTCCGGCATATGCTACAGCATAAGCGACGTCGAAGAGCTCGAAATGCTCGCAAGCTTCGTAAACGGCGGACACAATACGGAGGGCGCGACCTTCTTCCTTACGGCCGACCTCAGCGTCGTCGTGAACGGTTCGTTCTACAAGGGCGAGAGCTGGGTGCCCATAGGCAGCAGCGAGGAAAACAGCTTCAAGGGCGTTTTCGACGGTCAGGGCTTTGTCATAAACGAGCTGATAATAAATAAGAGCAACGATCCCGCAGGTCTGTTCGGCTATGTGAACAGCAGCAAGGCGGTCATCAAAAACGTCGGCGTCGGCGGCGGCATTACCGCAAACGCCTATGCGGGCGGCATCGTCGGCTTCCTTCGTGCGGGCACGGTCGAAAACTGCTGGACGAGCCTTGACGTCAACGGCGACAAGGCCGCAGGCGGCATCGCGGGCTATATGGACAACGCGAAGATCTATAACTGCGCTGTCTACGGTACGGCGACGGATAATCACAAATACGGCGCCATTGCCGGCGAATCGACGGTCAACAGTACCGTTCAGTACTGCTATTACAGCGACGATAACTCCGCTGCTTCCGGCACACCGAGCGCCGGAACATACGGCATAAACGTCTCTTTCAAGGTAACAAACGGCCAGTATAATCTCACGAGAAGCATCAACATAAGCGGCCAGAAAACGCTCAAGGTGCTCAATGCCCTCAACTACTGGGTCGATACCCTCGGCAGCGGGCAGAACATGCGCCACTGGAAGCAGGATATCTCGGCCGAAAGCGTTGCACGCCTGCGCGGCAGCTTCCCGGCGCATATATACTTTAACGACTCCTCGACACTCGAGTATATAAGCGAGACCACGGAGGAAACCGAGGACCGCACCGATAACCCGTATAACGTTATCTATAAGTGCACGGCCACCATGACGGAGCTGTACAACAGCAAGACCGACGCTCTCTCCGGCGGCAACTACAGCATATCCACCGCCGACGAGATGGGACTGCTTTCAAAGTACGTTCAGGAGGGCTATGCGACAAAGGGCGCAAACTTCTATCTGACGGACAACATCAATATAACCACTCAGGGTATCGACACCGAGGGTGCGGGCTGGGTGCCTATCGGAACGACGCTCAATAACCATCAGGGCATATCTACCATAACCTACTTCCGCGGCAACTTCGACGGCTGCGGCTACACGGTAACGGGCCTGTACATAGTCTCCGACTTTATCGATATGGCCGGTCTCTTCGGCCAGTGCTGGGGCAGCACGATAAGAAACCTCGGCGTTGCCGGCGAGATACTCGGCGACGATGAGGTCGGCGGCATAGTAGGCCGCGCAAACGAATGCACCATCGAAAACTGCTGGTCGTCGGTCATAATCCAGGCCTCCACCGAGGTCGGCAGCATCGTCGGCTACGCGCACAACTCGACCATATCCAACTGCGGCGCATACGGCCCGCTTTACACCACCAGCGACGAGGGCGAGAAGTCCGGCTTCGTCGGAAGATCCAACGGCTCGACCTTCAATAACTGCTACTATCTCTACGGCCTTATCGACGCATTTTATAACCAGGCCGACAGCAAAAGCGTCTTTAACGACTGCATGTACTTCAAATACGATACCGACGGTACGCAGAAGTGCACGCTCCAGAAGGCCATCACCGTCGACAGCTACACCGGCGACGATATGCTCGAGGCTCTCAACGCATGGGTGTATATGCAGAATAACGAGCTGTACTGCTCGTGGCACACGGCCTCGTCCGTAAACGAGATACCCGGCGCCAACGGCTACTTCCCGGTGCTCGTCAATCCCAAGCAGAGCGGCACCGGCGGCGACGACGGCTACTGCGGCGACTATGAGGCGACAAACACCATGCGCGCACTGTACAGCACACGCTCCGACGGCGTGAAGGGCGGCTGCTACAGCATAAGCAATCTGGAGGACCTCGTCGCGTTCAGAAAGTATGTAAACGAGGGCTACAAGACAAGCGACATCATCTTCTTCATGACGCATGATATCGACATGTCCGTCCAGTATTCCGCGGCGAGCGGCTCATCGTGGACGCCTGTGGGCACAGCGAGCGAGCCCTTCAGGGGCATATTCGACGGTCAGGGCTACACGCTCAAATATCTGTACATAAGCAGCAATGCCGACGATCAGGGCTTCTTCGGCCATGTGACCGGCACAAATGCGGTCGTTAAGAACCTCGGAATAAGCGGCGCCGTCACCTCCAAGGGCAAAAACACGGCAGCCATCTGTGCCGACTTCAACTTCGGCACGATAGCAAACTGCTGGTCGAGCTGCTCGGTCGCGGGCGCGGCAAACTCCGGCGGCATCATCGGCGGCGGCAACATGGGCAGCGTCATAAACTGCACGAGCTACGGCGCGGTAAACGGCGCGACGACCTACGGCGCGATAGCGGGCGCACCCGTCGGAACGCAGCTTAAATACTGCTACTTCCTCTACGGCTCCTGCCAGCAGGGTTATCCCACGGACGGCGACTACAGCGTTGCATATCCCACCGTGCAGAGCTTTAACGGAACGGGCGCCGTGTGCATCCTCGCAGACTATGTTACCGTCGAGGGTACGCGCACCAAGAACGCGTCGAGCGCACTCAAGCTCTACGTTGACGCTCATCCCGAAACAAACTACTGCTACTGGAGCATAGGCGACTCGGAGGAGTATTACCTCCAGGGCGTCACCGGCTTCCCGGTGCTCATCTCCGCGTCCGACACCAAGGGCGACCATGACTACAAGCAGTATCAGGCGATATTCAACGATAAGAAATACTACTCCGTCCTCAGCGCTCTGAAGGACGCAAACGCGGCCTCCGGCGGCGGCGAGGTAACGCTGCTGATAAATGCGCAGCTGAAAAACCGCGAGGATATCAGCATTGACGACGACGTAACGCTCAACACGGCCGATTACACGCTCATCATAATGTCGAACGTCTCCGTCAACAGCATGAACCGCCTCCTCGGCACCTTCGTAATAAAAAGCGGCGGCCTTATAAATCTGAGCGGCGATAAGTTCATCTATTCGCACTCCAAGGCCGACGATTCGTGCAACAGCGCCTTCTATTCAAAGGAAAGCCTTACGATCCAGACCGTCAGGACCGACGATCCCACGGCCTATGATCTGACCTTCTACAGCGGCGAATTTATCGTAAACGCGGCGCTCGAGTCCGGCAATCCGCACAAGATACCCGGCGGCAGCAAGCTGACGATCCAGTCGCGCGCGACGCTCAATGTCGAGAAAAACGCCCGCATCAGGACGACCGGCGGCGCGGAGATATACGACTACGGCACGATAAAGATCGGAAACGCAACGCTTGACCCCAACAAGGGCAGCCGCATGGTCGGCGTGCTTGAGGACAAGAGCGGAACGGTCAGCCTGCCCTTCGTCTACTACAAGGGATATCACCTGCGCGGCTGGACGGCAAACGACGAGCTCTACGCCGCGGGAAGCAAGGTGGAGGTAACGACCGCAACGACCTTCACCGCAAGCTGGGCGATAGGCGAGAGGGTGGACCCGTATCCCGGCGACGACAGCTACGACGACGGCGAGCTCACTTATGATTTCACGATCAATGTCATTCAGTCCACGGGCGGCACGATAAGTCCCAAGACGATGAACGCGGCGCGCGGCGAGGCGCTCACCTTCACGGTGGAGGCCTCCTCAGGCTACTACATCAAGAATGTGCTCGTTGACGGCAAGAGCGTAACGCTCGACGATAACAGCGCATATCAGTTTGTAAGCATCGGCGAGGATCATACCATAACAGCACTGTTTGCAAAGCAGAACAACAGTGATTACAGCAGTTATGTAAACCACTTCACGGATGTAAAGTCAAGCGACTGGTGCTATAACAACATCCGCTTTGTGTACACCATGGGTCTTATGAACGGAACGACCGTAACGACCTTCTCGCCGGACAGCCCGACTAAGAGATCGCAGTTTATAACGACGCTGTGGCGCCTGTCGGGCTCGCCGATCGTTCCCGGCAGCGGCTGTCAGTTTAACGACGTTGCGAGTGACAGCTTCTGCTATGAGGCGGTGCGCTGGGGCGTTGCAAACGGCATAATATACGGCTATTCGGATACCCGGTTCGGCCCCAACGGACAGATCACCCGAGAGCAGCTTATAACAATGATCTTCCGCTATTCGAAGAACTACGCTGGCGACGACGTTTCCCAGTACGATACTGCGAACATCCTCGGCTACTCCGACGTTCTGAAGATATCCAAGGGGATGACCCAGGCCTTCCAGTGGGGCATCGGCTCGGGCGTCATAAACGGCACGAGCGCAACCACGCTCAGCCCGCAGGGCACGGCTACGCGCGCACAGATAGCGGCCATGCTCTCGCGCTACTGCAACAAGTTCATCCTCAAGATCCCCGTAGCAATGTAACCAGCATCAAGCCTCCCGACTCGAAGAGTCGGGAGGCTTCAGCGTGTCAAAAAAGTTCGTGACTTTTTTGCACGCTTCAAAAACGCCACATTTTTTGTGAAGCTTGCGCTTCA
>CAVJKX010000030.1:0-14999 GCA_963650165.1 bacterium
ACCTCTTCAGTCACCTTCGGTGACAGCTTCCCCTCGAAGGGGAAGCCAAGGGTGGGAAACATTACTGCGCACTCACGGGATGCGAAACGTATTTATTTCCTCCATTTTTTCCGGTCGGGCTGACGCAATATGCGTATCCGTGACTGCCTCAATGCGCCTCTAAAAATACGCCTCTGAAAGACGAGCGTAGATGCCGCCGAGGGCTATGAGCTCATCGTGGGTGCCCTGCTCGGCGACGCGGCCGTGCTCGATGACGGCGATGAGGTCGGCATTGCGGATGGTGGACAGGCGGTGGGCGATGACGATGCTGGTGCGGCCGACGCAGAGGCGGTCGAGCGATGCCTGGATGCGCCGCTCGGTCACGGTGTCGAGGGCGCTGGTGGCCTCGTCGAGGATGAGCACAGGCGGGTTTTTGAGAAACACGCGCGCGATGGATATGCGCTGCTTCTGCCCGCCCGAGAGCATCACGCCGCGCTCGCCGATGTAGCTGTCGTAGCCGTCGGGCATCTGCATGATCTCGTCGTGCAGCTCGGCAAGGCGCGCGGCCTGCTCGATCTCCTCGTCGGTCGCATCCGGGCGGCCGTAGCGTATATTCTCGCGCACGGTGCCGGCGAACATGTAAACGTCCTGCTGGATGATGCCGATATTGCGCCGCAGCGAGGCCTGAGTAACGCTGCGCACGTCTGTCCCGTCAACGGTGACGCTGCCGCCGGACACGTCGTAAAAGCGCATGATGAGCTGGCTGACGGTGGTCTTGCCGCCGCCGGAGGGGCCGATGAGCGCGAGGGTCCTGCCGGGCTCCGCGCGCAAAGTTACATGGTGCAGCACCTCGGCGCTGTCGTAGGTAAAGCTCACGTCGTTGAGCGCGATCTCGCCCCTGACCCTGCCGATATCGACGGCGTCGGGCGCGTCCTTTATCTCGGGCTCGGTGCGCATGATCTCGATAAAGCGCTCGAAGCCGGCAGTGCCCTGCATGTAGATCTCGGCAAACTGCGCGAGCTTGCGCACGGGGTTTATGAAGGTCGAGACGTACAGCGTGAAGGTGATGAGGTCAATATAGTTGAGGCTGCCCTGCATTATCATCAGGCCGCCGACCGCGATCACCGCGACGGGCATGATGCCGGTCGTGAACTCCATGCCGCTCATGAATGCGCCCATGGCCTTGTAATAGTCCTTTTTCGCGCCGCGGTAGAGCTCGTTTGCCGCGTCGAACTTCTCCTTTTCGAGCTCCTCGTTTGCAAAGGCCTTGGCCGTGCGCACGCCGGAGACGCCGTTTTCGAGCGCGGAGTAGATAACGCCCATCTTGCGCTTGACCTCCATGTTCGCGGTCTTCATCCGCACGCGGCATTTGAGCGTGAACCACAGGCACAGCGGCAGCAGCACCGCCAGCACGAGCGTGAGCTGCCAGTTGATCGTGAACATGATCGCCATCGCGCCGACGATCGTCAGGGCGCAGATGATGATGTTCTCCGGGCCGTGGTGGGCAAGCTCGGTTATCTCGAACAGGTCGCCCGTGAGCCTGCTCATGAGCGTGCCGGTGCGGTTGCGGTCGTAAAAGCCGAAGGACAGCTCCTGCATATGGGTGTACAGATCCTCGCGCATGCGCGACTCGATATTGACGCCCATGCGGTGGCCGAGCACCGTTATGACATAGTACAGCGCCGCCTTGAGCACATACGCCGCCGCCAGTATCGCCATGACCGCGAAAAAGGTCCTGTACATGCTCTGCGGCAGATAGGTCTGCATGCTGCTCTTCGACACATACGGAAACGCAAGGTCGATCGCCGCCACCAGCACCGCACACACCGTGTCGATCATAAACAGCTTCTTCTCGCCCTTTATATATTCCATGAATATCTGAAACGGACTTTTGTTTTCAAATTTCATCTTGTACCTTTCTTTTCAGTGGCGCACTGACGCACCTACGGATACGCATATTGCCGCAGCCCGACCGGAAAAAACGGCGGAAATAAATACGTTTCGCGCCCCATTAGAATGTGCTGATTTTTATGTAAATTTCGTCTGCACCCTTGGCTTCCCCTTGAGGGGAAGCTGTCACCGAAGGTGACTGAAGAGGTGTCTGCAAGCTGCAATACAGGTGCATGGCAGCTTTGATAAGTTTACACCTCTTCCGGCTCGCTTGCGCGACCCACCTTTTTTCAGAGGCGCATTTAGGTCGTACTTATACGTTTTTTGCGTGAACCCGGTTCGATACTGCCAACAAAATAAGACCACTGCCGCGTAACGCGAGTGCGGAAAAAATTTTATTTATCCAATTATTTCGGTTTCCTGCGCGGCTGCCGGTCGGGACGCCGCAATTATTCATTATTCACTATTCAATCTTCATTCGCAGAAGCGGAGCTTCTGCGCTGCCTTCCCCTTGCGGAGCCTGAGGGGAAGGTGGGTCGCGTAAGCGAGCCGGATGAGGTGTTATCAAATCCTTTGCCGTCAGGCAAACACAATATTATCTTAGGAAGCTTATCTTGGCCACTCGCCGTGGCGGGCAATTTGCATTAAGATCAAGTAAGATGCGGTTATTTGTGCCCGACTGAAGCTGCCTCCAGCCCGCGCAGAAAATTATCTTGCCTGTCCCTGCTTTTCCAATGTAGGCGGCTATCGCCGCAATTTAATAACACCTCATCCGTCACCTTCGGTGACACCTTCCCCTCAAGCTCCGCAAGGGGAAGGCTTTTCAGAGGCGCTGCGGCATCGTACCGATACGGTTTTTGCCGCAGCCCTAACGCGAAGCCAAAGAAGCGGCGACGGCGAGCTCGTCGCAGCGGTTGTTGAACTCGTTCTCGGCGTGACCCTTGACCCAGTGGCAGTGCAGCTCGTGCTTTTCGCACAGCTCCAGCAGCTCCGCCCAGAGGTCGGGGTTGAGCGCGGGCTTCTTGTCGGCCTTTTTCCAGCCGTTGCGCCGCCACGAAACGGCCCAGCCCTTGCTGAGCGCGTCGATGACGTACTTCGAGTCCGAGTACAGCTCCACGACACATGGCTCCTTGAGCGCCTTCAGCGCCGAGATCACGCCCGTGAGCTCCATGCGGTTGTTCGTCGTCATTTTCTCGCCGCCCGAGAGCTCCTTTTTTGCGCCGTTATAGCACAAAATCGCGCCCCAGCCGCCCGGTCCCGGGTTGCCGGAGCACGCTCCGTCCGTGTATATGGTAACAGTTTTCATCATTTGATCCCAAACTTTCGCATGAGGATATTGTATTCGTCCTTTTCGATGATGCCGTTGCGCAGCATCTCCCTGAGCTGGTATGCGCGCTTTTCCGCATCCGTGCCGCGGTAAGCGGGCGTGACGTCCTCGTGGTCGTCGCCGCAGCGGCTGAGATCGTCGCGCATTTTCTCGGTCAGACGCTTGCTCAGGCTCTCGCTCTCGGCGCGCTTTCCGACAAATTTCGACATGTCAAAGTGCTGCGGCTTAAACTCGCGCTTAACGGGCTCGGACCGCTCCTGCGCATCGTTCTTTTTCGCCTCGGCCTGCTGCTTTTTTACCGCAAAGGCCGCCAGCACGGCTGCGCCGATCATCAGAACGACGAAAAACGCGCTGCCGCCGTCGAAGCCGACGGCATCAATGAACATGATGAGCGCCACGATGCCGAAGATGACAAGCTTTGCGATCCCGGCCTCCGGCTTCTGATCCTTTTTCCTGTTGTCGTTCATTTTTTCATCCTCGCTTTTTCAGTAGCGCATTGACGCACCTACGGATACGCTTATTGCGGGTGCACGGTATCGAAACAATGGAGGAAACTACAGCGTTTCGCGCCCCATTAGTGCGGAGTAATGTTTCCCGCCCTTGGCTTCCCCTCGGAGGGGAAGCTGTCGGCAAAGCCGACTGAAGAGGTGGAATTATATCCTCGGCGTAAGCCGACTCAATATTGAGTTCACTCGTTATTCTCGGTTTCCTGCGCGGCCTGCTCGGCGGGGGCTTCCTCGGTCTCCTCCTTATCTGCGGGCGCGATGGATATGACCTTCGCGTCGCCGGAAAGGCGCATGACGCGCACGCCCTGGGTGCTGCGCGAGAGGAGATTTATGCTGCCGACGTCCATGCGGATGATCGTGCCGTCGTCGGAGATGACCAGCAGATCCTCGTCGCCGCGGACGATGACCACGTCCGCAATGGGGCCTGTCTTATCGGTGATGTTGTAGTTTTTAAGGCCCATACCGCCGCGGTTCTGGACGCTGTATTCGCTCACGTCGGTGCGCTTACCGTAACCGTTTTCGGTTATGGACAGTATCGCCGAGCCCTCGGCCGCGATGCCCGCGCCGACGACGAAGTCGCCCTCGCGCAGACGTATGCCGCGCACGCCGACAGCATCGCGTCCCATTGCGCGCGCGTCGCTCTCGTTAAAGCAGATGGCCATGCCGTCGTGCGTTGCGAGCAGGATCTTATCCTCGCCGGAGGTCTGCAAAACGCTTATGAGCTCGTCGCCCTCGTCCAGCGACAGGGCGCGGATGCCGTTGGAGCGGATGTTCTTGAACGCCGACTGCGCCGTGCGCTTGACCGTGCCGTCGCGCGTGACGAACACGAGGTAGTTATCCTCGCTTATTCCGCGTCCGGCTATCATCGCGCTGACCTTTTCGCCGGGGTCGGTGGGGATTATATTGATGATGTTCTGGCCTCTGGCGGATCTTCCCGCCTCGGGGATGCGGTAGCCCTTGCGGACATAGACCTTGCCGAGGTTTGTGAAGAACAGTATGCTGTCGTGCGTCGAGGCGGTGAACACCGTTTCGACATAGTCCTCCTCGCGCGTTGCCATGGCCTTGACGCCCTTGCCGCCGCGGCCCTGGGCGCGGTACTCGGCCGTGGGCAGGCGCTTTATATAGCCGTTGTGGGTGAGGGTATAGACGCAGTCCTCCTCCTCGATGAGGTCCTCGATATCTATCTCGTCCTCGACGTCCTGTATCTCGGTCTTGCGCTCGTCGCCGTACTTGTCGCGGATCTCGGTGAGCTCCGTTTTCAGCACGCCCTTTATCTTCTCGGGGTCGGCCAGCAGCTCCTTGTAATAGGCTATGCGCTCCTCGAGCTCGCGGTACTCGTTCTCCAGCTTCTCGCGGTCGAGACCCTGAAGCGATTTCAGGCGCATATCCAGTATCGCCTGCGCCTGCACGTCCGACAGGCCGAAGCGCTCCATGAGGTTCTGCTTTGCGTTGTCGTAGCTGTTGCGGATGATGTGGATGACCTCGTCGATGTTGTCCTGCGCGATGAGCAGACCCTCCAGCAGGTGGGCGCGCTCCTCGGCCTTTTTGAGGTCGTATTTCGTCCTGCGCACGATGAGCTCCTCCTGGAACGTGAGGTACTCGTCGATGATGTGGCGCAGGTTGAGTATCTTCGGCTGGGTCTGATTGTTCACCAGCGCCAGCATGTTTATCGAAAAGCTCGTCTGCATCTGGGTCTGGGTCAGCAGACGGTTGAGCACGACCTGCGGGTTTGCGTCGCGCTTGAGCTCGATGACTATGCGCATGCCGTTGCGGTCGGTCTCATCGCGCAGGTCGGATATGCCCTCAAGGCGCTTTTCGCGCACCTGCTCGGCGATCGTCGCAATGAGCTGGCGCTTGTTGACCTGATACGGAAGCTCGGTGACGATGATCCTCGTCCTGTCCTTGCCGAACTCCTCAAACTCCGTGCGCGAGCGCATGATGACCTTGCCGCGGCCGGTCATATATGCCTGGCGGATGCCGCTGCGGCCCATTATGATGCCCTTGGTCGGGAAGTCGGGGCCCGTGATGTGCTGCAGAAGCTCGTTCATCGTGGCCTCGGGATTATCCAGAACGCAGATGCAGGCGTTTATGACCTCGGTGAGGTTGTGCGGCGGGATGTTCGTCGCCATGCCGACGGCGATGCCCGACGAGCCGTTTACCAGCAGGTTCGGAAATCTCGACGGCAGCACGCGCGGCTCTTTTCTCGTCTCGTCGAAGTTCGGGTCCCAATCGACCGTGTCCTTCTCGATATCGCGCAGCATCTCGTCGGACATGCGCGCCATGCGCGCCTCGGTGTAACGGTAGGCCGCGGGGGGATCGCCGTCGACCGAGCCGAAGTTGCCGTGGCCCTCGATGAGCGGATAGCGCATCGAGAAGTCCTGCGCCAGACGCACCAGCGCATCGTAAACCGACGCGTCGCCGTGCGGATGGTATCTGCCCAGCACGTCGCCGACCGCCGTTGCGCACTTGCGGAAGGCCTTGTCATGCGTGAGGTTATCCTCGTACATGGCATAGAGTATCCTGCGGTGCACGGGCTTTAGACCGTCGCGCACGTCGGGCAGAGCACGGCCTATGATGACGCTCATCGCGTACTCTATATAGCTTGTTTTCATCTCGCCGACCAGCTCGGACTGAACTATGTGCTGCTCGGGAAATGCAATGTCTTCAGGTTTATAATCCTTATTCTTACTAGCCATTTTTTCAATAGCGCATCAGCGCTTCTCCTTTTTTCAGCGGCGCATTGAATCTGCACCTGTACATATATTGCGTCAGCCCGAACGGCAGCCGCGCAGAAAACCTAAATGATCGGATAAACAAATCTTTTTCCGTACCCACGGTACGCGAAACGCTGTAGTTTCCTCCATTGTTTCCGGTCGGGACACCGGAGATATCCGTATCCGCAGCTGCGCAAATTCGCCTCTAAAAATCGAGATTTACGGCATATTTGGCGTTTTCCTCGATAAAGGCCTTGCGCGGCTCGACCTGCTCGCCCATGAGGATGGTGAATATCTCGTCGGCCTTGACCGCGTCCTCGAGGCAGATGCGGCGCAGGGTGCGCGTTTCGGGGTTCATGGTGGTCTCCCACAGCTCGTGCGGGTCCATCTCGCCGAGGCCCTTGAAGCGCGAGATATCTACCTTCGCGTTCGGGTTATCGCCGCGCAGCTCGGCCGAGACGCGGTCGCGCTCCTCGTCTGAGAAGGCAACGCGCGAGGTCTTGCCGCGGGTGAGCTTATACAGCGGCGGCACGGCGGAATACACATAGCCCTGCTCGATGAGCGGGCGCATGAAGCGGAAGAAGAAGGTCAGCATCAGGGTGCGGATATGCGCACCGTCAACGTCGGCATCGGCCATGATGACTATCTTGTGGTATCTGAGCTTATTGACGTCGAACTCGTCGCCGATGCCGGCGCCCAGCGCGGTGATGACCGGCGCGAGCTTGTCGTTGCCGTAGACCTTGTCCGCGCGCGCCTTCTCGACGTTGAGCATCTTGCCCCACAGCGGCAGGATCGCCTGGAAGCGCGAGTCGCGCCCCTGGGTCGCAGAGCCGCCTGCCGAGTCGCCCTCGACGATGTACAGCTCAGTCAGCGACGCGTCGCGCTCGTTGCAGTCGCGCAGCTTATCCGGCATCTGGCCGGACTCGAGCCCCGTTTTCCTGCGCACGGACTCGCGCGCCTTTCTCGCCGCCTCACGCGCACGCGAAGCGGTCATTGCCTTTTCGAGTATCGCCTTGCCGACGGCGGGGTTTTCCTCCAGAAACTGCTCGAGCTTATCGCTCACAACGCCGTCAACGAGCGTGCGCATCTCGCTGTTGCCGAGCTTTGCCTTGGTCTGACCCTCGAACTGCGGCTCGGTGAGCTTGACGGAGATGATTGCGGTCATGCCCTCGCGGCAGTCCTCGCCGGAGAGCTTGTCGTCGTTTTTGAGTATGCCGACCTTGGTGCCGTAGGCGTTGAGAACGCGCGTCAATGCCGTGCGGAAGCCGGTCTCGTGCATGCCGCCCTCGGGCGTGTGGATGTTATTTGCAAACGAGACGATGATCTCGTTATAGCTGTCGTTATACTGAAGCGCGATCTCGGCCTCGGAGTCGGACCTCTCGCCCTTCATGTAGATGACCTCGTTGTGCAGCGGGGTCTTGTTCTGGTTTATGAACGAAACGAACTCGCGGATGCCGCCGGCGTAGCACATCTCGTCCTTCTGCTCCTTACCCTCGCGCCTGTCCTCGGTGGAGATGTACAGGCCGCCGTTTAAAAACGCCTGCTCGCGCATGCGGGTGTGCAGGGTGTCGTAATCATACACGGTGTCGTCGAACATCTCGGGATCGGGCTTGAAGCGGACGGTCGTGCCTGTACGGTCGGTGTCGCCGATGATCTTCATCTCCTGCGTGATATTGCCGCGGGAGAACTTCATCTCGTAGATCTTGCCGTTTTTGTGGACGTGCACGACGAGCCACTCGCTCATTGCGTTTACGACCGATGCGCCGACGCCGTGCAGGCCGCCGGATACCTTGTAGCCTCCGCCGCCGAACTTGCCGCCGGCGTGCAGCACGGTGAATACGACCTCGAGCGCGCTCTTGCCGGTCTGCTCCTGGATGTCCACGGGGATGCCGCGGCCGTTATCGCGCACGCATATGACGTCGCCGGGCTCGATCACGACCTCGATATGGTCGCAGTAGCCGGCCAGCGCCTCGTCGATGGAGTTGTCGACGATCTCATACACCAGGTGGTGCAGACCCGACGACGATGTCGAGCCGATGTACATGCCCGGACGCTTCCTGACCGCCTCCAGACCCTCGAGCACCTGGATCTTCGATGCGTCGTATTCCTGTGTGATCTTCTCGTTAATATCCGACATTTTCTATCGCCTTTCAATGTAATTTGCTTTGGAAGTAAAAAAGTCTCTTCATATATACCCTGTTTTCGGGCCGTACTTGTACGTTTCCGTACAATGTTTTTTTTAATAGCGCATTTTTTAGTGGCGCATTTAGTTTGTACTTATACGTATATTGCGGGCGCCCGGTATCGAGACACCGGAGAAAACAAAAACGTTTCGCGCTTTTTCAGAGGCGCGTTTGGTCTGCACCTATACGCATATTGCGGGCGCACGGTATCGAGACACCGGAGAAAACAAATATGTCTCGCGTTCTTTCAGTGGCGCATTGACGCTCCTGCCTATACGGTTTTTGTGTCAGCCCGACCGGAAAAAACGGCGGAAATAAATACGTTTCGCGTCCCATTAGAATGTGCTTATTTTTGTATAAATTTGGTCTGCACCCTTGGCTTCCCCTTGAGGGGAAGCTGTCACCGAAGGTGACTGAAGAGGTGTCTGCAAGCTGCAATACAGGCGCTTGGCAGGTTTTATTTGAGTTTGCCTGACGGCAAAGGATTTGATAACACCTCATCCGTCGGCTGTCGCCGACACCTTCCCCTCAAAGGGGAAGGCAAGAGTGCACAACATTACTGCGCACTGATGTTGCACGAAACGCCGTAGTTTCCACCAAGTCTCGAACCGGGCACCCGTAGTTTCCGTATAAGTGCAGCCTCAATGCGCCTCCGAAATACGCCTGTACAGGGTCTGGGGTGACATCTGGCTGAGGTAGACGGTGGTTTTGTTTCCGTCGCGGCAGACGACGAAGCTTTTGGGTATATCCTCCGCGACGTTGACGACGCTGCCGCTTTTTTCGGCTGCGGCGAGGAAGCGCCGCGTAAGCTGCGACTGGCTGGTATTGTCGAGGTCGAAAACGCCCACGATACTGTCCGTGCGGACGACGGCGCCCGCGCCCAGATGCAGATACATCAGCCTATCCTCCCGTTTCTGACGTGCAGCACCGTGCCGCCGGTGCGGCGCGAAATGCCCTCGTCCTCGCAGCAGGTGATGAGCGTCTGCCCGCCGCCGATGCGGTTGAGGACAAACTCCTGACGCCGGGTGTCGAGCTCCGAGAGCACGTCGTCGAGCAGCAGTATCGGATACTCGCCGGTCTCCGAAAGGTATATCTCGCGCTCGGCGAGCTTTATGGAAAGGGCGGCCGTGCGCGTCTGGCCCTGGCTTGCAAAGCTGCGCGCAGGCCTGCCGTTTATGCTGATTATAAGATCGTCCTTGTGCGCGCCGGAAAGGCACTGGCCGGACTCGAGCTCGGCCTTTTTATGCGCCTGCATATGGTCGCACAGGTCGTAGAATATCTCCTTTACCGAGGCTGTCGGGTCTTTGACCGAGGACACGGTCGCATACTCGATGCCCAGCCTTTCGCCCGCACCGGAAAACTCGCCGTGTATGGGCGCGGCCTCCTCGGCAAGGCGCGCGGCAAACGACGCGCGGTAGCGGATAAGCTGAGCCGAGGCGCGGCACATACCGTCGGAAAACTCGTCGAGCGTGTCCAGCAGCGATGGCTTGTCGCGCCAATCCTTTAAAATGCGCGTCTTGCTCTCATAGAACTTGTTGAACTGTGAAAGATACTCGGCATAGCGCGGCCTGATCTGGCATATGGCGTTGTCCATCAGCCGCCGCCGCGCCGCCGCGCCCTCCTTGATGAGGTTCAGGTCGTCCGGGCAGAACAGCACGACGTTGAGCGTTTCGGCAAGCTCCGACGCCGTTTTTTTGACGGCGTTGACGGTGATCTGCTTTCTCACGCCGCTGCGCAGAAGTATGCGCACGGTCTGGCTGCGTCCGTGGCTCTCGACCTCGGCGAGGATCTCCGCGCTGTCGCAGCCGAAGCCGATGAGCTCGCGGTCAAAGCGCGTGCGGAAGCTGCGCCCCATCGCGAGCATATACACCGCCTCGAGAAGATTGGTCTTGCCCTGCGCGTTTTCGCCGTAGATGACGTTCGTGCCGGACGAGAGCACGGCGGTCTCAAAATCGTAATTGCGGAAGCCGTTGAGGGCTATGCGCTCAATTTTCATTTTACTATCTTGACGGTCTCGCCGGCAAAGGAAACCACGTCGCCCTCGTGCAGCTTTTTGCCGCGCATGGTGCATTTTTCGCCGTTTACCTCGACAAGACCCTCGGCGATGACGTATTTCGCCTCGCCGCCGGTGCCCACCAGCGCCGCATACTTCAGCAGCGCATCGAGCTTTATAAATTCCGTTGTTATCTGTATCTCCATTTTTTAATAGCGAATTAACGCTTCTCCTATACGTTTATTGCGTGAACCCGGTTCTTTTCAGCGGCGCATTGAGGCTGTACCTATACGCATATTGCCGGTGCCCGGTATCGAGGCATTGGCAGAAATAAGAACGTTTCGCGTCCCGTAGGTGCGCAGTAATGTTTCCCGCCCTGCCTTCCCCTTGCGGAGCTTGAGGGGAAGGCAGCGCAGAAGCGGAGCTTCTGCGAATGAAAAATGAATAGTGAATAATGAATAATTGCAGTGTGCGCAGAGCGCACGGATTTTCAAAGGCTTTTCAGAGGCGTTTTCACATTGTACCGGTACAGTTTTTGCGTTATCCCGACCGGCAGCTGCACAGGAAACCGTGGCAACGGAATAAACAAAGCATTTTCCGCACTAATGGGACGCGAAACGTTTTTATTTCGTCGGCAGTTTCGATACCGGGCTGACGCAATAAACGTATCCGTAGGTGCGTCAATTCGCCTCTGAAAATTCGACTCTGAAATCAACTGCGGAGGCGTATGGGGAGGATCATGTATTTGAACTTATCGCTGCCGTCGCAGGGTACGATGATGCAGGGTGAGGTGTTGCTGTTCAGGCACAGGTCGAGCTCGTCCGCGGGTGCGGCCTTGAGCGCGTCCATGAGGTACCTGCCGTTGAAGCCGATCTCCAGACCATCGCCGCTGCCCTCGGCAAAGCACACGTCCTCGGCCTTGCCGAGCGGAGTATTGCACAGGCAGTCGATGAAATTCTCGTTGAAGGTCATGCGCACGGGGTTCTTGGTCTTCTCGTCGATGATCAGCGCGACGCGGTCAACGACCTTAAGAAGCTCGCTTCTGCCGACCTTGATGTGGATTTTGAAGGTATCGGGCATGGCCTTGCGGTAGTTGAGGAAGTCGCCCTCGAGCCGGCGGCTGATGACTACGGTATTGCCGACGGTGAAGGACACATGGTTTGCGCCGACGTAGATGCCGACGTCCTCCTCGGAGTCTGCGGCGCTGATGCGCTCGATATCTGCAAGCGCCGTGCCGGGCACGATGAACTCGTTGTGCTCCTCTGGGCCCTCGATCGCCTCGCGGCGGATGGCCAGGCGGTAGCCGTCGACGGAGACCATGGCAAGAACTCCTGCCTCGACCTCGAACAGTGAGCCGGTGTACACCGGACGGCTGTCGTTATCGCTGATGGCGAACATGGTCTGGTTTATCATGCTCTTGAGCGTGCCCTGCTTTATCTTGTAGCTCTTGATGCCGTCAACGCTCGGCAGCTCGGGGTACTCGCCGCTGTCCATGCCCTTGAAGCTGAACTCGGTCTTGCCGCACTTGACGGTCGTGCCGTTGTCGGGATCGGAGGAGACGGTGACCATGCCGTCGGGCATTCTGCGTACCATCTCGCCGAAGAGCTTCGCGTCCAGAACTATGCTGCCGGGCTCGGCTACGTCGGCCTCGACCGTCGTGTATATGCCGCGCTTGAGGTCATAGCCCGTCACTCTCAGCCTCTCGCCGGCTTCGAGCAGCACGCCCTCGAGCGTCGGGATCGGGCTCTTCGCCGCGGCCGCTCTCGAGCAGGTCGTGACGGCGGACTGAAGTATGTGCTTCTCACATGAAAATTTCATAACGCTCCTCCCGTTAAAAACGAAAAATAAAATGATTATCAATAAAAATATATCTTATAAATTCAGTAGTCTTAGCAGTAGAAAAAATTTTTGTGGAAAAGTCGGAAAAATGCCTGATGCTACTGCGATTTTCGTGTTGAAAAAAATGTTCGTAATTTTGCCGCTTTCAACATCCGTTTTTTGAGAGCCCGGTTTTCAACACTTTATAACAAACAATCAACATTCCATTGTTGGTTTTTTAGCGGCGCATTGACGCACCTACGGATACGTTTATTGCGGTATCCCGACCGGAAAAAACGGCGGAAATAAATATGTCTCGCTTCCCGTGGGATCGTGCTGATTTTCGCATCAGCCCGACCGGAAACAATGGAGGAAACAAATATATATCGCATCCCGTGGGATTGTGCTGATTTTTGTATAAATTTCGTCTGCACCCCTGGCTTCCCCTTGAGGGGAAGCCAGCGCAGAAGCGGAGCTTCTGCGAATGAAGATTGAATATTGAATAGTGAATAATTGCGGTGTGCGCTCTGCGCACGGTTTTTTAGAGGCGTTGCTGCACTGTACCGATACATTTATTGCGTCAGCCCGACCGGCAGCCGCGCGGGAAACCATCACAAACGGGTCTTTTTCCGCACTCGCGTTACGCGAAACATTTTTATTTCTGCCAGTGTCTCGATACCGGGCTACCGCAATATGCGTATAGGTAGGTGCGTCAATGCGCCACTGAATTATTGGGAGTTGATGTTGGAGGTGATGTCTCTGACGGCGGCGGAATACATGGGGTCTTCCTTTATCATTTCCTCGACCTTGCGGATGGAGGACAGGACGGTGGAATGGTTCCTGTCGCCGTACTCCGCGCCGATCTCCTTGAGCGGGAGATTGGTTAGCGTGCGGATAAGGTACATGGAAATCTGACGCGCCGTGGCCGTGCCCTTGCTGCGGTTCTGACCTCTGAGGTCCTCCTCAGAGAGCTGGAAATAGCGTGCGCTCTCGCGGATGATGAGCTGCGGCGAGGGAATGAAGGTCCCGATGCGCACGACGTCCTTTATCGCGCGCTTGACGGCGGCGGTGTCGATCCTGCTGTCGAGTATCTCCCTGTATGCTGTCAGGCGCTTTATGACGCCCTCTATCTGGCGCACGTTCGAGGTTATGGTCTCGGCGATGTACGCGACGGCGTCGTCCTCCAGAACGAGACCGAGCTGTGCGGCCTTTGCGCGGGTAATGACCATGCGCGTTTCAATGTCCGGCGGCTGGATATCGGCCATAAGCCCACCCTGGAAGCGGCTCATGAGCCGGTCGTCAAGAAGGCTCATTTCGATGGGCGGCCGGTCGGAGGTGATGACTATCTGGTGTCCGGCCTCGTAAATGTTGTTGAAGGTGTGGAAAAATTCCTCCTGCGTGGCCTGCTTGCCGGCAATAAACTGGATATCGTCGACGAGGAAAAGATCCACGTTGCGGTACTTCATGCGGAACTCCTCGCCCGTGCCCTCTTTTATGGACTTGAGCAGCTGGTTTGTGAACTCGTCGCCCTTGACGTAGGCGATCTTTGCGCCGCGGTTCTTTTCGCGGATGTACTGCCCGATGGCCAGCAGCAGATGCGTCTTGCCGAGGCCGGAGTTGCCGTAGATAAACAGCGGATTGTACGCGCTGCCGGGGTTTCGCGCGACCGCAACGGCGGCATTGTGCGCAAACATGTTGGAGTTTCCGACGATAAAGCGGTCAAAGGTGTAGCCGGCCATCTCTGGCAGGGGATCGTTATCGTCCCTGCGCTCCTCATAATCGCCCAGCTCCTCCTCGGTGAGCACCTTGACGGTGAACTCGGTGGAAAAAATATCGCTCATCGCGCGCTTTATGGTCTCGGCAAAGCGATTAACGATAATGTCGCGCTTGAAGTCGGAGCTCGTCTTCAAAACGAGGGTAGAACCGTTTATCTCAACCGGCTCGCAGTCCTCAAACCAGGTCGAGATCGCCGTTCCGGTCAGGTTCTGACCCAGCACGGCCAGCACCGCCTGCCATATATCGTTCAGTGAATTAACGCTCATATGCTCAACCTCATTTTTCCGCAAAATACCCCATTTTTGAAACTAATACATTATATCAAATCCTACACTGCATTGCAATATATATTTATTATAATGTAATAATATATAGATATGGAATATATATTTAAGACATTGCACGGCAGTAATCTTATTTTGTCGGCGGTATCGGACCGGGCTTCCGGAGATACCCGTATCCGCAGGTGCCCCCGTGCGCCTCTGAAAATTTGTGCGCTCTGCGCACACCGCAATTATTCACTATTCAATATTCATTCGCAGAAGCTCCGCTTCTGCGCTGCCTTCCCCTTGCGGAGCTTGAGGGGAAGGTGTCGGCGACAGCCGACGGATGAGGTGTAATAGAATCCTTTGCCGTCAGGCAAACACAAATTATCTGTAGGGAACTTAATCCAATATTAAACGTGAAAAAGACAGTGCAGACTACGATCTGTACTGTCTTTTTTTCATAATGTATGCGGCCAACGCCGCGATTTAATTACACCTCATCAGTCACCTTCGGTGACAGGGCAGAAAGTCAAGCAAGTGCAACAAA
>CAVJKX010000031.1:0-14628 GCA_963650165.1 bacterium
GGCTGCTTGAACAATTTTTACTTCAAATATTGTCTAACTTTTGGGGGTCAATTCAACCGCGGACGGGATATTTTTTACGCCTTATTTCGGATCGGAGCGCTCACCGGCAAGCGGCTTGCCGTTTACGGCGTTGCGCGCGATGACATACAGCACCGAGCACAGCGGCACGCTTATGAGCATGCCGACGACGCCCATGGCATTGCCGCCGATGGTCACGGCGACGAGCACCCATATACCCGGAAGTCCGACGGATTTGCCGACCACCTTGGGATAAATGAGGTTGCCCTCAAACTGCTGGAGTACGATGATGAACACGACAAACCACAGCGCCTGGATCGGCTCGATCAGCAGGATAAGGAAGGCGCCGATCGCGGTTCCGATAAACGCGCCGAACACGGGGATGAGCGCCGTGAAGCCGACGAGGACGGATATTGCCGGTGCATAGGGCATACCGAAGATCGACATGCCGATAAAGC
The DNA here is from genome assembly GCA_963650165.1 of bacterium. GTDB lineage: Bacteria > Bacillota > Clostridia > Oscillospirales > Oscillospiraceae > F23-B02. Next base: position 477 of record CAVJKX010000031.1, read on the forward strand.
ACAGTACTCCTATTATGACGGCCTCCGTGAGCTGACCCGTTATGAAGTTTGTAAACGTGCGGTTTACAAGGTCGAGCATGTCGAGAAGCTTCTGCATGCTCTCGGGCTTCATGAGCTTTGAAAGCACCTTTTTCGACTGGCGCTTGAGCGTTTCCTTCTGCGCGAGAACATAGATGGAAAACGCAAGTGCGAGGACGATATTTATGACCGCTGCCACGATCGACGTCGTCGCCGACAGGGTCGTGTTTATGACCGCCGTGCCGCCGTCCTTGAGGAAATCGACGAGCTTATCGGGGTTGAAGTCAAGCTGCGGCAGCTCAAGACCGTACTTGGTCAGGCTGTCCGAGAGCTTATCCCACCAGCCTTCGACTTCATTGACATAGGTCGGGATCATGCTGATAAGCGAGGACACCGATTTGCTCAGCTCCGGCATGATGAGGAACACGACCGCAAAAATTATGCCGATTATGAGCAGTATGCTCAGCAGCAGGCATATCGGGCGTCTGAGCTTCTCTACCCAGTTGCCCCTGCATCTGCTGAGAAGCTTCATCCACATCCGCTCTATAGGCCGCATGATAACGTTCACGACGTATGCCATGCACAGGCCGATGACGAAGGGCGAAACGAGCGAATAAAGCTGGCCGATGTAGCCGAACAGCATATTGTGATTATACACCGCCCATATCAGGACCACCGTGAAGGTGATGATAAGCAGTATACGCTTTACGGTTTTCTTACTGAGTTCCAAAACAGACGCTCCTTTTTACTGCACGCTGAACAGTATATCGCCGTAAGTCGGGTACGGCCAGAACTGCTTTGCCGTATTGACCTCAAGCCCGTCAACGCTCCGTCTCAGTGCCTCCTGTGCCGGCAGCACCTTATCGCGGAACACCGACGCTCTCGTATAGTTATCAGAATACGTATCGGCGCTCTCCGCCGCGGCGGAAAGCTCCCTGACGTTCTTCACCGTTTCGCTTATCAGCCCGCTTATCTTCGCCGCCTGCTCCTTTTCAAAGCCGTTGTCGATGCCGAGCTGCGCCTTGGCAAGCGCCGTGTCGGCAAGCTGCTTTGAGTACGCGCTCGCGGCGGGCAGTATATCCTGCCAGACCATCTCCTGCATGGTCTGCGCTTCGATGCGGATGACCTTGCAGTAGTTGTCGAGCTTCATCTTGTAGCGCGCTGCAAGCTCTATCTCGGAATACACCCTGTGCCGCGCGAAAAGATCGACGTTCTTAATATCGAGATAGTACGGCACACAGTCGACCGTCGTGCGGAAGTTTTTAAGTCCGCGTGCGGCGGCCTCCCTGATCCACTCCTCGCCGTAGCCGTTGCCGTTGAATATGATGCGCTTGTGCTTTTTTATGACGCTGCGTATAAGCTCGTGCAGGCTCGTTTCAAAGTTATCGGCATTCTCCAGAATGTCGGCGTATTTGCGCAGCGACTCCGCGACGGCAGTGTTCAGAACGACGTTCGCGCCGGAGATCGACGCCGCCGAGCCGAGCATGCGGAACTCGAACTTATTGCCCGTGAAGGCAAAGGGCGAGGTGCGATTGCGGTCGGTTGCGTCGCGGGCAAACTTCGGCAGGACGTGGACGCCGACCTTTATCTGCTCCTTTTCCTTGCCGCCGTAGGGCGTATCGTTCTCGATGGCCTCGAGTATCTCCTCAAGCTCCTCGCCGAGGAACACCGAAATGATCGCCGGTGGCGCTTCGGCAGCGCCGAGGCGGTGGTCGTTTGCGGCACTCGCAACGGATATGCGCAGCATATCCTGATAATCGTCCACAGCCTGCAGGACCGCGCACAGCATAAGCAGGAACTGCGCGTTCTCATACGGAGTTTCGCCGGGCTCGAGAAGATTTAAGCCCGTGTCGGTCGTCATCGACCAGTTGTTGTGCTTGCCCGAGCCGTTTACACCGTCAAAGGGCTTTTCGTGCAGCAGGCACACCATATCGTACTTGCGCGCGAGCTTCTGCATGAGCTCCATGGTTATCTGATTGTGATCGGCGGCGATGTTTGTAGTCGTATATACCGGCGCGAGCTCATGCTGCGCGGGTGCGACCTCGTTATGCTCCGTTTTGGCGAGCACGCCGAGCTTCCACAGCTCCTCGTCGAGCTCCTCCATAAACGCCGCGACGCGCGGCTTTATCGTGCCGTAATAGTGGTCGTCGAGCTCCTGACCCTTGGGCGGCTGAGCGCCGAAGAGGGTACGGCCTGTGTACATTATATCCTTGCGCTTTTCGTAAACGCTTTTGTCGATGAGAAAATACTCCTGCTCGGGGCCGACGGTGGTCTTTACGGCGGTCACATCATCGTTTCCGAAAAGGCGCAGCACGCGCAGTCCCTGACGGTTGAGCGCCTCCATCGAGCGCAGCAGAGGCGTTTTCTTATCCAGAGCCTCGCCGCCGTAGGAGCAGAACGCCGTCGGTATGCACAGGACGTTTTCCTTTATAAACGCATACGAGGTCGGATCCCACGCCGTATAGCCGCGCGCCTCAAAGGTTGCACGCAGGCCGCCCGTAGGGAAGCTCGACGCGTCCGGCTCGCCCTGGATGAGCTCCTTGCCGGAAAACTCCATGATAATTCTGCCGTTTCCGCTGGGGGAAATGAAGCTGTCATGCTTTTCGGCGGTGATGCCGGTCATTGGCTGGAACCAATGGGTAAAGTGCGTGGCCCCCTTTTCGATCGCCCAGTCCTTCATCGCGTTTGCGACCACCTCGGCCGTCTCTCCGTCGAGCCGCTCACCGAGTCTTATCGAGCGCTGGACCTGCTTGTAGGCCTGCTTCGGCAGACGCGCCTGCATGACGCAGTCGTTAAACACCATGGAGCCGAACATTTCGATAACATTTTTCATAAGCAGATCCTTCTTTCGTGCATAGGTAGGAAAATTATATTACCTGCTGAGCATATTTGTCAACGGATATATTGTTAAGCTTCGTAAAGCTTCACGCGCAGGCATTGACAAATATAATACTAATGTGTATACTAACTGTACTAATCGAATTCACACAGTTGTGAGGCGTATGAAAAGAACTCTGAAAAACAATATCATATGGATCGCTCTGCTTGCCGCAATATCGGCAATAACGATCAGGCTCGTCACCGGCTGCTCGAAGGGCTTTTCGTGGGGGCGCTTTGCAGCCTTTCTCAGGCACGCGGAGCCCGCGTGGATGCTCCTTGCCGCCGTGTGTGCGTTCGGCTTCATATATTTCGAGGGACTCGGCCTGCAATGCACCTGCCGCTTTCTGGGGCACGGCTTTTCCGCCGGAAAGGGCATACTCTTTTCGGCGACGGATATCTTTTTCTCCGCCATAACCCCCTCGGCTACCGGCGGCCAGCCCGCAGCGCTCATCTTCATGATGAAGTACGGAACTCCTGCTGCTGTGTCGGCCATTGCCCTGCTTCTGAACCTTGTCATGTACACCGTTGCGATACTGCTCATAAGCGCTGTGTGCTTTGCGATACATCCGGGCATATTCCTGCGCATGGCGCTCGTGCCGAAGCTGTTCATCGTTTTCGGCATCATCGTTCAGATAGCGTTCATCGTGCTGTTTGTGCTGTGCATCTTCAACGAAAAGCTTATCCTCGGCTTCTGCCGCTGGGGTCTGCGCCTGCTGTGCCGGATACATATATACAAAAGCTATGACGAGCAGTACGAAAAGCTGCTTTCGATGATAAAGCAGTACAAGGAATGCGGCGCGCTTTTAAAGCGCGAGACGAAGCTGCTGCTAAAGGTTTTTCTGTGCAATCTTGCACAGCGGCTGTCGGTCATTTCGGCCTCGGTCTGCGTGTTCCTCGCCGTCGGCGGGAGAGCTGTCGACGCCTTCAGGGCGTTTTCCGTGCAGGCGCTCGCGGTGCTCGGCTCGAACGCCGTACCGGTGCCCGGCGCGGTCGGCGTTGCCGACTATATCCTGCTCAGCGGCTTTAAGCAGCTCGTTCCCGACCCTGTGGGTCTTGAGCTTTTGAGCCGCGGCGTGAGCTTTTACGCAACGATACTTTTCTGCGGAGTTCTGATGCTCTGCGTATTAATAAAAAGAAGGATCAGTGATAAAGCATGACTTCAAAGAAAATGACGATCGGCCTGCGCTACTGCTACTGCAAGCATCTCGGCCTGCCGGTGCGGCGCATCATGACAAACCCGGTGCTCACGGCGATCGTCGGCGCATATATGGACACTCCCCTTTCCACGCGCAGGATAGAGCATTTCATCCGTGCAAACAGGCTCGACATGAGCGACTACAAAAAGCAGGATTACCGCTGCTTCAACGACTTTTTCACCCGTCAGGTCAAGGACGGCGCAAGACCCGTGAACATGGATCCGGACACGCTCATCTCCCCCTGCGACGGCTATATGTCGGCCTACAGGATAAGCGCGGACTCCGAGTTTGCGATAAAGCGCAGCTGGTACAACGTCGACGATCTCGTCGGCGGCGCACAGATAGCGGCAGACTACATGAACGGCACCTGCCTCGTGCTCAGGCTCGGCGTCGAAAATTACCACCGCTACTGCTATATAGACGACGGCTTCAAAAGCCGCAACCGGCACATCAAGGGGCGCTATCATCCCGTGCAGCCGATCGTAGTGCGCAAAAGGCCGGTGTTCATGCAGAACACGCGCGAATACTGCGTCCTGTACACCGAAAATTTCGGCCCCGTCGTGCAGATTGAGGTCGGCGCCTGCCTCGTCGGCAAGATCGAAAATTACCGCGAGGCCGGCGTCACTCACCGCGGCGAGGAAAAGGGTCTTTTCCGCTTCGGCGGCTCGACCATCGTTCTTCTGTTCAGGGAGGGCGTGCTCGATCTTCCGCAGGAGGTCTTTGACGACGCCCTGCGCGGTATAGAGCGCCCCGTGCGCTTCGGAAGCGAAATATGCAAAAAAACTCAGGTCAGATGACCTGAGTTTTTTGCTTCATTGTTCCGCCCGGATTTCGGCGGGAAGCGACAGGCAGATGGCAGTATAATAGTCAGTACAAATAATGCACAATTATCTTGATGCATAACTGTTCAATTCGCCGTTTTTTTACTTTTTGTATGAATAGCATTGCAAGTGCTGTAATATTTCTGTATAATGTTTGTTGACATATTGACACCATGATTTAATGTCAAAGGAGCAAGGAGGATTAATATGAAAAATCGTATTATCAGCTTGGTAATGGCCCTGGCACTCGTACTTACGCTGCTGCCCGTATGCGCCATTGCCGACAATTCGTCCGAGGTAGACCCGGATATGTCCGTGGACGAAACGGTCGATATACAGACCCTGATCGAAAAGGTAAAGGCTCTTATTAAGAGCGATGACCTTGACGGTCTGATGAACCTGCTTCCGCAGCTTGACAGCGGCGTGCTCGATGAGCTGCTCGGCAAGCTCGGCAGCGATGACGCCAAGGCACTGCTGGAAATGCTCAAGGGCCTTCTCAATAAGGAAGACGGCAGCATTGACATGAATGTCCTCTCGGAGCTTCTCAAGAGCTTCATCGGCAGCGGCGATCTTGACGGCATTCTTGGCGACATTCCCGTGGAGCAGCTCAAGGCTCTGCTCGAGGAGTATCTCAAAAACGGCACTCTCGACGGGCTCAAGGATCTGATCCCCGACGATGCGCTCGAGAAGCTGCTCGGCAAGCTTCTGGAGAACAAGAATTTTGAGGATCTCTTCGGCAGCATCGACAAGGACAAGCTGCTTGAGGCTCTCAAGGGTCTGTTCGGCGGCAGCGGCGACGGCGATCTGAACATTGAGGATCTTCTCAAGGGTCTGGACACCGACGCTCTCATCGAGGCGCTCAAGAGCCTTCTCGGCGACAAGATCGATATCGAAGACATTCTCGGCAAGCTCGATAACGAGCAGCTCAAGGAGATAATAAAGGGCCTGCTGAACGGCGACTACAATGACTTCCTCGAGCAGTTCAAGAACTTTGACGCAGACACGCTCGCAAAGATACTCGAAAGCCTCATCGGCGACAATGAAACGCTCAAGCAGCTTCTGGATAAGATTGATGTCGATAAGCTCAAGGACGCCATAGACAAGCTGCTCAACGGCGACTCGGATATCGGCGATATTCTCGATAATCTCAGCACCGACAAGCTCGTCGAGCTCTTCAAGCAGCTCATGGGCGACAGCGAAACGCTCAAGAAGCTCCTCGAAAAGCTCAACTCCGATCAGCTCGGCGATATAATCAAAAAGCTCCTCGAGGGCGGCTTCGATATCAACGGCCTGTTCAAAAATCTCGACACCTATTCCATTCTCAAGGCCATCGCCGGCCTTATCGGCGGCGATCTGGACGTTGACGGTCCGGACGACGTCACCGTCAGCGAGGGCAGCAGTGCTACCTTCAGCGTCGATGTGAAAACCGCCGGCACCTACAAGTACATGTGGATCGAGCCCGACAGCGTCAACAAGATAGACCTCGGCGGCATCGACCTTTCCGGCAGCAAGCTCGAGCTCGGCGCGAAGCTCCTGCAGGCGCTCAAAAATCTGCCCAGCCTGAGCTCGACCGACAGCTTCACCATTGCAAAGACCGCCGCGAGCGACAACGGCAGGACCTTCGCCTGCTTTATCTACAACATTTCCCTCGGCAGCTCCGTCGCATACGTCACCGACGAGGCCAAGCTGACCGTCACCTCGTCCTCGACCCCGACCCCGACGCCCCATCAGCACACATTTAAGTACAAGGTCTGCACTGGCTGCGGCTACGAGATTCCCTTCCCCTTCACCGACGTGAAGGAAAGCGACTGGTGCTACAAGGACGTAAAGTATGTATGGCAGCATGATATCATGCTCGGCACAGAGGACACGGTGTTCAGCCCCAGCGCCAAGATGACCCGCGCAATGTTCGTCACGGTGCTTTACCGCATGGAAGGCAGCCCTGCGATCAGCGGCATGAAGGCTCCCGCCTTCACCGACGTGAAGGAAAATTACTGGGCGCATGCCGCGATAGTCTGGGCGTACAACGCCGGCGTCACAGTCGGCAAGACCGCCACCACGTTTGACCCCAACGCCTCCATAACGCGCGCAGAGCTCGTAACGATGCTCTACCGCTACGCGGGCTCTCCCGGCGTCAGCGGCTCGCTGGATGTCTTTAAGGACGCATCAGCGATCGGCGCATTTGCACGCAGCGCAGTTATCTGGGCAAGCTCTCTCGGCGTAGTCAACGGCTACTCCGACGGCAGCTTCGGCCCGAACCGCACGGCGCAGCGCTCCGAGATGGCAGCAATGCTCCATCGCTACATGGTGCTCGTCAACGTCGGCTGATATAAGCAAAAACACAGCCCCTGCCGCAGGCAAAACTGCGGCAGGGGCTTTTGCTATAGGCTGGTACAAACCGTGTATTAAAAGCGGCTATATCGCCGAATCAGTTTTGCGGTATTTCGGTGTGCAGCACGGAGTATTCAAGACCGTCGGCAAAAATATCCGCCGCAGTCTTACCAAAAGCTTCCGTGTCACCCGTCGTATATAGAACACTTTTATGGGATATGCCGCAGGGGGCGCGCAAATTCTCGTGTTCAAGCACGTTCTCCGCAATCTGCGGAAGCATTTTTGCAGGATCGATGATCGGTACGGCAGGCATTGCGCGCTCAAATGAATCCATCAGCATCGGAAAGCGCGTGCATGCAAGCAGAGCAGCATCGATATCGGTTCCTGCAAGCTCCGTATAAGCGCATACAAGACGATCGGCTTCTTTGCTTCCGGTAAGTCCGGCGGAAATGAGTCCGGGCAGCTTGCCGCAGCCGATCTCAGCAACACGAATACCCGGAAACAATGTCTGAAGTTTTTTTGTAAACAGCTTCAGGCTGGCAGCCATTTCAGTGGTGAATACAGCAATTTTGTGTTTTGCCGGTTCGCTGAAGCACTGAGAAAGCATGGCAGCTGCCGGTTCAACCATACCGATTACAGGGACATCAAGTTTTTGACTCAGAGCATCCAAAGCAAATACGCTCATGAGGTTACAGCCGATAACGATCAACTTTGCTCCCTGCTCACGAACGAAGGCAGCATAGCGAAGCGCATCTTCCGTACGGTGTCGGCGTGCCTCGTCTTCGGTTTCCGGTATGTTGTTCTTTGCTTCATCGGCGAAAAATATAAAGTGCTCATCCGGAAATGCATCGGAGAGGGCTTTTACAGCAGTTAGGCCGCCGATACCGTAGTCAAAAACTCCGATGGGTCCGGAAGATTTAAAGGGAACATCCATTTCTCACTTTTCCTCTCGCGTTTGCAGCTTATGATATCCTGTTTTGGCGCGGGCCTCTTTCAGTTTATATCCCTGTGAGACGAGCGAATTGATTATCTGCTCCTTTTCGTCGATCTCTTCGGCTATGGAAGCGACACGATCCTCCATTGGTTGAGGAATAACGATTACGCCGCTGTCATCGGCAAGGATAATATCGCCCGGATGAACCTGGACTCCGGAGAGCTTGACAGGAACATTTACAGCGTCAACATATACACGGTCCTTACCTGTACGCATATAATAGCCCTTTGAAAAGATAGGATAACCGCACTCGAGAACTGCCGGTACATCGCGGCATACTCCGTCAATAACGGTACCTGCTATGCCCATTTTTTTCGCCGTCTTTGCCATTATATCTCCCCAGACGGTGCAGTTATCGATGCCGGCATTGTCAATAACGACCACTTGTCCGGGTTCAACATCGTCGAGAAAATCGCCTACGGTGCCGCTTTCGGCACCGCATGGCATGTAGTGCACGGTAAAAGCTCTGCCGCAGATTTTCTTTCCGAATTGCAGGGGCTTTATGCCGTAGGCCGCACATTCCACCCCGAGCTTGTCCATTGCGTCAGACACACATGTTGTGTCGAGTTTTCCAAAGCGTTCAACCATCTGATCCATTATGTGATCCTCCTTGTTATTCATTCTTCCTCGGTCACGCCGAGAACATCAAAAACCTTTCTGTACTGATAAATGTCAAAGAGCGATTCGCCATTTTCAAGCCGCTGCATTACAACGGCCTCTTTGTCGCGGCGCTTGTTTGCTTCCTCTATAGTCCGCTGAGCCTCTTCAAACGGTACAACAACTATACCGTCGCGGTCGCCGAGTACCATATCTCCCGGCCGTACAAAAACATTGCCGACGATGACGGGATGATTTATGCTGCCTTTTACGGCTTTTTCGGTACCGAAAACACTGATTCCTGCCGAAAAAACCGGGAATCCTCGAGCGACGATGGCAGAGCTGTCGCGCACTCCGCACGAAACCACCAAACCGGCAACACCTCGATGCAGGCACTCTACGGCAAGCACTTCGCCAAAGGGTCCGTTGTCTACGATGTTTCCCATATCGGCAACTATCACGTCACCCGGCTGCGCCATGCTGACGGCTTTTATAAGCATAAGATTATCTCCGGCATGACATTTAACGGTCAGTGCCCGGCCTGCGCAGCGCATATTATCCGAAATTGGGCGTATCGTATGGACCATCGCGCCGCGCTTTCCCATTGCTTCATGCACGGTAGCAACATCCTGCTGAGCATAGCTTTGCAGAAGTTCGTCCGAAAGCATCGGTCGTGTCTTGATTATATCTTTCATGGCTTCTCCTTTCAAAGCATTTCCGCAGCCGCTCCGATTCTCTCGGCCGCCGCGAGAAGATCCTCCATTGACGCCGCAAACGAGAAGCGGACACACGGGTCTTCAGACGAAAAAGCCGCAGCCGGAATACCGACGACCTTTACCTTTTCCAGCAGGAAATCGGCAAACTCTGCACTGCTCATATCGGTATTCTTGAAACACACCCATGCATAAAACGCTCCTTCCGGAAGCCTGACCTCCACGCCGTTGATTCGGTTCAGGGCAGTGATGAATGCTTCGCGGCGGCGTGTATATTCCTCAAGCATTTTCGAAACTTCCTCGGTGCAGTTAAAGGCTTCCAGCGCGGCATCCTGTATAAATCCGGGGATGCAGGTCATCGTATGCTGATACAGCTTTTGAATGCGACTGACTATCTCCTTGCAGGCACACAGATAACCTACGCGCCATCCTGTCATTGCGGCAAATTTGGAGAAGCCGTTGACCGTGATGACATAATCCGTTGCTCTCGGGAAGCTCGCAAGGCTTATATGCCTGCGGCCATCATATACGAGCTTACTGTAAATTTCATCGGAAATAATTATAAGTCCGTGCTCCTGGGCGAAAGTTGTGAGCAATTCTGCCTCCTGCTGTGTCAGCATACGTCCGGTGGGATTATTCGGTGTATTGACGATGAGCATGCGGGTGCGCGGCGTGCAGGCTTTTTCAAGAGCTTCCTTTGTTATCGCGTAGTTGTCTTCATACCGAAGACGGATCGAAACGGGAATGCCTCCGGCCGCCCGTACGATCGCATTGTAAGAGACCCATGAAGGGGTCGGGATCAGGACCTCATCTTCCGGGCACAGCAGTGTACGGACAGCAGCATAGATGGCAAATTTACCGCCCGGCGTAACAAGAATATTCTCCGCTGTGCAGGTGATCCCGTTTTCCTCGTACAGTGCTTCGGCAATGCGCTCCCGCAGAGGCAGAAGCCCGGCAGCCGTAACGTAATGGGTGTTGCCGTCCAGCAGTCCTTTAATAGCCGCGCAGCTGATGCGTGCGGGCGTATCAAAATTCGGTTCACCTCCGGCAAGACTTATAACGTCGATTCCCTGTGATTTCATCAGCTTGGCTTTTTCCATCAGCTCCACGGATGCTGACGGCTTTAATTCGGCGATGCATGGATTGAAAATCAGTTCCATATATTACTTCCTCCGTTTCAAATTCAGAATAGTCGATTTGTCTCTCAAGTATTGATATACGCAAGTTCTATACCTCAGATCGGCAAAAGCTTCGACGCTGCATATCAAATTTGGCATTGCTAAACCGTTTTAACTCTTGTCAATTGAAGGCAGATTCATAATAACACAAAAAATAATGTTGAATACTGCATATTGTAGTTATATAATATCTATAAATCCGAAATATTGTCTTCAATTCTTTTTTTACTCTCTCATCTGCAGGAGGATAGCTAAAATGAATTATGATCAGGTTGAAGCTTTTCTGACAATAGTAAACGAACGGAGTCTTTCCAAAGCCTCCGAAATTCTCTATGTCTCGCAGTCAACTGTCAGCCACCGTCTGTCATCGTTAGAGGCAGAACTTCAAGCCGTGCTGCTGCAAAGGAAGAAAGGACAGCGAAATGTTGAGCTCACAGCCGCCGGTGAGCGTTTTGTACCGATTGCCCGTCGCTGGAAAAATCTTTGGGAGGAGACAACTCTTATCAATGATACAGAGCATTCCGAAATCCTGCGCATAGGCAGTGTTGAATCCTGTGGATGCTACCTTCTCCCTTTTTTGAGCGACTTTTCGTTCCGCTACCGTGATTCCATGAAGCTGAATATAAATATCACCAATTCTTATATGGTTTACACGCAGCTTGAAGCCAACGAGATAGACATTGGATTTATTACCATCCCTGTTTGGAATCGAGACATAGTTTTTACTCCGCTTATGGAAGAAGGCTTCAAGCTCGTATGCTACGACCCTGAGCGGAAAATGCCTGACAGCATTCATCCGAGCGAACTGGATCCGCACGATGAGCTCCTTCAGCCATGGAATCCGGAATATCAGCAATGGCACAACTACTGGTTTCCCAACCAGAACAAAAGCTATGTCTATATCAACAACTCTCACCTGATGCAGCGCCAATATCTCGAGCACAGCGGCGGCTGGACCATAGTTACAGATTGCATTGCGGAAGCATATAAGAAGCTTGACGGCTTCCGTGTAGTCGATATTCTCAGCCCGCCGCCTCGCCGAACGGCATACATGGCAGTTCATAAGCATCCAAGAAGCAGCAGTGCAAACAGCATTACAACGTTTACTCGGGAGCTTTTAAGATATCTTTCACGGTCTGAAAAGTATTAATATCTAAAAAACGCATATTATATCAAACAAAATCGCACTTGCTTATATTCCCCTTCATAGTAAAATGAATTCAAGCTGAATTCGGCAAAGACACAAAATAGTACTAACAGAAGGGAGAAATAATTAATGCATACCGAAAATTATGCTGAAATTCATGGGAGCAAACTCATAGGCGCCATGCCTATGTTTATAATGCTTGCCGGAATACTTATCTGCGCCTTCACCGGAAACCGTGCGCCGATTTGTTACTGGGCGGCGGGATTCACTGCGCTTTTTGCGGGATTTTTGATCTATAAGGATAAGAATGTTTTCAGTGAAACCGTAATTGAGGCAATGGGAGATAAAGTTCTCTGTACGGTTATTTTCGCTTGGCTGTTTTCCGGAATTATGGCAAAGATCCTGTCAACCGGCGAGCTGGCTAACGGGCTGATCTGGCTGACCTCGGTCATTAAGATGCCCGCATACCTTATTCCCTTGATCACCTTTATCATCGGTGCCGTCATGTCTACTGCAACCGGTACATCAATGGGCACGATTGCCGCCATGACACCTCTTATGGTCCCCGTCGCCGATGCTTTCGGCTGCAATATCGCTCTTACCTGCGGAGCAGTCGTCTCCGGCGCAGCATTCGGAGACAATCTTGCGCCGGTATCCGATACAACCATTGCTTCTGCGCTTACACAGGAAACACAGATAGGGCGCGTTGTCCGTTCACGCTTAAAATACAGTCTGACTGGTGCAGCAGTTTCATGTGTGCTGTTTGTTGCTTTTGGCATTGCCACTTCGGACACCGCAATAGCTTCGGCTGTCACGTCAAGCAGTGATGCAGCAGGCAGTCTGATCTTTATGGTCATCCCTGTACTGGTCGTTATTCTGATGCTGCGTCAGGCAAGCATAGTTACCGCCCTTCTCGTCGGCGACTTCACAGGAATAGTCATGCTGTTCACTACTGGTCGCATCGATTTCGCAGGTTTTGTCGGCAAAGAAGGAATCATTGCCACCGGCATTTCCGGAATGCTAAACGTTATTCTGTTCACATGGTTCATCTTCGTAGTTTCAGGCGTTGTTAAGAAAGCAGGCTCTATGGATGCCTTGATTCACTGGCTCAGCAAAAAAGCAAAAGGCGTTGCCTCCGCAGAGATAGCATGTATGCTAATCAATATAGTCACTGTATGCTGCATTGTATCTTCCAGCGCGTCGTGCGCTCTTGTCGGGCCTATAGACCGTCAGATCATGCGCCCGTATCACGTTGCAAGAGACCGTACTGCAAACATGGTAGACGGTCTGAGCGTAGGCATATGCGGGATGCTCCCCTATGGTCCAATGGGCTTGAGCGCACTGACGCTTGCCATTGCATCAGGCTGCGTACCGGATACTTTTGCAATAAGCGAAATATTGAAATATAATTTCCATTGCATGGCACTTATTGTCCTGTTTATATTTGCAACGGTTTCCGGTTGGGGACGTACATTTGAAACAGACGAAATGCTGGCACAGGAGGGAATTTATATCGACCCCGAGATAAGCATTCCCATTCCCGAAGGCGCCAAGCTTTCAAAGTATACCTATAAGAAAAATTAATCTTTCGAGAATATGTAAAACGCTTTAAAGTGCGCGAAACGTTGCTAAAAGCTTAGTAAATAAAACGAACAAAAAACTACCATGCAGGAGCAGCTCCGATCATGCATGGTAGTTTTGCTAATATTTTATATCGTTATGCATCACTAAATCTGATCAATAACTGTTTCAGTGTTTAAATTTAATACGCATTTGCTGGCCTCCAACGGTCCGGTTATTCAGAAATCGTAGGCTTATCCCCAGAAACCGTAGGCCTAGAGGCGTTTTTTCCCAGATAATAAAAAACGCGTATCTAGAAAATCGAAAAATCCTAGATACGCGAACGCTTTGGCAGGGGAAGAAGGCTTCGAACCCTCGGCCTACGGTTTTGGAGACCGCCGCTCTACCAGCTGAGCTATTCCCCTATAAAATTGGTGGGCCTTCAGGGACTCGAACCCCAGACCGACCGGTTATGAGCCGGTTGCTCTAACCAACTGAGCTAAAGGCCCTTATATCAGTATTGCCGTCACAAATGTGGCGGCAATACCATTGGCGCCCCCTGTAGGATTCGAACCTACGACCCTGCGGTTAACAGCCGCATGCTCTACCTGTTGAGCTAAGGAGGCAAAAAGCAAAGGGCTTGACTTGCGCCAAACCCTTCGATGTTGGCATTGACCTATCTTCCCGGTCCGTCTCCAGACAAGTATTGTCGGCACT
>CAVJKX010000032.1:0-13670 GCA_963650165.1 bacterium
TTCCGGTGCTTATTTAGCATAAGCTGTTCTTACATTATCTAATTTTCAAGGTACACACGCTCAGCCGCCACGCGGTGAGCTTTTATATATTAGCAGATTCGAGGCGACTTGTCAAGAACTTTTTTCAAAACTTTTTAAGTTTTTCGTTTCGCTCTTTTCGGTCATTTCCCGAAGTGCTTAGATAGAATAGCACCGCAAACGCCAAATGTCAAGCTATTTTTGAAACATTTTCGCATCTTTTTTTAATCGTTTTGAAAGTACTAAATCTTGTGCTTTCCCCCGTCTGCGAGCTCAATATTTGCTCCAGTGAATATGGCTGCCGGAGCATCGCCCCGACAGCCATTGTACATTATGCCGATCAGGCTATCGTGTTTTCCAGAACACCGATGCCGTCTATCTCGCAGCGGACAACGTCGCCGGAGCCGAGATACTTCTGCATGCTCGGATCCATGCCGAGGGCAACGCCGCTTGGCGTGCCGGTTGCAATGACCGTGCCTGCCTTGAGCGTCATGCCGGCAGACAGCTCTTCTATTATATACGGTATCTCGAAGATCATCATGCGCGTATTGCTGTCCTGCCGCTTTTCGCCGTTTACATAGCAGCGGATGTCGAGCTCCGGCATTGCGCCGACGCAGTCTGCCGAAAGGATGCACGGCCCCATGGGCGTGAAATCGTCGAGGCTCTTGCCGAAATACCACTGCTTGTGGCGCGTCTGGAGGTTTCGCGCGGACACGTCGTTTATGATCGTGTAGCCGAAGATGTAATCAAGTGCGTCGGCGGCCTTGACGTTCTTCGCGTCCCTGCCGATTATAACGCCGAGCTCGACCTCATAGTCGAGACTGTCGCAGATATCAAAATGTCCGTCGATCTTGCCGCCGGGCGCGACGGCGCGCTGAAGGCGCTTGGCAAAGTACACGGCATCGCCGCGCTGCACGTCAAAGGCCTTGTCGGCGCGTGTAGCCTCCTCGACATGGTCACGGTAGTTAAGCCCAAGGCATATGACGTCCTGCCGCGGCTCGGGGATTGGCGCTTCGAGCTTAATCTCGGAAAGTGTCAGAGTCTTTGCCCCCGCCGGGATCTCGGGCAGGCTGCCGTCAAGCTCGCATATGAGCTCCGTCATGCTTTCGGCTTTGAGTCCCAGCTCGGCAGCGGGGATCACCGCGCTTTCGTCTGCGGTCAGTACGCCGGCGTACTCTGCGCCGTTATAGGAATATGTAACGAATTTCATATCACAGTGCCTCCATTATCGAAGATATTATCTGTCCCACGAAGGGCACGGGTTCCTTCTTGCCGAAGTAGGCGTTGCGCGCACCGAGGAAGGCAAGGATCACCAGCAGCATAGTATTGAGCTTCTTGACGGGCTTGCCGAGATAGGGCACCGCACCGACCATGGAGTTGAGCGCGTGCAGGGCAAGGATCATCGCCGACTGCTTTGCGTGATATCTTACGAGCTCGGAGCCGCTGTTTTTTATAAGCGAGTACAGGAACACAGGACCGATATAGCCGACTGCTGCGAGGTCGCGCTCCTTGAATTCATCGGGAATCTCGTCGTTTTCGGTCATCTCGGGGCTTGCCGCATCGAAGGCCTCCTGCATATATTTCAGTATCGGATTATCCATAAAACCGTCGCCCGCGTCGGGCTTCCAGCCGCAGGCAAGGCAGACCTTTCCGCCGTCGGGAATATATGTTCCGCATCTTGGGCATTTATTCATAGCTTTCACCTTTCTATGTACGGCGCTGCTGCGCCGGTTAGGTATATTTTATTATCTTCTCAATTTTAAGTCAAGCGCAAAATATATGGCTGCCGATGGTCAGCAGCTGCGGGCGCGACCATATCCATTTGCTCGTGGCCGTAGCTGGATTGAAATAGTATATTGCGCCGCCGGTCGGGTCTGAGCCGGAGAGAGCCTCGCGTGCGGCGCGGTAGGCGCTGTCCGCGATCGGCTGGTCAAACTGCCCGTCGTCGAGGCAGGAAAAGGCGCCGCTCTGGTATATGACGCCGGAGAGCGAGTTCGGAAACGAGGGGTGGTCGATGCGGTTGAGCACTACGGCTCCGACCGCGACCTGCCCGATATACGGCTCTCCGCGCGCCTCGGCGGATATGAGCCGCGCAAGGAGGTAGACATCGCCGGACGCGGCCGAGTCCGACTGCTCGTAAATGCCGAGCGCCGCAAGAGTTTTGTCCCCCGCCTGTCCGTCGTCCGTAAGGCCGTTCGTGCGCTGAAAGTATTTGACCGCGCGTTCGGTCGCGCTGCCGTATATGCCGTCCACGCTGCCGCTGTAGTAGCCCCAGCTTTTGAGGCGCGTCTGTATCTGCGTGACCGTTGCGCCCGACGAGCCGCGCTTATACAGCGATGCCTCGGCTGACTGCGCGAGCGCGATTATGAGAATGTTCACGGCGAATATCAGTGCGACGGCGAGGATTATTTTTTTATGCTTGACGCTCATTTTATCACTCCGATGGCTTTTTTCGTATTTTGCCACGGAAAGCTCCGATTATGCAGAAAACCTCCGTTCTGTCGAACGGAGGTTTTGAGTTTTTGTTTCGGATCAGTTCTGAACCTTGATGATGTGGCGCGGGCAGATATCGGAGCAGTGTCCGCACTGTACGCACTTGGAAACATCGATGCGAGCCAGATTGTCCTTGATGACGATCGCGTCCGCGGGGCACTCGCGCTGGCACTTCATGCAGCCGATGCAGCCCTCGTCGCAGATCTTCATGACGGCAGCGCCCTTGTCGCAGCTGGAGCAGGCGACGAGAACGTGCTGATCGTAGGGAACGAGCTTGACTATCTTCTTCGGGCATGCTTCGACGCATGCGCCGCAGCCGACGCACTGCTCGCGGTCGACCTTCGCAACGCCGTCTACAATGCTCATGGCGCCGAACTGGCAGGCGTTTGCGCAGTTGCCGAGACCTATGCAGGCGAAGCGGCAGTCCATGTTGCTCTTGCCGCCGAACAGCATTGCAGCCTGGCAGTTCTGGGGTCCTTTGTAGTTAAAGCGCTTGGAGGCGTGGCCTTCAGTACCCGAGCAGGGCACGAACGCGACCTGACGGGCGACCTCGCCCGCGGAAACGCCCATGATCTCCGCGATCTTCGCGGCAGCCTCCGCACCGCCGGCAACACACTTGTTGACCGGTGCTTCACCCTTTGCGACAGCGGCGGCATAGCCGTCACAGCCGGGGTATCCGCAGCCGCCGCAGTTTGCGCCGGCCAGGCACTCTCTGACTTCTTCCTGCTTGGGGTCTACTTCAACATAGAATATCTTCGATGCGAATGCAAGGATAGCGCCGAAAACGCCGCCCAGTATGCCCAGAACCAAAAGGGACTTGATAATAACCATAAAATCCATATCTGAGCCCTCCTTAAAGCGGAATGTTCATGCCGCTGAAGCCCATGAAGGCCAGAGCGAGCAGAGCCGCGGACACGAGGCAGATCGGGAAGCCCTCGAAGCTTTCGGGATACTCCGCAAGGTCGATGCGCTCACGCACGGACGCAAACAGAACGATAGCCAGGAGGAAGCCGAGGCCGCCGAACACACCGTAAAGCGTGGACTGGATGAAGTTGAAGCCGTACTGAACGTTCAGCAGGACAACGCCGAGGACCGCGCAGTTGGTGGTGATAAGGGGCAGGTAGATGCCCAGTGCCGAGTACAGCGAGGGGATGGACTTTTTAAGGAACATCTCGACGAACTGAACGAGGCCCGCAATGATAAGAATGAATGCCAGCGTCTCAAGGAAGCCGAGATTCAGCGGGATCAGAATGTAGGTATCGACGACCCAGCAGATCGCGGAGGCAAGGCCCATAACGAAGGTGACCGCAAGGCCCATGCCGATGGCGGTGTCGACCTTGCTCGAGCAGCCCAGGAAGGGGCAGCAGCCGAGGAACTGCGAGAAGATGAAGTTGTTTATCAGGATCGCGCTCAGGGCGATGGTGATAATCGAAGAAGTACTTGTCATTTCTCCTCAGCCTCCTTCTTTGCTTTCTTTTCGGCAGACTTGCGCAGAGCATACTGCATAAGTGCGATCAGGCAGCCGAGGGTAAGGAAGCCGCCGAAGGGCATGGTCAGGACCATTGCGCCCTGGAAGTCGGCTCCGAACACGGCAAAACCCGCGCCGGTACCGTCGAGGGTGAGACCCTTGACGGGGTCGAGAAGGCCGCCGCCGATGGTGCCGAAGCCGAGAAGCTCGCGGATCAGGCACATTACGATCAGAACGATGGTGTAGCCCAGACCCTGGAACACACCGTCGAAGAAGGATGCGCCGACGCTGTTCTTCTGGCAGAAGGCCTCTGCACGGCCGATGATGATGCAGTTGACAACGATAAGCGGGATAAACACGCCCAGTGCCTCGCTCAGCGCGGGAACAAAGGCCTGAAGCAGCAGGTCAACTATCGTAACGAAGCCCGCGATGACAACGACGAATATCGCAAGGCGGATCTCGTTGGGGATGATCTTTCTGATCGCGGAAACGACGACGTTGCAGCAGGTCAGAATGATCAGAACGGACAGGCCCATGCCGACGCCGTTGAAGAGGCTCGTCGTGATCGCCATGGTGGCGCACATGCCGATGAGCTGTACGAGAACGGGGTTATTGGTGATAAGGCCTTCCTTAAACTGTTTTTTAATGTTCATTTAAGTCTACCTCCTTAACCCAGACTCTCGCAGGCTGCCGTGGCGGAGGCTACCGCGCCGGTAACTGCGTTGGATGTGATGGTCGCGCCGGTGAGCGCGTTGATCTCGCCGCCCTTTTTAGCCAGAGCGACGTCGGAGCCCTGACCGACAAACTGCTCGCGGAATGCGACGCCCTTGTCGCTGGGGCTGGAGGCTACCGCACCGAGGCCGGAGGTCTCACTCGACGAGGTAATGGAAATGCCGGTGCACTTTTTGTCGGTATCAACGCCGATGATGATGGTGATGCTGCCCTGGCTGCCGGTAACGGTGGTCTCTACGACATAGCCCTTAAGGCTTCCGTCCTCGGCATAAGCCTCGGAGATCTTATCAATGGCGGTGTCCTCGCCGGTGTACTTGACTTCCTTGTATTCCTTTGCATCGAGAACCTCGGCGTATGCGTCGGCGGTCTTCTGCTCCTTGATCTCGGTTATTCTGTCGATGGTCAGCTCGTATACAACGCCGAGCACGCCTGCGACGATAGCGGAGATGAGGAAGAGGATGGCTGTAAGCTTAAGTATCTTTTTCATTACGCCTTCGCCTCCTTTGCTGCCTTCTTGGCTGCCTTGAGGTCTTCCTTGGTCACGCCGAACTGACGGCCGCGGGTACCCTTATCGATCGCCCATGCGCACAGGTTCATGATGAGGATAGCGTAGGAAACGCCCTCGGGGAAGCCGCCGAAATAGCGGATGAGAACGGTCAGTGCGCCGCAGCCGAAGCCGTACAGGAGCTGGCCGTTGAGAGTTACGGGGCTGGAGGAGTAATCGGTCGCCATGAAGAAGGCGCCGAGCAGCAGGCCGCCGGACAGGACGTTGGTGAGCATCCAGTCAAAGCGTGCCGCACCGTGCATCGGGAAGATGAGGGTGATAACTGCAACGGTTCCGATAAATGCGACGGGGATGCGCCAGCTGATGACCTTGCGGATGAGCAGGTACGCGCCGCCGATGAGCAGTGCGATCGCGCTTATCTCGCCGATACAGCCGGGCATATTGCCCAGGAGCATGCTTGCGTAGCTGAAGGTGTCGGGCAGAGCCTCGCCGGCCTTCATGTAGCTGAGCGGAGTCGCCATGGTGGCGGCGTCAACGCTGCCTGCGAGCGCCTTGGGGACGGCCCAGGTCGTCATGATGACGGGCCAGGAGGCCATGAGGAAGGCGCGGGATGCGAGTGCGGGGTTGAGGAAGTTCTTGCCGATGCCGCCGTAAAGCTGCTTTACGATGACCATTGCAAAGGCCGCCGCAACGACCGGCATCCACAGGGGTGCCGAGGAGGGGATGACCATTGCGATGAGAACGCCGGTAACGCAGGCGGAAAGGTCGCCGATGGAATCGGGCTTCTTCATGAGCTTGCGGTAGCCCCACTCGAAGAACACGCAGGATACGACGCTTACCGCGATGAGTGCGAGCACCTTGAAGCCGAACTGGTACACCGCGACGGCCATTGCCGGCACGAGTGCGATTATGACGTCCAGCATTATGCGGGAGGTATCGGTCTTTGTTCTTACCTGCGGCTGATAAGAGGCGTCAAATGTATATTCTTTTGCTTTCACTTCTTCTCGGCCTCCTTTGCAGCGGCTTCCGCTCTTGCCTTCTCCTCTGCCGCCTTTGCGGCGAAGAGTATCTTGGCGGTCTTGAACGAGTGGGTCAGAGGCATTCTGCCGGGGCAGTTATACGAGCAGCTGCCGCACTCGAAGCAGTCAAGAATGTGGTACTTCTTCATGTTCTCGAAGTCGCCCTTCTTGAAGTATGCGTACATGTAAACGGGCTCAAGTCCCATGGGGCATACGGTGATGCACTTGCCGCAGCGTATGCAGGTGGGATTTTCGACCGTTCTGTCCTCTTCCTCGGTGAAGAACAGGATACCTGCCGTGCCCTTGATGTTCACGGCGTCGATATCGGTTGCGATAAGGCCCATCATAGGTCCGCCGAGAACGATCTTCCTGGGGGTCTTGACGAAGCCGCCGCACTGCTCGACAATGTAGCGGAAGGGAGTGCCTATGCGGCACTGGAGGTTGTACGGCTTGTTGATGGCCGAACCGCCGACGGTGAGGATACGCTCATAGCAGGGGATGCCGAGATAGCAGGCCTTGTATATGGCGTATGCAGTCTGTGTGCTGATAACGTTGCAGCCGACGCCTGCGGGCAGTCCGCCGGGCTTGACCTCGCGGTTGGTTATCGCCTTGATCTGCATTTTCTCCGCGCCCTGGGGGTACTTGACCTCCTCGGGTACGATCTCGACGCCGTACTGAGCGGGGTTCTTGGAATTGAGAAGCTCGATGGCGTCCATCTTGTTCTTCTCGATGCCGTAATACGCCTTGTCCAGACCGCTGGCAACGCGTGCAAGCTCTATGCCCTTGAGCAGTTCCTCCGGATGAAGCTTCATCGTCCAGTGGTCGCCGTTGAGGTAAGGCTCGCATTCCGCGCCGTTGATGATGAGAGTGTCGACCTTACCGAGGCCGCCTCTGATCTTGAATGCGGTGGGGAACATTGCGCCGCCCATGCCGACGATGCCTGCTTCGCGCAGACGGGCAAGGATGGCTTCCGGATCCTTCAGCTGCTCTTCGGTAAGAGGAGCCAGATCCGTGCAGGGGGTGTCCTGGTAATCGTTTTCGATAACGATCGCCATTATCATATCGCCCAGCGGATGGGGTCTGGGCTCGATCGCTACGACCTTGCCGGAAACGGGAGAATGCACGGGGGCGGAAACGGGCGCAGGATTATCGCCTATTTTCTGACCCATCGTTACATAATCGCCGACCTTTACTATAGGCTGGCAAGGTGCGCCGATGTGCTGTGCCATCGGGATAACGACCTGGGGCGGCGGGGTTACTACCACGACAGGCTCCTGGGGAGCCTTCATGTAATCAGGATGTACGCCGCCGCGGAACTTATAGGGCATTTACATCACCTCTCTAATTTATGCAAACTTAAATATAGCACAAACTATGTTTTGTGTCTACAATCAATGACTCGTTTTTCGTGTAATTTTTGTGGTTTTTGGCGCTTTATCATGACAAATGATTAACAACTGCACATATTTTAACGCAAAATTTGCTCCTTGCGCTAAATTTATCAATATTTGACGCTCATATCGCTCCGTTAAAAAACGGGGCTTATCAAAACGGCTTTCATGCTGTATAATCAAACTATGATCATACATTATATTTTACGGAGGGATCATCATGCTTACCCCTTGGGGCGAAAAGCTCGACAGGAACAATGTGCTGCCGGAGTATCCGCGTCCGCAGATGCGGCGCGAGTCGTACATAAATCTGAACGGTCCGTGGGACTATGCCTTCACCGCCGCCGGAGAAAAGCAGCCGGACAAATGGGAGGGCAAGATACTCGTCCCCTTCTCCCCCGAGTGTGAGCTGTCCGGCGTGGGGCGCATGCTGGGGCCCGACGAATACCTGTGGTACAGGCGCGACTGGGCAAAGCCCGAGTTTCCGGAGGGATACCGCGTCATACTGCACTTCGGTGCCGTCGATCAGAGCTGCACGGTGTACATAAACGGACTGCGCGCATACAGGCACAATGGCGGCTATCTTCCCTTTGAGTTTGACGTGACGGGCTTCCTTTCAAAGGACGTAAACGAGATATCGCTGAGCGTGCGTGACCTGAGCGACACCTCGTATCACTCGCGCGGCAAGCAGCGCACCAAGCGCGGCGGCATATGGTACACCCCGCAGAGCGGCATATGGCAGACAGTCTGGGCCGAGTGCATCCCTCACGACTGCATCAGGGCGCTGCACATAACGCCCGACTTTGACAGCGCCTGCGTGCGCCTTCGCGCCGACACCGTCGGCGACAGCCGGGCCTATGCCCTGTTTGACGGGCAGCGCTATCAGCTTCCGGCCGCGGTTCCTGTCCCGGATTTCGAGCCCTGGTCGCCGGAAAATCCGAAGCTCTACGACTTTTCCGTCGTCTGCGGCGAGGACAGGGTCGAGAGCTACTTTGCCATGCGCAAATTCTCCGTTGAAGCCGACTCCAGGGGCATAAAGCGCCTGTTTTTAAACGGCAGGCCGTATTTCCACAACGGACTGCTCGATCAGGGCTACTGGTCCGACGGCATGTACACCGCTCCCTCGGACGAGGCGCTCGTTTTCGACATTCAGACCGCAAAGGACATGGGCTTCAACATGCTGCGCAAGCACATAAAGATCGAGCCTCTGCGCTGGTACTATCACTGCGACAGGCTGGGCATGCTCGTCTGGCAGGATATGATAAACGGCGGCGGCAGCTATAATCCGGCCGTCATCTCCGCGCCGCTCGTGACAGGCGTGCACCTGAGCGACAAAAACCACAGGCTTTTCGCGCGCGGCGACCTCGAGGGCAGAGTCGAATACGAGACCGAGCTCAACGAAATGATCGGGCTTTTGTATAACTGCCCCTGCATCGCCATGTGGGTGCCCTTCAACGAGGGCTGGGGTCAGTTTGACGCGGCGCGCATCGCGGAAAAAATAGCCGGCATCGACCCCACGCGCACGATAGACCACGCCTCCGGCTGGCACGATCAGAAGATCGGTCAGACGAAAAGCCTGCACGTCTATTTCAAAAAATACAGCTTCAGGCCCGACAAGCTCGGCCGCGCCGTGATGCTCACGGAGTTCGGCGGCTATAACCTCCGCTGCTCTGGGCACAGCTTCGGCAGCGCCGACTTCGGCTACAAAAAGCTGAAAAACACAAAGGATCTGCAAAGGGCTCTCGAAAAGCTGTACTCCGAGCAGATAAAGCCCGCCTATGAGCAGGGGCTTGCCGCGGCGGTGTACACACAGCTGAGCGACGTGGAGGAGGAAGTCAACGGTCTTATGACATATGACCGCAAAGTGGTGAAGCTCCCCTGCGAAACCATGCGCAGGATAGTAAATGTGGAGTGAGCACACCTTGATCAATGCGTTTAAGGCTTCCTCGAGCTTGCCGTAAAGCTCGCCGATCTGTACGATGTCAGCCTCGACTATCTCGTCGGCAGAGAATATTCAGAATGAACAGCCTTCGGACTGTTCATTTTTTTGCCGCTTAAGTTTACATAACGCAAAGGGCTCCTATTGTAATGCAGGGCTTGCTGTGGTAAAATGGTGAAAAATTATCGCTGACGGAGGTCAGATACATGGCAAAGATAAAGGGCGAGAGCGAACTCACCTTCATGGAGGCCGCGAGCATAATCGTCGGCCACGGCGTCGGCGCGGGCATTCTGTCCGTCCCCTATCTTGCGGCGCACAACAGCTTCCGCGAGACGCTGCTTATTCTCCTCATCGGCTACGCGGCGGCGCTGGTCCTGCATTTTCTCATCGCGGAGCTCAGCCTCAACAACAACGGTGCGCAGTTTGTAAAATGCTTTGACGCGGAGCTCTTCTCCGGCAGAGTCAAGACCTTTTTCACATGGACGGCATTTATCCTGCTGGGCGTTTCCGTCATCGTTAACGTCAGCGCGTTTCTGACCGGCGCGGCGGCGGTGTTCAGAAACTGGTTCGGCCTGCCGGATATCGTCGGTATGCTGATATTCTATGCGCTCGGCGCGGGCGTCGTGTTCGTCGGCATGAAGCTTGTGGGTATATGCGAGAAGATATCCGTATTTCTCATGGTCGGCGTGGTCGGCATTCTGCTTGCAGCTACGCTTCTGCGCGACGTAAGCCCCCTCCCCGGCGGCTGGCAGGGCTTCAACAATGCCCTTGCGCTGTTCGGCATGGTCTCGTTCTCGCTGTCGGCGGTCATGAGTACGCCGCAGGTCGTAAAGGGGCTGGGCGGCGACGCAAAGCGCATACGCGCGGCCATCGCGGCGGGACTCGGCATAAACCTTGCGCTCATCTTCATAATAACGCTCATGACGCTGCTCGGCGCGGGCTCGGATATCTCCGAGGACGGTGCGCTGGTCGATCTTTCGCGCCATCTCGGCGGCTGGGTAGCGATAATCGGCTATATATTCACGCTTCTGGCGCTTGCCACATCGTTCTGGGCAAATACGCTCAATCTGCGCGATATCGTCGGCGAACAGACCGGCTGGAGCAAGAACCTCTGCTGGCTCCTGGCCTCCCTCCCCTGCCTGGTGCTCGCCCTGTTCGGCGTGAGCAGCTTTGTCGGCTTCACGCGCTTTGCAAGCATCATCCAGATCGTAACCGGCATCGGCATAATAATCGCCTACAACCGCTCGCGCAAGCGCACGGGAGCATCCCCGATCTGCGGCAAATTCGGCGCGTTGCCGTTCCAGATACTCGTCATTGTCTTTTCGCTGCTGTCAAGCGTCGGCGCGATACTTCCGGTGAACTGATATGAAGAAAAGATACCTGCTTGCGGCCGTGCCGCCGCTTGCCGTCCGGGAGGTCTACAGATACGTCTTTGCGCGGCGCCGTCCGCCGCTCATGGAGGCTCTGCTGGATAAGAAAACGCACGAGGCGAAATACTACCTCTGGCGCGATATACACACTCTGATGCTTGAAGACAGCGTACACCTGTGCTACAATATCCGCTCCGAGCGCGGCGAGAGCCTTCAGGGCTTTTACTTCCCCTGCGGCAAAAAATTCAGCAGAAAGATCGCCTTCATCGTCCACGGCTACCACTCCTATCATTCGGAGACCGCCGGTATGCTGAGCGAATACTATTTCAGCCGCGGCTTTGATGTCTTCTGCCCCGATAACACGGCCTCCGGCATCTCCGGCGGCAGCTGGTTCGGCTATGATGTTTTTGAAAGCCGCGACTGTCTGAAATGGCTCGGCTTCCTTGAAGAAAAGTTCGGCAGCGGCATTCAGATAGTTCTGCACGGCTTTTCCCTCGGCGGGGCGGCCGTCATGAAGATGAGCGCCTCCGTTCCCGACACGGTGAAATTTATCGTCGAGGACAGCGGCTTTGTCGATGCCCGCCCCATACTGCGCTCGCAGCTCGGTCCGGCATACGGGATCATCGAACGGCTCAACCGGCACGTCGCAGGCTATGAGCTCAGCGATACGAACGTTCTCGACGAGCTTGCAAACGCATCCCGCCCCATGCTGTTCGTGCACGGTACGGACGACCCCACCGTTCCCTTCGAAAACGCAACACGGGCATATGCGGCCTGCTCGAGCGAAAAGGACTGCCTTTTCTCCGGAAACACAAGGCATATCGAAACGATGTTTACAAACTGCATGGCATACGCGGCGAAGTTAGACGCGTTTATCGAAAAATACATGAATTGAAGCGAAGGTCTGAATATGGATTACAAACAGGCATTGGAATACATCAACGGCAGCTCGTGGAGAGGCTCGCGCCTCGGGCTCGAGCGTATATCGGAGCTTCTCGCGCGGATGGGCAATCCGCAGTCGGAGCTCAAATTCGTCCACGTCGCCGGAACGAACGGCAAGGGCAGCATATGCGCGATGCTCGCATCCGTCATGCGGCGGGCGGGCTATAAAACCGGGCTGTACACCTCGCCGTATCTGCGCCGCTTCAACGAGCGCATGCAGATAAACGGCAAGGAGATCGAGGACGCGGTGCTGGCCGATATCGTGACGGAGATACAGCGTCACGCCGACGCGATGGACGAGCACCCGACGGAGTTTGAGATGATGACCGCCGCTGCTCTGCGCTGGTTTGCCGACTCCGGCTGCGATATCGTCATTCTCGAGGTCGGCCTCGGCGGGAGATACGACGCGACAAACGTCATCCCCTGCCCCGAATGCTGCGTCATTGCAAACATCGGCCTTGACCACACGGCGGTCCTCGGCGGCACTCTGGCTGAGATAGCATACGAAAAGGCCGGCATCATAAAATACGGTGCCGCGGTCGTCATGTATCAGCAGTACGGCGAGACGATGGAGGTCGTGCGCGAGGTCTGCCGCGAAAAGAGCGCGGAGCTGTACGTCCCCGATTTTGAGGATATTCGCCTTGAGTTTGACTCCGTCGACGGGCAGGTGTTTTCCTACGGCGACACGAGCCTGGCATTACCGCTTCTGGGCGAGCATCAGCGGCGCAACGCGGCCTGCGTTCTCGAAACGATATCCGTTCTGCGCAGGCAGGGCTGGGATATCGGCGACGATGCCGTTGAGGCCGGGCTCTACGCCGTTGCGTGGCCCGCACGCTTTGAGATCCTGCACACGGAGGACCCCTGGTTCGTGCTCGACGGAGGGCACAATCCGCAGTGCGCCCTTGCTCTGCGCAGCTGCCTTGAGCACTACTTCCCCGACTCCGGGCGCGTTGCGCTCGTCGGCGTTTTGAAGGATAAGGATTACCGGGCCATTGCCTCGACGCTCGCGCCGCTGTTCGACGCCTGCGTGTGCGTAACGCCGGAGTCCGAGCGTGCACTCCCCGCATCGGAGCTTGCCGCGTTTTTCGAGGGCGGCGGCCGCGAGGTCTGCGTTGCCGGCAGCGTTGAGGACGGCGTTTCACTCGCCCGCGATATCGCGCAGGAGCGTGACGCGATGGTCTGCGCCTTCGGCTCGCTTTATATCTGCGGGCAGGTGCGCGCCTGCTTCGGTCTGAAATGAGGTGAGGTCATGCGGATAATGGGCATAGATTACGGCGACGCGCGCACGGGACTTGCGGTATCGGACGCGATGAACATCCTCGTCGGCGAGGCGTGGACGGTCACGCAGTGGGATCCCGACGCGCTGGCCGATGAGATAATGCGCGAGGCTAAAGCACGCGGGGTCGAGCGCTTCGTGCTGGGGCTGCCGAAAAACATGGACGGCTCGGAGGGCGCGCGGGCAGAGAAATGCCGCGAGTTTGCGGCCCTGCTCAAAAGCCGGACCGATATCCCCGTCGTCATGTGGGACGAGCGGCGCAGCAGCGTCGAGGCGCACGCGATACTCCACGCAAACGGCAAAAAGGAAAAGAAACACCGCAAAACCGTTGACGCGGTCGCGGCAAGCCTCATCCTCGAGGGCTACCTCGGAACGTTATAAGCATCAAAAAAGCTCCCCGTGGGGAGCTTTTTTCATATTCAATTATCGGTCGGCTGCGGGGAGGCGGCGGCTGTGCGGGTGCAGAAGGCCGTCACGCGCGTCTGACCGCCGGGAGTGCAGGTATACAGCACAAGGT
>CAVJKX010000033.1:0-13514 GCA_963650165.1 bacterium
TTTTGCCATGTTGTCTTTACTTTTTTACCTGTTGCACTTCATATGATAATCTGTCCAGCTTCCCCTCGAAGGGGAAGCCAAGGGGGCGTAACATTACTGCGCACTAATGGGGCGCGAAACGTTCTTATTTTGTCGGCAGTAACGATACCGGGCAAGCGCAATAAACGTATCCGTAGGTGCCTCAATGCGCCACTAAAAAAACGCCTCTGAAGTTACTTTTTGTTCGTCAGATCGAGCAGGTTATAGCGCTCGATGCCGGAGCGTGAGACGCCGAGGTGGCGGCGGATGGCGGCGGCGGCCATATCGCGGTCGCCGAACTTGAGAATGTCGCAGATGAACACATGGTCGTTGTCGACCGTGTCGTAAAAGCCATCGGGCCGCGAGAACAGCAGATAGCTGCGGCAGCGGAACAGCCGGTATTTCATCTGATCGTATATATCGGTTATCAGGCTGTTGCCGGAGGCCTTTACCACGGAGAAGTGGAAATTGATCTCCTGCTCGAGCAGCTTCTTGAACATGAAGTCCTTGCCCTTGTGGAAGGCCTCGTCATAGGTATCCTGAAGCTGATGCGCCATTGAGTACAGCTCGTCGAGCTGCTCCTTTGTGATGTTCAGCGCAGCCTCGCCCGCGGCGTAAGACTCGATCATTTGTGTAAAGTCGCAGATCTCGTCATATTCCTTTTTATCAAACTCCGCGACATAGTAGCGGCTGTTCTGTATTTTTATATAGTTGTTCGCCGCAAGCTTTTCGAGCGCGGCCTTGACGGGGGAGCGGCTTATGCCGAGCTCCTGCGCGATGCTGCTTTCGCTTATTCGGCTTCCGGGCATCAGTGCGAAGCTGATGATTTCCTGCAAAACAAGCTCGTGCACTATATCGTTGAGCGGCATAAACGGATTTTCACTGCGTATTTTCTCAAACTGCTTGCAATCCACGGTACAGACTCCCTTTCGATTTTTTAAGTTTTTATATGATACATGATACCATAAACGCAGGCAGTATGCAAATTAAAATCTGTTAAAAAACGCACTTTTGCGCAAAAAAAGCGTCTGAACCGGGCCAAATGGACCCTGAACTGCGCCCAACCGACGGTAAAAACAAGCAAAACGCCGAAACGGGCGATCTCAGCCCCGGAAAAAGTGCCCATGAGTGAGCCCGAGCGCCGGCAGAAGCTCGTCGGACGAAACGTAAAGCGAGCAGCCGCCGTCAAAGAGCTCCGACGCGGTGACGATGATGCCGCTGTGAGAGAGCACCGCAGCCGCCTCGGCGAGCGTTTGGGCATCCGCCCCGCGCCCGACTATGCTGATGCTGCCGCGCAGTGCATCGCGCGTTACGCCGCAGAGCGCGGGACGGTCGGGGAACGAGCCCATGACGGTGCCCTCGCATCGGGTGAAGCTCGACAGCAGCCGCACCGTTACGCGCCCGCGCATCGCAGCCTCGACACTGCGCGAATGCAGCACCTGCGAGCCGTGCAGCGCCAGCGGAAGCATATCGGCGTAGTCGATGCGCTCAAGCCTCCGTGCGCCCGTTACGAGCCGCGGATCGGCCGTATATATCCCGTCAACGTCGGAGTAGATCTCGCAGCGGTCGGCGCCGAGCGCGGCCGCAAGCTCCACGGCCGTCGTATCCGAGCCACCGCGGCCGAGCGTCGTCGTGTCGCCTGCGCCGTCGATCCCCTGAAAGCCCGCGACGATCACGATGCGCCCGGCTCTGAGCTCGCGCAGTATACGCTCCGTGCCGATATCCAGTATGCGCGCATCGCCGTGAACGCCGTCCGTCCGTATTCCCGCCTGCGCGCCGCTGAGCGACACGCTGCCGTGCCCCATGGCGGCAAGCTGCATCGCCGTCATCGCGGCAGAGCCGGTCTCGCCGACAGCCAAAAGCGCGTCGAGCTCACGCGGCTCCGGCATGGCGCTTATATGTCTTGCGGCGCTGAGCAGCTCGTCGGTGGCATCTCCGCGTGCGGATACGACGGCGACGACCCCGCAGCCGGACGAGGCGCGGTCTGATATTATAGCGGCGGCACGCCGGAGCCTCTCGGGAGTCGCAAGCGAGCTGCCGCCGAATTTTTGAACGATAAGCATATGACCACCTGAATAAAAAAGAAGTAGGGTGTGACCCTACTTCATAGTATTCACATGTGTTTCAGCCTGCCATCAGCTCGATGCTGACAACGCCGGGCACGGTGCTCAGCCGCGCCATGAGCTCGTCGCTGCTGATGACGAGATTTTCCGGCGCAACGGATATCGTCACGAGCGCTACGCCGTTTGCCGGTATCGACTGGTTTATCGTGAGTATATTTGCGCCCGATTCGGTAAAGATAGACAGTACCGAGGCAAGCTTGCCCGGCTTATCGTGCAGCTTTATGTGGAAGGTCATGATGGCGTCGCGCTTCATGTCGCGGAAGGGCGTGATGCAGTCCTTATACTTATAAAACGCACTGCGGCTGAGATCGACGCGCTCTACCGCCTCGGCGACCGTGCGTGCTTCGCCGGTCTCCAGAAGCGACTTCGCCTCCGTCACCTTGACGAAAACCTCCGGCAGAGCCGTGGCCTCGACGAGAAAGTATTTGGGTTTTGCATTTGACATTTTTGAGCCTCCTGTGTGCGCTGCGATGACATTTGTTCGTGTATTACGGATTTTAACACATTACGTCGGCAATATCAATAGGCCGCGGAAGAAAAACGGGGGAAGGTAAAATGCTGCTTGGCATAGTGCTCAGCATAATCGCCGGAATGGCCATGAGCGTGCAGGGCGTAATGAATACGCGCCTGGGCGAGGGGATCGGAAGCATGGAGGCAAACGTCTTTGTGCAGGGCACGGCCTTTGTGTTTGCACTCATTGCGCTCTTGTTCCGCCATCAGGGCAGCTTCGCGGCCCTCGGCGGCGTCGGCAGGCTGTACTGGCTCGGCGGTGCGCTGGGCATAGTGATAACGCTCACGGTCATGCTCGGCATAAAAAGCCTCGGCACTACGGCCGCAATATCGCTCATACTCGTTTCGCAGCTGCTGATCGCCGCAGTCATAGACGCGTTCGGGCTCATGGGCAGCGAAAAGCTTGCGTTCGGCTGGAATAAATACGTCGGTCTCGCCGTCATGTGCGGCGGCATGCTGCTGTTCAAATGCCGCTGAAACCGTGCAGTTAAAAATTGCTTCTTGAAAATCGCACAGGATATGATAATATAATATCATAGACTTGAAGTTCAGTTGCGAATTTTTCGGGGAGAGACATGATGAACAGACTTACGATGCTCAAAAGGACCGCTGCCGAGGCGCATGCCGCCGGCCGGCAGGACAGCCGCCATTTTATCGCTCTGTACAGGGCATATCTGCGCGGTGCGTCAGAGGCTGCCGGCGATTACCGTGAAAACGAATATGAGCACGGCTTCAGGATGGCGCTGGCGGCAATGGCCTTCGGCCTCATAAGCTGGCTTATAACCATGTACTTTGTCTTTAAGTGAATTTCTGCGCCCCGCGCCATGCATGGGGCGCTTTTTCTGAGCCGTTTTTCGACAAAATATTACATGATTGGGATAAAAACTCTGCAAATCGCCGCCGTTTTGGTCGATTTCGTCGAATTATGTCAACAAATATTTCAAATACTCGACACAATTCGTGTGCCAAAACGTTTTGGATATGGTAAATTTATACCACAAAAGCGGCTGTTTTGCCTCAAAAGGTAAGGGCAGCGCTGTTCATGCATTTTAGTGGAGGAATATAGTTATGGAAACCCAAACACGTGTTTTGATCGCAGACATCGACGAGGATTTTCGCCGCCTGCTCGGTGACGTTCTGTCGCAGGAGGACGACATGGAATGTGTCGGCGGCACGGACAACGGCGTGGACGCACTCGCGCTTGCGTCGGAGCGGCAGCCGGACGTCCTCGTCATGGACCTGGTGCTTCTGAAGCTTGACGGTATCGAGGTGCTGCGCCGCCTGCCGGAGGCCTGCCCAGGAGCGAAGGCGATCGTCGTTACGCATCTGTACCGCAGCGAGATAGTGCGCCAGTGCACGGCTCTCGGCGCTGTGTACTTCGTGCCGGAGCCCTGCGACGTCAATGTGCTGCTCGACCGCATCCGTCAGGTGAGCGCGTTCCCGACGCAGGAGGAGGTGTTCCTGCCGCAGCGCACGAGCGACGCAGATCTGGAGGCGGCCGTCACAGAGATCATCCATGAGATCGGCGTTCCTGCGCACATAAAGGGCTATCAGTACCTGCGCGAGGCGATAATGCTGACGATAAACGACATGGATATAATAAATGCCGTGACGAAGGTGCTCTATCCCGAGGTCGCAAAGAAGTTCGGCACGACCCCGTCGCGCGTCGAGCGTGCCATTCGCCATGCCATCGAGGTCGCGTGGGACCGCGGCGATATCGAGGTCTTGCAGAAGTTTTTCGGCTACACCGTGTCGAATATCAAGGGCAAGCCGACGAATTCGGAATTCATCGCCATGATCGCCGACTGCCTTTCCCTGCGTCAAAAGCAGGGCGTAATGCGGTAAAAACACAGGCGGCTCAAGGCTTTACTGGATGGAGGAATATGGTGCGGAGGCAACGGATAAGCTAAACGCGCCATGAATTTCTCAACCGTACAGCAAGCTATCATTTTCACTACAGCAACGAACACTCCCTGTCAGCAAGTGACGGGGAGTGTTTTCATGTCATAAGCGGCCGAAGAACTGCCTGCTATTCATGCTCTGCCAACAGGCGGATATTTATCTGTGATACGTTAAAAAAGCAGCTTCTGAAATAGGCAACAAATTTTTCGGGCTCGGGGCAGGGCTCTGCTGACAGCCATATAACAAAAGAGTCAAACGCCATATTGCATATGTGCTCTATGAAAAAATCGAGACCTGCTTTGTCGGGAAATGCACTGCCGAAGTCCCTGGTCAGGATAGGCTGAAGCTGCATGATGCTGTACCATCTGAATGAATTCTGCCCGTGATACTGAAATGCATGACGGTAAAACTGCCGGTCATCGTACAATACCCGGGCAATGTACGGAAAGTAGTCCCAAAAGCTCCAGTCGGGCACATTTAGTCCCATTGTCAGGGAGCTGTGCGCATATATCCATTCAACGACCTCATGCTTGTCCTTGAAGTAGCGGTAAAAGGTTCGCGGATTAACGCCCGTTTTTTCGCATATTTCGCCCACGGTTACCTTTTCAACAGGCTTTTCTTGTATAAGCTTTTTGGTAGTTTCGGCTATAGCTTTGATTACAACATCTCTGTTAGCCATTGTTTTACCCCCGCTTTTAGCGCATATTTTTTCAAGAGTGTGACACACGGTCATATTATATTCCGAATGGTGATATAAGTAAAGCCGCTTCAATGCTACAATTTTAACAGATCCAAGGGCAATTTGAGATGATTACAGAAAAAGGAGAATGCATATGAAACCTGAAGATTTGGTAAATGACCGTGAGCGGGAGCTTATGAAGCCGTATTACGAAAACCGCGGCCCGTACAGGCAATGCCTCGTCGATGCCGTCGCCGTGTACGACAAGGATCAGGCCAAACAGGGCATGGACAGCACCGTGTATATGTTCCTTGATCCGCTGCTGACAGATGAAATGTGCGAGGTCCTCAGCAAGATGAAGCTGCGCAAAATGATGTATCCGAAGGAGATATCACGGCGCTGCGGAAAACCTGTCGGGGATGTGGTGCGCCTGTGCCTTGAAATGGCCGATATCGGAGCGATAGAGGTGCACACTGATGACAAGGGCGCGGATATGTTCTATGTTCCGCAGCTGTGCGTAGGTGCGCTTGAATGGTGCATGATAGGCCCAATGTTCAAGGATCACCCGGAGCAGGCGCTGCTCTTTGAGCATGAGACCTTTGAGTCCTTCACCGGCAAGGGCAAGTACCTGCCGATCTCCAACCACGGCGTGCACAGAACCGTACCGATAGAGAGCGCGCTGACGCCGGATGTCAAGCGCATGAGCTGGGAGGAGCTGACCCCGCTGATAGAGAGCAATGCAGACGGCTTTTACGCAGTCGGTACCTGCATATGCCGTCAGGGCCGTCTTGTAAACGGTACAAGCTCAGGCGAGCCCTCGCTCGAATGGTGTACCTGCCTCGGCGACTTCGCGCGCTACTGTGTGCGTACCGGCAGGGCAAGGCAGATAAGCAAGGAGGAGTTTTACGGAATACTCAAGGCGGCGGAGGAACGCGGCTTTGTACATAATGTCGCAAACGCTAACGGCAAGGACAAGATAGAATATATCTGCAACTGCGACTATAAAACCTGCTACACTCTTCGTGCGGATATGTATTCCGTAAACTCCAGCATGACCCGCTCCAATTTTGTGGCGCAGGTCGATCCGGAAAAATGCGTGGCCTGCGGAATGTGTGTCGAGACCTGTCCGGAAAACGCCGTGCGCATGGGGCAGAGGCTCGACCCGAAAAAGCCTCTGCAATATCACTACCGCGAGACCCCACACGAATACCTCAAGTGGGGAGAGGAGCGCTGGCACCCGGATTATCTTTATGAGCGTGAAAATGTCTGGGAGGAAACCGGCACCGCGCCGTGCAAAACGGCATGTCCGGCACATGTGGCTGTCGAGGGCTATCTGCGTCTGGCAGCTCTGGGCAAATACGATGAGGCTCTGGAGCTCATAAAGCACAACAATCCTCTGCCCGCCGTCTGCGGCTCTATCTGCAACCGCCGCTGCGAGGCAGCATGTACCCGCGGCAGGATAGACCAGCCCGTGGCAATAGACGAGGTGAAAAAATTCCTTGCGCATCGTGATCTTGAGGCCGAAACGAGATACATCCCCAAAAAGAAGATAACCCGCATGGACGGAAAAAAGGTCGCCGTGATCGGCGGCGGACCCGCCGGACTTGCATGTGCCTACTACCTCGAGGTCGAGGGTGAGCATGTCACCGTATTTGAAAAGCACGATAAGATAGGCGGTATGCTGCGCTATGGCGTGCCTAACTTCCGACTTGAAAAGGATGTGCTCGATGCCGAGATCGACGTTATCCGTCAGCTCGGTGCGGAG
The DNA here is from genome assembly GCA_963650165.1 of bacterium. Classification (GTDB taxonomy): domain Bacteria; phylum Bacillota; class Clostridia; order Oscillospirales; family Oscillospiraceae; genus F23-B02. Next base: position 6,998 of record CAVJKX010000033.1, read on the forward strand.
TTTAAGTGCGGCATTGAGGTAGGCAAAGATGTAACGATACAGCAGCTGCGCGAGCAGGGCTATGAGGCGTTTTATATTGCGATCGGCTGCCAGGGAGGCCGCAGTGTCAATGTGCCCGGCGAGGATGCCGACGGCGTTATTGCCGCCGTGGACTTCCTGCAGAAATACGGAACGGACAGCAAACTCGATGGCGACGCGGTCATCATCGGCGGCGGCAATGTCGCCGTGGATACGGCGCGCACGGCCGTGCGTCTCGGCGCGGGCAAAACATATATGTATTGCCTTGAATCCCGCGAAGAAATGCCGGCAGCTCAGGATGAGCTGGACGAGGCAGAAGCGGACGGCGTTATTGTCGGCTGCGGCTGGGGGCCGAAGGAGATACTGTCCGAAAACGGCAATGTCACGGGTATTGTATTTAAAAAGTGCCTGTCGGTAAGAGACGAAAACGGGAAATTCAGCCCCGTGTTCGACGAGAACGATACCGTGACCGTTCCGTGCAGCCATGTTGTGCTGGCAGTCGGACAGAGTGTCGTATGGGGAGAACTCCTCAAGGGCGAGAATGTAGTGCTGCGCGGCGGCAATTATCCCGAGGCCGACAAGCAGACCTTCCAGACCTCCGTTCCCGACATATTTGTCGGCGGCGACGTGTTTACGGGCCCGCAATGGTCAATTGACGCAATTGCCTGCGGCAAAGAGGGTGCGGATTCGATACACCGCTTTGTATGGGGAGGAAACCTTAAAACAGGGCGTGACCGCAATCTCTATCATGAGATCGACAAGGACAATGTGCTGTTCGGCAGCTATGACAATGCTCACCGCCAGAGCTGCAAGCGAACTGCGTCGAAGGCACGCACGTTCAGCGATGACCGCGAGGTGTTCACCGAGGAACAGGTCAAGGCGGAAACGGCACGCTGCCTCAAGTGCGGTGCTTCTCATGTAGATGAAAACATGTGCCTCGGCTGCGGCGTATGCACGACCCGCTGCAAGTTTGACGCAATACATCTGCGCCGCGTATTTGAGTGCACTCCGTGCACGAGAGAGCAGCTTGTGCCCGCGGTTCTCGGTGAGGTGGGCAGAAGAATGGTCTGGAGCAAGTTCCATGAGCCTTCCGTTAAGACCGTGGAAGTCGGCGTGTCCAACATAGATCCTGATGTATCCTATGCCTCGGGTGCAAAGTACCACAAGCCGCCGAAGAAAAAGTGAGGGCAGATCATGCACGAGATAGGAATACTTTATTCCGCAGCGGAAACCGCCGCCCGGTGTGCCGAGGAAAACGGCCTTGAGGAGATACATGTGATCTCACTTGAGCTCGGCGAGCTTGCCGGTGTGCTGCCGAATGTGTTCACCGAATACTTCGACTATGTCAAAGCGCAGTTCCCCATACTCAAAAATGCCGAGATGGAGCTGAAAACCGTCCCGGGTGAGGCGCTTTGCAGCGATTGCGGTACAATGTATAACGTTATGAAAAACGAGGGTAAATGTCCCTGCTGCTCAAGCACGGCAAAGGAAATCCTGTCCGGCAGAGACGTCCGGCTCATGAGCATAGCATGATCACGGAGCAGCCCCGGCCCGACTGAGCAAATTTATCCGCTTACACGCTTGACAGAAGCGGGCAAACGGTGCTACGCTCAAAGAAAACGGCGGGAGAGTGCGCGATGAAAATAATCAAGAAGTGGACAGGCCGGCAGCCGGAGACGGCGGGCGAGATAAGGCTTTTGGAGGTCAGCCAGGCGGAGATGTTCGAGCAGATGTATCCGCTGCTCGGCCAGCTTGCGCTGCACGCGACGAGCGGCCGCGACGTGGACTACCGCCTGTATTTCATCTGCGAGGGCGGGCGACGCATAGTGCCGGTCGATAAGCCCAGCGTCATGAGCGGCGCGTTCAACGGCGGAGTGAACCCGCTTGCCGACTGCGAGCCCGTCACGGCGGAAAGCATCGCCGAGCTCGTCGATACGGAGCGGCTCCTGCCCGCCGTGGAAGCGAGCGAATATCTGTTCAGATAAAATTGCCGTATAACGAAAATTTGCCCCGCGGTCTGACCGCGGGGCATTATTTGTGTCAGTTTTCGCACCGAAGGTTTACGAGCGCGAGGGCGAGCCAGAACAGCGGGGCGGCGACGCAGCTGGATATGCCGAAAAGCGCCTGTACCGCGTAGAACAGCGCGGCGGCTCCGCCGACGGCACAGGGGATGCTGCTCGGCTTTTTTATCCATTTGACCGCGCTGACCGTGAGCAGGCTGAGGTAGGCAAGCAGGGCAAACAGCCCCTGGTTTACCCAGATGTTCAGGTATTCGCTGTGCGCGGCGTCGATGCCGACGCTGACGGTCCGGCCGATCGCTTCGTTGTAGCGCGAAAAGCCCTCGAGCCCGCGGAACGCCAGCGTGTCCGGCCCTCCGCCGAAGAACGGCTTTTCGCGGATGCACTGCCAGACCTGCCTCCAGATGAATATCCGGCTCGAGCCCGCCTTGTCGGAGACGTTTCCGTGCAGCAGCTCATGCGCCTCGTTAAGGGCCGTGCTGCCGGGAACGGGAAAGAAATATACAAGCGCAAGGCCGCAGACTATTGCCGCCGCGACGATGCACAGCAGAATGCAGCGCAGCTTTTTCCCGCTTATCTTCATCCCGTCGAGCCTTGAGCGCAGCACGATGCCGGCGGCGAGCATCACGGCTCCCGCGCACAGCAGCGCGATCCATACGATGCCGGTGCTCAGCGAAACGGCATGGTCGCCGATAACGATAAGCCTTCCGAGCGCAAACGCCGTCGCAGCCGTGCCGCAGCACAGCAGAGCGCGCCTGAGCTCCGCACCGCTGCATACGATCACCGGCAGCATGAGCGCAAGCCCCGAAAACAGCGCCGCGACGGCCGCGGAGACATTGAGCTCTGCGATCGAAAATACGGTGAGCGCAAACGGCGCGAAAAACGCCGCCGCGCGCCTGCCGCCGCATTTAATCAGTATGGCCGCAAAGGCTCCGGCGGCAAGCGAGAGTATTGCCGCGCTTATGTCCGCATTTCCCGCGGTGCTCCAGAACTGCCCGGAGTAGTAGACGTTTGCGTCGTAAAAATCATAGCCGTCGGGGAAGAGACCGAGCGGATTCAGACCGTAAAGCTGCAAAAGGCCTATCGCGCAGAAAACGCACACGGCGGCGCCGAAAACGGCGGCCAGCCATGCCTTCGGCAGCAGGCGGCGCGCGAGAATAATGCCGGAGAGCGCGTAGAGCGCGATCGTGAACACGCCGTCGCAGCGCTCGTTGCCCCAAAACGTGCCGTCAAAGCGCGACAGCAGCGCCGACACGGCGGTGAACAGGACATAGGCCGCTGCAAAGGCCTCGAACGCGTTTATCCGCATTGCCGGAGCGCGGTTTTTCGCGCTCACGAGGCGCATTTCGAGCCGGAGCAGATACTCCGACGCAATGAAAGCCGACGCCAGCAGCGCAAAAAGGAGGAATTTGAAGTCCTTGAACACGGTGTAGCCCCGGAGGGGAAAGGCCAGAACGTATGCCGACAGCAGCACCGCCGCATACGCCAGCGCCGGTATGCGCCAGATCTCGATTTGCTTTTGAGCTTTCTTCCCGTTCATAACATTTTACGCCGCTTTCTCCGAATACTTATAATGCAATAATACCAAACGGTGCGGGCAATTGCAATAAAAAGCAAGCAAAGCCAGCGGCTTCCTTATTTGGCTGCGGCCAAAAATTATTAACAAACCATAAACATTAACACGAAATTAACAAGCATAAGGCTTTTAAATATGGAAATTAACACACACTGACACTAAAATAACAATCGTCAGGGCACGACGGTATACGACACCGCCTGCCGAAAAACACCCGTTAAGGAGGGAAACATTTATGGTAACATTCATAATCGGTCTTGTTGTCCTTTTCGTCGGAGCTGCGCTTTACGGCAAGTTCTGTGAAAAGATATTCGGACCGGACGACCGTCAGACTCCGGCTTACACGAAAAACGACGGAGTTGACTACGTTCCCATGAAGGGCTGGAAAAACGCCCTCATCAACCTTCTGAACATTGCCGGTACAGGCCCCATCCTCGGACCCATACAGGGCATCCTGTTCGGACCGATCGCGTTCATCACCATTCCTATCGGCAACGTCCTCGGCGGCGCAATGCACGACTATTTCTCGGGCATGATCTGCCTGCGTGACGGCGGCAGCCAGATGCCCGATATGGTAAAGAAGTACACCAATAAGGGCGTTTTCACGGTCTACAACATCTTTGTATGCCTGCTCCTGCTGCTTGTCGGCGCCGTGTTTATCTACACCCCCGGCGACATTGCCGCAACTCAGGTGTTCAACTTCTCCGGCGCTGCCACCGCGACCTCGACCTGGGTCATTTACGGTGTCATCTTCCTGTACTACCTCTGCGCGACCGTATTCCCCATCGACAAGATCATCGGCCGTATCTACCCCATTTTCGGCGCGATCCTTCTGTTCTCCGCAGTCGGCGTTTTCATCGGCCTGTTCGTCAAGGGCTATCCGCTCGTCGAGGTCTGGGACAATGTCTGGAGCTATAACGGCGTATTCAACTACGGTGAGTACTTCGCAAACGGACACTTCTTCCCGATCTTCTTCGTAACGGTCGCCTGCGGCATACTCTCGGGCTTCCACTCCACCCAGACGGCCATCATCTCCCGCACCATGAAGAGCGAGCGTCAGGGACGCAACACCTTCTACAACATGATGATCCTTGAGGGCTTCATCGCAATGGTATGGGCAGCCGGCGCAATGGGCGTATACAATCTCGGCCTCCAGGAGGCAAACGCATCCCTCGCAACTCAGACTGTCGGCATCGTCTGCAAGAACATCCTCGGACCCGTCGGCGGTATCATCGCGCTGCTGGGCGTTATTGTCCTGCCCATCACCTCGGGCGACACCGCACTGCGTGCTCTGCGTATGTCCGTTGCCGACTCCCTGCACATCAAGCAGGACTCCAACCTCAAGCGTCTCGGCCTGTCGGCCATCATCTTCGCGCTTGTCGCGGGCATCCTCGTCTGGGCAAAGTTCAACAGCGACGGCTTCATGATCCTGTGGCGCTACTTCGCATGGGCAAACCAGACCCTGGCTCTGTTCGCATTCGTTGCGATCGCCGTCTGGATGTTTGAAAACGGCAAGGGCAAGTGGGCATGGATGCCGCTCATTCCGGGCGCATTCTACGCCTTCGTTACCATCAGCTACATAATGAACGCTGCGATCGGCTTCAACCTGTCCTGGACGGCCTCCTACATCATAGGCGCGATCTGCGCGGCGGTCTACCTCGTCGGCATCATCATGTACGGCAAGAAGCGTGAGGCAAAAATCAAGCTCGCATAAGAAGAAATTTTAAACTGTTTTTAAAGGCAGCCCGAAGGCTGCCTTTTCTATATTGAACATGCCGCAGAAAGGGACTATAATAGCGCCGAAGGTAGGCGAAAGAAAATGTGGATAGTATATGCCTTCGGCTCGGCGTTCTTTGCCGGGCTGACCTCGATACTCGCAAAATGCGGGATAAGAAAGACAGATTCCGACGCGGCGACCGCGATACGCACTATAGTCGTGCTCATATTCTCATGGCTGATGGTATTTATCGTCGGCTCCGCGCCGACGATAAGCGCGCTGAGCGCAAAGACCTGGCTGTTTCTCGTCCTGTCGGGGCTTGCCACCGGCGCGTCGTGGCTGTGCTATTTCAAGGCGCTGCAAATGGGCGATGTGAACAAGGTCGTGCCGATCGACAAGTCGAGCACCGTGCTGACGATACTGCTTGCATTTATATTCCTCGGCGAGGAGATAAGCGCACTCAAGCTCGCGGCGGTCGTGCTCATCGGCGGCGGTACCTTCATGATGATAGAGAAGAAGGACGTGACGGCGGCCTCGCCCAGCGGCGGCAGAAGCTGGCTTATATACGCGCTCCTGTCGACGCTTTTTGCAAGTCTAACAGCCATCCTCGGCAAGATCGGCATTGAGGGCGTTGAGTCAAACCTCGGCACGGCCATACGCACCTGCGTCGTGCTCGTAATGGCGTGGCTTGTCGTCTTTGCCAAGGGCAAGGGGCACACGCTGCACGGCATACCGAAAAACGAGCTGGGCTTTATCTGCCTGTCCGGCCTGGCGACAGGCGGCTCGTGGCTGTGCTACTACAAGGCACTGCACGACGGACTTGCCAGCGTCGTTGTGCCCATCGACAAGCTGAGCATCCTCGTGTCCATCGCGTTTTCTTACATAGTCTTTCACGAGCGCCTGACCCGCCGCTCCGCCCTCGGCCTCTGCCTCATCGTCCTCGGCACTGCCCTCATGATTTTTTAGAGTTTTTAGAGGCGTATTTAGGCACCTACGGATACGGGTATCTCTGGCAGCCCGGTTCGATACCGCCGACGAAATAAGAACACTGCCGCGTAACGCGAGTGCGGAAAAAATTTGTTTATTCCGCTGTATCGGTTTCCTGCGCGGCTTCCGGTCGGGATGCGCAAAACCGTATCGGCACAATGCGGCAGCGCCTCTAAAAATCCGTGCAGCAAAGCTGCACAC
>CAVJKX010000034.1:0-13280 GCA_963650165.1 bacterium
CCCCTTGGCTTCCCCTTCGAGGGGAAGCTGTCACCGAAGGTGACTGAAGAGGTGTTATCAAATCTTTTGCCGCCAGGCAAACACAAATTTCATTTAGGGAACTTAATTCAATATTAAGCATAAAAAAGACAGTGCAGAGTATGATCTGCACTGTCTTTTTTTCATAATGTAGGCGGCTTACGCCGCGATTTATAAACACCTCATCCGTCGGCTGTCGCCGACACCTTCCCCTCAGGCTCCGCAAGGGGAAGGCAGGGCGCAGGCTGTGCCTGCGAATGAAGATTGAAGATTGAAGATTGAATAATGAATAATTGCGGTGTGCGCTCTGCGCACGGATTTTCATAGGCGTTTTTTAGAGGCGTTTTAACATTGTACCGATACATTTATTGCGTCAGCCCGACCGGAAACAATGGAAAAAATAAATACGTTTCGCGTCCCGTGAGATTGTGCTGATTTTCGCGTCAGCCCGACCGGAAGCCGCGCCGGAAACCGAAACAAGAGGATAAGTAAATTTTTTCCGCACTCGCGTTACGCGGCAGCGTTCTTATTTCGCCGGCGGCATCGAACCGGGCACCCGCAACCTCCGTATAGGTGCAGACTTAATTCGCCTCTGAAAATGCGATTCTAAAAATTCGCCGATGAAGATCTGCGGTGTTCGAAGAGGTAGCCGATGAACATGACGACGGCGAAGAAGAGCAGGAAGCCGAGGCACTGCTTCCAGCCGTAGCCCGTCCAGATCGCGTAGCAGAAGAACAGGCAGCAGGCGACGCCCAGCGCGGGGAGCACGAAGCGCTTTATCGGGTGCAGCTCCTTGGCCTTGACCATGAGTCCGATCATCATGGGTATGTACATGAGGTACAGGCAGATGATGCCGATCTCGTCGGGCTCCCATGCGAACCACTCGCTCGTGTGCACGGAGCCGAACAGCCCGGGGCCGCCCATCCACATCATGACCGTCCACGCGTACCAGAAGCCCGCGAGCATCATGCCGACGACGGAGGACTTGATCGCGAAGTTGTTCTGCTCGTCAATGTGCCCGAAGAAGCCCGGATTCGGGCCCATACCGCGCGCGGAGACCGAGTACATGCTGCGGCAGGAGGCCATGATAAGGCCGTTCATCGTGCCGAGGCAGGAGATGGTGATGAATACATACACGATCGTGCCGACCGTCTGGCCGAACAGCGCCGAGAAGGCGATGCGCGGCAGGCTCTCGCCGAAGGGCCAGGTGGAAATGATCGTGCCGACATCACCGACGATGCTCATCGCCCAGATGTACAGCGCATAGATAACTATCGTGACCAGCGCGCCGATGACGAGCGCGCGGGGCAGATTTTTCTTGGAGTCCCTGAGCTCGGAGTTTATGCTCGTTGCGAGTATCCAGCCCTCGTATGCGAAGGCAAAGCCGACTATGGCCTTGAAAAAGCCCGTGCCGTCAACGGCGACGTAGTCGGCGGAGTTGACGTAGTCGAGCACCTGCAGCGTCGTGCCGTTGACAAGTCCCGCTATCGTTCCGACGACGCCCATGAGGATCAGCGGAATGAGCTTGATGACCGTCATGCCGACCTGAAGCTTGCCGGCGATCCTGGGGCTGAGCGCGTTGATGCCGTAGCCGATCATCAGAAAGCCCGCGCCCACGCCGATCGCAACGGCGTTGACCTGGCCGTTTGCAAAGTCGATCGACGAGATGCCGAACAGCTGCAGGAACATCATCGCCGAGAAGAAGGCCAGCATCGAGGCCAGCGCCGGGGCGTATATCGTCGTCATAAACCAGCCGACATAGTAGGCATACTTGGGGCCGAGGGCGAGCTCGGCATAGTCAACGACGCCGTTGACCTTCTCGTACTTGCTGCCGAGGGTCGCGAAAACCAGCGAACAGATGATGCATATAAGTCCGACGATGCCGACGACCGCAATGCCCTGAAGGAGGTTCCCTCCCGTCAGCGACAGCACCTTGCCGCCCTTGATAAAGACACCGGAACCGATGACGATGCCGATGACCATGGATATCGCGGTGGGCAGGCCGTAGCGCTTTTCCATTTTGTTGTTTTCCATTGCTTTCTCTCCTGTAGTTCTTTCTCTGTACGTCACTTTTCCTGTTTAAAGTGACATTTCCATGATACGACAAATCGCCGAAATTGTCAATATTGACAGCTCCGCCGCGCCCTTGCGGAAACGTTCGGAAAAGCGGGCGAAAAAGCTTGACAAATACGGCGGATTTTGATATTATATTCGAGCGCTCCAAAGACAGCAGGTACCTTTACGGTGTAAATCCTGCCGAGGATGGCATCAGTTTTTGATTGCTTACAGCCTCCGTGTCTTCGGACATGGAGGTTTTCTTTTTGAGCGTGAACATCAGTGTGGAGGTGAAAAACACACATGCCTAACGCAAAGGTTCTCAGCGAGAAGCAGGCGATCGTAGAAGCACTCGTCGAGCGCATCAACGCAGCAAGCGCAGGTATTCTGGTCGATTATCAGGGTATCACCGTGGCCGAAGATACGGCTCTGCGTACCGAGATGCGCAAGGAGGGCGTCGACTACACCGTCGTCAAGAACACCCTTACCAGGATTGCTGTCGACAAGGTCGGAATGAAGGAACTTGATCCCGTCCTCAACGGAAGCACATCCATGGCAACCAGCACCGAGGATCCCATTGCCCCGTTCCGTATCATCAGCGATTACTCCAAGAAGCTCGGCGACAGATTCAATGTCAAGGCAGCTTTCATGGAGGGCAAGATCCTCAGCGAGCAGGAGATAGCAGAGCTGTCCACGCTCACCAGCAAGAACGACCTGTACTCGAAGCTGGCAGGCTCCCTGAACGCGATCATGGGCGGCCTTGCAGTTGCTCTGAGCGAAGTCGTCGAGCAGAAGGGCGGCGCAGCCGCTCCGGCAGAAGCAGCGGAATAACAGCTGCACCAAACATTAAAATTGGAGGAAATTATAATGGCAAGCGAAAAAATCACCGCCATGATCGACGAGATCAAGGCTCTTTCCGTTCTCGAGCTCAAGGAGCTCGTTGATGAGATCTGCGAGACCTTCGGTGTCTCCGCAGTTGCAGCAGCAGCTCCCGCAGCAGGCGGCGCAGCAGAGGCTGTCGCAGAGAAGACCGAGTTCGACGTTGTTATGACCAGCTTCGGCGCAGAGAAGATCAAGGTCATCAAGGAGATCCGCGGCATCACCGGCCTGGGCCTGGCAGAGGCAAAGGCTCTTGTCGAGAAGGCTCCCGTTGCTGTCAAGGAAGGCGTTTCCAAGGAAGACGCAGAGGCTCTCAAGGCTCAGCTCGAGGCAGTCGGCGCAGCAGTCGAGATCAAGTAAGAAATTACTTAACATGTCCGAAAACCTCCGTTCGCATGAACGGAGGTTTTTTGCCGTGCAAAAAAGTTTGACAACGGCCGCGGCGGGGAATATATTTAAATGTTGTCCGCAATCGTTGATATTACGGAGGTGAGAACGTGGATAAGATAAAAGACGGCGCCGTCAGCGCGGGGAAATACTTCCGCACATTCTGCCGCTGGGTGCTGCTGTCGGTCGTGACGGGGCTCGTATGCGGGCTGGTCGGCTCTGCGTTCCACCTGACGGTCGACTTCGCAACGCGCTTTCGCGGCCTGCATCCGTGGCTGGTTTTCCTGCTGCCGGCAGGCGGTCTTGCCGTTGCGTTTATTTACCGCGTCAGCAAAATGGAGGGCGAGGGCACGAACAACATCATCGACTCCATCCACGACGGCGAGAAGGTGCCGATCATGCTCGTGCCGGTCATTTTTGCCGCGACCGCGATCACGCATCTCGTCGGCGGCTCGGCCGGACGCGAGGGCGCTGCGCTCCAGATCGGCGGCGGCATCGGCTACCGCGTCGGGCGGCTTCTGAAGCTCGACGAGAAGGACATGCGACTTGTCACGCTGTGCGGCATGAGCGCGGTGTTTGCCGCGCTGTTCGGAACGCCACTGACCGCGACGATATTTGCGCTCGAGGTCATATCGGTCGGCATTCTCTACTATTCGGGGCTTATCCCCTGCCTCGTCGCGTCGGTCACGGCCTACGCCGTGTCGCTGCTGTTCGGCATCGCGCCGATGCGCTATTCCGTCGCGCTCGAGCCGCTGGAGCTCGGCCTTCTGCTGCGGGTATGTGCGCTGGCGGTCGTCTGCGCGCTCGTGAGTATCGTGTTCTGCGTCGCAATGCACAGGACCGAGCGCTTTGCGTCAAAAACGATCAAAAGCATCTATCTGCGCGCGTTTATCGGCGGGCTTATCGTAATTGCCCTCACGCTCATCGTCGGCGACGAGAGCTACAACGGCATCGGCACGGACATCATCGCCTCCGCCCTCGGCGAGGGTGAAGCACCGGCCTGGGGCTTTCTGTGGAAGATAGTTTTCACCGCCGTGACCATCGGCTTCGGCTTCAAGGGCGGCGAGATCGTACCGACGATGTTCATCGGCGCGGTGCTCGGCTGCACCGTCGGGCCGCTGCTGGGCATACCGGCGCAGTTTGCCGCCGCGATAGCGCTCGTCGCCGTGTTCTGCGGCGCGGTCAACTGCCCGATAGCGTCGATCATCCTCTCGGTCGAGCTGTTCGGCTCGGGCGAGCTGCTGTATTTTGCCCTCGCCTGCGGCATCTCCTACATGCTCTCGGGCTACTTCGGCCTGTACAGCAGCCAGAAGATCATGTACTCCAAAACCCGCGCCGAGTTCATCAACCGCTACGCCAGGTAGTTTTAGAGGCGCATTTAGGCCGTACCTATACGTTTATTGCCAGTGCCCGGTTCGAGACATTGGAAGAAATAAGAACGTTTCGCGTTCCATGAGTGCGCAGTGATGTTACGCACCCTTGGCTTCCCCTTGCGGAGCTTGAGGGGAAGCTGTCACCGAAGGTGACTGAAGAGGTGTCAATAAATTTTTTGCCGTCAGGCAAACACAAATTTTCTGTAGGGAAATTAATCTAATATTAAACGCGAAAAAGACAGTGCAGAGTATGATCTGCACTGTCTTTTTTCATAAAGTTGCGGCTCACGCCGCGATTTAATTACACCTCATCCGGCTCGCTTGCGCGACCCACCTTCCCCTCAAGCTCCGCAAGGGGAAGGCGGCGCAGAAGCAGAGCTTCTGCGAATGAATATTGAATAATGAATAATTGCGGTGTGCGCAAAGCGCACGGATTTTCAGAGGCGTTTTCACATTGTACCGATACGGTAATTGCGGTGTCCCGACCGGAAGCCGCACAGGAAGCCGAAACAGTGGGCTGCAAAAGCCTGCTCCGCACCCGCGGGTGGCGAAACGCTGTAGTTTCCTCCGGTGTCTCGATACCGTGCACCCACAATAAACGTATAGGTGCAGACTAAATGCGCCTCTGAAAAGAACCGGGCGCCCGCAATAAACGTATAGGCACAGCCTCAATGCGCCACTAAAAATCCTTGAAAAACGGGAATAATGTGTTATAATAAAATATTATAATTTGCCCTTGCTGCGCGAGGGCTCCCGTAAGGTAAACGGAGGTTTTAAAATGGCAAAAAAGCAATTTAAAGCAGAGAGCAAGCGCCTGCTTGACCTGATGATCAACTCGATCTACACCAACAAGGAGATATTCCTCAGAGAGATCATCTCCAACGCGTCCGACGCGATCGACAAGCTGTGCTACATCTCGCTGACGGACGACAAGGTCGGCCTTGACAGGAGCGACTACCGCATCCGCATCACCGTTGACAAGGACGCGCGCACGATCACGGTGTCCGACAACGGCATCGGCATGAGCCAGGAGGAGGCCGAGAAGAACCTCGGCGTCATCGCAAAGAGCGGATCGTTCAAATTCAAAAACGACATGAGCGCCGAGGAGGCGGAAAAAGACGATATATCCATCATCGGCCAGTTCGGCGTGGGCTTCTACTCGGCCTTCATGGTCGCCGACAAGGTCACGGTCGTGACCAAGAAGTACGGCGAGGAAAAGGGCGTCAAGTGGGAGAGCACCGGCGCCGACGGCTACACCGTCACCGAGTGCGACAAGTACAAGCCCGGCACGGACGTCATCATGCACATCAAGGAGGATACCGACGAGGAGATCTACGGCTCGTTCCTCGAGATATGGAAGCTCAAGGCGCTGGTGAAGAAATACTCCGACTATGTCCGCTGGCCGATCGTCATGGACATCACCCATCAGGAGCAGCAGCCCACCGGCGAGAACGACGCCGACGGCAATCCCGTCATGCACTCCGTCAACGTCACAGCACCCGAGACGGTCAACTCCATGGTGCCCATCTGGCAGCGTCCCAAGACCGAGGTCACCGACGAGGAGTGCATCGAGTGGTATAAGGAAGCCAACCGCGACCAGACCGACCCCGCCGCGCTGCTGAGAGTAAACGCCGAGGGCGTGGTCGCGTACAAGGCAATGCTGTTCATCCCCGGCAAGGATATCGACAACGCCATATCCGGCGCGACGAAGCGGGGCGTCAAGCTCTACTGCAACGGCGTGCTGATCATGGAAAACTGCGACAAGCTGCTGCATGACTATTTCGAGTTCGTGCGCGGCGTCGTCGACTCCCCCGACCTGAGCCTGAACATCTCGCGCGAGGTGCTTCAGCACAACCGCCAGCTCAAGGTCATCGGCCAGAACCTCGAAAAGAAGATCAAGGCCGAGCTCGAAAAAATGATGCGCGAAGACCGTCCGAAGTACGAGGCCTTCTGGCGCAACTTCGGCATCCACATCAAGTGCGGCGTCTGCGACGAATACGGCCGCTACACCGATTTCCTCAAGGACCTGCTGATATTCTACACCTCCGAGGACTCCATGCAGTCGCTCAAGGAGTATGTTGACGCGATGCCCGAGAGCCAGAAGGCCATCTACTACGCCTCGGCCGATACCGTCAGACACGCAATGGCGCTGCCGCAGTGCGAGGAGGTCCGCTCTCGCGGCTATGAGATACTCTACCTCGATCACCCCATCGACGAGACGGTGCTCGGCCAGCTGCGCATGTACGAGGGCAAGGCCTTCGTGAACGTCCTGACCGAGGATCTCGGCTTCCAGACCGAAGAGGAAAAGAAGGCCGCCGAGGAGAAGGCCGTCGAGAACAAGGAGCTGCTCGACTTCATACGCGACAGCGTCGGCGACGAGAAGCTCAAACAGGTCACCTTCTCGAGCAAGCTCGTTTCCTCGGCCTGCTGCCTTACCTCGACCGGCGGCTTCACGCTGGAGATGGAGAAATATTTCCGCAACGGCCCCAGCGAGGAGATGCGCAAGCTGCGCGCCGACCGCGTACTCGAGCTCAACGACTCGCATCCGGCCTGCCTTGCGATAAAGAAGGCCTACGACGACGGCGATAAGGACAGAGCCGCCGACCTTTCGAAGATACTCTACGCACAGTCCGAGCTCATCGCCGGTGTCGAGATCGAAGACCCCACCGCCTACGCCGAGCTCGTCTGCAAGCTTTTTTAACGGCGCATTGAGGCACCTACCTATACGGAGACTGCATGTGCCCGGTCTTTTCAGAGGCGCATTGAGGCACCTACGGATACAGATGTCTCTGGCAGCCCGGTATCGAGACGTTGGAATAAATAAGAGCGTTTCGCGCCCCATTAGTGCGGAAAAAGATTTGTTTATTCCGTTAATTCGCTTTCCTGCGCGGCAGCCGGTCGGGCTGATGCAATAAATGTATCGGTACGATGTGAAAACGCCTCTGAAAATCCGTGCGCAGAGCGCACACCGCAATTATTCACTATTCAATATTCAATCTTCATTCGCAGAAGCTCCGCTTCTGCGCTGCCTTCCCCTCAAGGGGAAGCCAATGGCCGCGCCGACTTCAGTGCGAAGTAATTTTGCACCGCACTCTCGGGACGCGAAACGAATTTATTTATTCCGTTGCATCCGGTCGGGCACCGGCAAAAAACGTAAAGGCAGGGCGTTGATGCGCCTCTGAAAAAATGGACAGACTTGGAGTTTACATTCATATACCGTTCTGCGTTTCAAAATGCAGCTACTGCGATTTCTACTCGATCGCGGGCGGCAAGCAGCGCATGCCCGACTATCAGTCGGCGCTTTTGTCGCACATAAGCGAGTCGGCCGAGGCGATGAGCAGCTACGAGATCGACAGCATCTACATCGGCGGCGGCACGCCCAGCTGCTACGGCGCAAAGCGCATCGTCGAGATCCTCGACGAGCTCAAGCGCATGGGCAACGTGCGCCTCGATTCCGAGATCACCGTCGAGGTGAACCCCGACACGACGAAGCTTGACGAGCTCAGGCTCCTGCGCGCGGAGGGTGTGAACCGGCTCTCGATCGGCGTGCAGTCGGCCAACAACGACATTTTGAAGATCATCGGCCGGCGGCACAACTTCCGCCAGGCGGAGATCGCCGTCGATACGGCGCGCGAGGCGGGCTTCGAGAACGTGAGCCTCGACCTCATCTACGGCCTGCCGAGCCAGACGCGCGGCGACTGGGCCGAGACGCTCTCGCGTGCGCTGGAGCTGCACCCGGAGCATCTTTCCTGCTACGGCCTGAAGCTCGAGGAGGGCACGCCCATGTACCGCAGCTACCTCGGCTCGCCGCTGATCCCCGACGAGGACGAGCAGGCCGACATGTATCTGTACACGGTCGATACCCTGAAGCACTTCGGCCTTGAGCAGTACGAGATATCAAACTTCGCCATCCCCGGCTTTGAATCGCGGCACAATCTGAAATACTGGCAGCTTGACGACTACATGGGCTTCGGCCCCGGCGCGCACTCCTGCGCGGGCGGCGTGCGGTACAGCTATGTGCGCGATCTTGACCGCTACGTTTCCGCCGTCGTGGGCGACAGCATGATAATCGACGAGTACGAGAAGATCGTGCCGATACAGAAGGCCACGGAGTATCTCATGCTCGGCATGCGCACGGTGCACGGCATATCCGAAAAGGAATACCACAAAATATACCGCAGCGACTGGGCTCCCATCGAGGAGACCTTCGAGCTGTTCGGGCGCAAGGGCTGGGCGGAAAAGAACGGGGAGCGCTGGCACCTCACTCCGGCGGGCTTCCTTATATCGAACGTGCTCATAAACGCCGTTCTGGAGGCTCAGACCGGCGCGAAGGTCGAGAACAACCCCTGGATGCGCGACGCGATACGCAGCGAAAAGAAGCAGGAGCTCCCGCAGGGCGAGTATGAGCGCTTCACCTCCGTTTACAGGGATAAAATGAGCTGAGAGGGTGACCGGCATGACAAAGGGTAAGCACGAGGCTCCGAAGAAAGAGAAAAAAGCTGAGCCGGCAAAAAAGAAAAAAAGCACCGGCGGCGCGGGAAAAGCGCTGGCGGTGATCGTCATAGCAGTCGTCGTGTGCGCGGCGCTGGTCTTCGGCGGGGGCTATCTTGCCGGACACTCGGATAAGATCCACCCCAACATGACGCTCGGCGGCGTTTCGATCGGCGACATGACAGTCGCGGAGGCGACCGCGGCGCTCGAAAAGGCGGACTGGAAGGCGGATGTATCGAGCGTCAGGGTGACGCTCCCCGGCGAGTACGGCTTCACCGTCACGGCTGCCGAGGCCGGGCTCGAGCTCAGCTGCGCCGAGGCTGCGCAGGCAGCGTATGACTACGGTCACTCCGGCAGCATAATACAGGATCTCGTGTGCTATTTCAAATGCATAACGGGCTCCGTCACGCAGGGCGATATCATGCAGGAGGCAAACGCCGAGGGCATAAAGACGGCAGTCGGCAAGGCGCTTGCCGATTACAGCGAGCGCATGGGCGCAGGCTATGAGCTTGACGAGGACAATGCCGTCCTGAAAATGGTCAAGGGTTCGGGAGCTACGGATATAGACGCAGATAAGCTCTGCGATATGATAGTGTCGGCCTTCGGCGAGGGCGGCGGCAGCGTGAGCTATACCGCGCAGACTACGGACTCCTCCGAGCCCGATTTCGACAAGCTGCACGAGGAGATCTGCACCGAGGTCCTCGACTCCGCCTACGATCCCGAGACGCAGAAGGCTACGGAAAGCCGCGTCGGCATAGAGTTTGACGCGGATAAGGCAAAGGAGCTCTGGGACAAGGCCGAAAACGGCGAGACGGTGAAGATACCGCTCACGGTCACGCAGCCGAAATATACGCAGGAGCAGCTTGACAAGATGCTCTTTGCCGATAAGCTCGGATCCATGACGACGGGCTACGCCTCGAGCACCGAGAACAGAGCGACAAACGTCGAGCTCTCGGCGAAAAAGATAAACGGCTATATCCTCGCTCCGGGCGAGACGTTTTCGTATAACACGGTCGTCGGCAAGCGCACGGCCGAGGCGGGCTTCAAGTCCGCGGGAGCCTACGCCGGCGGCAAGGTCGTGCAGGAGATAGGCGGCGGCATATGCCAGACCTCCTCGACGCTCTACTGCGCGGCGCTGTACGCAAATCTTGAGATCGTCGCGCGCGACGAGCACGGCTTTGCCGTTTCCTATGTCCCCTGGGGCATGGACGCAACGGTCAGCTGGGGCGGCCCGGAGTTCAAATTCAAAAACAACCGCGAATTCCCGATAAAGATCGTGACAAAATGCGAAAACCGCCAGCTCACGATAGAGATCTGGGGCACCGATGTCGACGGAAGCTATGTTAAGGTAGACTATTCCGCCTGGACGGTGTATGATACAACGTATCCGAGCGTGGCAATAGGCACGGGCGCCGTGACCTACCGCTGCGTTTACGATAAGGACGGCAACCTTATAAGCCGCAACAAGGAAGCAAGCAGCTACTACCACTACCACCCCGAAAATATTCAGTGGCCGACACCGTCGCCCACTCCGGCATCCGAAGAAACGACCGCTCCGGCGGAAGAAGCTCAAGCATAAGGAGAGAATACAATGGAAAAGGGCAAGTTTTATATCACAACACCGATCTACTACCCCTCGGACAAGCTGCACATAGGCCATACCTACTGCACCGTTGCCACCGACGCCATCGCACGCTATAAGAGAATGTGCGGCTATGACGTCATGTTCCTGACCGGCACCGACGAGCACGGCCAGAAGATCGAGGAAAAGGCCAAGGCCGCGGGTCTTTCGCCCAAAGAGTTCGTCGACAGGATCGTCGAAGGCCCCGGCGGCATCACCGATCTGTGGAAGCTCATGAATATCTCCAACGACCGCTTTATCCGCACGACCGACGACTACCACGTTCAGGCCGTCCAGCGCATCTTCAGGAAGATGTACGACAAGGGCGATATCTACAAGGGCGCATATAAGGGCATGTACTGCACCCCCTGCGAGAGCTTCTGGACCGAGAGCCAGCTCAAGGACGGCAAGTGCCCCGACTGCGGCCGCGAGGTGCATTACGCCGAGGAGGAGGCATATTTCTTCCGCCTTTCCAAGTACGCAAAGCCCGTTCAGGAGCTGCTGGAGACCGGCACCTTCCTCGAGCCCGCTTCCCGCGTCAACGAGATGATAAACAACTTCATCAAGCCGGGTCTTGAGGATCTGTGCGTGTCGCGCACGAGCTTCACCTGGGGCATCCCCGTCGATTTCGACCCCGGCCACGTCGTCTATGTCTGGGTCGACGCGCTGTTTAACTACACCTCCGCACTCGGCTTCCTCAACGATAAATACGACGATTACGATAAATACTGGCCTGCCGATGTCCACGTCGTCGGCAAGGAGATAGTCCGCTTCCACTCCATCATCTGGCCGGCAATGCTCATGAGCATGGAGATGCCCCTGCCGAAGAAGGTCTACGGCCACGGCTGGCTGGTCATCGACGGCGGCAAGATGAGCAAGAGCAAGGGCAACGTCGTCGATCCGTACAAGCTTGCGGATATGTTCGGCGTGGACGCGCTCAGGTTCTTCCTGCTGCGCACCTTCCCCTTCGGCTCGGACGGCAACTTCTCCAACGAGCTGCTGATCTCCACGATAAACACCGACCTTGCAAACGACCTCGGCAACCTCGTATCGCGCACCACCGCGATGGTCGAGAAATACTTCGGCGGCACCCTGCCCGCGGAGCGCGAGGCAGCAGAGCTCGACAGCGAGCTCACCGAGCTTGCCAGAACCAGCCGCGAGAAGTACGAGCAGCAGATGGATAAGCTCCAGCTGCACCTTGCGCTCGAGGAGGTATTCAGGCTCATCCAGCGCGCAAACAAGTACATCGACGAGACCGCGCCCTGGCAGCTTGCCAAGGACGAGAGCAAGAAGGCACGTCTTGCAAGCGTGCTGTATAACCTGCTCGAGTGCCTGCGCATAAGCCTCATCATGCTCAAGCCCTTCATCCCCGAAAGCTGCGAAAAGGCCTTCGCTCAGATCGGCGCATGCGGAGAGTACGCAAGCTGGGACAGCGCCGCCGTGTTCGGCACGCTTCCGGCCGACGTCACCGTTCACAAGGGCGAGACGCTCTTCCCGCGCCTTGACATGGACAAGGCCCTCGCCGAGCTCGAGAAGCTCAACGCTCCGGCAAAGCCGAAGTTCGACCCCATCGAGCCCGAGGTCACGATCGACGATTTCTCAAAGTGCGATATGCGCGTGTGCAAGGTCCTCTCCTGCGAGGCGGTCAAGAAGAGCAAGAAGCTCCTCAAGTTCATGCTAGACGACGGCACGGGCACACCGCGCCAGATACTCTCCGGCATCCACGAGTTCTACGAGCCCGAGCAGCTTGTCGGCAAGACCGTCGTTGCGATCCTTAACCTGCCCAACCGCAAGATGATGGGTCAGGACTCCTGCGGCATGCTCATCTCCGCCGTGCACGAGCACGACGGCAAGGAGGAGCTGCACCTGCTGATGCTCGACGACAATATTCCCGCCGGCTTCCGCCTGTGCTGAAAGGAGCGCAACTTGAGCCTTAATCTGAATGTCATTAAATTTTTGCAGCAGTACGACAGCGACCCCGCGCTGCGCGAGAGGGTCGAGCAGGCCGAAATGATGTATCCCGGCTCGCTCGAGATCCGCGAGTCGGTCGTCGAGGACGTGCTGATCCCCATCGCGGAGGACATGGGCCTGGGCTTCACGCTCATGGACCTGTATAATTACGAGCGTCAGCTCAAGCACGAGCGCAGCCGCGATGTTGAGCTCAGCGAGGCCGAGCTCCGCGCCGCCGACACCGAGTATCACTACTGGCTCGTCGATAAGGGCTGGGCCAACGACGAGTCCTGCTTCAGGCAGACCGAGCAAAAGGGCATCGACTAGTTTTCAGTGGCGCACGGGGGCACCTACGGATACGCTTATTGCGGTGGCCCGGTATCGTTACTGCCGACGAAATAAAAACGTTTCGCGTAACGTTAGTGCGGAGTAATGTTTTCCGTCTTGCCTTCCCCTTGCGGAGCCTGAGGGGAAGGTGTCAGCCGCAAGGCTGACGGATGAGGTGT
>CAVJKX010000035.1:0-12937 GCA_963650165.1 bacterium
TCGGGGTGCTCACATTTTGGCGCTCTTTTGCTCGACTTTTATTTTACCGAAAACAGGCTATTGAGTTGATATATTATTCAATCCAGTCATTCACGGTCAATGCACTGCCGAGAACCGAGTTGCGTTCGGTTGCGGAAAGCATCAGATGACCAGAATCATTGACGTAAACGCTGGCGCCATAGCGAAAATGAACGCCCATGACACCGGCTGCGCCGCCGGTACTGGTCATATGGACTTTTTGCAGTTCATCACTGAGGGTCCAGGACGTTGTATCGAGCTGATACAGATAAGCATAATCATCGAAGGTTGCACCGCTAGTTATGGACCATAGACCGATCATATAGATATCGTTGGTGTTCGCTTCAGTTATCAGACCGATGCCCTGAAAATCCTTATCAAACGGGAAGCTGCCGACCTCTTCAAACTGCGCGTTTTCGAGACTCTGCGCAGCATTGGCGCGGTATACGTGATAGACGCTGTTTTCGCCGTCCAGATGCGCGACCATCAGCACATAATATTCCGTACCGTCTGCGGCCGTATACTGCGTGACACCGAGCGCACCGGCTTTATGTCCGACAGACAGATCAAACCCTTCTACACGGCGCAGCTCGCCAACTTTAAGCGAGCGCAGATCGTACAGATCAACATGAGCGGCGGTATCCTGTTCGGAGGGAACAAAAAGATAGTCGCCTATGACCTGAATACCGCCCGGATGCTTCCAGCCCTCCAGATACGTTTTAAAACCGGTCTTTTCACTGCCGTTCGTTAAACCGGCCACAATATGCGCATAGGAAGCGGTAGAAACACTGTGCGTCAGGAGAGAATAAGCGTTTCCGTTCTGATCTACATATGGCGTATATCCCTGAATGTGGTTTACTGTCGGGTCGTAGCTTCCGGGGAAGCCGTTCAGATTGGTTTTGCTGCCGTTCAAGGGCAGAGCAGCAAACGCTTTCTGAACGTTTTCAAGCTGCGCCGGCTTGGTGCGTGCGATTTCCGGAATGGCAAGTGCAGAAAGCGTAATTTCATTCGTGCCGTTGCCGCCGCGCAGGAAAGAAGCATATACCGTTTCGCCTTTCTCGGTCGAGCCGAGCGCAAGGATAGAATCGGATCCATCGCTGTCTTTTGTATGCTGACCGCAGGTCTGGCCGAACCACCAGTTGTTGCTGAAAGTCGTACTTCCCTGTGCAATACCGACATCGGGAAACGTGACGGTTTCGCCCTGCGGCATTTGTGCGTTCTGAATGGTGAGGTTTAACTGACCAACAAAAGCAAAATTCAGTGTGTCGGCCGTATGATCGAATGTTGTTCGGTCGCCATTCACCGAGTCGCTGTTATAGCCGGACATCTGATCATTGAACCAGTTCGCGACTTTTGCAGAGCCGCTTCGACCGACATCAAAGGTAAATTTGCCGTCAGACAGAGAAACAACCTTGCCTGCATAATTTCGGTTCTGCGGGTCCTGTCCGTCGGTGATGCTCAAATCATTGAGCGTATAGGTGCCGTCCACAATGGTAATATCGGAAGCGGAGGTAAATTCGACTTCATTTGTACGGTACGTCATACGGGGCGCAATATCAAATGCGCCTGCATTCAGCGTGCAGAGCATAGAAACAGAAATAACACTGCTTAAAATCTTCAAACGGGTTTTCTGCATGTTATACTATCCTTTCCAAATTCATATTTTTAAGGCAGCACCGACCGGGGAAAGTACAGCGCTGCCTTAAAGTAAAAAAAGAGAGAGTAACAGTTACGCTTTATTCTGCTTTGCGAGCTTTTCTGCGACCTTGGCCTTGTGGTTTTTCCACGCGAATACCGAAACCGATGCGACTGCGATCACGAGGAACAGCAGGCTGATCGGACGGGTAACAAAGATGCTCAGGCTGCCGTCGGACAGCAGCATTGCACGGCGGAAATTGTTTTCTGCCAGAGGGCCGAGCACGATGCCCAGCAGGATCGGAACCAGCTGGAAATCCATGCGGCGCAGGAAGTAGGAGATGATACCGAAGATCAGGATGATATAAATATCATACAGACGGTTATTGGTCGAGTACGAACCGGCGATGCAGAACGTCAGAACGATGCATGCCAGAATTTCATACGGTACACGGGTGATATGCGCATAGAACTTGGTAAATACGCGGCCGATCAGATACATGAAAACATTGACAACGATCAGGCCGAGCATGATCGCGTACAGAATATTGCCCTGCTCCTTGAACAGCATCGGGCCGGGAACCATGCCGTGGATCATGAACGCGCCCATCAGGATAGCGGTCGCGCCGTCGCCCGGTACGCCGAGCGTCAGCATCGGGATCATGGTTGCGCCGCAGGCACCGTTGTTCGCAGACTCGGAGGCTGCAACGCCCTCGATTTCGCCCTCACCGAAGGTTTCCGGATGCTTGGAGGCCTGCTTGGTCTGGTTGTAGGAGATGAACGCCGCCAGACCGCCGCCGGTGCCCGGGGTCGCGCCGATGATGATGCCGATGAGTGAGCCGAGCAGGATCGGCTTGCGGCAGCGCTTGTATTCTTCCCTGGTGATCTTGTCCTTGGTGATGGAGGCTGCGCTGACTTCCTTGTGGTCGCGCTTCGGGTTGTACTGCGATTTCATCATAATCTCGGAAATTGCAAACAGACCGATCAGTGCGATGATTAAGTCGATACCACTCATCAGATTGAGATTGCCGAAGGTGAAGCGGGTCGTGCCGCTGATGTTGTCCATGCCGATGGTGGACATGAAGATACCGATGCAGGCGCCGATCAGGCCCTTGAAAATGTTCTTGTTCGACACGCCGGCAATGACCGACAAACCGAATACTGCCAGCGCCAGATACTCCGCAGGGCCGAACAGCAGGGTGATCTTTGCGATCTGCGGCGCGAGGAACAGCAGCGCGAACGCACTGAGCAGGCCGCCTATCGTTGAAGCGAACAGCGCCATCGACAAGGCTTTATATGCCTGACCCTTGCGCGCCATCGGATAGCCGTCGAACAGCGTTGCGGCGTTCGCCGAGGTGCCCGGCGTGTTGATCAGGATTGCGGTGATCGAGCCGCCGTAGGTACCGCCGCAGTAGATCGCCAGCAGCATGAGGATCGCCGTGGTCGGCTCCATGCCGTAGGTCAGCGGAATACAGAGGATGATGCCGAGGTCAGAGGTCAGGCCCGGAATAGCGCCGACAACGATGCCGAGCGCGAGGCCGACCGGGATGATGAGAAAGTGCTGCCAGTTCAAAAGAAGATGCAGTCCCTGTAAAAATAGATCCATGAATATCCTCCTCTCTTACGGCAGCGAGATGTGCAGCAGCACACCGAAAACATAGTAGACAATGCCGACCATGGCAATCGGGATCGCGTAATAATACCATTTGCGAGCGCCATAAAAAATCAGGATAGCGACCGCAAGAATAATGGTAGAGGCGATAAAGCCCAAAATACCGATGATAAAGCAATATGCAATCAGAAATAGCGCAAAAACGACCGAACGCATCTCATTCTTGAAAGATTCAGAATGGAATGTGTCTTTATTGATGACAACTTCCTTTTTCTCGTCCGAGAAAATGCCTTGTATCAGCAGCGCCGCCGAGAAGATGAACAATCCGCCGATCGCGACGCGCGGAATGGTCTGCGCGTTGATCGAGGAAGTTTCCATCGTTTGAATTTGCGAAGGAATCAGCAGCCACAGAACAGCTGCCACGATTACAAATACTGCACCGGCAATCATTTCAGAATTGTACTTAATTTTCATACAGATTACCTCGAATAAGCGGTGCTGCACCTTTTCGGATGCAGCACCATGCGTTGACTGTTACTTGAGCAGCGGAATGTAAGCACTCATTGCTTCGGTCTGATCGGAGATCATGCTCTTGATCTCGTCTTCCGTAGCAGGCCATGCTTCCATGCCGAGGTCTGCCATGAACTTCTGGAAGTCCTCGTCTGCGTAAACCTTCTGGATGAACTCGGTCAGCTTGGCCTTTGCGTCATCAGGTACGCTGGAGCGGACTGCGAAGTAGTCCATGCCGGTGAACTCAACGTCGATGCCCTGATCCTTGAAGGACGGGATGTGGCCGATGCCGTCAACGTCAATGCCGTCCGGGATAAAGGTGCCGAGGCAGTTGAACTCGCCGTTGATGACGTAGTCGCGGTAAACCGGAGGAGAACCGATGGCAACGTCAACGTGGCCGCCGCTGAGCGCGTTGATGGCGTCCTGACCGCCGTCATACGGGATAGCCTCTGCCGGAATGTCCAGCTTCTTGAACAGCACGGAGATCATCGTGTAGCTGTCGTTGCCGGGGCCACCGGTGGTCGCATACTTGATGGTGTTGCCCTTTGCAGCATAGGCCTTGAGGTCGTCGATCGAAGCCAGACCGCTCTTGGAGTTGGTCAGTACGACGAACTCGGTGGTGCGCATGCCGAT
The DNA here is from genome assembly GCA_963650165.1 of bacterium. Lineage (GTDB taxonomy): Bacteria > Bacillota > Clostridia > Oscillospirales > Oscillospiraceae > F23-B02. The sequence continues at coordinate 4,409 of CAVJKX010000035.1, forward strand.
GAGCGGGGTGATGTCGTCGAGCGTGTAGTTAACGTTCTGGAAGCTCGGGGTGAGCGAGAACAGCGGGCCGTTTGCAACGACCATCGTGTAGCCGTCGTCTGCCGCCTGAAGTGCTGCGTTCATCGCGATGGTGCCTGCGCCGCCGGTCTTGTTCTCAACGATGACCGGAACGCCCAGATATTTGTCGCCGTAGGATGCGACCTGACGGGCGATGGTGTCGGGGCCGCCGCCAAGGCTCCACGGCATGATGATCGTGACCGACTTGGTCGGGAAATCGCTTGCGCTGCTGCCGCCTCCGGAGCTGCCGCCTCCGCCGCTTGACGAGCCGCCGCCCGAACCGCTGCATGCGGTCATGCCGAGTGCCATTGCACCTGCCATCAACGCCGCCAATAATCTCTTACCCTTCATAATTGTTCCTCCATTCTTTTTTCTTTTCTGTACTCTACTCTGTGATTATTTTACAAATTCCACTTGAATACCATCAGAATTCATAAGCAAGGTCGTTGCCCGGAAACCATCGGGCTGGGAAAAATAAGGGGGATACTCACGCTCGTCCGTGAACAGGAAGCGCAGCGGCCGGTCGGAAAGCCATGCGGTCAGCTTTTCGTATACCTCGGCGTTCGCGCTGTTGTAGCGGCGGTCAGAGGCCGAGGTCGTGATCACATACTCGAGCGGCATCTGCTTCATGAGAGCCTCATCGATGCAGTCACGCTGACCGTGATGCGGCAGTTTGAGAACGTTCACATTTTGAAGCAAAGAAACCGGCACTTCATCCCAGATGTTCGGACAGCTGTCCGCTGCATCCAGAAGAACATTTCTGCCGTCGGTGATCTTCAGCAGCATACTGGTCTGGTTGGATGTTGTGTCAAGCAGCGTGAGCAGCTCGGTTATCTCGGTATCCGTACTGTCCGGTGCGTAAATACGCCGCAAACGGTCGGTATACTGCTGCAATTCGCAATTTCGAGGTGTTAAAACCTGTGCGCTGATCTGGTCGGTCAACTGGAGCCTGCCGCCTGCTTTCAGCGTCTTTACCGGCGTGCCTTGTGCTTCGGCGTGCCGCAGGATGCGGACAAAAGCATTAAGAGCCGCCGTGTAAAGGGGAACGCTCCGCGCTGCATCGGGCAGCGGTGTGAGAGGACGCGCTCCGGCGAAAACATCCAGCGGATAGGGGGTGTAAATCACATCTGCTGTCACGGAATTCAGAACTTTTTCCAGTCCGCAGACATGATCTTCGTGAATATGGGAGATGAAAACGGCATCCAGATGCGAAATATGTTGTTCCTTCAGATAATCCGACGCACGGATGCGGTAGGGGTCGCCTGCGAACTCGCTTTCCAGATCACTGCCGCCATCAATGAGCGCAGTGTAACCGTTTTCATTTTGCAATAAAATACAATCGCCATATCCCACGTTGACGAAAGTTGCTTTCATGGCATCACTCCTCACATCTGGAAACAGTTTTAGGGGGCTGTTTCTTGGGAAATCAGGTCGAGGAGCGGATAATGAGCCGTGTCGGTGTGTTGATCCAGTATTCTTCGATCGGATTTCCGTCTATCATATCAAACAGCTTTTGTGCTGCAAGATGTCCCATCTGTTGCTTGTCGATATGAACCGTAGTCAATTCCGGCTCAATGATACGGCTGTTATCGCTGTCGTCAAAACCGACGATCGCAAGATCCTGCGGTACGCGAAGCCCTGCGCGGAGCGCAGCCTTGATTGCACCGATCGCAATCGTATCGTTCGTGCAGAAGAATGCGGTCGGACGATCCGGCATGCCGAGAATGGAGGAGATGTACTGCTCTGCGGCCTCCATGGTAGGCTCGGTATCCTGCACAAAACGCATATCCAGCGGCAAATCGTGCTTTTTCAGTACGCTGACGTAGCCGTTGTAGCGTGCGTTGTAGATTTCGGGGGAAAATGCGCCGGCAAGCAGGCCGATTCTGCGATGGCCGCGTTCATACAGGTGCTCCATGGCCTGCACGGCACCGTTGTAGTTGTCTGCGGTGACGCACAGCAGATCATCGAGCTCCATGCGGTTGTTCAGCAGCACCATCGGGATGTTGTGCTTGCGGAAGCTGAGAATGCTCTGGTAATCGGTCTGACCGGCGAGAATAACGCCGTCCATATGCTTTTTGATGTAAAGCTCGCCGTTCGGGAGCCGTACATCGTGGTCGGTCGAGATAAATGCGCTGTAGCCGTGGCGGTTGCATTCCTGGAGAACTGCCTCGAGGATTGGGGAATAAAACGGGTTCAAAACGACCGGATATTGTTTCTCATGGATGATAAATGCAATGTTTTCGGTCTGTTTGGTCACCATAGCACGCGCGATCGCATTCGGCGCGTAGTTAAGCGCTTTTGCAGCGGCATAAATTTTTTCTCGCGTTTCCGGCTTCACACAGTCCGGCGAAGCATAGGCGCGAGACACGGTAGCTTTGGAGTAACCACTCAGTTTCGCAACGTCGATAATTGTGGCTGGCATGGTATCCTCCTTTCAATGAGAACGGTTACATTCCGTTGATATATTTATTATAGTCAGTAATCTTTTGAACGTCAATATCAATTTTGTGAAATGTGCTCGATTTGTCGCGATTAACAAACCCATACGGTATCATTTTAGCCAAAATGCTGAAAAGTATAGCAAAATATCCAAAAGCACACGTAGAAACATTGACCCACATATCTCGAATTCGAAACATGCGTTCAATGTTTTCTGACATCAACGCTTGCTAATCTCAGACCTTTCAACTTATCTCCAATACTGTTCTTGTGTGTTTTATGCTTTTTTCGAACGTTTTTCGAAAAAAGTTGTGTATACATATTGTGTATGTGTATACTGTTTTCCCAGATTCTTCCGATACATAAATCTGTTCTCTGCCGCAGAAAATAGGGCTGCCGATTGCGCGGCGGCTTGCGGCGTCAAACCCAATGTGCTACAATATCATTACTAAAAAACGTGCACGGCACAAAATTTAGGAGTGATTACATGGAGATCCGGCGAGAGGCATATCTGAACCAGCTGATCGAGCGCAGGGACAACGGCATGATCAAGGTCATCACCGGCATACGGCGTTGCGGAAAATCCTATCTGCTGTTCACCATCTTCAAGCGGTATCTGCTTGAAAGCGGCGTTCCGGCGGACCATATTATCGAAATCGCGCTGGACGGCATCGAAAATGAGGAGCTGCGCGACCCCAAGGAGTGCTTCCACTACATCAAGGACGCCATGCGTGACGGCGGGCAGTATTATCTGCTGCTCGACGAAGTGCAGTTCATGCCCCGGTTCGAGGAAGTCCTGAACAGCCTGCTGCGCATGAGCAATATTGACGTCTATGTGACCGGCAGCAACTCCAAGTTTCTTTCCAGCGACATCGTGACCGAATTTCGCGGCCGCAGTGACGAGATACGCATTCATCCGCTGTCGTTTGCAGAGTTCTATTCGGTCTGGGACGGCGACTTTGACGATGCCTGGGACGAATATATGCTCTACGGCGGCCTGCCGCAGATCGTAAATTTTCAGAACGAACGCCAGAAGGCAGACTATCTGAAAAACATCTTTGCTAACGTCTATCTGAAGGATGTAATCGAGCGCAACCGCATTCAGAACGATGCGGAGATCAACATTCTGGTTGACGTTCTGGCGTCTGCAATCGGCGCGCCGACCAACCCGTCTAAAATCGCGAACACCTTTGCAAGCGAGCGCCAGATGAGCTACACCAACAAGACCATTTCACAGCACATTGATTTTCTGGCGGATGCTTTTTTGATCGAGAAGGCGCAGCGCTATGACATCAAAGGGCGCAAGTATATCGGTGCCAATCTCAAATATTACTTCACCGACCTCGGTCTGCGCAACGCCCGGCTGAATTTCCGTCAGCAGGAGCCGACTCACATCATGGAGAACATCGTATATAATGAGCTGTGCATTCGCGGTTATCATGTCGATGTGGGCATCGTTGAGGCGTTCGGCAGGTACAGCAGTGGCAAGCGCCTGCGCAAGCAGCTCGAAGTCGATTTCGTCGTCAATCAGGCGAGTCAGCGATATTATATCCAGGTTGCCTACGACCTCACCTCGGAGGAGAAACAGGCGCAGGAGTTTAACTCGCTCCGCCATATTCCGGACTCGTTCAAGAAAATCGTCATCGTAAACGGCGTCCGCAAACCGTGGCGCAACGATGAAGGATTCGTTATCATGGGCATGAAGTATTTCCTGCTGAACGCGGACAGTCTGGAGTTTTAAGAAAATACGTGACAAAAACCTGCGTGCACAGCATTTCCGTCTGAAAACCGGCAGCGGCAGGTATGAATGCACCGCCGAAACAGAGGGCATCATCTCGATCTATTCCAGAATCGTGCTGAAATGCTGGCTCGATGAAAAGCTCGCCTCCGGTGATGTGGAAACGCGCGTACCGATTTGTCAGCTCGGCGACAGCAAACGCAGATACGAGTTCTCTTTTCCGTCGCGCACACGCAAGATTGCTGTCAGCTATACCGCAAATCGCGCAAACCTTTCTGACGAAAAATTCGATATTCTTCGTACAAACAGCAGCGGCATTCAGCTTCTTTACTTCACAGATGCCGCGAATACAGGCACTCACGGCCAGTATCCCGAGTATCTCCAGAAAATCCAGAAACGCAAGGGCTATTGTCTGCTGCTCGATGTGAACAGTCCGTCTTATGAACAGGCCAGGCTGTATGCGGTTTTTTACGCTCAGGACTGTGATGGTCTGTGGCAGGAAGTCCGTTTTGCCGCCGGTCTGCTTGCTGATTTCGGAATCACCGAAGGCGGACAGCTCCTCTATAAGAATGTCCCCCTTCCCGTTTTGCTCTCCGAAAAGAAAGACGCTTTCAGCGAACAGCTAAAGCGCGAACAGGCGCGGCGTGAAGCTGCGCGCAGTCAGTATGAGGAGCAGCTGAAGCAGCTCGAACACGAGCGCCGCGCAAGGCAGGCATTGCAGAAAAAGCAGGCAATGGAAAAGCTGGTGCGTGAGAAGGAAGCGGCTGCCCTCCGTGCCCGTCAAAAGCGACAGGACGAGCTGTCTGCAAAAGACCTCTCTGCCCTGCTCGATCGGTCCCAGACAGAAGTCATCGACTCGAACGGCGTTCAATGGCTGAAATGTCATTACTGCGAGGCTGTCGGAAACGCAATTACTTTTTTCTCACGAGGTCATGGCGCGTTCATCAACCACGGCATCTGTCGAGCCTGCTGGGGACGTGGACATAAATATATTCGCTGAAAATACAGCTCTCTGAATTACACATAAGTATTGTGTATATGCATTTTATTACATAATATTCATGTGTAATTTTATTATATCTATATATAATGTAATATTTCTACGCATATAATTACATCAACATGAGCTGTAATCTTTCAAATTTCGCATATAGATCGAAAAATATCCTATTCACAAGCTAAATATCAAAGTTTTATTATGAATATAGGTAAATTTCTTGACTTCGACACAGGAACGTGGTACAGTATAAAATATACAGCAGAATATTACACATACTTATAAAAATTACATAATTTTATTGTGTAATTGAATTACATCATTTTGGAGGAAATCCGGTATGACAATACTTGCAATCGCCAACCAGAAAGGCGGCGTCGGCAAAACAACGACGGCCTGCACCCTGGCATATATGGCTGCACATGACGGGAAACATGTTCTGTTGATCGATGCCGATGCGCAGTGCAACAGCACGGATACGAGCCGCGCACAGAGCGACGGCGTCAGCACGCTGTATGACCTCATCATCAATAAGGACAGCGAGGATTGCGTACAGCATACTCCCTACGGTTATGACATTATCGCCGGTGATCCCCTTCTGCGGGATGCCGATAAAATGCTCAGCGGTTTTGCTGATGTGTTTGTTCTGAAAGAGCAGATGGAGGCCGCAAAGCTCGATTACGATCTAATCATCATCGATACACCGCCGGCACTCGGCACTCTACTGATGGCTTCTCTTACCGCAGCTACAACCGTCCTCGTCCCTATGACTGCCGACCGCTATGCGGCTCAGGGCATCAGCCGTCTGGCGCGAAGCATCGCTGACACGCAGAAGTATACCAATCAAGGCCTGTCGTGCTGCGGTGTACTGCTGACGCGCAAGGGCCGTCCGACTACGCTTTCTCGAGAGATCGAAGCAGGCCTTCCTGAACTTGCCGAGCAGCTGGGTACGACTGTACTCGAAACCGCAATCCGCGAAACCGTGCGTGTACGCGAAGCACAGGCGGCACGTCAGCCGCTTATGGAATGGAATGATACTTGTACTGCGGCACAGGATTATCGTGCGCTGTACGATGAACTGAAACGAAAGGGTGTATTGTAATGGCGAAGAATATCGCAAGCGAAAATATTTTTGACGGACTGAAGGGCGGACCGGCAGCAGCCCAGAAAACCGTTCCGGTACAGGAAGCCACACCAGTCACACCTGCTCCGGTCAAGCCGGAAAACGAAATCAAGGTAACACCGCGCAACGATAAAAACCGTACCGCACGCGCTCAGATTGTTCTTACCCCGGAACTGAAGCAGCGTGCTGTAAAGGTCGCGCAGCATACCGGAGTCAGCTTTAATGAACTGGTTAATCAGCTGCTCGAACAGTATTGCGCAGTAGTAGAAAACAACCAGGACTAAAACATAATTCTGAGAAAAAAGCCGAGCTACGCTTTTCAATAGTGTATCTCGGCTTTTATGCTGCAAAATAATATATATGAATATTGCATATTGAAATTACATGATAATGATATGTAGAAATATTATGTAATTTCATTATGTAATTTCTTTACTTGTTCTTTTGTCTGAACGGCCAAAGGTTTTAGACGAGAAGTTTTATTTAAGAGTATTAGGTAGAGAAATTTTTATTATACTATGCCGTTTTGCAACTACTCAAAATCCATAGAACCTATTACCATTATATCGTAAGTTGAGTACCCTATAAAAATAGGGTAATGCTGAAACTAATAAAAAGCAGACGGAACTTTGAAGCCGCCTGCAAGTAATTTTGAAGGAGATTCAGTTTTGTACACACGACAACCAGCCATGACGCTTGTCATGGCTGACTATGTACTTAATCTTGGTACTCGCCGCGAGCAATCGCTTCTTCACGACGTCGCCGCCTGTCCTGGACCTGCGCGATCCATGCCAGCTCCCAGTCGGCAAGCGGCTTGTCCGGGGATTCCTCGGCAGGGGAGGCGTCCGTGCTGCACTGCTTTTCGAGGAAGTCGAACAGCGCGGTCTGTAAGTAAGCGGCCGGGTTTTTGATGCGGCTGAGATCCAGCGCGGTGCTGCCCAGGAAGCGCTCCACACTTTCCGGGGAAATCATCTGCGCGACAGTCTCGCGGCGCTCCTGCGTGATCTCTGCGCCCTTGATGAACAGGCGCTGCGCGTGCTTGATGTTATAGACCGCCGTCACGACCGTTCCGGTCAGGTCGTTGCCGAAGCGCTGGCGGAGCGCGTCCGCGCTGATCTGCGCTTCAACCTGTCTGCGCTCCTTGCGGCGCACCGCGCGCGGCTTGTCTTTCTTCTTGATAGACACGTTCTTGCGGATGCGGGAAACGCGCTTTTTGAGCTTCTCGAGGAAGTCGCCGATGGTTGCAATCGTGGAGACCGAGCCGTCAACGTGGTAGTTGGTGAGGTACGGCGTTTCCAGATCGGGCGTCTCGCAGATCTCGTATTCGTAAGTCCAGCGGTTTTCTTCGCCCGCCGGGTGGCGGTGCTGCTTGAGCAGACCGGAAATCTTGAAGCGCTTCCAGAGCGTCGAGAAATGCTTGATCTTCTCCATGCAGAACGAACGGATTCCCTCGGGGCGGAGAACAAAGCCGGGAATTTTCATCAGATGGCTGACGAGCGCGAACAGGCCCTTGCTCGCGAGGGAAATAGACTTGTCGCGCAGAACCGAGGTGGAAATGTTGGTGTAGTCGCGCTGTGCGCTGGAAATGCAGATGACGTCGCCGTTCGGGCGGTCGATCGACGGGGAATAGACGAAGTCGACCGGCGCGGACGGGTGCTGCATCAGGTTGTAGACATGACAGAACGCACCATTTTCCGCCTGGGAGAAATAGTGCTGCAGGTATCCCTTTTGCTTGAGCTCCTTCCACGCCGCATTCAGCAGGTAGCCGCTGTCCGAGCAGGCATAGCCGAGGCGGCGCTTGCTGAGCGCGAAATCCGGCAGGCCGACAAAGGACTTGATAACGGCAAACAGACCCTTCGCGTCGAGGGAAAGCGTGCTGTCGCGCAGGACTTCGTTGTAAATTGTCGTGTAGCCGGTCGCGTACATTGCCTTCCCTCCTTTCCGATCGTTGCTGTTTCACAGAAAAAACAAAAAATCGTCTGATGCTCTCACACCAGACGATTGAAAAACCATGTCTAAATTCGTGTCAAAAATCGAAAATTCGTAATGTTGCACAAGTAAAATGTGTCGTACAAGGAAGAAAAATTGATTTTTGTCGAAAAACGCGCGTCTTATTGACATAACCGCTTGTTGAATGTATAATAGTTATACAAGTAAGCGGTATGCGCCATTTGG
>CAVJKX010000036.1:0-12795 GCA_963650165.1 bacterium
ATCTTCTGAACGACCGTCCGAGAAAATGCCTCGGCTGGAAAACTCCTCGCGAAGTTTTTGTTGCACTTGCTTGACTTTCTGCCGTTTTTTAGAGGCGTTTTCACATCGTACCGATACGGTTTTTGCGTCAGCCCGACCGGAAGCCGCGCAGGAAACCGATACAGCGGGATGAGCAACTTTTTTCCGCACTCGCGTTACGCGGCAGCGTTCTTATTTCGTCGGCAGTAACGATACCGGGCACCGGCAATATGCGTATCCGTAGGTGCCTCAATGCGCCTCCGAAAAGCCGTCGAAAAATCGGGATTTGGAGAGGGCGAGGAAAAGGGCTGCGCCGGCGACGACGCCAAATGCGCCCTGGATGCAGTTCATCGGCACACCGCCGACCGCGGCCGCGCCGTAGCCGAGGATGACCGCCTCATAGCCGAGGTAGCCGAGCACCATGAATATCTCGCCGACGAGCCCCGCGACGACTGCGCGCACGGGCAGCGAGCGAATAAGCGTGCAGCGGAGCATGAGCCCGCCGAGCAGCGCCACGACGAATTTTATCGCAAACGTGCCCGGAACGTACAGGCCGTAGCCCGCGATCAGGTCGGCAAGTCCCGAGCCGAGTCCGGCAGCCGCCGCGCCCCACCACGGTCCGAGCAGGAACGCCGAAAGCAGCACGACCGCGTCGCCCGCGTGGATATATCCTCCGATCGGCGTCGGGATGCGTATGACCATCGTCGCCACGCAGCTGAGCGCCGCAAACAGCGCCGCAAATACAAGTTTTCTTATCGTATTGTCCTTCATTTTCCGTCCTCCTTATTTCGGGCGCATCCGCACCGTGCCGATACGCTCATTGCGCGCGGCTGCAGCACTAATTTGCCCTCGAATAACCGACCAATCTCGTCGGTTACATCTGATAATCAACTATAGTACATTGGCTTCAAATTGTCAATACCTAATATCAAATATTAGATGTGTTTTTAGAGGCGTTTTTTCAGAGGCGCATTGAGGCTGTACCTATACGCATATTGCGGTGGCCCGGTATCGAAACATTGGTGGAAACTACGGCGTTTCGCTGCCCGCGGGTGCGGAAAAAGTTCCGTTTGTTTTGGTTTCCTGCGCGGTTGTCGGTCGTGCTGACGCAATAAATGTATCGGTATAATGTGAAAACGCCTCTGAAAATCAGTGCGCTCTGCGCACACCGCAATTATTCATTATTCAATATTCAATCTTCATTCGCAGGCGCAGCCTGCGCCCTGCCTTCCCCTTGCGAAGCCTGAGGGGAAGGTGTCAGCCGCAAGGCTGACGGATGAGGTGTTATCAAATTCTTTGCCGTCAGGCAAACACAAATTCACTACAAATCGGAAGTTGAATTTAATATTAAGCGTGAAAAAGACAGTGCAGACTATGATCTGCACTGTCTTTTATCAGCATTGTTGCGGCTTGCGCCGCGATTTAATTACACCTCTTCAGTCACCTTCGGTGACAGCTTCCCCTCAAGCTCCGCAAGGGGAAGCCAAGGGTGCATAATCTTACTGCACACTCGCGTTACTCGGCAGCGTTCTTATTTCGTCGGCATTTTCGATACCGGGCTACCGCAATAAGCGTATCCGTAAGTGCGTCAATGCGCCACTAAAAAAAGCGCGAAACGCCGTAGTTTCCACCAATGTACCGAACCGGGCACCGGCAATAAACGTATAAGTACAGCCTCAATGCGCCTCTGCAAAACCGCCGTCGGAGCAGAGGACCTGACCGGTGATGAACGAGGCGGCGTCGGAGGCGAGGAAAGCGACCGCCTCGGCGATATCCTCGGGTTTTCCGAGCCTGCGCAGGGGGGTGTCGGAAGCGAGCATGCCGAGCGTTTCGCGGCCGAGCACCTGCACCATATCGGTATTGATGACGCCGGGTGCGACGCAGTTGACGCGGATATTCGTCGGCGCGAGCTCCTGCGCGAGCGAGCGCGTGAGCCCGACGATGGCGTGCTTCGTCGCCGAATACGCGACCTCGCAGGACGCGCCGTGCAGCCCCCAGATCGAGGAGATGTTCACGATGCAGCCCGAGTGCCTGTCGAGCATCGGCGGCAGCACCTCCTGGATGGTGTTGAACGCGCCGTTTAAATTCACGTCGAATATCCTGCGCCAGTATTCCTCGCTGATGTCCTGAAACTGGCTCTGGCGCGCGATGCCGGCGTTGTTTACGAGCAGCGTCACATCGCCGAAGCGGCGGCGCACGGCCTCGACCATATCATGCACGGCGGCGCGGTCGGAGACGTCGGCGCCAAAGCACATGGCCTCGAGCCCCTCGTCAAGGAGCTTTGCGCACAGCTCCTCGGCCTTGTCCCGGCGCTCGATGTAGTTTATGCACACGGCATAGCCTCTGTGCGCGAGGGCGTCGGCGCATGCTCTGCCGATGCCGCGCGAGGAGCCGGTTATAAGTGCGACTTTTTTCATGGGTTTTCCTCACTTGTTTTCAAACTGACTGGTGTACAGCTCCCTGTACAGGCCGCCCTTTTCGAGCAGCTGCGCATGCGTGCCGCTCTCGACGATGTCGCCCTTATCCATGACGAGGATGAGGTCGGCATCGCGGATGGTGGAGAGCCTGTGGGCGATGACGAAGCTCGTTCTGCCGCGCGTGAGGCGATCCATCGCGTTCTGCACGAGGATCTCGGTGCGGGTATCGACGGAGCTCGTGGCCTCGTCGAGGATTATCATCGGCGCGTTCTCGACCATGGCGCGCGCAATGGTCAGAAGCTGACGCTGGCCCGCCGAGAGACTGCTGCGGTCGTTGAGCTCGGTGTCGTAGCCCTTGGGCAGGGTGCGGATGTAGTGATCCATGCCGACGAGCCTGCATGCGGCCTCGATCTGCTCGTCGCTGACGCCCTCCTTGCCGTAGGCAATGTTCTCGCGGTAGGTGCCGTCGAACAGCCATGTGTCCTGAAGGACCATGCCGAACATGGCGTGAACGTCGCTGCGGCGCATCTCGGATATGGGCACGCCGTCGATCCTTATCTGCCCGCTCCACAGCTCGTAAAAGCGCATGAGGAGATTGACCATCGTGGTCTTGCCGGCGCCGGTGTAGCCGACTATTGCGACCTTGCAGCCGGGCTCGACCTTTGCCGAGAAGTCGTTTATGACGGGCTTGTCCTCATCGTAGCCGAAGCGGACGTTTTCAAACTCGACGCTGCCGCGCACATGCTCAAGCTGCTGCACACAGCCGCTGTCGTCGGGCATTTCCTCCTCGCCGAGGAAGCCGAACACGCGCTCGCCGGCGGCGCCGGCGGACATGAGGCTGCTCACGGCCTGGGATATCTGGCTCAGGGGGTTGGTGAAGAGCTTTACATAGGCTATGAAGGCGACGATCGTGCCGAAGTCGATGCTGCCGCTCATCGTGAGCGCCGCACCCACGACGCACACGGCGACGTAGCCGAAGCTTCCGACAAAGCTCATGAGCGGCATGAGCAGGCCGCCGAAAAACTGCGACTTCCACGCGCTGTTGTAGAGATTGTCGTTTATGCGGTCAAACTCGGCCTTGGACTGCGCGGTCGCGCCGTAGGCCCTGACGATGTTGTGGCCCGAGTACATCTCCTCGACATGGCCGTTCATATCGCCGAGGTTCTTCTGCTGGCGGCGGAAGTACTTGCGCGAGCGCGAGACGATGAAAAACATCAGAACGAAGCCGAGCAGCGACGATGCGATGGCCGTAAGCGCCAGGCGGCCGCTGGTGGCAAACATTATTATTGTGACGCCGACAAACTGCACGGCGGCCTGAACGAGCGTCGTTATGCTGGAGTTGAGCGCCGAGGATATGGTATCGACGTCGTTTGTGATGCGGCTCAGGACGTCGCCGACGGTGACCTTGTCGAAAAACTTCAGCGGCAGGCGGTTTATCTTTTGGCTGATGCTCGTGCGCATGCTCCAGGCGAGCCGCTGCATGACGCTTATCATGATGTAGCTTGCCGCGCAGGTTACGAGGTTTGCGCTTATGTAGATGGCAAGGATGATAAGGATGGACTTTATTATACGGTCCATGTCTATGCCCGTTTCGAGTCCGCCGCTTATGAGGTTTGTAAGGTCTGCGAGCTTATCGGGCGCAATTATCGTCAGAAACGTTCCGACGATGCTGAATATGAGTGAAATGACGATGGGCTTGTACCACGGCTTTAAATACCGCAGCAGCTCAAGCATCGAGCTTTTTACGTTCTGCGGCTTTTCGTCCGCGCCGCGTCTCGGAGGTCCGGGTCTCATATGGCAAGTTCCTCCTCTGAAAGCTGACTGAGCGCGATCTGGCGGTAGACCTCGCAGGAGGACAGAAGCTCCCTGTGAGTTCCCGAGCCGACGACCCGTCCCTCGTCGAGGACGATGATCCTGTCGGCGGACATGATCGTGCCGATGCGCTGGGCGACGATGAGCTTGGTCTGACCGGCGGTGCGCTCGCGCAGCGCGTCGCGCAGCTCGCGGTCGGTTTTGAAGTCGAGGGCGGAGAAGGTATCGTCGAATATGAGTATCTCCGCGTCGCGGCAGAGTGCGCGCGCGATGGAAAGGCGCTGCTTCTGTCCGCCGGAGAAGTTCGTGCCGCCGCGCGCCATGTGCGCCTGCACGCCGTCCTCAAGCTCGGACACGAAGGAGGCCGAGTGCGATATCGCAAGCGCCTCGTCTATGCGGCTTTCGTCGGCATGGCTGCCGAAGGCGACGTTATCCGCTATCGTTCCCGTGAACATGACGGCCTTCTGCGAGACATAGCCTATCTTTGCGTAGAGGGCTTCAAGCTCGTAGTCCCTGACGTTCACGCCGTCAACGAGCACCTCGCCCTCGGTCGCATCGTAAAAGCGCGGGATGAGGTTCATGAGCGTAGTTTTGCCCGCGCCGGTGGAGCCTATGAAGGCGACGGTCTCTCCCCTGCCCGCCTTGAAGCTCACGCCGCTCAGGACGCTGCCGCTGCCGCCGGGGTAGGTAAAGCTCACGTTTTTAAACTCGACCGTGCCGCGCACGCTGCCGGAGTCCGTTACCGTGCCGCCGACGACCTTGGGCTGCGTTGAGAGCACCTCGCTTATACGCTTTGCCGCCTCGAGTGCGCGCGGCATGATGATGACGACCATGACGATCATGATAAAGCTCATTATGACCTGCATCGCGTAGGACATGAAAACGATCATGTCCGCAAAAATGTCAACGCGCATGGCGACGGCCTGAGCGCCGCTGCCCGCGACCGACGCTATGAGCACCGCGCCGATCCAGTAGATCGACATGTTCAGGCAGTTCATGACAAGTCCCATGAAGGGGCTGAGGAGCGTCATGGTGCGGTTTGCAAACAGGGAGTTTTCGAGAAGCTCGGTGTTGACCTTCTCGAATTTCTTTTCCTGATACGCCTCGGCATTGTACGCGCGCACGACGCGGATGCCGGTGAGGTTCTCACGCGCGGCCTGGTTGAGCGCGTCCTGTAGCCACTGGATGCGCTTAAAGCGCGGGAAGGTGCGCACGATGGCGATGCTGAGTATCGCAACAAGCAGCACGACCGCAATGCCCGTCGCCAGCGACCACTGCCACGCCTTGCCGGCGATCTTCATGATCGCCCACACGGCCATGAGCGGCGCCTTCACGACGACCTGCAGCGACAGAACGACCATCATCTGCACCTGCGATACGTCGTTTGTCGAGCGGGTGATAAGGCTTGCGGTTGAAAACGCGTTTATCTCCTCGAGAGTGAAGCTCTCGACCTTGTAGAACATTTCCCTTCTCAGGCGTCTTGAGAAATTCGCCGCGATGCGCGAAGCAAAAAAGCACACCGCGATCGACGAGACAAGACTGCCCAGCGCGCACAGCAGCATCATGCCGCCGGCGCCCCAGACATCGCCTATGGCGCTGCCCGGAGTTTTGACGAGCGTCGTTATCTCGGACATATAATCGGGTATCATGAGGTCGAGCACGACCTGAGCGCACACGAACACGAGGCTGAACAGGAAAAACAGCCATTCCTTTGCCCTCAGATACCTGAACAGTTTCAGCAGTTTCAGCATTTAGCGGCAAAACCCTCCTTGTACTATTCCTTTACCGCGGCAAGGTGCTCCTCTATCATTTCCTGAGCAAGCTGCGCGGTCTCCCTGGTTTTATGCTCCCTGACATATTCGGCGTCGATAACGCCGAGTACGTCTATGTATACAGACGTTTTTTTCAGCGGAAAATTGTGAATGACCCTGTCGGTATTGCGCAGAGCGACCACGACAACGGGTACTCCCGCGCGCTGAGCTATCTTGAACGAGCCCGCGTGGAAGGGGAGCATTCCCTCCTGCTTGCTGCGCGTGCCCTCGGGATAGATGACCACCGAGGCGTAGTCCTTTTCTATATACTCCGTCGCGGCCTTGACCGTTTTGAGCGCCTCGCGGTTGTTTTCCCTGTCCAGCGGCAGGCAGCCGCACTTGTGCATGACCTTGCCGATGATGGGGAGCTTCAGATTGCCCGGCTTCGAGATGAAGGTGAGCTCCTCCTCCGGCATTTTGTGCACCATGACCACGGGGTCTGCCAGCGAGCGGTGGTTTGCGACCATGAGATAGCGCGTATCATGCGGTATGAGTTCGGCTCCGCTTATGGAAACGTCCGCGCGCGCGTAAAACACCAGAAGATCCGCGACCGCGTGCAGATGCCACAGCCAGAACTTCGAGGGTCTTTCCTGGACTTTTTTCTTGTCTATAAACAGCTCCGTTGCAAGGAGCATGGCCAGCGCATAGGCGATATGGGCCCCGAAGAAATACTCCAGAAAGCGCAGCAGCATAACTCCCGTGACCTTCAGTGCGCCTCCGCCCTGACCGGCTATGAGCGTGTGCAGCACGCTTCCGCCCGCGCCGACGGCGGCAAATATTTTAAGAAGCATGGCTAAGCCTCCGAATTTAAATATAGTACCTTATATTTTAACACGACTTCGGGAATTTCCAACAAGAATTTTTTGAATATTTTAATAATTTTTTAAGCATTATTTAAGTTCGGCCGTATGCGGAAACGTGTTTGTTATTAAAATATCAGTGTTTTCCGACGGGGCAATACATTTTTGTGTGTTTTGTACAGCTTGGGCGTTAATTTTCCTTATCTTTCGTGGATATTGATAAATTTGTTGAATTTGAACGAAAGGCGCTTATTTTAAAATTGATTTTTCGACTATAATAGTATAAAATACATAAACGAGTTGTTAACGGTATTTAAACGGAGAAATCCGTTATGACTCGTTAAATCCGTAACTAATTTAATAGGAGTGAATTTTTATGGAATCCCTTATGTATCTGGCACCTGCTCTTGCAGTTGTCGCTCTGCTGTTTGCTTTCTACAAGATAGCATTCGTCTCCAAGCAGGACGCAGGTACCGACCGCATGAAGGAGATCGCCGCCGCCATCAATGAAGGCGCAAGGGCGTTCCTCTTTGCGGAGTACAAGATCCTTGCGATCTTCATCGTAATCCTGGTCATAGCCATTGGCGTGTTCCTGAAGAGCTGGACGACCGCTCTGTGCTTCCTGTGCGGCGCTCTGTTCTCCATCCTCGCAGGCTACATCGGCATGAACGTCGCCACCAAGGCCAACGTCCGCACCGCGAACGCAGCCCGCACCAGCGGCATGAACAAGGCTCTTTCGATCGCCTTCTCCGGCGGCTCGGTCATGGGTCTGTGCGTCGTCGGTCTCGGCCTTCTCGGCGCGAGCGTTCTGTTCTTCATCTTTAAGGACACCAACGTTCTGTTCGGCTTCTCCCTCGGCGCAAGCTCGATCGCGCTGTTTGCCCGTGTCGGCGGCGGTATCTACACCAAGGCAGCCGACGTCGGCGCAGACCTCGTCGGCAAGGTCGAGGCGGGCATCCCCGAGGACGACCCCCGCAACCCCGCCGTCATTGCCGATAACGTCGGCGATAACGTCGGCGACGTAGCCGGCATGGGCGCAGACCTCTTCGAGAGCTATGTCGGCGCCATCATCTCCGCAATGACCCTCGGCGCCGTCGGAACCGTTATCGAGCTGTTCGGCGACCTGACCGTTATCTTCCCGCTGGTCATCGCGGCCTGCGGCATCGCAGCCTCCGTCATCGCGACCTTCTTCGTCCGCGGCAAGGAAGGCTCGAACCCCCACGCGGCACTCAAGATGGGCTCCTATGTTTCCGCCCTTCTCGTCGTCATCGCGTCCATCGCACTGAGCAAGGTAATGCTCGGCAGCTACGGCCCTGCATGGGCAATAGTCTCCGGCCTCGTCGTCGGCCTCGTTATCGGCGTCGTCACCGAGGTCTACACCTCCGGCGATTACAAGTTCGTTAAGAAGATCGCCCAGCAGTCCGAGACCGGCTCGGCTACCACCATCATCTCCGGCACCGCAGTCGGCATGATGTCCACCTGGGTACCCGTTCTCCTGATCTGCGTCAGCATCTTCATCGCATACCAGTTCGCAGGCCTCTACGGCATCGCACTTGCGGCAGTCGGCATGCTCTCGACCACTGGCATCACCGTCGCGGTCGACGCATACGGCCCCATCGCCGACAACGCCGGCGGCATCGCCGAGATGAGCGGCCTTGACCACTCCGTCCGCGAGATCACCGACAAGCTCGACGCAGTCGGCAACACCACCGCTGCAATGGGCAAGGGCTTCGCGATCGGCTCGGCAGCTCTGACGGCACTTGCACTGTTCGTATCCTTCACCCAGGCCACCGGCCTGAACGACGCGCAGGTCGCACTGACCAGCCCCACCGTCGTTATCGGTCTGCTCATCGGCGGCATGCTCCCCTTCGTGTTCTCGGCAATGACCATGGACTCCGTTTCCAAGGCGGCCTACAGCATGATCGAAGAGGTTCGCCGTCAGTTCCGTGAGATCCCCGGCGTCATGGAAGGCACCGCAAAGCCCGACTACAAGACCTGCGTTGCGATCTCCACCACCGCGGCTCTGAAGGAAATGCTCGTTCCCGGCATCATGGCAGTCGTTGCTCCTCTGGCAGTCGGCATCATCCTCGGCTCGACCGCTCTTGCAGGTCTGCTGGCAGGCTCCCTCGTTTCCGGCGTCATGATGGCAATGTTTATGTCCAACGCCGGCGGCGCATGGGATAACGCGAAGAAGTACATCGAGGAAGGCCACCACGGCGGCAAGGGCTCCGACGCCCACAAGGCAGCCGTCGTCGGCGACACCGTAGGCGACCCGTTCAAGGATACCTCCGGCCCGTCGATCAACATCCTCATCAAGCTCATGACCGTTGTCTCCACCGTTTTCGCGGCTATCTTCACCGCAAACGGCCTGTTCTGATAACAAAGCAATACGCACCTCCGAGGCTTCGGCTTCGGAGGTGTTTTTACATTTTAATCATACTTTATTAACAAAAATGCGCTTAGCTTATGGCATAATAGATGCAGACCGCAGTATTAAAAGCCCGCAGCTTGACACCGGGTGTATAATATTATGGTAACCGTTAAAGTAAGCAACCTGCACCCAAGGAGATCATTATGCCGAAAAAGAAAACGAAAAAGTATCTGGCCTTCGCAATGGCTCTTGTCATGACGATGAGCGTTATATTCTCGTGCATGTCCGTCTCGGCCTTCGCCGTGACGCAGTCGGAGATCGATGCGCTCAAGTCGCAGAAGTCCCAGCTTTCGAGCCAGAAGAGCAGCATACAGTCGACGATCAATTCTCTCCAGAGCCAGCAGAGCGACCAGATCGCGCTCAAGAACGCGCTCGACGAGAAGAACGCCATAACCGTAAAGCAGATACTCAACCTCAACGAGCAGATCGAGCTGCACACCCAGCTGATCGAGCAGAAGACCGAGGAGGTCGATGCGGCGCAGAAGGTCGCGGACGAGCAGCTTGAGAAATACAAGGTGCGCGTGCGTGCGATGGAGGAGTCGGGCAGATACAGCTATTTTGAGGTTCTGCTCGGTGCGCGCAGCATCGGTGAGTTCCTGAGCCTTATCGACGATATCGGCGATATCATGAGAAGCGACAAGGAGCTCGAGAATTCCTACCGTCAGGCGGTCGAGGACCTCAAGGCCGTCAAGGCCGAGTATGAGGAGGCCAAGGCCGAGATGGAGGACAGCAAGGCAGAGCTCGTTACCCTCAAGGCCCAGCAGGAAAAGGACATCGCCGAGGCAACGGCGGTCATCGCCTCCCTCCAGAGCGATATAAGCTCCAATTCCTCCGTTCTGAGCGAGCTGTCTGCTCAGGAGCAGGCGCTCAACGCCGACATCCAGAAGAAGGTCGAGGAGCTCAACAAGCAGCAGGAAGAGGAGAAAAAGCAGAACCAGGGCGGAACCAGCGGCGGCGGCAGCACCGTCGGCACCGGCAACCTCGTATGGCCGAGCTACTGCACCTATATAACCAGCCGTCAGGGCCCGCGCACCCACCCCGTAACGGGCGAGTATAAAAACCACGGCGGCACGGATATCGGCGCAAGCTACGGCAGCGCCATCTACGCGGCAGACTCCGGCACGGTCGTCTATTCGTCCGACGGCTGGAACGGCGGCTGGGGCAACTATGTCATGATCGACCACGGCAACGGCATGCAGACGCTTTACGCGCACATGTCCTCGCGCGCGGTCTCCGTCGGCCAGACCGTGTCCCGCGGCCAGACCATCGGCTATGTCGGCTCGACCGGCATGTCCACCGGCCCGCATCTGCATTTTGAGATGTACATAAACGGCTCGAGGATCGATCCTCAGACCCGCTACCCCAACGTCAGCTTCACCTATTCCGCCAGCGCCTGATTTTCAGTAGCGCACGAACGCAGCTACGGATACGTTTATTGCGTCAGCCCGGTATCGAAATATTGGCATAAATAAGAGCGTTTCGAGCCCCGTAGGTGCGGAAAAAGTTGCTCATCCCCTTGTTTCGGTTTCCTGCGCGGCTGCCGGTCGGGACACCGCAAAAACCGTATCGGTACGATGTGAAAACGCCTCTAAAAAACCTTCCCCTTCGAGGGGAAGCTGTCACCGAAGGTGACTGAAGAGGTGTAATTAAATCGCGGCGCAAGCCGCATACATTATGAAATAAGACAGTGTAGATCGTACTCTGCACTGTCTTTTTCGTGCTTAATATTGAATTAAGTTCTCTACAGTTAAATTTGTGTTTGCCTGGCGGCAAAAGATTTATTAACACCTTCCCCTCAGGCTCCGCAAGGGGAAGGCTTTTTCAGAGGCGTTGCTGCATTGTACCGATACGGTTTTTGCGTCAGCCCGACCGGAAGCCGCGCAGGAAGCCGAAACAAGGGGCTGAACAAATCTTTTTCCGCACTCGTGTTCCGCGAAACGTTCTTATTTCCTCCGATGTTTCGATACCGGGCTGCCGCAGTCTCCGTATAGGTAGAAGTGTTAATTCGCCTCTGAAAAGAACCGGGCACCTGTAATAAACGTATAGGTACAGACTAAATGCGCCTCTAAAAAAACCTTGACTTTTGAGGAAAATATCTGATATAATCACTGCCGTTGAGTAGCAGAAAAGCGTAAGTCCAAACCGGACTTGCGCTTTTTTTGCTGCTGTTTCGCGCCCCGTGAGGCGCAATAAAGGTGTAAAGAGGAGGACCTTATGGAAAACGAAAAAACAAGACTCAGGCCGCTGGCGGCGAGCATACTCTCGCTGTCGCTGCTGACGGTCATGGCCGGAGCGGCGGTCGCGCCGGCGCTGGAGGTCATACGCGAGCACTTTACCGACGCAAGCAAGCTTGAGGTGCAGCTCATCGTGAGCATGCCTGCGCTGTTTATCGTGATAACGAACATGTTTTTCGGCCGTCTCACCGGGCGCTTCGGCGCACGGACGCTGACACTGGCCGGTCTCGTGCTGTACACGGTCGGCGGCGCGGCGGCGGGACTGTTCAACTCGATCGGCGCGGTGCTCGTCATGCGTGCGCTCGTAGGTGTGGGCGTCGGCATCATCATGCCGCTGTCAACGGGGCTTCTGACCTACTACTTCCCGCCGGAAATGCGCGAGCGGCTCATGGGCCTGTCGTCGGCCGCAAACCAGCTCGGCGGCGTAGTCGCAACGCTGCTGGCCGGGATACTGGCCGCCGTAAGCTGGCGGCTGAGCTTCGCCGTATATCTCATGGGGCTGATAAGCATCGTGCTGTGCCTTATTTTCATGCCCGACGACCGTATCCGCGGCGAGGCGCAGGAGCACGGCGGCGCGAGCATGCCTGACGTGCTGCGCAGAAATCTGCGGCATATCGTATGCATGTTCCTGCTCATGACGGCGTTTTTCGCCTATCCCGCCAACTTCGCCATCGTGACCGCCGCCGAGGGCGTCATACCCATGAGCCTGTGCGCGGTCGTCATGGCCGGCTGCGACCTCGTCGCCTTCGGCGGCGGCCTGGCCTTCGTGCATGTCAAGCGCCGCTTCGGCGGGTATACGCGGCTGGTCGCACCGACGCTGTTTTTCGCCGGCTACTGCCTGCTGGCCTTCGTCGGCGGCTGGGTCGGAACGCTCCTCGGCTCGGCGCTCGTCGGCTTTGCCAACGGCGTGGGCGTGCCGTACATCATATCGTCGGCATCGGAAAATGAGGGCAGGGCAGCCGCTGCCACGGTCATGCCGATGATCTCCGCCGCGCTGTATCTGGCACAGTTTTTAAGCCCCTTCCTGCTGTCGCTCGTAACGGCCGCAGCAGGCTCTGCCTCGGCTCAGCTGCCGTATTACTTCGCCGCCGCCGTCAGCGCCTTATTCTTTCTTGCAGAGGCGAATTAAGTCTGCACCTATACGGAGACTGCGGGTGCCCGGTATCGTTACAATGGCATAAATAAGAACGTTTCGCATCCCATTAGTGCGCAGTAATGGTTTTGCACCCTTGGCTTCCCCTTCGAGGGGAAGCTGTCACCGAAGGTGACTGA
>CAVJKX010000037.1:0-11600 GCA_963650165.1 bacterium
CCCCTTGCGGAGCCTGAGGGGAAGGTGGGTCGCGCAAGCGAGCCGGATGAGGTGTTATCAAATCCTTTGCCGCCAGGCAAACTCAAATTCCATTTAGGGAACTTGATCTAATATTAAACGTGAAAAAGACAGTGCAGATTTACTCTACACTGTCTTTTATCAACATTGTTGCGGCTCACGCCGCGATTTGATTACACCTCTTCAGTCACCTTCGGTGACAGCTTCCCCTCAAGCTCCGCAAGGGGAAGCCAAGGGTGCAAAACCATTACTGCGCACTAATGTTACGCGGCAGTGATCTTATTTTGTCGGCAGTATCGAACCGGGCACCCGCAATAAGCGTATCCGTAGGTGCGTCAATGCGCCTCTAAAAATTTTGCCACAGGGTCGTGGGATATGTGCCGTTTTCGTGCAGGGCGGTGAGGGCGGCGACGGCGCCGGGCTTATCCTCCTTATAGGTCAGGCCGAACCAGCGGTCGTTGGTGTCGAGGACGGAGATGCTTATCCTGCCGCTGTCGGTGAGCTCGCCCATCATGGTCGGCAGCAGGCACTCGGCCTTGAGCTCGCCTGCGGGCAGCGCGGCAAGGAAGTCGGCAAAATACCGCTCCATCACGGGCAGTATGTCCTGATGGCAGCCCCAGAGATTCATGGAAACGAAGGTGTCCGGCGCGAGCACGGGGCCGTCTTCCGACTCCGAGGTGTCGCGTATGGTCCCGTCGGGGAAGAGCTTTATCTTATACGTCTCCTTAACGCCGCGCAGCAGACCGTTTTCGACATTGCACACGCCGCGCGTGACCGTTCCGAAGGGGCTGACTGTGTTTTTGAGCCGATAGGCAACCATGGCCGCGTCCTGTGCGCCGTGAAGCTCATCGAGCTTATCCGCCATGACGCGGAAGGCCTGCGCGCCGTAGTAATCGTCGGCATTCATGACGGCAAAGGGCGTTTTGATGAGATCCTTTGCGCAGATGACGGCGTGCACCGTGCCGAAGGGCTTCGTGCGGGCGGAAAACTCCGGCCTGCTCCCGGTGAAGCGGTCCATGGTCTGGAAGGCGTAGTCGATCTTCACGCCGCTGCTTTTTTCGATGCGGTCGCCGAAAAGCGTCTTTACGTCCTCAAATATCTCGGGCTTTATGATGAGCACGATCCTGTTGAAGCCGGCGCTGAGCGCATCGTAGATGGCGTATTCCATGAGTATCTCGCCGTCCGGGCCGAGACGCTCTATCTGCTTTACGCCGCCGTAGCGCGAGCCGAGTCCGGCAGCCATGACAACAATGGTCCTGTCCATATTTGCTCTCCTTTTTATTTAACAGATTCTCTGGTATAGCTTCCGAGTCTGAAAAGATCCTCCGCCGGAGCGGCTCTGAGCCAGGCGAGGTAGGCCTCCGGCCAGTGCTGCTGGAGCACGAACGAGTCGCCGCCGCGCTGATACGCATCGACGAAGAGTATGACGAGCTGCTCGTAGAAATAGTCCTGCGCGCCGCCCGTGACCTTGGTCGCGGTGAACTTCGCGGCATAGCGGAAGAGGATGCCGATGACCATGAATATGATCTCGGTCGCGGGCGATTTATCGCCGGATTTGCGCTTGGATATCATTATCCCGAGGCGCCGCGCCTTATCGAGCCCGCCGAGCTCGTGCCAGTTGTCGATCAGCGAACAGAGCTCCGAGGCCATCTCCTCGTTGCCGTCGAGCAGGAAGTTTATGAACTTGCGCAGCTCGAACACGTCGCCGTGCATCTTGCTTTTCATGTATTCCATCGCAAGCTGCTGATATCCGTCGTCGCGGTATTTCTGCGGCGTGTCGAGCAGATCGTCGGCATAGTCGAAAAACAGGTCGAGCGCACGCTCCTGATCGTCGAGCGGGACATAGTCGGCCTCGATGCCGAGCTCGTCCGTTATCGCTTTGAACTGCACCTGCATCTGCCCGAGCAGCCGCGTGTATTCGCCGAGGCCGCGCCGCGCCTTGCAGGGCAGGATCATATCCGTGCCGTAGCGGCCGAGCTCCCAGAAGCGCAGCGGCATGCGCGGAACGACGTCCATTTCGGAGATTATATTGAAGATGTTGTCGGTGAAGAGGTTTGCCCTGTCAAACACCGTAACGGGCGTCGCAAAGCTGTAGGCAAAAACATTGTCCTTGCCGAGGCCGCTTTCGAAGGTGAGGCGCGCGGCGAGAAGATTTGTCACCGCGCCGCCGCGGCTGTAGCCGCAGACCCAGAGCCTGAGCCTGTCCTTTTCAAAGCCGCGCCGCGAGATATAATCCGTGACCGCGTCGTAGACGATATCCGCAGCGGCCTTGAAGCCCGCCGCATGGTCGGGGCAGGCGTCCTCCACCGCGTGGGTGTTGCTGACCCACTCGCCGCCGTAGTGGTGACTGCGGATGACGACGGGGACGAGAAAGCTGTCGTCCGGCAGCTTCTTTGCCGCGATAATATAGCCGCAGGTATCCTCGCAGCTGTGCTGATCGTCGAAGCGGAAGCTCTCGATCGTGCGCTCGTCGCAGCCGATATCGCTGAGGGCTGCGCGCACGTGCTTATCGCCGTCGTTTTTATAGGTGAACGCGCTCATCGTCAGCCCCAGCGACATTATCGCAAGCTCGTGGTTGTACGAGCAGGCAGAGCGCAGAAAAAAGTCGTCGGAGTAATAAAATTTGAGGTGTCCGATATCCTTCGGCTTTTCCTGCTTGGATATCATGACGTCCAAAGACACCTCGCCGGAGAACGGCGTGCCGTTTGTTCCGTCGAAATAAAACTTGAGATCGGTCATGAAAAAACCTCCGTTGTATACATTTACTATGTTTCAGTATAATAGTAAATTTCAATTAAAGCAAGTGCGGAAAAATTAACACATTCGGTATTGACACGGGCGGGGCGGCGGGGTATATTAACTGTGCTAATGCAAACCACACAGTTTGTGCGGAACTTTTTCTCTTTCAAAACGTAATAACATCCGAAAGGAGCTGCATTTTATGAAAGAAAAGACAGCAGGGATCATGCATATGATCATGTATATTGTGACGCCGGTGGCGCTCGTTGTGCTGCTGGGGCTCAATATATTCACAATGGCAAGGGTCAAGGCCCTCGAGGACTCGACCACCGACGACGGCTCGGAGGACGTTGCGCAGGAAAACGACGTCACCATCGGCAGCGAGTACGTCATAAAGGCGACGACGCAGATATCCGACGCCTATAAATCGGGCGATACGTCCAAGCTATCCGACACGGACAAGGAAACGCTCGATATGGCGAAGGATGTGCTCGACGCGATCATCACCGACGGCATGAGCGACTATGAAAAGGAGCTTGCCGTTTACAAGTGGATGTGCGAGAACATCGGCTTTGACGACGGCTCGCTGAGCGTTATCCCCGACGAGAACGACCTCGTCGTCGATAATCCCCACGGCGTATTGCAGACCCACAAGGCCGTCTGCGTAGGCTACGCCACAACCTTCAGGCTGTTCATGCAGATGCTGGGCATAGACTGCATGGTCGTGCACGACTCGTATCTCTCCCACTCCTGGGACCTCGTGAAGCTCGACGGGCAGTGGTACCACACCGATGTCTACTCCGACGCGGATTCCAAGGGCAATTTTGCGCACTTTAATCTTGACGACAACACGATGATGTCCTCTCAGGAATGGAACACCGATTTCTTCCCTGCGGCCGACGGCATCAAGTACAACTACGCCTACATGAACAGGGTCGAGTGCAAGGATATCTACAGCATCCCCGCGCAGGTGCGCGCGGCAATCGACGCGAAAACCGGCATAGTCAGCCTCGATATGGGCAAGGACATGAGCGACGATACCTATACCGTGGTCGAAACCATCATGGAGCAGATACAGAATGCCGTTGCAGGCGACAGCCGCATCATGAACCTGTACTGGAGCTGGCTGAGCACCGAGGACGGCGACAACATATTCTGCACATACATCAGCTACTACAGCGATGACGACGATAACGGCGGCGACACCGACACGGACACCCTTGACGCCGGGACGCAGCAGAAGATAAACGACGCTGTGAACAAATCCTTCAGCGATATCATGACCGACAGCTATAATACGAGCAGCAGCACGATGAATACCGTTACCGGCGGCCATTGCGGAAGGACGGCGATCGGCTGATGAAAAGACTTATCTGCCTGATCTGTGCCGCGGCGATGTGCCTTTCGCTGTGCGCCTGCGGCGAGCAGAGCGAGGCGATAGACATGCAGGCGCTCGAAAAAAGCATGGCCGATGCCGACAAGAGCCTGCCCGAGATGAAAATTTCGGGAAGCTGGGACGAAAATGCCGAAAAGGCCTTTTCATACATATCGGATATGGAGTATAATAAAATCCGCGGCTTTTTCCTCGCCTACGCCGCCGACGGCATGGCATACGAGATCGCCGTCGTGCAGCTCAAGGACAAATCCGACGCGGCCGATCTCGGCGCAAGCCTCAACAAGCATCTTGAGTCGCGCATCCAGATGTACAAGACCTATGAGCCCGAGCAGGTTTCCCGCGCACAGGGCGCCGAGATAAAGACGATCGGCGACTGCGTCCTGCTCATAATGTGCGACGCGCAGCAGGACGTGGAAAAGGCGTTCAAAGAATTTACTAAGTAACGGAGAGACACACATGGTATTCAGCAGCACGATATTTCTATGCGTTTATCTGCCCCTTGTTTTGCTGGGGTATTACATCTGCCCGAAGAAGGGGCGAAACCTGTTTCTGCTGATAGTCAGCCTTGTGTTCTACGCCTGGGGCGAGCCGAAATACGTTTTCCTGATGATGTTCTCCATCGTCATAAACTTCGTTTTCGGCCTGCTCATGGATAAGCATCGCCAAAACGAAAAGCGCCTGAAGCTTCTGCTCGTGCTCTCGGTCGTCATCGACCTGGGACTGCTGAGCGTGTTCAAGTACACCGACTTTATCATCACGAACGTAAACGCCGTATTCAATACCGGCTTTGACCTTCTGAATATAGCCCTGCCCATCGGCATATCGTTCTACACCTTCCAGGCGATGAGCTACACCATCGACGTCTACCGCGACGATGTGCGCGTGCAGCGCAACCTCATCGACTTCGGCATGTACATAACCATGTTCCCGCAGCTCATCGCGGGCCCCATCGTCCGCTATTCCGACGTTCAGGATCAGCTTGCCGAGCGCAGCGTCACGAGCGCCGACTTCTCCGAGGGCGTCATGCGCTTCGTGGTCGGTCTCGGCAAAAAGGTGCTGCTGGCAAACCAGATGGGCGCCGTGTGGTCGGGCATATACGCCCTCGGCGGCGACGTTTCCGCGCTCACGGCGTGGACGGGCGCTGCGGCCTACACCTTCCAGATTTATTTCGACTTCTCCGGCTATTCCGACATGGCCATAGGCCTCGGCCGCATGTTCGGCTTCAAATTCCCCGAAAACTTCCGCTATCCCTATGAATCGGTGTCGATAACCGACTTCTGGCGGCGCTGGCACATCACCCTGAGCACCTGGTTCAAGGAATACCTCTACATTCCGCTCGGCGGCAACCGCCGCGGCCTTGCGCGGCAGGCGCTCAACCTGCTGATCGTCTGGGCGCTCACCGGCTTCTGGCACGGAGCGGGCTGGAATTTCGTCATGTGGGGCCTGTATTACTTTGCGATACTGTTTATCGAAAAGCTGTTCCTGCTCAAGGTACTCGACAGGCTGCCCGGGTTTTTCCGCCATGTGTACGCACTGCTGCTGATCGTCATCGGCTGGGTGATCTTCGCAAGCGACGATGTTAGCGTGCTGCTGCCCTACCTCGGCTCGATGTTCGGCGCAAACGGCGCTCTCGGCAGCATGGATGTCTACACGCTGGCGACAAAGGCCGTGCTCTTGGTCATCTGCTGCATCGCCTCCACGGAGCTGCCCAAAAAGCTCTTCGTATCCTGCACCGGCGCGATGAACGAAAAGGCGGCCTTCGTGCTCAAGAGCGTTCTGACGCTCGCGCTTCTGGCGCTGAGCATGATATTCCTCATCGGCGACAGCTACAATCCCTTCCTTTACTTCAGATTTTAAGAGGTGATCGTTATGAAGAAACTGCATATTGCGCTTATCGCGCTGTTCCTGGCCGTCACGGCACTCCCCGCCGTGTTCGTCTTTGCCGGGGATGACAGAAGCTTTTCCGAAAACGAGAACCGCATGCTTCAGACTGCGCCGGAGCTCACGCTCTCAAGCATACTCGACGGTAGCTTTCAGGATAAGATAACCGACTATATCTCCGACCAGTTCCCCGCGCGCGACACATGGACGCAGCTCGGAACGCAGGTGAAGAAGCTCCTCGGCTTTAAGGATATAGGCGGCGCGTACCTCGGCGAGGACGGCTATTACATTGAAAAGATAACGCCCGACAGCGTCGATGAGGACAGCCTCCGCCGCAATCTTTCGCTCGTGTCCGACTTCGTGAGCGCAAACAGGGACATTCCGACGACTATGCTGCTCGTTCCCGCGACGGGCACCGTCATGAGCGACAAGCTCCCGGCACACGCGCAGATGTACGATGCGCAAAAGCTGTACGAAACGGCAAAGTCCGCGCTTCCGGACGTGAGCTTCCCCGACCTGTACTCGGCGCTCACAAAGGCCAAGGACGCGCAGCAGGTCTATTACCGCACCGACCACCACTGGACCTGGTACGGCGCGCACACGGCATATAAAACGCTGCTGCCGGACGGAAAGTACGACGCGGCTCCCGAGCTTTTCTCCGACAGCTTCCTCGGCACGACCTATTCAAAGACCCTCGACCCGGCGGCACAGCCGGATGAGGTGTATATCTCCGATGTCTCCGACGATATCACCGTCACGGCCGACGGCAAGGAGATATCGCTGTACAACATGTCCGCAGCCGGCGAAAAGGATAAGTACACCGTATTTTTCGGGGGAAACTACGGCGAGACGACGATATCCGGCGGCTGCAAAAACGGGAAAACACTGCTTGTTATAAAAGACTCGTTTGCAAACAGCCTCGTTCCCTTCCTCACGGCCGATTATGAGAACATAATCATGCTCGACCTGCGCTATTACATGGGCTCGGCGCAGCAGCTCATTGCCGAGCGCGGCGTGGACGAGATACTCTTCGTGTGCGAGATGAGCAGCTTTGCAAACGACAGAAATTTGGTCAAATTGGGGTTTTAAAA
This sequence comes from bacterium, assembly GCA_963650165.1. GTDB lineage: Bacteria > Bacillota > Clostridia > Oscillospirales > Oscillospiraceae > F23-B02. The sequence continues at coordinate 7,126 of CAVJKX010000037.1, forward strand.
AATGAAAAGGATAAAAAGACTCGCGGCGGCCCTTCTGGCCGTGCTGATGCTCATGGGCGTGATGCCCGTATCGGCGCACGCCGACGGCGATAAGCTCATCGCTCTCACCTTCGACGACGGCCCCTCGGGCAAAAACACCGCACGTCTGCTCGACGGCCTGAAGGAGCGCGGCGTGCACTGCACCTTCTTCTACGTCGGACAGATGGTCGAGAGTAATCCCGGCCTCGTCAGGCGCGCGTGGGAGGAGGGGCACGAGATAGCAAGCCACACCTACTCTCACCCGCAGATGACAAAGAAAACCGACGCGCAGATCCGGCAGGAGCTTCAGAAAAACGACGCGCTGCTCGACAAGGCGCTCGGCATGGATTTCAGCTATATGCTCCGTCCGCCCTACGGCGACTATAATCAGCGCACCCTCGCGGCCGCGAACACGCCCTGCTTCTTCTGGTCGATGGACACCTACGACTGGAAGACCCTGAACGCAGACTCTGTGTACCGTGAGTTCATAAAGCAGGCGCGCGACGGCTCGATAGCGCTGCTGCACGATACGCACTCGACCTCGGTCACGGCGGCGCTCCGCGCGATCGACACGCTCCAGGCGCAGGGCTACAAGTTCGTGACCCTGAGCGAGATGTTCATGCGCCGCGGCATAAGCCTCGAAAACGGCAAGATCTATTTTAACGCCTACCCCGGCAAAAACGGCACGGCAGCGGCAATAGCGCAGCCCTCCGTGAGCCTGAAGGACGGCCTTATCACCATGACGGGCGACTCCCGCGGCAGCGTTTACTACACGCTCGACGGAAGCCAGCCCACCCCGAACAACGCGATAAAATACACGGGCCCGATCTCCGTCAGTCCGAACACGGTCATAAGAGCGCTGAGCGTCGTCAAGTGGAACGGCATACGCTCGGACGAGACGCAGATGACCTATTCCGAGCGCGGCAATCTCTTTGCCGACGTAAGGCCCGGCTCGTGGTTCTACAAGGAGGTTGACAGCGTCGTCGCCGACGGCATATTCAACGGCACGTCGCAGTATGTGTTCTCGCCCGACGCAAAGCTCACCCGCGCAATGCTCGCGGCGGTGCTCTACCGTGCGGCCGGAAAGCCCGCGGTCAGCGGCGAGCTCGGCTTTGCCGATTCCGCCGACGTCGGCAGCTGGTGCCGCGACGCGCTCATCTGGGCAAACGAAAACGGCATACTCCGCGGCTACGCCGACGGCTGCGTCCGTCCGGATAAAAACGTCAGCCGTGCCGAGCTCGGCTGCATGCTCACGCGCTATCTCCGCACGGTCTCCGGCATGAAGCTCGAGGGGCTTGACGATGTGCTTTCGTCCTTCTCCGACGCCGGCACCGTGCCAGAGGGCATGAGGGAGGAGCTCAACGCCGTGTGCGCGCTCGGCATAGTCAAGGGCATGAGTGACGGCACCGTCGCACCCTATGACCCCGCCACCCGCGCCCAGACCGCCGTCATGATCTCCCGCCTGCTTTCCTTCGCGGAAAATCACGGAGAAATTACGAACCGGACTTTTGCGGATACCCCGTCCGTTTCGGAGGCAGTCTGAGATACCCCCCCCCGGCGGAGCTTGAGCGGAAGTCATCCGCCGCAGCATATGAAAATAAGACAGTGCGGATCATACTCTGCACTGTCTTTTTCACGTTTGATATTGGATTAAGTTCCATATGGTTAAATTTGTGTTTGCCTGACGGCAAAAAATTTATTTACACCTCTTCAGTCACCTTCGGTGACAGCTTCCCCTCGAAGGGGAAGCCAAGGGTGCATAACATTACTGCGCACTCGCGGAATGCCAAATGTTCTTATTTCCTCCGATGTCTCGATACCGGGCACCGGCAATATCCGTATAGGTGCTGCCCCCGTGCGCCTCTGAAAATGCGCCACTAAAAATCAGCGTTGCCGGTGGTGCGGGGATGGAGCTCGACGTCGCGGATGTTGGAGACGCCGGTGAGGTACATGACCAGGCGCTCGAAGCCCATGCCGTAGCCTGCGTGGCGGCAGGAGCCGTAGCGGCGCAGGTCGAGATACCACCAGTAGTCGTCGGGGTTGAGCCCCAGCTCGTCCATGCGTCCGAGCAGCACGTCGAGGCGCTCCTCGCGCTGCGAGCCGCCGATGATCTCACCGACGCCCGGAACGAGGCAGTCCGCTGCCGCGACGGTCTTGCCGTCGTCGTTCATGCGCATGTAGAAGGCCTTGATGTCCTTGGGGTAATCGGTGACGAAGATGGGCTTTTTAAAGACCTTCTCGGTCAGATAGCGCTCGTGCTCGGTCTGGAGGTCGATGCCCCACTCGACGGGGAAGTCGAACTTCTCGCCGCTTTTTTTGAGGATATCGACGGCCTCGGTGTAGCTGATGCGGCCGAACTCGTTGGAAACGACGTTTTCGAGGCGCTCGAGCAGGCCCTTGTCGACGAAGGAGTTGAAAAACTGCATCTCCTGCGGGCAGCGCTCGAGCACGGTGTTGATGACGTACTTGACCATCGCCTCGGCGTTGTCCATGTAGTCGTAGAGGTCGGCGAAGGCCATCTCGGGCTCGATCATCCAGAACTCGGCGGCGTGGCGCTGCGTATACGATACCTCGGCGCGGAAGGTCGGGCCGAAGGTGTACACGTCGCCGAAGGCCATGGCGAAGTTCTCGGCGTTGAGCTGGCCGGAAACGGTCAGGCTCGTGACCTTGCCGAAGAAGTCCTTGCTGTCGTCCACCCTGCCGTCCTCGCGCAGGGGGAGGTTGTTGAGGTCGAGCGTGGTCACGCGGAACATCTCGCCCGCGCCCTCGCAGTCAGAGCCCGTGATGATCGGAGTGTGGACGTATACGAAGCCGTTATTGCGGAAAAATTCGTGCACCGCCTGCGCCGCCACGCTGCGGACGCGGAAGGTCGCCGAAAACAGGTTCGTGCGCGGACGAAGGTGCTGGATCGTGCGCAGGAACTCGACGCTGTGGCGCTTTTTCTGAAGCGGATAGTCGGGGGTGGAAGTGCCCTCGACAACGACCTCGGCCGCCTTGAGCTCAAAGGGCTGCTTCGCGTCGGGCGTGAGCACGAGCTCGCCCTTTGCGATGAACGCCGCGCCTACGTTCTGATGCGCAAGCTCGTCGTAGTTTGCAAGCTTTTCGCGCTCGAGCACGACCTGAAGGCTCTTGAAGCACGAGCCGTCGTTGAGCTCGATAAATCCGAAGTTCTTCATGTCGCGGATGGTGCGTGCCCAGCCGCAGACGGTTATCTCTCTGCCGCCGAAGCTCTCGGCATCGGCAAATATCTCAGCGATCTTAGTGCGTTTCATAAAAGACACTCCAATCTTAGTATTATTCGTTGACAAATGCACATTATATACTATTTTTTTCTGCCTTGCAAGAAGTTTAAATTTGTGATATATTAATAATGTATTAATGAATCACAACTATTTCGCTGCCGCCCGGTGCGGCGCAATTTTTTTGGAGGTAACTGATGCTGGCGGTTGGTCAAACGGTTGTTTATGGAACTCAGGGAGTGTGCACGGTAAAAGAGGTGAGCATGCTCAAGCTCGGAAAAACGAAGGGCGAATACTACGTTCTCAGCCCGATAGACGATCCGGGCAGCACCGTTTATGTACCGACGGCAAACGAAAAGCTAATGAGCAAGCTCCACCCCGTGCTGCGCGGCGACGAGGCCGACGCACTCATCGCCGATGCTCTGAGCGAGCCCATGGAGTGGATCGTCGGCGATAACGAGCGCAAGGCCGTCTGCGACGAGATCGTCAAAAACGGCGACCGCAAGCAGCTCATGCGCCTGGTGGCCATGCTGTACCGCCGCCGTGAGGAGCTCAAGGACCGGAAAAAGCACTTCCACAACATCGATGCGCAGTACCTCAAAACCGCCGAGCGCATGCTCCACGGCGAGCTCGCCTACGCCCTCGGCATCAGCCCCGACGACGTCGCCGACTACATCCGCCGGTTTTTAGAGGCGCATTGAGGCTGTACCTATACGTTTATTACAGGTGCCCGGTATCGAAACTGCGGAATAAATAAGAACGTTTCGCGGAACATGAGTGCGGAAAAAGATTTGTTCATCGCCTTGTTTCGGTTTCCTGCGCGGCTGCCGGTCGTGCTGACGCAAAAACCGTATCGGTACGGCGCAGCAACGCCTATGAAGATCCGTGCGCAGAGCGCACACCATAACTATTCACTATTCATTATTCAATATTCACTCGCAGAAGCTCCGCTTCTGCGCCTTGCCTTCCCCTTGCGGAGCTTGAGGGGAAGGTGGGTCGCGCAAGCGAGCCGGATGAGGTGTCAATAAAGCTTGTGCCGTCAGACAAATACAAATTTTCTACAAGTAGGAACCGAATTTAATATTAAACGTGAAAAAGACAGTGCAGACCAAAAAATCTACACTGTCTTTTTTTACAATGTATGCGGCTCACGCCGCGATTTAATTACACCTCTTCAGTCACCTTCGGTGACAGCTTCCCCTCGAAGGGGAAGCCAAG
>CAVJKX010000038.1:0-11400 GCA_963650165.1 bacterium
TTATAATGTAGAAAAAACACCGCCCGTGAATTTTTCACGGGCGGTTTGCCTTGCTTCAGAACAGGCAGCTCTCGATATATCTGTGGAGTATGGCCGCGACCTGCGAGCGCACTGCGCCTCCTGCGGGCATGAGCTTATTGCCGGAGCCGTTTATGATGCCCTCGGCAGCCGCCCAGGACATCGCGTCCTTCGCATATGCGCTGACACTTTCGAAATCAGCAAAGCCGCTTATATCCTTCGCGGCCGAGACGTCAACACCCTTGAATGCGGCGTAGCGGTACAGCACCGCTGCCATCTGCTCGCGCGTGATGCCTGCGCCCGGAGAGAAAACGTCCTCGTTAAAGCCCTTTACGATGCCGTTTTCCGCTGCCCAGCCGACGGCCCTGCTGCACCATGTGCCGCGCACGTCGGAGAAAGCGGCGTCGGCTGCCTCAGGGCTGCCCTCCATGCGCCACAGAACGGTGACGAGCATGCCGCGCGTCATGGTGACGCCGGGGGAGAACAGCGTTGCTGCGGTTCCCGCGAAGAGCGCGTTATTGTAAGCGTAGTACACGTCGCCGAAATACCATGCGCTTGAGGAAACGTCGGTGAAGGGGAAGGGGGAGACGGCGGTTACGGTGCCGCTTACCGTCTTGCAGCCGAGAGTGCTTCCGCTTATACTGCTGCCGGCGGCCTTTACGGTGCCGTCTGCTGCGATCGAGGCCGCGGCAAAGCCGCTGCCGCTTACCGGAACGGAGAGTGTGCAGTCAAGGCCCGCGTCCCTGCCGCCGACCTCTGCCGAGACGAGATAGGTCCGGGCGCTGCCGGACTTTTCGCCGAGAGCGCGCTTCTGTGCCGCGCTGAGCTCCGGGGATGATTTGACGCTTACGCTCACGTCGCCGCCGCCTGCAAGATCGGCGCTGTCAAAGCTTACGCTGCCGTTTGCGGTGACGAAGCTTATCTCGTCGGCCTGTGCCAGAGCGGATATGCCGCGCTCCCAAATTTTCACCGTGCCGGTACCGATATCGGACACATCGACGGAAACGTTCCCGCCGGCCGCGCCGAGCTTACGCATCATGATGCGCGTCGGGAATACGATGCACTCGTCGCCGTCAATGACGGCCGCTGCGCTCACGCTGCTTGAGCCGCACGAGAGCCTGACGTTCGTCGCGATCAGATTGCCGTTTAAAACGATCAGCGCGTCGTTGTCCGAGGCGAAGTTCGTGTCGCTGCCCATGGAGTCGGCTATTTTGTAAATGTAGTCGTTTATCTTTGCCTTGACGGCCTTGGTAAAGAAATTATCGAATTTGACGGACGCAGCCGTATCGCCGAAGGCGTGCTTTTTGACGATGGTAAGCAACTCGTCGAGTATCTCGCCGTCCTTGAGCTTTTTGAGCCCCTCCTGCACCCATGCGGGGTAATTGCCGTCATCCTCGCCGCCGAGATGGCTCTGATAGATGTAGTTTACCGCGTCGAGCAGGGTCTTGCCGTCCGAAACGGGGATGTTCACGCCCTCGGAAATGATGCTCTGGATATTGGTGACTATGCGGCTGCTTACCCATTTTGAAACGCTCGTTTCGACGGGGCTGAGCTTCTTGAGGAAGCTGCCGACATAGCTTCCCGCAACTGTCTTGAGCATATCCTCGGAAAGCCCGTGCTCACGGCCGTACTCGGTCACGTCGGCGATCGTCTCGCTTTTTCCGGTAACTGCGTTGTAGTAGCTGACGGGGCCTATGTGATTGAGCGTGTTCACCGAAGCGACAAGGCTGCCGGATATCTCGCGCAGCTGAACAAAGCGCATCGGCGAGGGGTAGGTGAGGTTGGAGCCGGTCTCGATATCATAGAGAGTATTGCCGCTTTCGGTGGTCATTGCGGCAATGTCGTTTGCGTGCATGTGGCCGGTGAATATCATTTCAAGGCCCGCGTCGGCAAGCTGTGCGGCAATGTCGGCGTAGTCCTCTACGAGGTACATGCCGAGAACGTCGGGCTCCATGGAAAAGTGCGGGATAAAGCCGTGATGCGCCATGCCGATGACGCGGTCGCCGTTTGCCTTGGCGGCCTTTATCTGCCCGACTGCCCATGCAACAAGCTCGGAGCTCATCTCGCCGCGCGTTTCGTGCTCGTTCTCATTGTCGGATGTGTTGTCGGCACTGTAGCAGCAGGTGTCGAGAACAATGAGGGTCAGCCCCTCGCAGGGCTTTGCAACATAGGACAGCTGGCCGGATTCCTTGCCTGCGGGCGGAGTATAGCGCGCGACTACGCTCTCGTCGGAGTAGACAAAATCATAGACGGAAGCAAAATCCTCCGGCTCCGTGCGCGTTGCCGGAACGGCCTTCCCGTCGGCGGTGTTGAAGTTCTTCGCGTCGGAGTTGCGCACATCGTGGTTGCCGTTGATGACGTAGACCTTCATGCCCGGAACGTCCTTCTGCACCTGTTTGAGACGCGCGGCAAATTCCTTGTGCCCCTCAAGCTCGCCGTCCTTCGTGAGGTCGCCGGAAACGAGAAGTATATCCGGCTTATCCGCTCTCACGGCGTCAAGCAGCTCGAGATTTATCTGACTGCTTTCGGTGAAGAGCTTGCGGTCGCTGTTGAGGTCCGTAACATAGTCCTCAGTATTTTTTATCATTGTCGGCGATAGATAGTGCGTATCGCTCATGACGGCAATCTTCAGGTCGATGCCGTCCTCCGACGAAGAGTCCTGCACCGCAAGTGCGGGCGTTATCAGTGTGCATGCCGTTATTACGGCAAGCAGCAGCAACGCAATTTTTCGCAGATGAATCTTTAATTTCATGTCTTTCCTCCTGTTTTTATGTGCTCTCAAGCCGATAATTAGTATATAAAAAACAAACTTTACAAACAAGCAGCCTACTTGGTTGACAGGTAAAATATAAGTATATATAATGTAAAACGTTTTTCCTGACAGGCTCAAATGCGCTCATGCGGCGTTGAAGGGCTTGCGGCGCGGCGGCGTTGAACGGCTTGCGGCGCGGCGGCGTTGAACGGCTTGCGGCGCGGCGGCGTTGAACGGCTTGCGGCGCGGCGGCGTTGAACGGCTTGCGGCGCGGCGGCGTTGAACGGCTTGCGGCGCGGCGGCGTTGAACGGCTTGCGGTGCGGCGCTTAAAAAACAAATACGGCCGAGGCACTATATGAACAGAGAAAATTTTTTCAGAAAATTTGATAAGATCGTTGAGGGCTTCGGAGAGACAAAGCCGCGCATTCTGCTGCACAGCTGCTGCGGGCCCTGCTCAAGCTCCGTTATCGAGCTTTTGTCGCGGTATTTTTCCGTCACCGTTTTGTGGTATAACCCCAACCTCTGGCCGGAGGAGGAGTACGGCAAACGGCTCGAGACGCAGAAAAAGCTCATAGACTGCCTCGCCGCCGACGGCGTGACGGCGGAGCTCATGGTGCTGCCATGGCGCAGCGAGGACTATTTTTCGCGCATAAAGGGGCTGGAAAACGAGCCCGAGGAGGGGAAAAGGTGCCTTGAATGCTTCCGCATCCGCCTCGGGGAAACGGCGCGCATCGCCGCGGAGCAGGGCTTTGACTGGTTCTGCACGACGCTGACCGTGTCCTCGCGCAAGGATGCCGTCGCGATAAATGCCATCGGACGTGAGGCCGCGCAGAAGTACAAGGTAAACTGGCTGCCCTCGGAATTCAAAAAGCGCGAGGGCAATCACCGCTCTATCATCCTGTCGGAAAAATACGGCCTGTACCGTCAGGAATACTGCGGCTGCATTTTTTCACTCAACGGAGGACACAATGAATAAGACAACAAAAAACATAGTCACCGCCGCCGTCATCGGAGCCCTGTACGCGGTGCTGACCGTGGTGCTCGCGCCGATAAGCTACGGTCCCGTGCAGTGCCGGATATCCGAGGTGCTGTGCATACTGCCGTTTTTCATGCCCTGCACGACCTGGGGCCTGTTTTTCGGCTGCGCGATAGCAAACATCGCAAGCGCGGCGGGACTGCCGGACATAATTTTCGGATCTCTTGCAACGCTCATCGCCTGCCTGTGCATATCCTGGTGCGGAAAGCGCAATAAAAAGCTCATCGCCTGCCTTATGCCCGTCGTGTGGAACGGCCTTATCGTCGGCGCGATGCTCACCGTAGTTCTTGCGGGCCTTGATCCGATCAAAAACTTCGGCGCTTTTGCCGTCTTTGCGGGTGAGGTCGCCCTCGGCGAGGCAGCCGTAATGTTCATAGCGGGCCTTCCGCTGCTCTCCTGGCTGCCAAAGCAGAAATTTTTCACCGACTATGTCGGCAGGACTTGACAAAACAGCCTTAAGATATTAAGATAGCTGTGCAAAAGGGGTGCTGAGTTTTTCTCGGCTGAGACGGAAAGAATCGAATTTCCGAGACCCTCGAACCTGATCCGGGTAATGCCGGCGTAGGAAACGAAAATTCATATCAAATCGTTTTCCTATGACCGCATTGCATTTGCAGTGCGGTTTTTGTGCTTTTTAGGAGGAATAGTTATGAATCAGAGCAAAACAAAGTGCCTGGTGGAATGCGCCATCATGGTCGCGCTTGCCACCGTGCTGAGCATGATAAAGCTTGCCGAGCTTCCGTACGGCGGCTCGATAACGATAGCGTCAATGCTGCCGATAGCCATCATCGCATACCGCAGAGGCATGGGCTGGGGCCTCGGCTCGGCCTTCGTTTACGGCATCGTTCAGCAGCTTTTGGGCCTGAACTCGCTTTCGTATGTCACCACATGGCAGAGCGTAGTTGCAGTCATACTTCTTGATTACATTGCTGCATTTACGGTAGTCGGCTTTGCCGGTATATTCAAAAACAAAATAGAAAATCAGGCCGTCGGCCTTACCCTCGGCTGTGTTTTCGTATCGCTTCTTCGCTATATCTGCCATGTCATCTCCGGCGCTACCGTATGGGCCGGTCTGTCGATACCGACCCAGGCTGCACTGTCCTACTCTTTTATCTACAATGCCACCTATATGCTGCCTGAATGCATCATCCTTGCGGTAACTGCCGCCTATATCGGCTCCGTCATAGACTTCAGGGATGAGAAGCTCAGCAGAATCGTAAAGGACGGCACAAAGGCGTACTCTCCCACCATCGGAGTGGCTGCGGGACTTGTGGCCGCAGGAGCCGTCATTTATGACGCTGTCGAGGTGTTCTCACACCTCCAGAACGCCGAAACAGGCGAGTTTGACATAACCGGGCTCGCAGCTGCAAACTGGACTGCGCTCATTGCCGTAACAGTCTCGGCTGTGGTCGTCACTGTGCTGCTGGTGGTCGTAAACAAGGCTCTCAAAAAGAGCAAAGCCGCATAAAACGGCTTTCGGGACGGGCTGCCCATGCTACCCGAGCGGTTCGTCTCCGAAGGCTATAAATAAAAAAACCTTGACAGGTCAAAAGCGTATCGTATATAATAAACTTCCGATGCCTGTGGGTGTCGGAAGTTTTAATTTGTCAACTGCTTTGAGCTTCGGCTCAATGTTGAGTATTATTCTGAAAGGAGTGCACGAACATGCTGCGTACCTACCAGCCCAAGAAGCGTCAGCGCAAGAAAGAGCACGGCTTCCGCAAAAGAATGGCCACCGCAAACGGCCGCAAGGTCCTCGCCCGCCGCAGAGCAAAGGGCAGAGCAAAGCTGAGCGCCTGATTTGGCAGCTCCGAGCAGGAAAAGCAAATAAATTTTTAGGGCGGCTAACCTCCGCCCTTAATGTGTTTGCCGATAAAAACGGAAAGCAAGGGTGGAATAATTGGATTTCAGGTCAACTCTGAAAAAGAATTATGAGTTCAAACGGCTCTATAGCAAAGGCAAGACCGCCGTTACGCCCTATATGGTCGTGTATGCTCTCAGAACGCAGCGGGGGATCCGCCGCGTGGGCTACACCGTGTCCACAAAGCTGGGCAAGGCCGTCGTGCGCAACCGCGCGCGCCGCAGGCTCAGGGAGATATACAGGCTCAATTCCGATAAGCTCATTGACAGCGCGGATATCGTCATCGTTGCGCGCAGCCGCTGCGTCGATGCCGATTACGCCAAAATGGAGCGTGCGTTTCTGCACGCCTGCACAGAGCTGGGATTGCTCAGAGGTGAAGCGCAATGAAAAAGCTTCTTCTCGCACTTATCCGCATTTATCAGAAATACGTATCCCCGGCATTCCCGCCGAGGTGCAGATTTATTCCTACCTGCTCACAGTATGCCGTTGAGGCCATCGAGAAATACGGGGCCTTGAAGGGCGGCTGGCTCGCCCTGAAGCGGCTGTCGAGGTGTCATCCTTTTCACCTCGGCGAACACGATTTCTTCGATCCCGTTCCCTGACGAGGATCGGAATACAAGGAGAAACTTATGTCACTATGGGATATTATAGTCTGGCCCTTTGCCAGACTGCTGGAGCTCCTTTATAACTGGACCGACAGCTACGGTCTTGCCGTCATACTCTTTGCTCTCGTGGTCAATCTGATCCTGCTGCCGTTCATGGCAAAGAGCAAGAAGGGCATGATGAAGACCACCCGCATCCAGCCCCAGCTCAAGGAGCTGGAGAAAAAGCATAGGGGCAACCAGCAGAAGTATCAGCAGGAAGTCATGAAGCTCTATAAGGAGCAGGGCGCAAGCCCCACCTCCGGCTGCCTGTGGTCGCTGCTGCCGTTCCCGATACTCATCGCTCTGTACGGCGTCATCCGTCAGCCTCTCGGCTACATGATGGGCCTGAGCAGCGAGAGCGTCGAAAAGCTCACCGAGTGGGCCGCGCAGAACGCGGGCTTCGTTGCCTCCAAGCAGGGTACCTATGATCAGATCGGCGTCGCCGACGCTATCCACAAGAACTGGGACGCGGTCATAAACGCGCTCGGCAATTTTGACGGAAAGCTTCTCGACATCGACTATTCGTTCCTCGGCATGAACCTCGGCACGATCCCCGACTGGAAGATCTGGAATTACGATTTCTCGAGCGCCGATATCTTTGCGAGCATCGGCCTGTTCCTGATCCCCCTGGTCGCGGCGTTCCTTTCCTGGGCGTCGATGAGGATCAGCCAGGCGACCAATCCTCCCCAGGCCGGACAGGCGGCGATGAGCATGAAGACCATGAACGTCATGATGCCCCTTATGTCCGTCTGGATCTGCTTCATCATGCCTGCGGCTCTCGGCGTTTACTGGATCGCCAACAGCTGCTTCGGCATCGTCCGTGACCTTGTGCTCACCAAGTACTACAAGCGCAAGCTCGATATCGAGGACGCAGAGCGTATCGCGGCTCAGAAGGAGAAGGACGCAGAGCGCGCACGCCGCCATGAGGAGCACGAGCAGCTCAAGGCCGAGGGCGCAACGACCCGCAACAACAACACCAGCAAAAAGAAAATGCAGGCTCAGCAGAAGCAGGCCGACGCGGAGCGCATCGCGGCAAGCGAAAGAGCCGAGCGTGAGGCACGCCTCGAGAAACTCGGCATAGACAAGCCCGAGAACCCCTCTCAGGTCGGCAAGCGCCGCTACGCCAGAGGCAGAGCTTACGATCCCGACCGCTACGCCGACGAAATGAAGGCGGTGCCCGAGGAGGAAGCTCAGGCCGAGGAAGAGCCTGAACAGTCACAGGAGAACAGTGAAACATGATAAAGTCTTTGGAAACCACAGGCCGCACAGAGGATGAAGCCATCGCCGCAGCCCTGAAGGAACTCGGACTTGAGCGCGACGATGTCTCCGTAACCGTCGTAGAGCGCGCAAAATCCGGATTTCTGGGCATAGGCGCCTGTCCGGCAGTCGTGCGCGTCGAGTATGAAGCTCCCGACGAGCCCGAGACCGAAGCGAAGCCCGAGGCTGCACCCGCAGCACCCGCCGCCGAGGTCAAAGCCCCCGCAAAGGCGGAGGCAAAGCCCGCCGCAGAGGGTGAGTTTGCCGATATAAGAGCCTTCCTCGAGGGCCTTCTCGAGCGCATGGATGTCAAGGCCGATATCGAGATCAGCCGCCGCGACGGCAAGAGCATCGCCGTCAACCTCTCCGGCCCGAATATGGGCGCGGCCATCGGCCGCAGGGGCGAGACTCTCGATGCCATCCAGCACCTGACCAACTACGTCGTCAACCGCGGCAGCGACAAGCATATGCACATCTGCGTCGATGCCGAGAGCTACCGTGCAAAGCGCGAGGAATCGCTCGTCCGCCTTGCCGAGAAGATGGCGGCAAAGGTCATCAAGTATAAGCGCAGCATGGCGCTTGAGCCTATGAACAGCTACGAGCGTCACATTATCCACGCCGCCCTTCAGGACTATGAGGGCGTTACCACAAGCTCAACCGGTACCGAGCCCAACCGCCGCGTCGTAGTATCCTACGAGCGTCCGCAGAACACGGGCAATAAGCCGCAGAGCCGTGAATGGGCATAAGATGTTATATATTGGAGGAATAAATTATGATACTTGAAAAGATACAGCAGATCCTTGCACAGCAGTTTGAAGTATCCGCAGGCAGCATTTCCGAAGATACCAATATCGTCGATGACCTCGGCGCGGATTCGCTTGACGTTGTCGAGCTCATCATGTCCGTTGAGGACGAGTTCGGCATCCAGATCCCCGATGAGGACGCAGCGGAGCTGCCCACCGTCGGCAAGATCGTCGAATACATCGAAGCAAGACAGTAATAAAACGCATGAAAAATCCCCGACTGCGGTCGGGGATTTTTTGCTTTCGGAAGCGGTTATGATATTGTTTTAAGCAGCTTTTTCAGCAGTGCGCCGGGCTCGACACAGGCGGCGAGCCTTGACGGTATCGTGACCGCGCGGTTTTTGTTGACTTAAAACCCGGAAAAGAGTAAAATAAACTGATTAAGTATTTATTCCGGAGGGTACTGTGGAAAAGCTCTCACATGCATATATAGTATCCTCGCCGTCGGAGTCGGCGCGGGAGGAGAAGGCCTTTTACCTTGCAGAGAAGATGCTCTGCCAAAGCGAGGGCGCGCGCCCCTGCGGTCTGTGCCGCGACTGCCGCAAGGTAAAGGCGCGGGTTCACCCCGACCTTGCCGTTGTCGAGCGTATTTCCGACGATAAGGGCAAGCAGAAAAAAGAGATACTGGTCGATCAGGTGCGCGCCATGGGCGCGGACGCCTATGTCCTGCCGAACGAGGCGGCGGCGAAGGTGTATATCATAAAGGACGCGGACACGATGAACGAGCAGGCGCAGAACGCCGCACTCAAAATTCTCGAGGAGCCGCCCAGGGGCGTTCATTTTATTCTGTGCGCGTCAAATCCCGAGCGGCTGCTTATAACGGTGCGTTCGCGCTGCGTTCTCATCAGCTGCGCAGGCGAGGAGGACGCGGAGGACGAGACCGCCGCCGCGCTTGCCGACGAGTTTATATCGCTCGAGCGCAGGGGAGACACACCGGCGCTTACGGCCTGGTGCTTTGCGCACGAAACGCTCGACGCGCGGGCGCTCGGCGAGCTGCTGCTTGCATTAAAGCGCCGCTATACCGCGCTTCTGGTGTCGGAAAAGGATAAAATGCGCATAATGGATATCATAAGGCTTCTTGACCGCTGCATGCAGTATCAGACGGTCAACACGGGCGTGAAACACATTCTGGGGCTGCTGGCGGTACGCTCGGCAGCGGAAACGAGGAAAGCAATTGACTGAGGTTATAAGCGTAAAATTCAAAAACAGGGGCAAGAGCTATTACTTTGCCCCGAACGGAAAAACCGTAAAAAACGGCCAGCAGGTCATAGTGGAGACAAGCAAGGGCCTTGAGATAGCCGACTGCATCCGCGGCAACCACGAGGTCGAGGACAATGCGGTGATCCAGCCGCTGCGCCCCGTCGTGAGGCTTGCCACGCGCGACGATCTGCGCGTTGCGGAGATAAACAAGCAGCGCGAGAAGGAAGCGTTCGAGATCTGCCGGAAGAAGATCGCCGAGCACGGGCTGGATATGAAGCTCGTCGACGTCGAGTGCAACTTCGAGGGGAATAAGACCATGTTCTTTTTCACCTCCGACGGCAGGGTCGACTTCCGCGAGCTTGTAAAGGACCTCGCGGGCATATTCCGCAACAGGATAGAGCTGCGCCAGATCGGCGTCAGGGACGAGGCTAAAATGCTCGGCGGCATCGGCATATGCGGCAGACCCTTCTGCTGCAGCCAGTTTATCGACGAGTTCCAGCCGGTATCGACCAAGATGGCCAAGGTGCAGTCCATGTCACTCAATCCGGGCAAGATATCCGGAAGCTGCGGCAGGCTCATGTGCTGCCTGAGATACGAGCAGGAGGCATACGAGGAGCTGACGAAAAACGTGCCCAAGCAGGGCGCATTCGTCGAAACGCCGACGGGCTACGGCGTCGTCACGCAGGTCAACCTCCTGCGCCAGATGGTCAAGGTCAAGCTCGACGGCGAGGGCGACGATACGGTCAAGACCTTCCGCGCGGTCGAGGTCGCGGCGGTGCCGGGCGGCCGTCCAAAGGACGGCGAGACTCCGCCGTCGGTGCTCAAATACATCCCCGAGCCCGAAGAGGAAGAGGAGGAAGAGGACGAGTGGAAGCTGCCGGAGCTGTTCGCATCCGACAGTATGGACGGCGCGGAGCAGGAGAGTGCGCCCGCAGCGAAAAAGCGCAGCCGCAGCCGCCGCTCGCGCCGCAGCGGGAAAAAGCCGCAGAGCGATGCAAAGCCCGCCGCCAAGCCCGAGCAGAGCGCCGGAGCTTCGGAGGAAAAGAAGGCATCCGCAAGACCGAGACCGAAAAACAACCGCCGCGGCGGCGGAAAAAAGCCCGAGGCTCAGAAGCCCTCGGAGCAGCAGCCGCAGCAGCAGGCAAAAAGTCCGGACGGCGAGAAGAAAAAAAGCAGCCGCCGCTACTACCACCGCGGCAAGCCCAAAAGCAAGGGCGGCCAGACGCAGAATCAGCAGTAATACCGGAGGCGAGATATGAGCAGAAACAATAAAAGCAGACGAGCAATGAGCATGAAAACGAAGGGGATCATAACAGGCATCCTGTGTGTCCTGGCGGTGCTGACCGTAGTGGTCGTCACGGCAGACGGCTGCTTTGATTTCCGGCCCGGCTCGGTCACTTCAAACAATAAGGCCGCGGTCGAGAGCGCGGCACCCGAGAGCAAGACGGATACGGCCAAAACCGCGGATACGCACGTCGTGCACGTCACGGCGGGCAACGGCGGCAGCACAGAACCCAACGGCAGCACTACCGTCAGCGACGGCGGCGAGCTGAAGATAACGATCACGGCCAACGACGGCTATGAGATTCAGTCCGTCATGGTCGACGGCAAGGACGAGGGAGCGGTGGACAGCTACACGCTGTCGGACATTACGGAAGATCACAGCATCGTTGCCACCTTCTCGAAGAAGGTCGTACCGACTCCGACGCCCACGCCGGCAACTCCCGCGCCGGACGGCGAATGAAAATCCGATAAATAAAAAATCCCCGGCGGTGAATTGACCCCCAAAAGTTAGACAATATTTGAAGTAAAAATTGTTCAAGCAGCC
>CAVJKX010000039.1:0-11176 GCA_963650165.1 bacterium
TCATCTTCGATACATTTCACGCTGCCGTCGGCGAACTTCTCATAATGTAAATTATGCAGTCGGCAAAAATAGAAGATATTGTGTTTCTCTGGCGCTTATGGTACAATATACGGTAAGTGAACAGGGCGCTACCTCCTATCGGTTGTTCTTCGGCACCCGAAAATACATTTTCTCAAATGGAGCGTGATTACATGAGCAAGCGAGTTTATATTAGTGCTGACTATGATTTATCCAACGGAGATCAGGATGTTGTGAACGAATTGAACAAATGGGGAAGCGATGCTTGGCACAAGGTCGATTTCATTGACATGTCCAAGGTTGCTTCTGGCAGTGTTGCCAACGGGAATGATTGCCGCATCTGTGACTTGAAGGCGGAATTTAATCGTCAAATCAATGCTTCCTCTGCAGTGATCTTTGTTGTTGGAGATATGACTGGATCGCGTACAGCAGGGAGTGGTTGCGAACGTGCTTTTAAGGATCAGGAACAGTGCATCTGTACTCCGTACAAGCAAAACACAAACGGAATCAAAGCGTGTAAAATCGTCAGTACTTCTACTCCTGGCAAGAACGATGATTGCGGCAATATAAATAGATACTCCTACCTCCGCCATGAATTTGAACAAGCCAAGAAGAGGAACAAGACGATTATTATTGTCTATAACTCCATGAGAAAAGAGACAAGCTGGCTGCCTTCGTATATGGAAGGATACGAGGATTGCGCCAAACCGTTTTGGAAGTATGATGCCTATGGGAGAAAAGTCGGTGATTACGCCTACATAAAAGAGGTACTTGGATTTTGATTGACTTTATCAAGAAAAGTATAGCGGCGGCATTTGCGATCATTACAGGCGTTTTTACATTTGTGCCCGAATCAGCTTTTGCCAGTCATGTTTGGATAACCCAGGAGCTTCTTAATGAATGTGAATGGCTTTCTGATTTTGAAGCCACGGATGTAGATGTTGTTATTACTCGGCTTGCTTGTTTTTTGCTGGTTTGGGTTGCCATATCGGCAGCGTATGCGCTTTTTCTTGCGCTCCGCAGATGGATTACAATACGTGGCGAGAATTACTCAATTCGGGTGGAGTATGGCAATATCCTCAAGAAACGTAACTGTAAGCGGGTAATCAATTTCGACGAGTGCTTCACGACGTATGTCGGCGATAAAACTGCAGATATAAATCCAACGTCTATTTGCGGACAGTATCTCTCTGAACATCCGGGTTTAGATGTGCAGAAGTTGATTGATGCGGCCAGCATCACTCCTGCTCGGGCTAAATCACGGTATCAGCAAAAAACAAGATACGATTCCGGAATTATCGTCCCTAATGGAGATGACCTATTGATGGCGTTCGCCAAGCTTGATGATAAAGGCAAGGGGCGATTTTTTACCCGTGATGAGTATCTTCAGTGTTTGGATCTCATGTGGAAAGAATTGGAAAATTATTATTCCGAAAAGGATGTATGTGTGCCAATTCTGGGGGCAGGGACCACATCTTTTGCTGGTGGCTCTGGAGCATCTATTTCACAGCAGGATTTGCTTAATATGATGATTTGGTCTTATAAGTTGAGCTCTCATAAAATCAAGGCTCCTCACAGACTAAGAATTGTCTGCAAGAAAAGCAGAGGTTTCTCTATCAACAACATTGATAAATAACCTATCTGCAACACAGCCCACCGATCATCACTGACCGGTGGGCTGTGTCACGTTTATCCAATTTAATCCATCAATCGATGCTCCGGCGTTCCTCTCATATACTGTTCCAAATCACCACCAAGCACCAACTGCGCATATTCCAGCGGATTGTTATAGATTAGCCAGTCCAGCTCAGATCGCTGGTACATATTATCGGCAACCTCATTCTCCACAGCAATGGTGTCAATGGTGATCATGCTGCCGTCGGAGAATTTCAGTTCCACACAGACAGTATCCATATTGAACGTACAAGAAATCAGCTTTTTCATATCCATGTCCCCCCCTAAATGGTAATGGTCGCTATGTACCGAACTTTGAGCTCATGCCCGATTGCAGTGCGGTCTGCACGGGTGTAGCTCGCAGTTCGTATGGTTGCCATCTTCTTGACCATCTGGCCGCCGACGGAGCCGGCCTGGCGGGCGGTGATATCGCCGTTATAGCCGTTTTTAAGGTTAACGCCGACCTCGTTTGCCGCTTCCATCTTAAACTTCTCCATTGCCTCGCGTGCGGCGGGAACGACAAGATGATTGCTGGAATTGTTGGACATTGTTTTACATCTCCTTTTCTGTATTGGGTACGGTTTCTTGACCCGATACTTATCATTGCCACGATCACAGCTTATATTCCCCGCGCAGGCATGTAATTCATGCCAAACTTTTTATACATACAAGATGTAGTGTCTGATTTTTTCCCGACCACAATCATGCAAAAATTTTATATGTATGTGTGGTTATGTCTACTTGACAATTATTTTAAATGCCTGTACAATACCATTGTATCTAAATCGTTACCATTTTGTAATTTACAGATATCGCCGTTTTTCTTCGGCGGCTTTATATTATACTACTCTCAAATCCGACAGGAGTATTGTCCGATATGCGTAATATTTTCAGAATTTTCAAACATGATCTGAGGGCGCTTTACAGGAACTTTTTCGCCTTCCTCATCATACTGGCGATTCTCGTGCTGCCTGCCCTGTACGCGTGGTTCAACATCTATGCGTTCTGGGATCCCTACGGCAAGACGAAGGACGTTTCCATAGCCGTTGTTTCAAACGACAAGGATTATATGGATTCCGACGGAAATATCGTCAACATGGGCAAGACTCTTATTTCGGAGATAAAGGACGACGAGAACTTCGGCTTCGTGTTCCTTGACGATGCCGACAAGGCGGTCGAGGACCTGTACGCTGGAAAATACTACGCCGCTATCGTCATCGAGCCCGACTTTACATATAATATGTACAACTTCCTGACCACGGATATGTACAGCCCGACGATAAAATTCTATCAGAACGAAAAGACCAATGCCATCGCCGTAAAGGTCGTCGAGGCCGCCGGCGATAAGGTAAAGAAAATCGTAAACCAGAAGTACATCTCCACCGTTGTAGCAACTCTGTTTGACAAGCTCAACGGCTTCTCCTCCGACGTTCAGGGCAATTCGTCCGCCGAAATGCTCAGGAACACGCTCGAGAAGATAAACAACAACATCATCAGCTACAGCGGAACGATCGACCAGTTCATCTCCGCAAACAATTCGCTTATCGACACTCTCCAGCGCACGAACAACACCCTTAACTACTCGATCTATCTCATCGGCAACGAGAGAATCAATATCTCAAAGCAGATCGTTTATATCGAGGACACCAAGAAGGACCTTGCGCTTATAAACGAAGAGGTCAACAACATGCTCACCGAGCTTCGTGACTCCGTAAACGAGGCCATCTATAAGCTTGACAGGCTCTATAACGGCGGCACCGACGATGCGGAGGCGGCCAAGAAGGCTCTGGCGGAGCTCGAGCAGCAGTACAAGGAGCTTATAGATTACCTCACTCACTCGGGTCTGAGCAACACCGAGATCGAGGATGCGCTCACAGCGCTCAACAAGCTGACCGATAAGATCACCCAGCTGCGCGACAAGCTCGGTCTCAACGGCGGCACGGTCGATGCGCAGCAGACCCGCGTTCTCGCGGCGCACAACAAGAGCGCGATTGAGGCGGTCAAGACCGATTACGAGACAGTCGCCGTTCCCGCCGTGTACGAGGCCGTGACCGGCTATGATTATGACGATCTCAGCGACGCCTCGCAGACGCAGCAGTCGATGGAATCGCTCGTCGAATTCATGCAGGACGATACGAACGACCGCATCTCGAGCATTCAGGCAAACCTCACCAAGGCGCAGAACACCTCCGATCCCGAGGTCCGCCAGGAGGCGCTGCTTGCCGCTCAGAGCGACACGCAGATCGTTCAGCAGGAGATCGACGCTCTCGGCGCGACGGCGGAGGCCGTCGGTACCGCGGGCGGCAGCGACACCTCCGGTGTAGCCGGCTCTATCGACAGCGCGCAGAGCAATACAAAGGACGCGCAGGATATTCTCGACGATATTCTCAGCGGAAACCGCGATATCGACCTCATAAACGATCTTCAGCTCATAAGCGACATGCTCGAAACGGCAAGAGTCACCCTTACCGAGACCGTCTACCCCATGCTCGACACGATGCTCAACAATCTTCAGGACAGCCTGAGCGAGGTATCCTCCCTGCTGCTCGATCTGAGCGGCATTCTCGGCAAGACCACGCCCATCATAAGCGAGCTCGGCAGCACCTTCGGCGCGGTGAACAACGCGCTCATCCAGGTCAAGGATCTGCTCTCGTCCTACAGCGGCAGGATCGACGACTTTATCGAGCTGCTCGACGGCAATCCCGAAAACGGCACCATACAGAACGTGTTCGACTTCCTCAATGTCGATCCCGAGAGCATCGGCTCGTTCCTGTCAAGCCCCGTTTCGATCGTATCCAAGAGCGTTTACCCCGTTGAATCCTACGGCGCGGCAATGACGCCGTTCTACTCCATGCTCGCCATCTGGGTCGGTTGCGTTATCATAAACGCCATCGTAAGCTGCGATGCGCCCATCCCCGTGCCCGAGGCGACGGAAAAGCAGCGCTTCTTCGGCAGATACCTGCTGTTTTTCCTGCTCAGCCAGATACAGACGCTCATCATCATCCTCGGCGATCTGCTGCTCCTCGGCGTTGACTGCGTGCATCCCGGACTTCTTATCCTGTCGGGCTTTGTCACCTCGCTGGCCTGCTCGATGCTGGCCTACGCCTTTGCCGTTGCCTTCGGCAACATCGGCAGAGCGCTGATAGTCGTAATACTTATCATTCAGATAGCCGGCTCCGGCGGCTCCTATCCCATCGAGCTGCTGCCGAACTTCTTCCGGCAGGTCTACCTGTTCTTTCCCTTCCCCTACGCGATCAACGCCATGCGCGAGGCCATTGCGGGACTTTATCAGAACCAGTACCTCATTTATCTTCTTCAGCTCATGCTGTACTTCGTCGTCGGTGTGCTTATCGGCATATTCGCAAAGCGCTCGCTCGGCGGCATCAACAAGTACATGAATGAGCAGCTCGACAAGACGGAAATGATGTAAAAACTACAGGAGCAATCACTATGGATACTCAGTACGAAAAGAAATACAATGACCTGATGGAATGCCTCGGTCAGATGCATGAGCACAACGTCAGGCGAATGAGCATGGCTCTGCGAAGTCTGCTGATAGTGCCGACTATCTTCCTCGTGATGCTGTTTTTCACCAACAGCTCAAAAACGATCTTCCTCGTTTTGTGGATAGTTTCGATGTTCATTATCGCCGCAGTGCTTATAGTTATTGAGTATCAGGACTATACGCTCAAAAAAATGATATCGCGGATAGAAAGCCCCGAGCCGGAGCCGCCGGTCATTCCGGAAAGCAGCGTGCACACGGGCGGCAGCCGCGCCGAGGCGATACTCGAATCGATCCGCAGCCATGCGCCCGAAAACGGTGAGAGCTTCGGCTACGATAACTACGAGGAAGCGCCCGATAAGGCGGACGAACAAACGATTTCTGCGAAAGATGAGTAATGCAATGAACAAATTAAAGGACAAAACTTCAAATGTTGCTTCCGTCATACGTTCGGACATAAAGCGTCTGAGCAGGAGCGTCGTTGCGGTCGTCTGCGTTTTCGGTCTGGCTCTCATTCCCTGCCTGTACGCCTGGTTCAACATCATATCCAACTGGGACCCCTACACCCCCGATTCGACGCAGAACCTCACGATCGCCGTCGCAAGCGAGGACAAGGGCACGACCTTTCTCGGCATGGACTTCAACGTCGGCAATATAATCGTTGAAAAGCTCAAGAGCAACAATCAGATAGACTGGCAGTTTGTCGACTCCGAGCAGGCCGTTCAGGACGGTCTGTACAGCGGCGACTACTACGCCGGTCTCGTTATCCCCGCCGACTTCAGCTCGGCCATGCTCGGCTTTACGGACGGCGAATTTGAAAGTCCCGAGATCATTTATTACGATAACCAGAAGCTGAACGCCGTCGCTTCCCGCGTCACCGACCGCGCCCAGAGCATAGTAAAGGATGAGGTAAACAGCATCTTCCTCGCCACTCTCGTGGACGAGATCTCGAATTTCACCTCGATGTTCTCCGGCATGAGCGGCAGCGGCACGCTTTCGCTCGATAACCTCGACGATGAGCTTGAAAACATAAAGACCGATCTGCGCACCTATGTTTCCATCATGGACTCCATGGCTTCGGTCACGCAGTCGGCGCTGAACGTCACTACGATGACCAGCAATCTTCTCCCCGACGTCGTAAAGATGCTCAACAACAGCCGCACTAGCATCGCCAACATGCAGGACAGGCTTGCCACCAGCAAGGAAAACGTCATCTACTCTGCCGATGCCATAAGGAACACCTCCGAGCAGCTGCGCAACACCATTGAGCGCCTCGACGAGGCCACGGGCGGCGATCCTGCCGAGGCGGGAAGCTCCTACATCGACTGGGACGCACTGTACGGCGAGGGCGGCATAAACGAGTACGAGGCCGAGATCCTCGACGACCTGTACTATGACGTTAACAAGCAGCTGCATCAGAGCGTTATCCGCTTTGACGATATACTCCAGCAGACCAACATAGACAGCAACCTCATAAATTCCATGACAACGCTCCAGAGCTCGCTCGATAACCTCGACTCGCTGATCGTTCAGATCCAGGGCGACGTTGACAGTCAGGCGATGACCCTGCAGCAGTTCACCTCCGCGCTCAGCTCCTGCACGCAGAGCATCAACAGCACCCGTGACGTCATGAACACCATGCTTGAGCTGGTGACGAACGTGCAGTCGAACGTAAACGAGCTCCGCTCGTCCGAGACGATCTCCGACATCGTCGATCTTATGAACAACGACGTCAGCAGCCTTGTCGAGTACATCTCCTCCCCTGCCTCTCTCGAGGTCGTCAGGGTCTACGCGCTCGACCACTTCGGCTCGGGCATGGCTCCGTTCTACACCGTTCTGGCGATCTGGGCAAGCGCCCTGCTGAGCGTCAGCCTCATGCATCCGCACATCAAGAACCGCAATGAGTTCCCCACTCTGACTGTCACGGAGTCCTACTTCGGACGCTACTTTATTTTCTTTGCCATCGGTCAGCTCACGGCGCTCATAACGGCTCTCGGCAACCTCTACTACATAGGCATACAGTGCTATAACCCCTTCCTGTTCTGGCTCGCGGCGGCACTGGCAAGCCTTGTCGCAACGCTTATAAACTACGGCTTCGTGTTTGCCCTCGGCAGCACGGGCGAGGCGCTTTCGATCATCGTTCTGGTAATTCAGGTCGCAGGCTCGGGCGGTACGTATCCCGTCGAGATGCTGCCGAAGTTCTTCCAGGTGCTCTACGGTGTGATGCCGTTCAAGTATTCGATGAACGCGATGCGCGAGACGATCGCCGGCAGCTACAACGGAACATATGCAAAGTGCATACTCGTTCTGCTGCTGATGGCCGTCATCGCCGTCCCTGCCGGAATACTGCTGCATGTCGTATGCAAACCCTACCTCAAGCGTTCGAACGCGAGCAAGGCAAACACCGCAGGCCTCATGCACGAAAGCTGATAACAAAATTTTATATGCTATATAGAAACGGCCCCGCAGACCGATCGGTCTGCGGGGCCTCAGCATATCAAAAAGCCATATTTTTTGTCGATGTCGTCAAATAAGCGCCGATGAATTTGTACATTATGCCTGAAAGATAAGACGAGCTTTTTTTCATATTTTTTTGCTCGGGGGTATTGACAAACGGAGCACGCGGGCTTATACTACTACCAACCTACGAAGTTAGTAGTATTTAATATTGAACCGAGGTCATGAAAATGCCTGCATATATTGTCTTCCGATGTCGGGGCTAAGCTTTGCCGACACTCACATCAACAAAATCAAAATTTATCATTTAATTAAAAGGAGATAATATCATGTCTAAAATATACACTTCCGCCGATCAGCTTATAGGTTCCACTCCCCTGCTCGAGCTCAGCCACATTGAAGAGAAATACGGTCTCAAGGCAAAGGTCCTCGCAAAGCTTGAGTACTTTAACCCCGCGGGCTCGGTCAAGGACAGGATCGCCAAGGCGATGATCGACGACGCCGAGGCCAAGGGTCTTCTGAACGCGGACTCCGTCATAATCGAGCCCACCAGCGGCAACACCGGCATCGGTCTTGCATCCGTCGCCGCCGCAAGAGGCTACCGCATAATCATAGTAATGCCCGAGACCATGAGCGTTGAGCGCCGCCAGCTTATGAAGGCATACGGCGCCGAGCTCGTCCTCACCGAGGGCTCGAAGGGCATGAAGGGCGCTATCGCCAAGGCCGACGAGCTTGGAAAGGAAACTCCCAACAGTTTCATCCCCGGCCAGTTCGTAAACGCGGCAAACCCCAAGGCGCACTTTGAGACAACAGGTCCCGAGATATTCGCCGACACCGACGGCAATGTCGATATATTCGTTGCAGGCGTTGGCACCGGCGGCACCGTAACGGGCGTAGGCCAATATCTCAAGAGCAAAAAGCCCGAGGTCAAGGTAGTCGCGGTCGAGCCCAAGAGCTCCGCGGTCCTCTCCACCGGCGTTGCAGGCTCGCACAAGATCCAGGGCATCGGCGCAGGCTTCGTACCCGAGGTGCTGGACACCAAGGTCTATGACGAGATCATTCCCGTCGAAAACGACGACGCATTCGCGACCGGCAAGGAGATCGGCAAGAGCGAGGGCGTGCTGGTCGGCATCTCCTCCGGCGCTGCCGTCTGGGCCGCGATAGAGCTGGCAAAGCGCCCGGAGAACGAGGGCAAGAACATAGTCGTTCTCCTGCCCGACACCGGCGACCGCTACCTCTCCACCCCGCTGTTTGCAGACTGATATAAATTTAAGCTGACAGGCGGCAAAGCACCGCCTGTCAGCACCCATTATACTTATTCACAGGAGGCTTTCCCGATGATCCCGAACAAAGAACAGGCGCTTGAGCTTTTGAAAAAGTACAATTCCGACCCCTTCCATATAAAGCACGGTCTTATCGTTTCCGGCGTTATGGAATACTTCGCAAACGAGCTCGGCTACGGCGACGAGGCCGACTTCTGGAGCGTTGTCGGTCTGCTGCACGACCTTGACTTTGAGCTCTACCCCGAGCAGCACTGCATCAAAAGCCAGGAGCTCATGCGCGAGGAGGGCCTCGACGAGCGGCTTATCCACGCGACGGCAAGCCACGGCTATGCGATAACCGTCGATATTGAGCCCGAGCATCTGATGGAAAAGGTTCTGTATGCAACCGATGAGCTCACGGGGCTGATCGGCGCGGTGGCGCTCATGCGCCCGTCAAAGAGCGTTCAGGATCTCGAGCTCAAGTCCGTAAAGAAGAAGTATAAGAGCGCTAATTTCGCGGCAGGCTGCTCGCGCGAGGTCATAGAGCGCGGCGCGGATATGCTCGGCTGGAGCCTTGAGGATCTCATAAGCCGCACGATACTCGCAATGCGTGCGACTCCCGCGGCGACCTGGGCGGAAGAATGAAAGTTTTAGTTGCAATGAGCGGCGGCGTTGATTCCAGCGTCGCCGCAAAGCTTTTGCGCGGCATGGGGCACGAGTGCATCGGCTGCACGATGAAGCTTTTCGACAACTGCGACGCGGGGCTTTCGCGCGGAAAGACCTGCTGCAGTCTCGACGACGTCGAGGACGCGCGCAGCGTCGCGTTTGCGCTCGGCATGCGCTACTATGTGTTCAATTTCAAGTACGATTTCCGCGAAAAGGTGATAAAAAAATTTGCCGCCGCATACCTTGCGGGGCAAACGCCGAATCCTTGCATCGACTGCAACCGGTATATGAAATTCGACAAGCTCTTTGAGCGTGCACAGGTGCTCGGCTGCGGCAAGATAGCAACGGGTCACTACGCGCGCATTGAGTTTGACGGCGAAAGGTATCTGCTCAAAAAGGCAGTGGACGAGACGAAGGATCAGAGCTATGTTCTGTACATGCTCACGCAGGAGCAGCTTGCGCACTGCCTCTTCCCTCTCGGCGGACTCACTAAGAGCCAAACGCGCGATATCGCGGAGGCCTCCGGCCTTGTAAACGCCCGCAAGCCCGACAGTCAGGATATCTGCTTTGTGCCCGACGGCGACTACGCCGCAGCCATCGAGCGCCTGACGGGCAGGGCCGCCGCGCCCGGCAATTTTATTGACTCCGACGGCCGTGTTATCGGCACTCACCGCGGCATTACGCACTACACTATAGGCCAGCACCGCGGACTTGGGCTCTCGCTGCCGGAACGGCGCTATGTCTGCCGCATTGACGCGCAGCAAAACACCGTAACGCTCGGCAAAAGCGGTGAGCTTTATTCGCGCACCGTCCGCGTGTGCAGCTTTAACTGGATAAGCGGCAGAGCGCCGGCTGAGCCGATAAGATGCACGGCAAAGCTCCGCTACCGTCAGCCGGAGCAGCCGGCGACCGTCACGCCGATCGGTGAGACCGAGGCGCTCATCTGCTTTGATACGCCGCAGCGCGCCGTCACGCCCGGTCAGGCGGCGGTGCTGTACGACGGCGACACGGTGCTCGGCGGCGGTCAGATAACGTAATCTCCGCCGACGGGCGCGTTCATGAGGTCGGCAAGCGTTATACCTGAAAAATATTTTTTCGTGAGCTCATAGTAGCCCTCCCACACGGCCAGCGTGCGGCACTCGGCAGCGCGGTGGCAGGGCGGCGCATCGTCCTGAAGGCAGGACACCGGCGCAAGATCGCCCTCGGCAAGCTTGAGTATCTCCCACAGGCTGTACATCTCCGGGGCTCTTGTCAGCCTGTAGCCCCCGCCGATGCCGTGGACACTGTCTATAAGTCCCGCGCTCTTGAGCGAGGGCATTATTTTTTCGATGTATTTAAGCGATATCTCCTGTCGTGCGGCAACCTCCTTCATGGGGATGTAACTGCCGTTGCTGTGCTCGGCAAGATCGAGCAGTATGCGTATGGCATAGCGGCCTTTTGTTGATATCATGTTTTTCACCTCTGCCGCCATTATACAACCAATCCGGTAGGTAAATCAACATTAAATTGATATATTCCGAAGCAAGCAATTTTTCTTTACATTGTAGGAGTTACAATGATGAGAGACAGATAAGAAAAAAGGATAGCGAATAGGCGA
>CAVJKX010000040.1:0-10352 GCA_963650165.1 bacterium
TCGCGATATCCTTTTTTCTTTTCCTGCTCTGTAACTTATCATTGACTAACCTACAATAAAGAAATTGTGATCGGCTATCTGGCACAGCCAGGTCGTCTGTATCATGCCGCTGCCCCAGTACCGTCCGGTCTGGAAGAACAGCGCGTCGCCGACGGTGTTGTAGCCCTCGTACACGAGCTTTGCGCACACGACGCTTATATCATACGGCTCGCCGTAGATGGCGCCGCTTGATACGACGCTGAACTGGCCCTCCTGGAAGATAACGTCCTTGATCGTCTCGCCGAATCTTGAGTCTCCGGCGCGGTTAAGAATAACGTTTCCGACACCGATCTGGCCCGCGACGGGCTGGTTGCCGGACTCCCATGTGATGATCCTGCTCATCCAGTAGATATCGTCCTCGTTGTAGTACTCGTCCCCGCTCTGGAGGATCTGTTCGTCTGCCGTGTTGAAATCAATGGCGCCGGTCTCCTCGTCCCGCGTAAGCTCAAGCGTAAATATCTTCGCCAGAGCATCCGTCGGGATTATGAAGCAGCCGCCGATCTCCATATAGCCGTCGGGAAGATAGAGATATCTGCCGTTTGCGCACAGATAGTAGTCCTCAAAGCCGGCCTCAATGCTTATGCCGGCGACCTCGACGGTCAGCTTATTTATCTCTTTGTCATAGTTAACATCGGCGTCGTAGCCGAGGACTGCGCAGGCGGCTTCAAGCGAAACATAGGAGTTGTCGCCGATCATATAGCCGCGGCAGGAAAGCAGCCCGTCAACGTATACCGGGGTCTCGGTATAGCTGACGCCGTTGTCAGTTTCCTCGGCCAGCGCGGAGCCGCAGAGGAAAACACACAGCAGACAGATAACGAACACGAGTGCAATACTGTTCTTTTTCAGTTTACTCATATAACGCTCCTGTCATAAAAGATGTATTCGGCAAAACACCGAACATTGCCCGTATAACTCTCGGGCATATTTATTATAACGGAACTTTCGCAGATGAGTAAATAGTTATATTGCACAAACGCAGGCGTGTCGAATTGTGCACTTTTCACATATGTACTTCAAAAACCGCAAGATTTAGGCTGTTTTGATAGTCTGAGCACACTATTTTGTGCCTTAGTCAGCTTGCACAAAAGAAGAAATTCGACAACATTTTATTAAAAAACCGTAAAAATTATTACAAATATTAATCATGTGTATAACGTTATGTAAATCATTTGCGTTATGCCATAATATTATGTAAACTAATTTGCCGTTTTTATATGCAGTTTTTCAGCGCCTTGGAGAGCTGATCGGGGCACGATGTGCTCTTATATCCGCACCTTATACCCTCAAGCCGCTCAGCCGCATCCTCGACCCTCATCCCCACCAGAAGCCGCGAAATACCTTGCAAATTGCCCTCGCATCCGCCCTTGACCTCCACTTTTTCTATGCGTCCGTCCTCGATATCTATCTCAAAAAGCTGCGAGCAGACGCCCTTCGGCCTGTAAGTAATATGCATAATATCGCCTCGTATTTTGAATATTTTCAGTTTACATAACGCGGTACACACCCGCACTTAGATAATACCACACGGCGGCGGATAAGTACAGAATATTTTCCCCCGCGCCGCAATATATTTATCCGGGGGAGGGCTCGGTATGCTGAAAAAACTCAAAGTGATACTTGTGGGCGGACTTGCCCTGTGCTGCCTGTATCTGTTTGCCGTGTATCTGCGCACGGACGGGGACGGGAGCGTAAAAACCACGGTGTCCGTAACGGATGCCGTGCAGCAAAGCGCCGCTCCCTCCGCCGCACCGGAGGATACTCCCGCACCGGTATCGAGTTCGGTGCCGACGCCGACGATAATACCGACGACGATATCCGGCGGGCTGTCGGTCAAAAACGGCTCGGGTTACGATATCGACATAAACGCCATACTTGCCGAAGGCTGCTCGCTGCGGCTCGAAGCCGGACAGCCGCAGATACTTATCATCCACACCCACTCAAGCGAGGCCTACTCCCCCGCCGGGCTCGACAAATACGAGGATCTCGGCACGAACCGCACGCTCGACCAAAACCTCAACGTTATCCGCGTCGGCACGGAGCTTGCGCAGATATTCGGCGACTGCGGCCTGAACGTCATCCACGACACGCAGGTGTTCGACTATCCGAGCTACACGGGCTCGTATAACCGCAGCTGCGAGGCGATAGAAAAGTACCTCGCCGACTATCCGAGCATAAAGATCGTCATCGACCTGCACCGCGACGCGCTGTGCTCCGACACGGTGACGTACAAGACCACGGCGACCGAGCAGGGCGTGTGTGCAAGTCAGGTCATGCTGTTTGTCGGCAGCAGTGCAAGCGGTCTCGAGCACCCGAACTGGCGGCAGAACCTCAGCCTTGCGGTGTATCTGCAAAACGCGGTGTACGAGGCCTATCCCAGCCTCATGCGGCCGATAACGCTCAGTCAGTACCGCTATAATCAGCATCTTGCGCCGGGCTCGATGATACTCGAGGTCGGCAGCAACGGCAACACCCTGCAGGAGGCGCTTGCCGCGATACGCCTGTTCGGCAGGGCCGCGGGACCGGCTATCGCCGCGCTTGTGGAGTGAACACATTCTAATATAATGTATATATGTTAAAATTCTTGAAAACATCGGTGCATATGTAGCATACGCCACAGTTATACTGCCTGTCTCCTATTATAATAAGTACAGAAAGACGGACACGTCGTTCAATATTAAAGTAAAGTGTAAAGTGTATTTATTTCAGGAGGTAAAATATTATGGCAAAATGGGTATGCCCGGTATGCGGCTATGTTCACGAAGGCGACACTCCCCCCGAGAAGTGCCCGATCTGCAACGTTCCCGGCAGCAAGTTCACCATGCAGTCCGAGGAAAAGACCTGGGCGGCAGAGCATGTGGTCGGCGTCGGCAAGGTCTTCGGCGCAGACGTTCCCGAGAATGTCCGTGAGGAGATCGTCAGCGGCCTGCGCGCAAACTTCGAGGGCGAGTGCTCCGAGGTCGGCATGTACCTTGCGATGGCACGCGTTGCCCACCGCGAAGGCTATCCCGAGATCGGCCTTTACTGGGAGAAGGCAGCTTACGAGGAGGCCGAGCATGCGGCAAAGTTTGCAGAGCTCCTCGGCGAGGTAGTCACCAGTTCCACCAAGAAGAATCTCGAGATGCGCGTTGACGCGGAAAACGGCGCGACCGCCGGCAAGTTTGAGCTTGCAAAGCTCGCAAAGCAGTATAACCTCGACGCGATTCACGACACCGTCCACGAGATGGCACGCGACGAGGCCCGCCACGGCAAGGCCTTCGAGGGCCTGCTGGCAAGATATTTTAAGTAAGAAGCAAAATTTTAAGGGGAAGCCGGTCGGCTTCCCCTTTTGCTTTTTGTTATGCTCTTGCCGGAACGGTATATGTAAATGTCTCATACTCTCCCTGAGAGTTCGGAACATCAACACTTATATCAAATCCGTCGGTCAGGTTTTCCGGATCAACGGCAACCACGCCGAACGCACGGATAGTGACTGTTTCACCCGCATCCAAAAGATAGTTCATAGAGTCAGCCATTCTTTGTTCACTTCCTATTACAGAAAAGTCAAGCGAAAAATAGTCGACGCCATCATTATCGTTTAAGTCGAAACCTTTTACCGTATAGGATGCTCCTCCATACGTCACCGTAAAGTTAGGATCCCAGTCAGTAAAAGTTCCAGCAAAATCGATGTATCTTCCGCGGTCTTTACTCGTAAGTGTGAAAGTTAGAGACACTAAGCAATGTCCGAGAGTTGCAGCGAACACTTCATTAGGCTCATCAGTCGGCAATAAATAGTTTTCATCCATAAAAGTATTATTCAAGTAGTATGCAAATTGAGCATTTTCCAGGGTTAACTCCGCCAAATCAGTGGACGCAGTATTGCCAACAGTCAACTTTTCTTCTTTTTCTTCCTCGGTCTCGCCGCAGGCGCAGAGTGTCAGGCACATAGCCGCGGAAAGCAGCAGTGCGACAATTCTTCTTTTCATTGTCTCTCCTCTTTTTCTATTATAATTTTGTAGTGTTTGCACTACTATAAAATTATAATATACACAAACTACTTCTGTCAAGTTAAACTACAATTATAAATGAGGTGTGCTTATGGCAGAAGAAATCAAAATCACAAAGAAAACAGCCCGTAAGGGAGACGACGGCTATAAGATCGTATCCGTGCGCATGAAGGACGAGACTGTTGAAAAATTAGACGTTCTTTCGGCAAAAACAAACCGCTCGCGCAATGAGCTTATAAACATTCTGATCGAATCGGCTATCAATATCGTAAAGATCGAAGAATAGGCGATGCTGTTTAATGACAAAAGGGTGGAAAACTCCGCCCTTGCTTTTTTATGCCCACAATTAAAATGCGCTCCAAAAGTCTGAAGCTTTTGGGGCGCATATCGCATGGCAAGCCGTTTTCAATTTAATTCAATGTATCCGCATTGAGGGCGAAGAGGCGTTCGACGGCGGTTTTCAGCGCGGCGTGCTCCGGTGCGGCAAGCTCGGGGTCGGAAAAGAGCAGCTCCTGCGCCGCCTGCTGCGCCGTTTGCAGGACGTTCATGTCAGAGCAGAGGTCGGCAACATGCATGGCCGGAAGCCCATGCTGGCGCGAGCCGAAGAAATCGCCCGGTCCGCGCAGACGCAGGTCCTCCTCGGATATCTTAAAGCCGTCGTTTGTTTTGGTCATGATCTTCAGCCGCGCCTGCGTGGCCTCGTTATCGCTGTCGGAAACGAGCACGCAGTAGCTCTTGTGCCGCCCGCGGCCGACGCGGCCGCGCAGCTGGTGCAGCTGGCTCAGGCCGAAGCGGTCGGCGTTTTCAATTATCATCAGCGCCGCGTTCGGCACGTCAACGCCGACCTCGATGACCGTGGTCGAGACGAGGATATCTATATCTCCCGCGACGAAGCCGGACATGATCCCGTTCTTGTCCTTGGCCTTGAGCTTGCCGTGGACGCAGGCGACCCGGAGGTCGGGGAAAACCCGCTGCAGCTCGGCGGCGTGCTCCTGCGCAGAGCGCACATTCGGCGGAAGCTCCTCACTTTCTTCTATCATCGGGCAGACGACGAACACCTGCCGTCCCTCTGAAACGAGCTTTCGTATAAAGCCGTTCAGGCGCGTGCGGTAGCTTTCCGTGACGGCGAAGGTATCGACCTTCTGACGGCCGGGCGGCATCTCGTCAATGACGGAGATGTCGAGGTCGCCGTAGATGATGAGCGCCAGCGTGCGCGGTATGGGCGTTGCGGACATGACGAGCACATGCGGCCGCTCGCCCTTGGATATCAGGCTCGATCGCTGGTTCACGCCGAAGCGGTGCTGCTCGTCGGTTATGACGAGGGCGAGGTCCGAATACTCGACATCCACGGAAAACAGGGCGTGAGTGCCGATGATGAGGTCGAGCGCGCCGGCGGCAAGCTCCGCCTTGACCTCGCGCTTCTGCTTTGCGGTCATCGAGCCCGTGAGCAGGCCGATGCGCAGTCCGAAGGGCGCAAGAAATGAGCCGAGCGTTTCAAAATGCTGCCGGGCGAGTATCTCGGTGGGCGCCATGAATGCGGAAGCATAGCCGTTTTTCCATGTATACCACACGAGCGCCGCCGCGACGAGCGTTTTGCCGCTGCCGACGTCGCCCTGAACGAGCCTGTTCATCGCCCTGCCGGAGCGCATATCGCGCACGGCATCGGAAACGGCGCGCTTCTGCGCTCCCGTCGGCGTAAACGGCAGGCCTGCGAAGAACTCGTCGAGGCTTTCGCCCTGCATAGCTATGCCGCTCTGCTTTGAATGGCTGCCCTTCATTTTGCCGAGGGCGCAGGCCAGCAGAAACAGCTCCTCGAAAACGAGCCTGCGCCGCGCAAGCTCAAGGTCCTCAAAGCTCGCCGGAAAATGAATGTTCTCATAGGCATAGCCCGTCTGCGCAAGGCCGTATTTTTCGCGCAGGTTCTCAGGCAGTACCTCGGGCAGCTCGGATACGCAGGCATCCAGCGCCTGACGCACGGCGGCCATTATGAGCTTCTGCGAAAGCCCCGTCGTTAGCCGGTATACCGGAACGATGCGCCCCGTGACGCCGCCTATCGTGCCCTGACGCTCAACGACCGGGTTTGTCATCGTCCTTCTGCCGCCCACGGCGACGATACGGCCGTAGATATTCAGGCAGTCGCCGCGGTGGATGCTGTTCTTGATATACGGCTGATTGAAAAACGTTATGTCAACCGAGCCGCTCTCGTCCACCACGCGGAACTTCACAAGCTCCAGTCCCTTTCTGATGCGCGCAAGGTGCGCATCCTCGGCTGCGAGGGCGTTTATGCACACAGTTTCGCCGTCGCAGGTCATGGCGATGGGCTTGAAGCTGCTGCGGTCCTCATATTTCCGCGGAAAATACGAAACAAGGTCACGGACGGT
Organism: bacterium; assembly: GCA_963650165.1. Classification (GTDB taxonomy): domain Bacteria; phylum Bacillota; class Clostridia; order Oscillospirales; family Oscillospiraceae; genus F23-B02. The sequence continues at coordinate 6,404 of CAVJKX010000040.1, forward strand.
AAAGACGCCGAGCTTGTTAAACAGCAGCGCCTTCTTCTCGCCTATGCCCTTGCAGTATCGTATATCAGTGTCAAGATAGTTCATTTTTGAAGTTTGAATCTCCATAATGCCTCGCGGTCGGCAGGCTCGGCATAAGCGATCCCGACGCGCGGCAGCCGTATTATGTTAACCTTACTGCCGTCGTCCTCTATGCGCAGTCCGCCGCAGGAGAGGATATCGAGGCCGTTGAAGCTGCGGTCAACGCAAAGCTCCTTTGTGAGCTTTCCCGGACCCTCAAAGCCCTCGCAGCAGCGGATGAGCACGGCCTGCGGCTCGTCCTCCCTGCCGGACACGATGTTGAGCATCTCGTGAATGCCGTAGCAGAGGTAGACGTATATCGTGCCGCCGTCGTGCCACAGCATCTCGGCGCGCTTTGTTCTGCCCTTATGGGCGTGGCATGCCGTATCCTCTATGCCGCGGTAAGCCTCGGTCTCGGTGATCCTCAGGCGCTTTTCGCTCCCGTCGGGAAAGCTGCGCACGATGAAGCTGCCGACGAGCGCGGGTGCAAGCGTCAGCGCATCGGCGCGGAAAAATTCGCGGCCGGGCATATCACTCCACCATTTTGAGCGTATAGTCCGTGCGGTTTGTGAGCGTGAACACCTCGAGCAGTCCCGTCGTGCACAGGATCTCGTTGTCCTTGGTTATCATTATCATCTCAAAGCCGCCGTTATTGCGCCAGTATTCGAGCGCGGCGCTCTCGCCGAGGACGAACATCGCGGTGGACAGGCAGTCGGCCAGCGTTCCGTCCGAGCAGACAATGGTGACGGAAACAAGGTCGTTGTCCGCAGGCTTGCCGGTGCTCGGGTCTATCAGGTGGTGATACTTCACGCCGTCGGAGCCGGTGAAATATCGCTGATAGCTGCCGCTGGTTATAATGGCAGTCTCTCCGACGGAAAGGGTCCCGACGTAGGAGCCCGTATCGTTCGGGTCCTCTACGGCTACCTTCCAGTTTGAGCCGTCGGGCTTCGTGCCGAGGGTCTGCACGTTGCCGCCGAGGGAGACGATGCCGCTCGTGACGCCGCTTTTGCGCATCGCGTCGATCGCGTACTTGGACGCGCAGCCCTTTGCGACCGCGCCGAAGCTTATCTGCGTTCCGGCCGGCATGCGAACGGAGTAGTTCGCCTCGCCCTCGAAGTTCGTGATCTCGGTCCGGCCGAAGCCGAGCTTCTGGCGCAGCTCCTTTATCTCGTCGTCCGACGGGATGCGTCCCGTTTCCTCCTTGAACTCGCCCCAGGCCTCGTACAGCGGATACACCGACAGATCGAGCGCCCCGCCCGAGAGATTGTAAACGCTCAGTGCGGTCGAGAGCATTTCGTTTACCTGCGGCGTGACTATGACGTCCTTGCCCTCGGCATTGTTTATCTGCGCGGTGTAGCTGCCCTCGTTATCAGGGTCGAGCATATCGTCCATCGCGTTTATAACGCCGACGGCGGCGCTTATGCCGTCGCCTGCGTACTTCCCGTAGGCGGTCAGCGTCATGACGGTATCCATTGCATATATCTGCTTCTGCACGGGCTCGTCTCCCGAGCAGGCGCACAGCGGAAGCGTCAGCGCGGCGCACAGCAGCAGCGCGATAATTTTCTTAGCCAGCTTCATATCTTATCCTCGAAGAAAAATTTATTTTTATAATAAATCAGTATAACATATAAAAAAGCAATTGAAAACCGAAATTTTTGCTCTCCGACACGGCGCAGGCACTATAACTGTTTGTTGAAAACGGAAACAAACACAATATGTTGTAAGCCGCGGCGAAATGCTCAATTTACAGAACGTTTACGACTTCGTTCGCCGCTTTTCGGCAGCCTATGTTGACATAACGCGACTTCTGTGTTACAATTTGATTACACTTTGAAATATTTCACGGAGAGTCAAAAGATGAAAAAACGACTTATGAGTTCACTTCTGGCGGTTATAATGTGCGTTTCGCTGCTTGCCGTGCCCGCCGATGCATCCGGCATAAGCGGCGCGAAAACGACGAGCGCACTCAACCTCAGGAGCGGAGCAAGCACAAGTAAATCAATCATAATGACCATGCCTGCCGGTGCGGAGGTCATCGTCGGCATGACGCAGGACGGCTGGTGCAAGGTCGTTTACAACGATACGGTGGGCTATGCCTCGGCCGACTATCTCAAGTCCGTCAGCAGCGTCAGCGGCAATTTCGGAACCGGCACGGTATCCGGCAGCGACGTTCGCGTGAGAAGCGGCGCGGGCACGGGTTATTCCGTCATCGGCACCTGCGATAAGGGCACGAAAATGTCCGTTATCGGCGCCGCCGGCAACTGGTATCAGGTAAGCTACAACGGCAAGACCGGCTATGTCAGCGCAGACTATATGAAGCTGTCGGTCGGCAACACCGGCGCTTCCTCGTCCTCATCCGGCACGTCCGCTCCCGCAGTCACCGCGTCCGGCAGCACGACGGCGGCAAACGGCTTCAAGGCAAGCGTCATCGGAACGAGCGTAAGGCTCAGAAGTCAGCCGAACACGAGCTCCGACACTCTCGGCTATTACTCTAACGGCGTCACTCTGACGGCTCTCGGTTCGGTCGACGGCTGGTACAAGGTCTCTTACAACGGCAAGACCGGCTATATGTCGTCGCAGTATGTCCGCATAACTCCGACAAGCAGCTATTCGACGGCAGAGAGCGGCAGCGTAAGCGGCAGCGGCGTGCGTCTGAGAATGGGCCCGAGCACCGACTTTGCATCCCTGGGCACGCTCGGCAAGGGTGCGAGCGTCAAGATAAGCGGCGAGACCGGCTCGTGGTACGAGGTCAGCTATAACGGCAAGTACGGCTACATGAGCAAGGACTACATAAAGGTCGTGAGCACCGCATCGACACAGACGGTCGAAAAGATGGACAGCATTGGCATAGTCACCGGCAGCGGCGTTCGCATGAGAAGCGGCGCGGGCACGAGCTACTCCGTCATCGGCTACTACAATAAGGGCATTCAGGTTCAGGTAACAGGCAAGACCGGCTCGTGGTACGCCGTGAGCTATAACGGTCTGAACGGCTACATGAGCTGCGACTATGTAAAGCTCAGCACCGGCAGCGCAGTCGCCGACCAGATCGTCGCAACGGCGAAGCAGTATCTCGGCACGCCCTACGTCTACGGCGGCTCGTCCCCCAGCGGCTTTGACTGCTCGGGCTTCATGTACTACCTCTACGGTCAGTACGGCTACAAGCTCTGGCGCGGCGCGACCGGCCAGTGGAACAACAACGGCACGAAGGTGGATAAGAGCGAGCTTCAGCCCGGCGACCTTGTGTTCTTCTCCGACAGCGTCGATCCCATCGGCCACGTCGGCATGTACATCGGCGACGGACAGTTTATCCACGCCTCCTCCGGCAAGGGCTGCGTCGTTATAACCTCGCTCAGCTCCAGCTACTACGCAAACCACTACACCGGCGCAAAGCGCATAATTCAGTAGAAAAAGCAAGGAAAAATATATAATATGCCCGGCAGTTCGATGAACTGCCGGGCTGTGTATTTTGCAGGGTCTTCCTACCCTTCCCGTCTCACTGAGACGATGTAATAATAGCATATTTTAAGATATTATTAAATTCGCATTATCAACAAATATAGAAACGGCGATTTGTTGTTTATTTACAATTTGTTAAAAACTTATCCAGTTTTCCCGTTAAAAAGCCTCCCGACTCTTCGAGTCGGGAGGCTGAGACTGTCAAAAAACCTATGCTGCTGCGTAGAGATATCCGCGCAGCGGGGGAGCTCGAGGGGTAGCGCAGCGTCGGCACGGGAGTGAATGACATGCCGGTGGCATGTCAGAGCCGTGCCGTGACCGAGCCGCAGCGAGAAAAGGCCCCGCTCGTGATTGGATTATAGCCATCAAAAACGTCTGATTTATCAGACTTTTTGACGAGCACAGCGAGATTTTTCGTGAAGCGCAAGCTTCACAA
>CAVJKX010000041.1:0-10160 GCA_963650165.1 bacterium
CGCCACTGAAAAAGCGCGGCAGTGTTCTTATTTCGTCGGCAGTATCGAACCGGGCACCGGCAATAAGCGTATCCGTAACTGCGTCAATGCGCCTCTGAAAATCAAACGGTGTGTGTGAGGAGGTAATCGGTGAGCTTATGGCAGTAGCTCGGCTGCATATGCACGCCGTCGGGCGAGGCGTCGTCGGGCAGCGAGCCGTTGACGGCCAGCGCCTCGAAGCCGTTGACGTAGTAGACCTGCTTGTCGGTGCACATGCCGAGAATGCGCTCGTTGAACATGTTGACCCTGTCGTTTGTGAGCATATCCGAGCTCTGCGCGGCCTTCGAGCCGACGGGCAGGATGCTTATGACGTATATCTGCGCCTCAGGATGCGTCTCACGGATGAGATCGACGATGCGTCCGTAGTATTCGATGAACTTATCGAGATTGTACCAGCCCAGCTCGTTTATGCCGAGCATGACGTAGACCTTGCCGTATTTGAGGTCGTTGCGCAGCGCGTCGGCTACGGTGACGGTGCCGGAGTCAGTCTCGATATAGGGCTTGGTGAACACGTCCGCGACGTTCAGGCCGACGTGCGTGTAGACCGAGGAGTGCTCAAAGCTCGAGTAGTTCATGATGCCCTCCATGCGCGAGTCGCCGACGAAGGCCGCATCCTTGAACCAGGACTCGTCCTTTGCCGCCGATTCCGGAACGGGCTGGGAATAGTCGTAGGCCGGTGCGGGCGTGGGCGTAGGCGCAGGCGCTGCCGTGGGCTCTGCCGAGGGAGTGACGGAGGCACCGGCGTAGTACGCCGCGGACTCCTTTTCAACGGCATCGGCATCCGCGAGGAGCTCCTTCATCTTGCTCTCTATCGTCGTGGGGTCCTTGGCCACTATCATGACCGCATAGTCGCCCTGAGTGAATATGACGGCGTTCTCGAGCATCTCGACGCTCTCCGGACTGTAGAGCTCGAAGGTCTGGCGCTGCATATCGCGGCGGCTCTCGAGCGCGTCGGTCAGCGTCTTCATATCCGTACCCTTGGCGGCGACGAGTACGCTTATCTCATCGGACATTGCCGATGAGGAGCAGGCTATGGCATAGTCGCGCACAACGCTCGTCTCTATGCCGTAGTAATAGTAAAATTTGTTGGTAAAGCTCTGGTCGTCAGAGCCGTACAGCGTATCGGCGTTCTCGGGCTTTGCCGAGTTCATCGTCGCTGCAATAAGGTCTTTTGCCGAAACGTCTGCCGTCTTATCCCCGCCGTTATTGCATGCGCAGACCGAGAACATGCAGAGCACGGCGAGCAGCAGAGCTGTAATTCTTTTCATGGCTGCCCCCCTGATAATTTTCACTGTATTGACAGAATAACAATCCCTGCACTTTAAGTCAACATAATTCTGTTAATTTAAGAGCAGATTTTTTCACATAAAACAAAGCCCCGATTTGTGCACTTTTTCTGCCGGAAAAAGGGAGCACTATATATTGTGTTCACTTTTGAGAAGAGCATACAATTCGTCCCGGTTTTCGGGCGTTATGATGTACAGCGCGCAGTCGGGATGACTGCGGACGGCGCGCAGGAACGGGGTGTTCTGGGCCTTTACGGAGGCGAGCACGTCATAATGTCCGGAGAGGATCTTCATGACGGCGGCCTTGAAGCGCTCCTCGTGCTCCTCGAGCGTTCCGAGCTCGTCGAGAACGACGAGGCTGCCCTCGGGTATGCTCTCGAGTATGGGCGCGGCGATGCTGCTCATGTACTCGGGATGCCGCTCGATATCGCCGCCGCGGATGCGCATTATGACCTGCGCGTCCTCTATCCTCACGGGCGGCGATGAGATATCGTAGAGATAGACACGCGAAACGCCGGCGGCATCCTCCGGCATGCGCACGGTTATATATCCGCGCGGGCTGCGGCCGGTATCGGAAACGAGCCTGCGTATGAGCGTCGATTTTCCGGAATTTATATCTCCGCAAAGCAGAATTTTCATTTTTCGCTCTCCTGTTGCAAATATCAAAAAATTGTTGTATTATTAACTAAAATTATATGACCGATAATTTCACTTGTCAAACGAAAGGAAGATATAATATGGCAGAAAAAATCAATATCGGGGATCTGATGGTCGAAAGCTATTCGGACAAGAGCCTGAAGGACTACTCCGCGATGATCGCCGACACCAGGAGCGTTTTCGGCCTCGGCTCCGCGGCGGCGGGCTCGGCGATGTGCGCCGCGTCCATGGCGCTGCGCGCCCTGCGCCTGTGCGGCAGCGAGGATGCGGATATGCTGCACGCCGAGCAGGATACGGAGAAGCTGCGCGTTTATTTCCTGCATCTGATCGACGAGGAGAACAAGGCGAAAAAGCCGCTTGAAAAGCAGCTTGCAAAGGAGAAGCCCGACGAGGCCGAGCTCGAGGCCGCCTACCGCACCGCCTGCTGCATCATCGACGAGGTGTTTTACATGTCCGTCCGCCTGGCCGAGACGCTCGAGCCCGTGGCCGACAAGCTGAGCGCCGAGGCCGCGCCCTTCGCCTCCGCGGCCGTGCATTTTGCAAAGTGCGCGATGGACACCGTGCGCATCCAGAAGGCCGCGTATTCCACGAAGATGAACGAGCCGGTGTTTGCGCACACGACAAAGCGCGAGCCCGAGATCGCGATAGAGAACAGCAAGGAGCTCTTCGACGGCCTCGTTTCAAAATTTGAAGCCAGGATCGTCTGATAAACGAATATAAACGCATTAACTCCCCGACCGCCGGCCGGGGAGTTTTCAGTCATATGCAAAAAAGCCGCAGGCTTTTCAAACGAGAGCCCAACGAAGTGGGTCTCGTTTGATGTTAAACTCTCCCGTCCGCGGACGGGAGAGTTTTTCATGCATAAATTACTTGCCGAGGTGGAAGGCGTTGCCGTCTTTGTCCTGGAAGTACTGATTTGCGTAGTTGTCCTGGATGCAGTGGACGACCTTGGTGAGGATGTCGCAGGTCGGAGTTGCGATGCCGAGCTCCTTGCCGTACTCGGAGATCTTGCCGTTGAGGACGTCGATCTCGGTCTGACGCTGATGGAACAGAGCGTCCTGGCACATGGAGGGATAGTAGTCGCCGATGTTGGTGACGATGTCGGCATGATCGTGAGCGATGAAGTCGTCTGCGCTCATGGGAACACCCTTTGCGGTAGCGACTGCGCAGGTCTCGCGGATAACGCCGTGGAACAGCTGCTGGCCCCAGGGATCAGCCTCGACCTCACCGATCTTCAGACGCAGAACTGCGCAGACGGTGTTGACGGTTGCGTTGACGCAGACCTTTTTCCAGATGAACTTGTAGATGTTGTTGTCGGTGCCCGGCTCGCCGTCGCGCCAGTATGCATCGCAGCCGCCCTCACGGTAGCACTTGAGCATCTCTGCGCATGCAGCGTCGTTGAGCTCGCTTCTGACAGCGCCGCCGAAGTTCATCTGAACGCCGCCGGCAGGAGTGGATACGCAGTGGCCGGGCTCGGGCAGTGCGGTGCCGAGAACGCCGGAGCCGATGATGCAGCGCTCTTTCGGGAAGACCTTGAAGAGGTTGTCATCGTTGCCGAGACCGTTGATGAGGGAAACAGCGACGGTGGTGTCGCCGACGACGGGCAGGGAGTCCTGGATGGCCTGCTCGAGCTGGGTAGCCTTGGTCATGTAGATGATGACGTCGACCTTGCCCTCGGCCTCTGCGGCTGCTGCGGAGCTGGTGTAGGTGCGGAAGCCCTTGAGCTGGTAGTTGTAATCGGTGTAAGCGCCGTTCTCTTCCTGGTGGATGGTGAAGTGCATGCCGTCCTCTGCGACCTTCTTCATGTGTGCCTCATAGCGGTCGATGAGGATCATGTCTGCGCCGCCCTTTTTCAGGTAGGAAGCAAAAACGCTGCCTGCTGCGCCGGAACCATACATTGCAATTTTCATTGTTATTCGTCTCCTTAATTAAAATTTATTTTTCGCAATACTGCTTATCGTAGTTTTGCTCAATAGTCTGAATCATAAGCGTCAGAGTCTCGTTGACGGGGGTGGGGATGCCGAGCTCGCGCCCATAGTGCACTATGGCGCCGTTCAGGAGCCCGACCTCGGTCTGACGCCGGTGGATGAGCACATCCTGTGCCATCGAGGGATAATATTTGGCAAAGCCCTCTCTGAGCCGCGGAAGCTCCTCGAGCATATCGCCCCGGAGATCGACGCCCGTGAGCGCCTTTGCGACCGCGCAGCCCTCAGCCCAAACGCTTTTTATGAGCTCAACGCCCGTTTCGCAGTCGAGCATGGGGCCGACCTTGAGCCGCGTGAGCGCCGAGAGTGTGTTGTAGCCGCTGTTGGATATCGCCTTTTTCCAGACGAAGGGGCGGATATCCTTTTCAAAGCTCGTCAGGCAGCCGCCGTCGCAGAAGCACTTTTCGAGCTCCCTTCCGGCCTTTTCGGAAACGGGGTCGTTTACCGCCGCGCCGAAGCGCATGATAACGCCGCTTTCCGGCTTTGAAACGCATTTGCCCGGCTCGGGCAGCTCAGTGCCTATCGTGCCGAAGCCGTAGAGTATTCTGTCCGCAGGGACATATTTTTTGAGCACATCGTCGTTGCCGATGCCGTTCTGCAGGGAAACGACGACCGTCTCCTTGCCTATGCAGGGCAGCACCGAGGGCATGATGCCGTCGGTCTGCGTGGCCTTGACCATGAGTATGACTATGTCCATAAGGCCGATATCCTCGGCCGAGCAGGCCGTGTGAAAGCCCGTGAGGAGTTCCTCGCCCGAGGGAGTGACAAAGGTCATGCCGTCCGCGGCGACCTTGTCCATGTGCGCTTTGTAGCGGTCGACGAGCCAGAGCTCCGCACCGCCCTTATTAAGATATGAAGCGAAAACGCTGCCGGCAGCGCCGGAGCCGATCATAGCAATTTTCATTGTCATTCACCTTTCAAACACCACCGGTTTTCCGGTGGTGTTTGAATTGTTCGAATATGGTTTCTGATTACTCTATTTCGCCCTTCTTCTGAGCCTCGAGCTTCTTGACCTTGGGAACGCCCCAGATCAGCACGGGCAGGAAGATAACGAGGATCGCGTAGTAGCCGTCGTAGCCGTAGGCGTACTTGATGATCTTGCCCAGACCGAGCAGGGAGATCGCAAAGCAGATCGCGATAACGACGACGCCGACGATAACGCCGCGGACCTTCTCGCTCTTGATGGCGTTGGGGAAGCAGTGGCCCTGGAAGCGCTGGATCATGGTGAAGACCAGGGTGACGCTGGTGGATACGAATGCGCTGAACAGCAGGATGCTGAAGATGACCATCAGCCACTTGATGCCGACGAGGGTCAGAACGGTCTGGTTGGGGATGCCGCTTGCAGCGGTGGTGAAGCCTGCGACGCCGCCGTCCTCAAGTGCCTTGAGAAGGGGATACCAGCGGGCGAGCATTGCGGTGGATGCAGCCAGAGCGCAGCCGTTCATCAGCCAGCCGAGGATGTTTGCGCGCTTTACGCCCTTGAGGGTCAGGCCCTCGCTTGCTGCGATCATTGCGGGGATGGATACGCACTGGAATGCGGCGTAGACCAGAACGCCGCGCCAGAATGCCTGGCCGACATTGTCAACGTAAGCCGCCTTCTCGAGACCGTCTGCGGCCAGGAGCTGTGCGCTGATAGCGTCGAAGTCGGCTGCAAAGCCGGCGATGACGACGACTGCGGTGGAAATGAGGATCGCGATGGAAAGAACGGTGGAAGCTGCGATAACGAGCTTAACGCCGAAGATGCTCAGGACGATGAGGACTGCAACGATGATGAGGTTGAAGATGAGCTTGTTTGCGGTCACGGAGTAGTCGATGCCGAAGAAGTTGGCAAGGACCTCGCCTGCGCCTGCAACTGCGGCCGCGACGGCTGCGAGCAGGATGACGATGTAGAAGACCTCAAAGAAGACCTCCATCCAGGGCTTCGGATACAGAGCCGAGAAGGTATCTTTATAATTGGTAAAACCGTTGAGCTTTGCAAACTTCATAACGGTGTACATTACAAGTGCGAGAAGACCCATTGCTATAATGGGGAGGACAGCGGCCCAAATACCGTACTGCGAGAAATAACTGACTACCTGGTTGCCGGAGGCGAAGCCGCCGCCTACGTGGGTGCCGAACCACACGGAACCGACCGTAAACGCGGCCGCCCATGTGCCCTTGGCTGCTTTGTTGTTCATAATGATTTTCCTTTTCTGTGTTCTCTATTTTGGCTCATCGGCCAATTATATTACATTGCCCGTCCGCGCCCTCATGCTCCTCAACAGGAACGCGGATACTCAGGAAAATGTACTCTCTCATGCACGCTTCTTCAAGGCCGAAACAAAACCCCCGTTACGCTCAAGGAATTCTTGTTTAAAACAATTCCTTGGGCAACAGGGCTCATCGGGAGAAATGATCTTTGCTGTATCAGCCGGACGGACGAGCGGCCGCCCGCTGCATTCCGCAAGAGGAGAGGCCTGCGGAATTGCTTTGTACTATAGGTTTTTGTTATGGCTTTTTCAAAACGCATGCATATTTTACATGCCTGTTTACAATGCGTCAACATTTGTACCAAAAAATTAATAAAATTTGCATGTTAAAAAGCAAACGAAACCGTGTTTTTAGCCAAATTCACTAAAACGGATTAAAAACATTCAAAAAAATTTGAAAATTAATCTGAACAAATCCAATAGTGCAAAAATTAAAACTTTTTGCACAAGCCCAAAAAGCACGTGGAAGATATTTGTTCTGTGCAGAAAACAGTGCAGTTCAGGGGGTTTGCGGCTTTTTTAACGTGCTTTCGGCGCATAAGTGTGTGCAGTTGGCATCGGTGACACTATATGGCAGCGCTAAATAATTGACAATCTGCCTGCGTTCATGGTATAAAGTATCTTAGACCTTTATAAACGCGAAGATACATTATAATATAACCAAAAATCTATAGGGGGAAACAACATGGCAAACAGACCGAACATCCTTGCGCTGGCGTCGAAGATCAGCCTTGAAAGCCTGACCTACACCGGCATCACCTACAAGGATCCCGAGTACAGGATCCTTGCGCCGATCGTCGATGACGACATGTGCTCCGTCATGATGCGCATGCGCCTTGAGAAGGACTTCTCCGTCGAAGATCTGGCGAAAAAGGCAAAGAAGAGCGTTGAGTTTACGCAGGAGCAGTGCGATAAGCTCGTCAAGGCGGGCGTTATCCGCGTGCGCTACCACGGCGAGGAGCCGTTTTACTACTACCCCATCTGGGTGCCCGGCATCATGGAGGGCATACTCGGCAACCGCGAGCAGTGCGAAAAGTACCCCGACCTTGCGGCCTGCTTCGAGGAATACACCCGCATCCGCGTCGGCATGCTCGCTCCCGTGCTCGGCAGCGGCGTAAACTTCATGCGCGTCATGCCCGTCATGAGCGCCATCGAGAATAACAGCCACCGCGCGTCCTATGACGAGCTGAGCACCATCATCGAAAACGCGACGGCCATTTCCGTCGGCCCCTGCTCCTGCCGCCGCTCGCGCAGACTCATGGGCGAGGGCTGCGGCCATCTGGAAGAGGATATGTGCATGTACCTCAACGACAATGCCGTAAACTTCTCCAGAAACGGCGAGCACCGCCTCATCAGCAAGGAGGAGGCCTATGAGATACTCCGGCGAGCCGAGGATAACGGCCTTGTCCACGACGTGAACCAGGCACCCGGCTTCGACGGCGTGACCGCCATCTGCAACTGCTGCGGCTGCTCCTGCTACGCGCTGCGCATAACCGAAATGTTCCGCGCTCCCGAGGGCGTGAGCTCGAACTTCATCGCAAGGGTCAATAAGGACAAGTGCGTTGCCTGCGGCCAGTGCGTGGAAAACTGCCAGACTAACGCGGTCAGGCTCGGCCAGAAGCTGTGCACGAGCGACCCGCACGTCTCCGACGCGTATCAGTCGGATAAGGAAGTGCCCTGGGACAAGAGCAGCTACAACGTCGATTACCGCACCACCCGCACCGACGTCATGCCCTCCGGCACGGCGCCCTGCAAGGCTCAGTGCCCGGCGCACGTTCCCGTTCAGGGCTACATAAAGCTCGCCTCTCAGGGCCGCTACACCGAGGCGCTGGAGCTCATAAAGAAGGAAAACCCCTTCCCCGCCGTCTGCGGCCGCATCTGCAACAAGGCCTGCGAGGATGCCTGCACCCGCGGCGATATCGACTCGCCCATCGCGATCGACGATATAAAGAAGTTCATTGCCGAGAAGGATCTTGAGGCAAAGCACCGCTTCGTGCCCAAGATGGTCAACCAGATCGGCAGACCCTATGAGGAGAAGATCGCCGTCATCGGCGCGGGCCCGGCCGGTCTGAGCTGTGCGTACTATCTCGCCGTCAAGGGCTACCCCGTGACCGTATACGAAAAGGAAAAGGCGCTCGGCGGCATGCTCACCATGGGCATCCCCTCCTTCCGCCTTGAAAAGGACGTTATAAACGCCGAGATCAAGGTGCTGAAGGACATGGGCGTGAAGTTCAAGACCGGCGTTGAGGTCGGCAGGGACATCTCGCTCGACGATCTGCGCGAAAAGGGCTTCAAGGCCTTCTATCTCGCAGTCGGCGCGTCAAAGGGCGCGAAGGTCGGCTGCCCCGGCGATGAGCTCGACGGCGTATTTACCGGCATCGACTTCCTGCGTGAGGTGAACCTCGGCGAAAAGCCCGCAGTCGGCAAGAGCGTCGCCGTCATCGGCGGCGGCAATGTCGCCATCGACGTGGCCCGTGCGGCGGTCCGCCTCGGCGCAAAGACCACCGTTGTCTACCGCCGCGACCGTGACGCCATGCCCGCAGCGGACGACGAGGTCGAGGAGGCGATAGCCGAGGGCGTGAAGTTCAAGTTCCTCTCCGCTCCCGTCGAGATAAGCGGCGAGGGCAGGGCCGAAGCTCTGAAGGTCGAGGTCATGGAGCTCAGAGGCGGAAAGCCCGTCGGCACCGGAAAGTTCGAAACGCTCGAGGTTTCCGCCGTCATTTCCGCCATCGGCCAGAAGATCGAGCTCGGCGGCATGAAGTGCATCGAAACCGGCGCGAAGGGCGAGGTCAAAGTGTCCCTGCCCGGCTGGCAGACAAGCGTTCCCGACGTGTTCGCGGGCGGCGACGCCGTAACCGGTCCGAAGTTTGCCATCGACGCGATCGCGGCGGGCAAGGAGGGCGCGATCTCCATCCACCGCTATGTGCATCCCGGCCAGTCGCAGGTCATCGGCCGCGACAGGCGCGATTATAAGGCGATGAACACCGCCACCGCGGGCATCTCCGTCGCGGGCTTTGACACCGCGCCCCGCCAGAAGGCCGCCGCGGGCTCTGCAAAGGAAGCAAAGAAGACCTTCAAGGATCTGCGCGGCACTCTCACCGAGGAGCAGATGAAGATCGAGACCTCGCGCTGCCTCGGCTGCGGCGCCGCGGTCGTCGACGAGAGCCTCTGCGTAGGCTGCGGCATCTGCACCACCAAGTGCAGGTTCGACGCGATCAGCCTCGAAAAGGTCAGCGACTATGTCGGCGCGCCCTACTTCAAGGCGCTGCTCGGCGCGGCAGGAAACGCTCCCGCGGCCGTCGCAAAGCTCGTCACCAAGAAGATCGCAAGAAAGTAAAGGAGCGCGCCATGCATGAGATAGGCGTCGTCCGCTCCATGGTCAGGACCGTCACGGATTTTGCCCGTGAAAACGGCATCGACGAGGTGGCCGAGATAGTTCTGGATATCGGCGAGCTGTCGCTGGTCATCCCGAAGTACGTCGAGGAGTTGTACCCCGTTGTCGTCGCGGACACCTTTCTGAAGAACACAAAGCTCATCATAAACGTCGTGCCCGGCATGGCCGAGTGCGACGAGTGCAACGAGCTGTATAACGTCATCGAGCACGAGGGCTACTGCCCCAACTGCGGCAGCTTCGAAAAAACCGTCCTCTCCGGCAAGGACTTCCTCATCCGCGAGATCCATGTTTTTTAGAGGCGCATTTAGTCTGCACCTATACGCATATTGCGGTAGCCCGGTATCGAGACGCAGGCATAAATAAGAACGTTTCGCGCTTTTTCAGAGGCGCATTGAGGCACCTACGGATACGGATATTGCGGTAGCCCGGTATCGAAACAACGGAATAAACAAAAACGTTTCGCGCCCCATGAGTGCGCAGTAATGTTTCCCGTCTTGCCTTCCCCTTGCGGAGCCTGAGGGGAAGGTGTCGGCGACAGCCGACGGATGAG
>CAVJKX010000042.1:0-10063 GCA_963650165.1 bacterium
TCATCCGTCGGCTGTCGCCGACACCTTCCCCTCAGGCTCCGCAAGGGGAAGGCAGGGGCGCAGGCTGCGCCTGCGAATGAAGATTGAATATTGAATAGTGAATAATTGCGGTGTGCAGCTTTGCTGCACGGATTTTCAGAGGCGTTTTCACATTATACCGATACGGTAATTGCGTTATCCCACCGGCAGCCGCGCGGGAAACCGATACAAGGGGATAAACAAATCTTTTTCCGCACTCGTGTTCCGCGAAACGTTTTTATTTATGCCCGTGTTTCGATACCGGGCATCCGCAGTCTCCGTATAGGTAGAAGTGTTAATTCGCCTCTGAAAAGAACCGGGCACCTGTAATAAACGTATAGGTACAGACTAAATGCGCCTCTAAAAATACCTTGTGTGAGGAGGCGGATTGGGATATAATCAGGTCATAAAAAAGCAAGGAGATGTCTTATGTACAATTTTGACGAGATAATCGAGCGCCGCGGTACCAACGCCCTGAACACGGACGGTTTTCGCGGCTACATATTCCATGCGGGCCCTGAGAAGGTGTTCCCGTTCAAGGACGAGGAGTTCGTGCGCATGTGGGTCGCGGACATGGAGTTCGCGGTCGCGCCGGAGATATTGGAGGCGCTGCACGAGCGCGTCGACCGCCGCATATTCGGCTACACGGGCGTGTACGACGACGGCTACTACAACGCCTTCTCCAAATGGTGCCTCGACCACTACGGCTGGAGCTTTCCCAAGGAGCAGCTGTGCATCACGCCCGGCATCATCCCCGCGCTGTATCAGCTTGCCGAGACGCTGTGCACAAAGGACGAGAAGGTGCTGATAAACACGCCGGCCTACGGCTACTTTGCCCACGCCGCCGAGTACGCGGGCGTTGATATCCTGACCTCCGACCTCAAAAAGAGAGACGACGGCACCTTTGAGCTCGACTTCGACGACTTCGAACGCAAGTGCGCCGAGCCGAGCTGCAAGCTCGTTTTCTGGTGCAATCCGCACAACCCCACCGGCAGAATGTGGACCGAGGCCGAGCTGCGCCGCGCGGGCGAGATCATGGCAAAGTATAACCTCTGGGTCGTTTCCGACGAGATACACTGCGACCTCATCCGCAGCGGCCGCCGCCACGTTCCCATGGCCTCGGTCATGACCGACTATCCCAAGCTCGTGACCTGCATGGCGCCGTCAAAGACCTTCAACCTCGCCGGACTCGCGTTTTCCAACATCATCATCCGCGATGCCGGGCTGCGCGCCCGCTTCAAGGACCGCGACAAGCTCTTCGGCATGGTAAACCCCATGTCGCTGACCGCCGCAAAGGCCGCTTACGAAAAGGGCGGCGCATGGCACGAGGAGCTCAAGGCGTATCTTGACGCAAACTTTGCCTTCGTCAGGGACTACCTCGCCGAGCATCTGCCCGAGGCGCGCATGTACATCCCCGAGGCGACCTATCTCGCATGGGTGGATCTCAGCCGCTGCCTGCCGGATGTGCCCGATCTGCCGGACTTCTTCGCAAACAAGGCCGGTGTCCTGCTCGAGGGCGGCAACTCCCTGTTCGTCGGCAACGCCGAGGGCTATATCCGCCTCAATCTCGCCATGCCGCGCTCTATCATAAAAACCGGCCTCGACCGCATGATCGCCGTAATAAAATAAAGCAAAGCCCGTTCCGTACAGAGTGCGGCGAAGCTTCCGCCGCGCTCGCGGGATGCGGAACGCCGTAGTTTCCTACGCAGTCCCGATACCGGGCACCTGCAATAAATGTATAGGTACAGCCTGAATGCGCCTCCGAAAAAACTTGACAAACGGGAAAAATGAGATATAATGTTATGGCTTGCCGGTATGCGCAGGCTATCCTTGCTCCCGACGGGATCGGGGGCCAAAAGACCAGAAGGAGGTGCAAACCATGGCAAAAGCAACTGAGAAGTACGAAGTAATGTACATCATCAACCCGAACTTCAGCGAGGAGCAGACCGCTGCCGTCGTCGAGAAGTTCAAGGCGCTTGTTGAAGCTAATGGTACCCTGGACGAACTGGAGGAGATGGGTAAGCGCAAGCTCGCTTACGAGATCAACTACATTTCTGAAGGCTACTATGTGCTGATGAAGTTCACCAGCGGCGCGGATTTCCCCGCAGAGCTGGACCGTATCCTCGGCATCACCGACGGCATCATGCGTCGCCTGATCACTCTGCGTGCTGAGTAAGGAGACGAGTTATGCTTAATCACATTACGATCATGGGCCGCCTGACCCGTGACCCCGAGCTGAGATACACTCAGTCACAGACCCCTGTCGCATCGTTCACCCTTGCCGTTGACCGCGATTACGGCGGCCGCGACGGCGGCGAAAAGCAGACCGATTTCATCGACTGCGTTGCATGGCGCTCGACTGCCGAGTTCGTCAGCAAGTATTTCGCCAAGGGCAGCCTTGCCGTCGTTTCCGGCAGGCTTCAGATCCGCGACTGGACCGACCGCGAGGGCGGCAAGCGCCGCAGCGCCGAGGTCGTCGTTGACAACATGTATTTCGGCGAAAGCAAACGCCGCGAAGGCGGCGACATGCGCGGTGAGCCCCGTCACACCTCAAGCTACGATGCTCCGAGCCCCTCGATGGGCGCGTCGGCGTTTTCCGAGCTTGGCGACGATGACGGCGAACTGCCGTTTTAAAAATAATATAGGAGGATACAGCTAATGGCTTTCGATAAGAACAATCCCAAAAACCGCAAGCGCAGAAAAGTCTGCCAGTTTTGCGTAGATAAGGCCACCAGCATCGACTATAAGGATACTGCAAAGCTCCGCCGCTATGTTTCCGAGCGCAGCAAGATCCTTCCCCGTCGTACCACCGGTACCTGCGCAATGCATCAGCGCCAGCTCACCGAGGCTATCAAGAGAGCCCGTCAGATCGCTCTCCTGCCCTATGTGACCGACTGAGAACAGCTTTCCCAAGCTCCCGCTTCAACAGAGGCGGGAGCTTTTTTTATCTTTTTTCGGGATATATGCAATATGCGCGCAAAAGCTGCGTCATTATGTATGAACGGAGCGCTGCGCGGCCATATTACCCCCCACATTCGCGCGGCAGGAGCTGACGGCAGACAGCTTGCGTTCATTAATATGAAGATCTCCTTTCTCCACCCCATTAAACGGATGTCGTCTCCCCCGGACGTCATCCGTTTTTTATTTTCGGCGAAATCGTTTTTAAAAAAACGAGTGTTGATTTTCTTGCACCTGTATTGTAAAATGTATTATATACAATATATAAGGAGTGTGGTGAACGTGGAGAACGCCAGACCGAAAAAGGAAGACCGGCGCGTAAAGTACACGAAGAAGGCGATCAGGGACGGTTTCCTGCGCCTGCTTGCAGAAAAGCCGATCGAGAAGATAAGCGTTACGGAGATCTGCCGCGAGGCGGACATCAACAGGGGGACATTCTACGCGCATTATTCCGACCCGTATGCGCTCAAGCGCAGCCTTGAGATGCAGCTGGCCGAGGCGATGCAGCAGCGCCTGATCGAGAGCGGGGAAACGCGCCTCAGCTCGCTTCAGACCATGCGCCTTCTGAAGGAGCACGAGGAGCTGTGCCGCGTTTTTGCCGGCCCCTACGGCGACTATGACGCGATGCTCAAGGTCATAAGGCAGTACGCCGAGGGCTATCTTGAGGAGAAGATACTCTTCCTGGGCGAACTGAGCGAGCCGATGACCGAGTGCTTGAAGGGCCTGCTCGTCTCGTCGATATCGACCGCCGTGAAATACTGGTTCGACACCGGCATGAAGGAGACTCCAGAGCGCGTCGCCTATGTGCTCGACACCTACTGCTTCACCGGCGTCAAGGGCTTCCTGGACGACAAGAGAAGGAGCGGAAAACCGGCTGAGTACGGCGAATGATTTACATAATGTGTTGATAACTTTGTTGAAAGTGTGCAAAACCCTTGAATTATAAGCGTTTTGTTCGCACTTTGTTAACGATTGTTACCAAAATCGGGGGAGTGAAGACAATGAAAAAGATAATTTCCGTGCTGCTGTGCTGCGCGATGCTGGGCACGTTCTGCGCATGTCAGCACGTCATCGACCTGGAGCCGCGCACGCCCGTGCCGCAGTTTGACGTGACGGCGAGCTACAGCTTTACGGACAGCGAGCTTTCAAACGACGCGGGCACCGCGTATTACAGGCAGAGCATCGGCGAGACGACGATAAGCTCGAAGGACGCGCGCGCGGCCGAGCGCATAAACTCGTCGCTGGCCGAGCTCTATGTCGGGTTCAGGGCCGACGCGGAGTATACGCAGCGCGTCGCCGAGGATCAGACCGAGGGCGAGATCGTCGAGCTGAGCTACCGCTGCACGCCGAGCGTCACACGCTGCGATACGCGTGCGCTGAGCGTCGTGTTCGACGTTTCGCAGGATGTCGGCGGGCTTCACGCCGATTTCACGCGCATAAGCCGCAGCTATGACTCCGACAGCGGCGAGCTGCTGAGCCTTGCGGGCATCGCAAAGAACGAGGAGCAGCTCAAGACCTTCATGAAAAACTACGTCATCGGCCTTGCCGCCGGAGACGAGTACAAGGAAAACGGCGAGAGCATACTCTTTGACGATTTCGAGACCGCCATCGGCGAGCTCATTGACGCGGGCAGCAACTGGTATCTCAACGACGACGGGCTCGTCGTTTACGCAAACCCCTACGACATCGCGCCCTACAGCAGCGGCGTGCTGCTGTTCGAGATACCCTACTCCGCGCTCGAGGAGTTTCTGAGCACCGACCTTGCTCCGGTCGCTTACGAGGGCGACAACGGCATGATACTTGCCGACAACGGCTCCACCGTGGACCGCGGCAGCCTCAATATCCTCGGCACCGTCACGGTCGATGACGGCGGGCAGAGCGTCGTGCTCTCGGCCGAGGAGACGGTGTACAACGTAAAGGTCTACACCGAAAGCCGCACGCTGTGGCAGCGCAACTACCTCACCAGCGGCGAGGGCGTCGAGGTCATAAGCTATATCCCGGACGTATCGCCGAATATCGCCGTGTACTATGAACTTGCCGACGGCACGCAGATCGTCCGCGGCATATTCCAGAGCGGCAGGGACGGCTCGATACTGCTCGTCGATCTTCTGGCCTCCGACAGTGCGGATGACATGAGCGCCTTCTCAAGGCTCTGGCCGGTCGAGGGCGACGAAGTTAAAAATTTCTGAGGTAAGGATACAATGGAAAGACTTGCGAAGATCCGCGGCGGGCTCGTTGATCTCGGGCTCGACGCGGTGCTGATAACGGATGAGCTGAACCAGCGCTACGCGACGGGCTTTGCCTTCACGGACGGCGCGGTGCTCGTGACGCTCGACAGGGCGTTTCTGTTCACCGACTCGCGCTATATCGAGGCGGCGGAGAAGAGCGTTTCGCGCGATATCACGCTGCGCCTGTTCGGCGCGGGAAAGCGGCTTACGGAGCTCGTGCGCGAGGCGATGGCCGAGTGCGGCGTGAAAATGCCCGGCGCGGAGGAGTTTTCACTCCCGCACGGGACGTATCTCGGCTGGCAGAAGGCGCTGGGGGTGCAGCTGCACCCGTGCCAGAGCCTGTTCAACACCCTGCGGGCCACAAAGGACGAGCGCGAGCTGCGCAGCATGAGAAGGGCGCAGATGATAGCGGAAAGGGCGCTCGACGATGTTCTTGGAATCATCCGCCCCGGCGTAACGGAGCGCGATATCGCCGCCGAGATCACCTACAGGCTCTTAAAGCACGGCGGCGAGGGCAACAGCTTTGACCCCATCGCCGTCACGGGCACAAACTCCAGCATGCCGCACGGCGTGCCCTCGGACGCGGTCGTGCGCGAGGGCGACTTCGTGACCATGGACTTCGGCTGCAAAAAGGACGGCTACTGCTCGGACATGACGCGTACCGTCGCCGTCGGCCATGCCACGGACGAGATGAAAAACGTTTACGATACCGTCCTGCGCGCCCAGCTTGCGGGCATCGCCAAGGCGGCGGCCGGGGTCACGGGCGCGGAGATCGACGGCGCTGCGCGCAGGGTCATTGCCGACGCGGGCTACGGCGGGTATTTCGGGCACAGCTTCGGCCACTCGCTGGGGCTTTATATCCACGAAAGCCCCGCGGCCGCACCCTCGGTGAAAACGCCGATGCCGAGCGGCGCGGTGATATCGGCCGAGCCCGGCATTTACCTGCCCGGAAGGTTCGGCGTCAGGATAGAGGATGTGCTCATCCTGCGCGAGGGCGGCTGCGAGGACATAACAAAGGCGGAAAAGCAGCTGATAATTTTATAGAGGGAGAAGAACTATGGCAAAGGGAAACAAGAAAAAGGGCAAAAAATTTGACCTGTCGATGACGCCGTTTCTGTACATCGGCTTCATCGTCGTGTGCGCAACGGCGCTGCTGCAAAGCTTCATTCCGAGCTTTCCGGCGGGGCTGCGGAACATACTGTACATAATCGGCGTTCTGGCCATGATCGTGTATATGTTCCAGATAGCCTTCGAAAAACGCACCGGAAAACGCGAAAATGACGTTCCGGCAAAGGAAAATAAGAGCAAAAGGCTAAAATAATCTTGCAATATGGCGCAATTTAATGTAGACTATTAAGGCTATAGATAAATTTAATTTAAGACTTAACATAGGAGGATTTCCATTATGCCTATTACAGCAGGTGATTTCAGAAACGGTGTTACTTTCGAGATGGACGGCCAGGTCATGCAGGTCGTCTCCTTCCAGCACGTCAAGCCCGGCAAGGGCGCGGCCTTCGTCCGCACCAAGATGAAGAACGTCATCACCGGCGCCGTTACCGAAACTTCCTTTAACCCCACCGCAAAGTTCGAAAGCGCTACCGTCGAGCGCAAGACCATGGAATACAGCTACAGCGACGGCAGCCTCTATTACTTCATGGATCCCGAGACCTATGAGCTCGAGCCCGTTGACGAGTCCAACCTCGGCGACAGCTTTAAGTTCGTCAAAGAGAATATGGAGTGCACCATCTACTCCTACAAGGGAAAGGTCTTCAACGTCGAGCCGCCCTTCTTCGTCGACCTCGTCGTTACCGACACCGACCCCGGCTTCGCAGGCAACACCGCGACCAACGCGACCAAGCCCGCTACCCTCGAGACCGGCGCAGAGGTCAAGGTGCCCCTCTTCATCGAGCCCGGCGAGAAGATCCAGATCGACACCCGTACCGGCGAGTACCTCAGCCGCTCCAAGTAATTTCGGAGGCGCATTGAGGCTGTACCCATACGTTTATTGCAGGCGCCCGGTATCGAAACTGCCGTACAAATCCGCGTAAGGCGAGTGCGATGCGGTTTCCTGCGCAGCTTCAGGTCGGGACGCCGCAAAAGCCGTATCGGTACTGCGCGGCAGCGCCGCTAAAAAAGGAGATAATTAATGACAGTAAGCGAAAAAGTTGCATATCTCAAAGGCCTTGCCGAGGGCCTCGGCATAAAGGACAGCACCAGCGAGGGCAAGCTCATGCTCGCCGTCATTGACGTGCTCGACACCATGGCCGACGAGCTCGAAGCCGTTGACGCCCACGCGAAGGACCTTTCCGACAGCATCAACGACATAAACGAAGACATGGAATACCTCGAGGACCTCTGCATCGGCGATACGGACGGCGACGACGGCTTCCGCTGCTCCTGTGACGACGACGAGTACGAGGCAGATGAGACCGACGATGACGATGACGATGCGCCGTCATGCTCCGGCTGCTGCTCGTCCTGCGGCGGCGATGAGCAGGAATACGAGGTCACCTGCCCCAAGTGCGGCGAGACCATCACCGTTTTCGAGGAGGATCTCGACTTCGGCTCGATCCGCTGCCCCAAGTGCGACGCCGAGCTCGAGTTCGACATGAGCGCCGAGGACAAATAAGACAGGCAAAGCATCCTCCGCAGCATTATAGCATTATCATGAAAAAAGACAGTGCAGATCATTATCTGCACTGTCTTTTTTGCGTTCAATATCAAATTTTGCCGCAGGGCTACCGCAGCAAGCGTATCCGCAGGTGCCGCCGTTCGCCATTAAAAAAGTGCGGGATGAAGAGGCTCGTGAGGATGAGTATCGCGCCGCAGACGCCCTGCAAGGTGACGGGCTCGCTGAGGAACACGACGCCGAGGATCGATGCAAACGCCGGGTTGAGCGCGCACATGAGCCCCGAGGTCTGGCTGGTCAGATGCGACTGCGCGACCGGCTGGAGCGTGAAGCCGAAGCCCGTGCACAGCAGCGCAAGCACCAGCACGCAGCCCCACTCCGTGCCGCCGGACGGGATGCGCGGCTGCTCGAAGACAAACGACAGCACGAGCGATAAAAGCCCGATCGTGCCGACCTCAAAGATGCCGACCAGCAGCGCGTCGCACTTATGCGAAAAGCGGTCGGTCACGATGATGCCCACGGCGTAGGTCACCGCCGCGCACAGGCAGCAGGCCTCGCCGGGCGTGAAGCCGAAGGCGCCGCCGCGCAGAGTCAGCAGCCCCACGCCGCACAGCGCAAGCGCAGCCCCTGCAAGGCTCGCGGGCTTGGGCAGCCTGCGTATCAGCACCGCCTCTATAAGCGGCACGAACACGATCGCCGTGTTCTCCAGAAACGACACCGTCGAGGTGTCGGTCGTCTTGAGCGCCGTCAGCTCCAGCGCCATGACCGCCGTGAACACCGCGCCGATGACCGCGCCGCCGGCAAGGTCGCGGCGGCTCGCGTGCTTCAGCCGCTTCCGGAATATGATCAGCAGCACCGCAAAGCCCAGCAGAAAGCGCGACGCGAGCAGATTGAAGGTGCCCAGCGTCGCAAGCGCGGTTTTCGTAAAAAGATAGGCGCTGCTGCGCGTCAGAATTACCGCCGCAAGCAGCAGCTGCGCCTGTTTTTGACTCATAATTTTCTCCCCTTATGTATAAGCCTGTGCTTATTCTTGACATCAGTATAATACGGGTTTATACTTGAGTAAAGCGAAGCATAGTCAACTTTTATATGACGGTTGCTCATACGACAAAGGAGTGACGGATATGGACAGCGAGAAGTGCACCATCCTGCTGAGCATACTGAAAAACGGCAGCATGTCGGCGGCGGCGGAGGAGCTCAACTACACGCAGTCGGGCATCAGCCGCGCGGTCGAGGCGCTCGAGAAGTCGGTCGGCTTTCCGATAATCAGCCGCGGGCGCGGCGGCGTGCATCTGACGCGCGAGGGCGAGGAGCTGCTGCCGGCGATGCGCGAGATGGCGTACTGGGCGGAGCAGTTTGACCAGACGGCGCAGAAGCTGCGCGGCGTGCAGACCGGAAAGCTGGCGGTCGGCTCGTCCTACGTCAAGTTTTTCCCGTGGCTGACGAAGATAATATCGGGCTTTCACGAGAAATACCCCGGCATCACGGTGGAGCTCTGCTCCGGCACGAGCACGGAGCTTGCCGCGCGCATGAACGCCAAGGCGCTCGACTTCGGCATCATAAGCCGCCGCGAGGGCACGTTTTCGAGCACCGTCATAATGCGCGATGAGCTCGTGGCCATGCTGCCGCCGGAGCATCCGCTGGCGCACAGTGCGTCCGTACCGGCGACGATTTTCGAAACCGAGCCGTTTATCGAGATCCACACCGGACTTCAGACCGACAACACGCTGTGCTTTGCAAAGCGCGGCATCAAGCCGAATCTGAGCTTTTCCACGCCCGACAGCTTCATCGCCTGCGGCATGGTCAAGGCCGGGCTGGGCGTCGCGCTGGTAAACCGCGTCATCGCCGACGAGCTGTCCGACGCCGTGGCCTATGTCCCGCTCGACCCGCCCGAGGTCATCGAGATCTGTGCCGTCACACCCTCCGACGACGTGATCTCTCCCGCAGCCGGGGTCTTCAAATCCTACTTCTTTTCTTTTTTAGAGGCGAATTAAGGCTGTACCTATACGGAGACTGCGGGTGCCCGGTTTGATACATTGGCAGAAATAAGAACGTTTCGCGTAACGTAAGAGCGGAGAAAGATTTGTTCATCCCCTTGTTTCGATTTCCTGCGCGGCTTCCGGTCGGGCTGACGCAAAAACTGTATCGGTACAATGCAGCAGCGCCTCTGAAAAGCCTTCCCCTTGCGGAGCTTGAGGGGAAGCTGTCACCGAAGGTGACTGAAGAGGTG
>CAVJKX010000043.1:0-9741 GCA_963650165.1 bacterium
TCATCCGTCGGCTGTCGCCGACACCTTCCCCTCAGGCTCCGCAAGGGGAAGGCAGGGCGCAGAAGCGGAGCTTCTGCGAATGAAGAATGAATATTGAATAATGAATAATTATGGTGTGCAGCTTTGCTGCACGGATTTTTAGAGGCGCTGCCGCATTGTGCCGATACGCTGTTTGCGTCAGCCCGACCGGAAGCTGCGCAGGAAACCGATACGGCGGGCTGCAAAAGCTTGCGCCTCACTCGCGGGACGCGAAACGCTGTAGTTTCCTCCATTGTTTCGATACCGGGCACCAGCAGGCTCCGTATAGGTACAGCCTCAATTCGCCTCTAAAAGAACCGGGCGCCCGCAACATCTGTATCCTTGATTGCCTCCGTATGCCAAACGCTGTTAAAAATATTTTCTGAGCGCCGCCTTTGAGACCCTGATCAGCTCGCGTATTGTACACAGTTCTTTTGAAGAACAGTCGCTGAGCATAGCCATCATATCATTTAAATCAGAACTTCTCGATGTCGGCTTTTCTTCAAAAAGTAGCTCGTCTGTATTAACCTCGAGTTCCTCCGCAAGAGATACAAGCACAGGCAGACTTAATTTTGTGTTTCCTGTCTCAATGTGACTCATATGTGTCGCCGATATGCCGACTTTTTCTGCCAGTTCCTCCTGCGATAGTCCAATTGCTTTTCTGTTCTTCCTTATTCTTTGTCCGATCTCATAATAATTCATTTATATTCACCGCTCATATAGTTTAATTGTACTTGAATTATATGAGCGTCTGTGTTATTATTTAATAAACTGTATAGGCTATTATATGCCCATGTAGTTATAGTTATAATGAAAGGTTGAAATGGAAGGAGAAATAACATGAGGAAATATGCATCCATTATACTCGCACTGGCTATGGTGCTGTCGCTGTGCGGATGCTCGCAGCACAAGGTTGAAACAAAGCAGGCATCGGAAAGCGGCGGTAATAGCAGTAGTAGCAGTACCAGCAGTAGCAGCAGTAGCTATTCAGCTCCCAAATCAGGGCAATCTGTAAGTGACTACATAAAGGAACAGGACTCTGACCTCTACGACACCATCACAGACCGTTATGATTCTGTAACCAAAAGCAATTCCGACGATTATGATTATGACAAAGGCTTCGGCTATACTGCACCCAAGCCCGGTCAGTCATTCAGCGACTATGTGAAAGAACAGGATCCCGATCTTTACAACAGTCTGTTTGATTAATTAAAGGAGGGCAAATTTATGTCGAATAACAACAACGGCGGGATGGGCTTCTGGGGTGTCGTCCTTGCCATCATTGTTGCAGTACTCATCATGTGCGTACTATGATGCACACGAATACCGAAAATGACTACAATTATATTATAATTATTCTTGTTTCAACAGCATATTGTATCAACCGTTTTCTGCTGAAAGAAGTTATCCGGCTGCCATTGATATCTTACATATTAAAATGCTATTTTAACGATTGGCTGGCGGGTATCGGCATAATCGCTTACTTAAATCTGCTCTGCGGTGTGAGCTCGTGGCAATGCAGAAAGGTTGCCGATATTTCATCTGCGGCCTTCATATGCCTGATATGCGGCTTGCTCTGGGAATATGCGCTTCCTGAGCTTATCCAGTGCGGAACAAGCGACTTTTGGGACATTGCCGCTTATATAATCGGCGGAATTTCATATGTGCTTATATTTCACACATATACCAAGCACTATTATAGAAACAACTGCTGTAAAGCAATAAACAATGAACGGAAGTAAACAACTTCCGTTCATTGTTCGTTTTATGAGAAATAATTTGCATCGTGCACAACTTCCCTTACGTTCTTTTCGAACTTGCTGCGCGGGCCCATGACCTCGCGGCCGCAGCCGAGGCAGCGGAGCTTGAAGTCCGCGCCTATGCGCAGCACCTGCCAGCGCTTTTCGCCGCAGGGGTGCGCTTTTTTCATTGTCAGCACGTCGCCGACCCGTATGTCCATCGGCATTATCTGCACCTCACTTTTTTATCTCGTCCCAGTATTTTTTCGCGGTCTGCTCAAGCTTATTGTCGCCGAACTCGTAGTAGCGCGCGCCCCTGAGCGCATCCGGCAGGTACTGCTGGCGCACCCAGTGTCCTGGGTAACTGTGCGGGTATTTATAGCCCTGCTCGCGCTCGAAGCCCGTACCGTCGGCGTGGACGTTCTGAAGCTCGCGCGGCGGCGGACCGCTTTTCCCGGCGCGCACGTCGGCTATCGCGGCGTCGATGGCCATGAGGCCGCTGTTTGATTTCGGCGCGGTCGCAAGGAAGATCGCGGCCTCCGCCAGCGGCAGGCGCGCCTCCGGCAGACCGAGCTGCAGTGCCGAGTCCACGCAGGCCTTGACTATGGGCACCGCCTGCGGATACGCAAGGCCGATATCCTCGCTGGCCGAGCACAGCAGCCTGCGGCATGCGCCGGTGAGGTCACCGGCCTCCAGAAGCCGCGCAAGATAGTGCACCGCTGCGTCCGGATCGGAGCCGCGCAGCGACTTCATCAGCGCCGACAGCGCGTCAAAATGCTCGTCGCCGTCGCGGTCATAGCGCATCGCGCTGCGCTGGGTGGCGGTCTCGGCGTCGGCAAGGCTTATCCTCACTCTGCCGTCGCGGTGCTCACCGGCGGAAAACAGGAGCTCCACGGCATTCAGGGCCTTGCGCACGTCGCCGCCGCAGGAGCGGCTTATCCGCTGCACCACGCCCGGCTCGAGCTCCGGCGCTTCGCCCTCGCGCTCGGCGAGAATATTGAACGCGCGCAGGACGGCGGGCTCGGCCTCCTCGGGCGTGACGGGCTTGAATTCGAACACGGTCGAGCGGCTCAAAATTGCGCCGAACACACAGAAATACGGGTTTTCGGTCGTCGAGGCGATGAGCGTGATGCGCCCGTCCTCGATAAACTCCAGCAGCGACTGCTGCTGCTTTTTGTTAAAATACTGGATCTCGTCGAGGTACAGCAGCACGCCGCCGGGGGTCAGCAGCGTGTCGAGCTCGGCGATAATCTCCTTGATATCGGAAAGCCCCGCGGTCGTCGCGTTCAGCTTGCGCAGGGTGCGGTTCGTTTTTTCGGCGATTATACGCGCAACGGTGGTCTTGCCCGTGCCCGACGGGCCGTAAAATATCATGTTCGGAACGCTGCCGCTTTCGACGATGCGCCGCAGCAGGCCGCGCTGACCGAGTATATGCTTCTGGCCGACCACGTCGTCGAGACTGTGCGGCCTTATTTCGTCTGCAAGAGGCTTGTACATGCTTTTTCCTCCGGAAAATATTGAGATCGGCCGCATTTGCTGTGGCGCGGCGGCCGAGGATATGTTAAAATGACGCAGAGAGGTGATCTTATGCGCACAAAGCAGCAGGTTTCGGAGATAGTGCGGCTTCTCGAGGAGGCCTACCCGCTTGCCGACTGCACGCTCGACTATAAAAAGGACTACGAGCTGCTGATCTCGGTGCGGCTCGCCGCGCAGTGCACGGATGCACGCGTGAACGAGGTGACGCCCGCACTGTTCGGGCGCTTCCCGACGCTCGAGAGCTTCGCCGCGGCCGACGTGAGCGAGGTCGAAAGGTACATTCACTCCTGCGGCTTCTACCGCGCCAAGGCACGCGACATCGTCGCCGCCGCGCAGATGCTGCTGCGCGATTTCGGCGGAAAGGTGCCGGGGAATATGAATGATCTGCTCAGGCTGCCCGGCGTCGGGCGCAAGACCGCGAACCTCATCCTCGGCGATATCTTCAAGGTGCCCGGCTCGACGGTCGTGGACACGCACTGCATCCGCATTTCAAACCGCCTCGGCCTTGTTGACGGGCTCAGGGAGCCCGAAAAGATCGAGCGCGAGCTGCGCAAATGCCTTCCGCCGGAGAAAAGCTCCGACTTCTGCCACCGCATCGTGCTGCACGGCCGCGCCGTCTGCACCGCGCGAAAGCCCCGCTGCGAGGCTTGCACCCTGCGCACGGTCTGCCAATTCGCCGAATCGCAGGCATCGCAGGCATCGCAGACTTAAAATAATTATATCTTAGCCCCTCCCCCATTTCAAGTTTTTTCAGAGGCGAATTGACGCACCTGCCTATACGCATATTGCCGGCGCCCGGTATCGAGACACTGGAGGAAACTACAGCGTCTCGCATCCCGCGAGCGCGCAGTAATGTTGCGCACCCCGGCCTTCCCCTTGCGGAGCTTGAGGGGAAGGTGACGGATGAGGTGTTATCAAATCCTTTGCCGTCAGGCAAACACAAATTTTCAGTGACGTTTTTTCAGTGGCGCATTAAGGCACCTACGGATACGCATATTGCCGGTGCCCGATATCGAAACTGCGGAGGAAATAAGAAAACTGCCGCGTAACGCGAGTGCGGAAAAAGACCCGTTTGTGGTGGTTTTCTGCGCGGCTTCCGGTCGGGACACCGCGAAAACCGTATCGGTACGATGCCGCAGCGCCTCTGAAAAAAGGTGGGTCGCGTAAGCGAGCCGGATGAGGTGTAAACTCATCAAACCTGCCATGCACCTGTATCGCAGCTTGCAGACACCTCTTCAGTCACCTTCGGTGACAGCTTCCCCTCGAAGGGGAATCCAAGGGTGCAGACGAAATTTATGCGAAAATCAGCACAATCTCACGGGATGCGAAACGTATTTATTTCCTCCGTTGTTTCCGGTCGGGATGACGCAATAGCTGTATCGGTACAATGCAGCAGCGCCTCTGAAAAAATCTCCAAAAAAAAGAAAGGCGATGATGCTCTATCAAAAAAATCGGATGCTTCAACCTCGGGCTGGCGTTTGCCGGCTGCTTTCTGGGGGCGGGCTACGTTTCCGGCCAGGAGCTGTGGCAATTTTTCGGCTCGTTCGGCGCGAAGGGCGCGGCGGGACTGCTGCTGGCGATCGGACTGCTGTTCTTCACGGGCGTCGTGATGATCCTGCTGGGCAGGATCACGGGCCTGCGCGAGATCGATAAGCTCGTCGTGTACCGGGAGCTGCCGGTCGTGCGCGGCGCGGTAACGCTGCTGGAGCTGCTGTTTCTGTTCGGCGTGGGTACGATCATGTCCGCCGGCATCGGCGCGCTGCTGAACCAGCTCTTCGGCCTTGCGCCGTTTATCGGCTCGGCGGTGTTCATAGCGCTCGTTGCAGTCGTGTCGCTGGCCGGATTTTCGGGCATGGTCTCGGCCTTCTCGGCGACCGTGCCGGTGCTGTCGGTCGTGACGCTCGCTTTCGGCATCATGAGCGTTTGCGCAAACGGCATCGTCCTGCCGGAGTCCGGCGGCGGCAGCAATCCGCTGATGGGCTCGTGGCTCGTCGCGGCGGTGAGCTTTGCCTGCTATAACGTGTTCGGCAGCATCGCCATGATCGCGCCCCTCGGCCCGTACATCAAGAGCAGAAAAGCCGCGGTCGGCGGCATCGCCATCGGCGCGGGCGTACTGCTGCTGATAGCCGGAAGCGTGCTCGTCTCCGTCTCCGCAGCGCCGGAAGCCGCCTCGGCCGAGCTGCCGATGCTTGCCCTCGCGCAGAGCCGCGGCGACGCCTGGGGCTATGTCTACGGTTTGCTTCTGCTGCTTGCCATGTTCGGCACGGCGCTGTCGAGCCTCGTCGCCTTCGTGAGCATGCTCGCGGCAAAGTCCGGGCGCATCACGCGGCGCAGAAAGCCCTTCACCGCACTGTGCGCCCTGTGCATGTTCCTCGGCAGCCTCTTCGGCTTCGGTGACCTCATCGGCGTCGTCTACCCCATCTTCGGCTATTGCAGCAGCGTGTTCATCGTGCTCATGACGGTGCACTATTTTAAAGTTTCTAAAGCTATTGTAAATAAATAAACTTATTTTCTAATGCTATTTTAACATTTTTCCTCTATATTAAAAAGCGGAGTAAGGAAATCAAATCTAATAAGGAGGAAAGAATAATGGAAACAATATGGGATGTAATTCTTGACATTCTCGAGAAGTCCGGCGCCGATGAAGCTGCAAAGATAGCTATTCAGGCAGTCAAAGATTTCTTCGGCCTGCTGAAGTAATCACGGCACGAAAAAGAGCAGTCGTTTGACTGCTCTTTTTTAGAGGCGCATTGGGGCCGTACTTATACGTTTATTGCCGGTGCCCGGTATCGAAACATTGGCAGAAATAAGAACGTTTCGCGGAACACGAGTGCGGAGAAAGATTTGTTCGTGATGGTTTCCTGCGCAGCTTCCGGTCGTGCTGACGCAAACAGCGTATCGGCACAATGCAGCAGCGCCTTTAAAAATCCGTGCGCTCTGCGCACACCGCAATTATTCATTATTCAATATTCAATATTCACTCGCAGAAGCTCCGCTTCTGCGCTGCCTTCCCCTTGCGGAGCCTGAGGGGAAGGTGGGTCGCGCAAGCGAGCCGGATGAGGTGTCAACAAATCGCGGCGCAAGCCGCCTACATTATGAAAATAAGACAGTGTAGATCATACTCTGCACTGTCTTTTTCAGGTTTAATATTAAATTAGTTTCCTGCTTGTAGTGAATTTGAGTTTGCCTGGCGGCAAAGGATTTGATTACACCTCTTCAGTCACCTTTGGTGACAGCTTCCCCTCGAAGTGGAAGCCAAGGGTGCAAAACCATTACTGCGCACTCGCGTTGCGCGGCAGTGATCTTATTTCGTCGGCAGTTTCGAACCGGGCTACCAGAGATATCCGTATCCGCAGGCGCCTCAATGCGCCACTAAAAAACCACGATTTTGTAGTAGGTGTTGGAAGTTTTGCGGTACACGAGGGCGTAGAGGACGGCGAAGACGAGGAAGCTTATGACGGTCGTGCCGACGAGGAAGCCCGTGTCGAAGAAGCTGAACAGATACAGAATCTTGCGGATGAAGGGGAAGGCGAAGGCCAGGTGCAGCCCCGCGAAGGCAAGCGGGAGGAAGAACACCGTCAGCAGCTGCGAGTTTATGCTGCGGCGGATCTCCTGCCTTGTCATGCCGACCTTCTGCATGATCTCGAACCTGCCGGCGTCCTCATAGCCCTCGGAAAGCTGCTTATAGTAGATGATAAGCACCGCCGCGCAGATGAACACGACGCTGAGGATGATGCCGAGGAAGAACAGCCCGCCGAACACGCCGCGGAAATCCTCACGCGCAGACGCGAGGAGCTGGGTGGAGTACATGCTCCAGCCGTTGCCGCTGTTGTCGTTATCGAATTGAAGCTTGCCCTCGTCCACCGCCGCCCTGACATCGTCCACCATGTCCAGCTGCGCATCCTCATCCGCCTTCGTGTTGAAGGCATACTCCCAGCACAGGCTCACTGAGCCGCCGTCGGAGCCGATGAGGCGGGATACGACACCGTCGAAGTCGGAAACGACCAGCGTTATCGTGGGTCTTATGTCGGCTGCTTCATTGCCGTCGGAAAGCGGCATGCTGTCCAGATGCTTTGCGACGGTAAAGCTCTCGCTGCCGATGCTGAGCTTATCGAGCGTCCGGCTAAGACGCAGAGTGTACATGAGCACCTCGCCCTCGCCGAGGGTCTCGTTCGTTCCGGCGGCCTTGTTATAATCGGAAAGCGGGACGATGGCTACGTTCACTCTGCTGCCGCTGCTGTTATAGTCGTTTATCACGCTGCCTGACAGCGTACCGCCGAGCGCCGCCTTGCGGTAGTCGAGCACGTCGCTCCTATCCGTATCGCCGATGGCTGAAACGAGCGTATCGCGCACGGCGCTGACCTTATCCTCGCTCACGGCCGAGAGGCTATCGTACATGAACGAAAACTGCACATCCCTCGGATAGCGTGCGCTCAGGGAGTTTTCCATGCCGAAATACAGGCAGGAGGTGGAGGATATCATGACCAGCACCATCGTTGCGAGGATGCAGATCGAGGCAAGGCCCGCGCCGTTGCGCTTCATGCGGTAGGCCATCGAGGACACGGACACGAAGTGCTGCGGCTTGTAGTAATAGCTCCTGTTCTTCTGCAAAAGCCTGCACAGCAGCACGCTGCCGGAGATGAAAACGAGATATGTGCCGAGGATGACCATAACGACCGCAAAGAAAAAGGTCGTGAGCGCATCGAGCGGGTCCTGAATGCTCAGCGCCAGATAGTACGCTGCGGCGAGGATGATTATGCCTGCAATGCCGAGCACGGGGTTTGCCTTCGGCGGCTTTTCGCCGAAGCTCTCGCTGCCGACGAGCTCAACGGCCGTGCTTTTGTGCAGCTTTATGAGGCTGTTTATATACACAAGAACGAAGATGCCGCCGAAGTACAGCAGCATGTACACCAGCGCGGAGCCGGAAATGACCAGCCCGTAGCCGGGCTCGCCGCCGACGGCACGCACAAGGCCGAGCTCGGCGAGCTTTGACAGCAGTATGCCGAAAAACGCTCCGCCCAGGAGCGAGAAGCCTGCCGTGAACAGAGTCTCCCAGGCGAGCACGCGCGCGATGTTGCGCCTGTTCATGCCGAGGATGCTGTACAGGCCGAACTCCCTGTATCTGCGGCGCACAAGGAAGCTGTTGCAGTAGAACAGGAATATCAGCGAGAAAATGACGATGACGAACACGCCCAGACCCAGCGTCGTTCTCGCCGAGGTCGCGCCGGTCATGCCGTCGGGGATGCCGTCAATGGCGAGGTAGAATATGATGTAGAACACCGCCGCGGTACCGGCGGCCGCGAGGATATACGGCACGAACAGGCGCTTGTTGCTCTTCATGCCGTTCCACGCCAGACGGGGATAGAAACCGCGCTTCATTTCACTTCACCGCCCGATGCAAGAATGGTCAGCGTGTCGGATATTTTCTGGTAGAGCTGCTGATCGGAGCTGTCGCCGCGGTAGATCTGGTGGAACACCTCGCCGTCGCGTATGAACAGGATTCGCTGCGCGTGGGACGCGGCCTTGACCGAGTGCGTTACCATGAGGACGGTCTGACCCTTTTTGTTTATCTGCCCGAAAAGGTCGAGGAGCTCGTCGGTGCTCTTGGAGTCGAGTGCGCCCGTCGGCTCGTCGGCGAGAATCAGGCGCGGGTTCGTGATCAGCGCCCGCGCGACGGCGGCACGCTGCTTCTGCCCGCCGGACACCTCGTAGGGGTACTTTTTCAGCAGCGGGGTGAGGCCGAGGTCCCTTGCTGTCGGCAGCAGACGCGAGCTCATCTCGTCGTAGCTCTTGCCCGCCAGCACCAGCGGCAGCAGGATGTTGTCCTGGAGCGTGAAGGTGTCAAGGAGGTTGAACTCCTGGAACACGAAGCCGAGATTGTCGCGGCGGAAGGTCGCGGCCTCGCTCTCCTTGATCTTGCCGAGGTCGTGCCCGTCGAGCAGCACCGTGCCGCCCGTGGGTCTGTCCAGCGCCGCCAGCAGGTTTAAAAGCGTCGTCTTGCCGGAGCCCGACTCGCCCATGATGGCGACGTACTCGCCCTCCTCAACGCTGAAGCTCACGTTTCTGAGCGCCTCGACCTGATTGCCGCCGAAGCGCGTGCTGTATACTTTTCTGAGATTTTCAACAGTTAAAATGCTCATGATTTTTTACCTCCGTCGAGTTTACGCCCCCATTGTACAACATATTCTCCCCGGAAGCCATCGATTCGGCTTACATTTTCCCGCATCTCCTTACATTTCCGTCACATTTTCAGTGGCGAATTTTTAGAGGCGCACTGACGCACCTACGGATACGCTTATTGCCGGCGCCCGGTTCGATACTGCCGACAAAATAAGAACGTTTCGCGCTTTTTCAGAGGCGCATTAAGTCTGCACCTATACATATATTGCGTCAGCCCGGTTCGATATTGCTGGCGAAATAAGAACACTGCCGCGCAACGCGAGTGCGG
>CAVJKX010000044.1:0-9534 GCA_963650165.1 bacterium
TCGCGATATCCTTTTTTCTTTTCCTGCTCTGTAACTTATCATTGACTAACCTACATTTTGCAGAGTTTTTGACTTGTTCTGAATGACAGCGGCGCGACGGCAGCGTGCAGATGCACAGATCACATATTATGCCTACGAGAAAGCCCGGCGGCAGACGCTCGAACGCGATAAGCCAGGCCTCTCCGGCAAAGCGCCCGAGACGCACGTCCATATTCAGAACGGCCATGATATAGATCATTATTAAACTCATGATAACACTCGGCAGGAAGCCCTGCTTTTTACCTTGCGGCATACTTTATCCTCCGTAGATATAAAAATAAAAAGACAATAAACGCCCCGCCCGTCGGACATTGGGCAGGGAACATTTATTGTCTGAGATAATTATATCAGCTTTAAAGCGAAAATGTCACAGGCGTTTTGCCGATATTTACGCCTGCCCTTTGAAAAACACGCTGGTATTTTGCCGATACGCCGCTGGCTCAATGCGTTATCAAAAGCGGCTGGAGCTGCCTGCCGGCGAGGGCGGCCTCGAGGGTTTTGTCTATGAGCGAGAAGTCGGATGCCATGGAAAACGGCTTTTTTACGGGATCGTCCTGACGGAAGGGAACGAAATAGACGTTTTTGCGGTTTAAAAGCCCGGCTATGTTCGGCGCCGAGCCCGAGAGCGCGTCGTTTGTCGAAAACGCTATGACGAGCGGCTTTGAGTTTCTCAGGTGCGCCTTGGCCGCCATGGTGACGGCGCCGTCCGTTATGCCGTGGTTTATCTTCGCCATGGTGTTGCCCGTGCAGGGGGCTATTACGAGCGCCTCCATGGGCTTTGCCGGACCCAGAGGCTCCGCACCGGCAACGGTGCACACCGGCTCTGCGCCGCACAGCTTTTCGAGCCGCGCTGCAAAGTCGGAGCACGCGCCGAAGCGCGTGTCGGTCGAGGCGGCGGCCTCGCTCATTACGGGAACGAGCTCGTATTTATCCGCCAGAAGCGCAAGCTGCGCAAAAAGCTTTTCGTATGTGCAGTACGAGCCGCAGAGCGCGATGCCTATCCGTGGCTTCAACATGATATTCCCCCTTTTAAAATGTCGGCAACTGCCCTGTGCACGGCGCGCGCCGCGCTCTCGGGCGCATAGCGTCCGGGAAGGGAGCGCAGAACGCTCAGCCGGAGCCCGCAGTCCCGCGCGGTGTCTGCGTCAAGGCCGCCCGGCGCTGACGCAAGCTCGAGCAGGATGCAGCTGCTTTTGAAGGCCCGCAGGTCGGCGATCACGGGAGCGGGCGCGGTGTTTATGACGGCGTCAAAGCTCTCCTGAAGCTCCGGCGGGCAGTCGGGCGCTATGGCGGTGCAGCCGAGCTCACGCGCCAGAGCCCGCGCCTCGGAGTTCCGTGACATGAGATACAGGTCGGGGCACAGCATGCCCAGCTTGCTTATAAGAAGCTTTCCGATCCTGCCCCAGCCTACGACTAAAATGCGCATGTCGCACAGCGCGGTCCGGGCCTTTTTCATAAGCTCGCTCACCGCGCCCTCGGCGGTTATCGCGGCGTTGCGGGTCGTAAAGGCGGGGCTGTGCATGTAGTCGTGCACCTGCATTCCGCGCTGAGCGGCCGCGGCCCTTATCTGCGCGCCGAGCCTTCCGCCTATTATCACCGCCCCGGCTCCGGCGCAGTCGAGTATGTGCTCTATGCGGCAGGGCTGAGCGCCCTGAGGTGCGTTCAGAAGCCCGCGCTCATCCTCGGCGGGCACGGGGAGTATCACGGCATCGGCGGCGACCGGTACGTCGGAGCTCCGGCAGCCGTCGGGCAGAGCGGCCCCGTCGAGGGCAAAGCACACGACCTCGTGCCCGTCGCCGAGCAGCAGCCGCGCCAGATGCACGCTGCGCTCATCTCCGCCGCAAACGAGTATTTTCATCTTCTCACCTCCTGTAATGCATATTATGCGTTGCATAAAATTCGGTGAGATGATAAAATGAAAAAAACAGTTTTTTGATGTGAGGTACCGTATGAGCAGAGCTGACGAGATATTTATAGCAAATTGCCGGGATATACTGACAAACGGCGTGTGGGACACCGACCGCGAGGTGCGCCCGCGCTGGGACGACGGTACTCCGGCGCACACGGTCAAGAAATTCGGCATCGTCAACCGCTACGATCTTTCCGAGGAGTTTCCGATACTGACGATACGCAGAACGTTCCTGAAGTCTGCCATCGACGAGCTTTTGTGGATATGGCAGGCAAAGAGCAATAACGTAAACGAGCTGCGCACCCGCGTCTGGGATGCATGGGCGGACGAGACGGGCTCGATCGGCAAGGCCTACGGCTATCAGCTCGGCATAAAGCACCATTACCCCGAGGGCGACATGGATCAGGTAGACAGGGTCATATGGGATCTCAGGCACAATCCCGCCTCGCGCCGCATAATGACCAATATCTATAACCACGCCGACCTCAGCGAAATGGCGCTGTACCCCTGCGCGTACTCCATGACCTTCAACGTCAGCGGCAATACGCTCAACGCCATACTCAATCAGCGCTCGCAGGATATGCTGGCCGCGAACAACTGGAACGTCGTTCAGTACGCCGTGCTCACGCACATGTTCGCGCAGGTCGCGGGGCTCAAAGCGGGAGAGCTCGTGCACGTCATCGCCGATGCGCATATCTATGACCGCCACGTTCCGGCGATCGAGGAGATCATCGCAAACACGCCCAAGGCCGCACCGAAATTCATCATTGACCCCGCGGTGGACGATTTTTATAAGTTTACGCGCGACAGCTTCCGGCTCGAGGGCTACGAATATTCCGAGCTCAGGTCCAAGATCCCCGTCGCTGTCTGAAAGGAAGGAACATGGATGCAATTGTTGCCGTCTATTCCGATTGGGGGATAGGCGCAGACGGTACTCAGCCCGTTGTCCTGAAGGCCGACAGGCAGCATTTTGTCGAGCTCACGCGCGGCAGAACGGTCATAGCCGGCCGCCGTACCCTTGCCGATTTCCCCGGCGGGCGGCCGCTCAAAAACCGCAGGAACATTATCCTTACGCGGCAGAATATAAGCATCGAGGGCGCGGAGACCGCGCACAGCCCCGAGCAGGCCGCCGCAATGTGCGCAGGCGACGCGATGGTGCTCGGCGGGCAGAGCGTTTTCCGCGATATGATGCCGTATATAGACCGCGTTTTCGTCACGAAAATAAACAGCTGCCCGTATTCGGACAGCTATTTTGAAAACCTCGACTCGGCCTCGGACTGGCATATTACAAGCCAAAGCGAAACGCTGCGCGAGGGGAATATTGAATACAGCTTTGTCTGCTACGAAAGGGGACTGCCATGAAAAAGACGATAGCCGCGCTTATGCTCCTGCTGCTCATGCCGCTTGCCGCCTGCGGCGAGGAGACACCGGCGCAGACGCCCGAGCCCTCGGCCGTGATCCTCTCCAAGGGCGATAACTACACCGTGACGGAGGAGCACACGAGCGGCGTCACCAAGTACAGCTACGAGATAAGGGACAATGACGGAAACGCGATCGAGAGCGCGATGTGCGCAAATCAGCCGCGCGTCGCCGTCATAAACGACGACCTTCTCGGCGTCAGGTTCTATGTAAACGACAAGACCTTCTGCCGCTACTACGACCTTAAAAACGGACGCGCCTCCGAGTCGTTCTTCAACGCCTTCTGGGATGACGGCACGCTCGTGGCCTATCACAACTATGACAACGGCCACCGCATGCATGTGCGCGATATCTTCGACGAAAACGGCTACTCATACGAAACGGAGCTCGATATCCAGGCGCTGTCGATAAGCGTTACGGCCTGCGAGCAGGACGAAGCCACGGGCGAACTGACCGTAACATATACCTACGGCGACAGCGGCACGGAATACAGCGTGAAGCTCCCGACAAAGCAGAGCGACGCGGAATAAGCGGAATAGTGAATAAGAAAAAAGCAGAGCCGTCGGCTCTGCTTTTTTCTTATAATCATAATCAATTATCAGGACTTTTTGCTCTCGCTCTGGGCGGCGGTGTAGTCCGCGTAGGACTGGAAGGTGAAGCCGTCGGAGCTTATGAACTGGCTGAAGTCTATGCTGTCGTAAAGCTTGGTGTATTTGATCGTTGCGCTGCTTGCCCAGTCTGCCACATCCGAGTCGAACTCGACGGGGGCGGCGAGATAGGTGAGAGGGACGACCGACTGCTGATAGCCGTTGGAGTAGGAAACAAGGTCGGTGCCCTTGGTCGGCAGGCGCATGATGATATGGTAGCCGAACTGCGACTCGACAACGTCGGAGACCTGGTATTCCTCAAGCGCGCGGCTCGTGTCGTCGTACTCATCGACCATAGAGCCGGTCGTGAAGCAGTAGCCCTCGGGGAACTGTTCAAGGCCCGGATCCTCGCTGTACTCGTTCATGAGCTCCTTAAAGCGCGTCCAGCGCTCAGAGTCGTCGGTGATGGCCTTGAGCTCTGCGCAAAGCTCCTCGGCCTTGGCCTTTTTCTCGGCCTTCTGCTCGTCGGAGATGTCCTGCGAGCTGGTCGTGCCGTCCTCGGCGGTGACGGTCTCGGTAGTCAGGAACAGAATGTGCGCGGAGGTGATGTAGTCGTTCTCCTCGGCATAGGCCTGCACCTTTTCGTCGCTGAGCTTGCTGCCCTGATCGCCGTAGAGCTCGGTGAACAGGTTCGTGTACAGGTAATTGAGGCGGCAGCGCTCCCTGTAGCTGTCCTCGGTGTAGCCGTAGCTGGCGAAGAAGGCCTGGAGCTGGGTGCCGGATTCGTCGTCGTCGGTGACGTACTGCTCCTTTATGCTGTCGATCTGTTCGTCGATGGCCGACTGCTGATCCTCGGTGAGCGTAAGGCCGAGCTCGTCTGCCTTTGCCTCGACGACGCGGTATCTTGCGGCCTGCTGAGCCGCGCGCTTGAGGCACCATTCAAGGTTCGTGACCGAATCGTCGAACATGAACTTGCCGTTCCAATCGACGCTCGTTCCAGAGTAGCTCTGATAGAGATCCTCCAGCTCGCTGACGGCCTGATTCAGTCCGGCCATGTATTCGTCAAAGCCGACGGCCGTGCCGTTTACGGTCATAACCGTGTCCTCCTTGCTGCCGCTTGAGCAGCCCGCCGCACAGCAGCAGAGCATCACGAGAGCAAGAGCAAGTGCTGTAATTTTTTTCATAACTTATCTCCTAATGTAAGAATACCGTAATAGTATAATATAAAAGTATTAAATAATCTACGTTTTTTTGTAAATTAAACGATATCGCATATCTCGCATTTTATCTCGCCCTCGGGGGAGATATCGAGCTTTGCCCATGTTCTTACCGGCAGCTTGCCCGCAGTGCCGGGGTTTAAGACGAAAATGCCGCCGACCTGCTCGAACACGGCCCTGTGCGTGTGCCCGAACATGGCTATCTGTGCGCCGCAGCACTCGGCGGCGTACAGCAGAACGTCGAGCTTCCCGCCGCGCACGGCGTAGCGGTGGCCGTGGGTCAGAAAAGCGGTGTACGGTCCGAGACGTATGAGCTTGTAGGCCTCGGCGTCGTCATAATATCCGTCGCAGTTGCCGGGAACGCAGCACACGGGGACAGTCGGGAATTTTCCTCGCAGAGCCTCCGCGTCGCGCATACCGTCGCCGAGATGGATGATCTGGTCGGGCATATATTCCGCAACGGCATTTTCCATGCCGCGGCCCGAGCCGTGCGTGTCCGAGAATACGGCAATTTTCATAATCTGCCTCCTGTAAGAATAAAATTGTAAAGCAGCAGCCGCCGCATGAATATAATGTGAGCGGGTGATAGTGATGAAGAACATTGAAAAGCTCGGCGAAGAGCTCAGGAAAAGCGGCCGGAGCGATGCGCTCATGAAGCTTGCGCAGTCGCCCGACGGCAAAGCGGTCAGCCGCCTTGTCGATGCCGAGACCGTCGGCCGGGCTGCGAAAAACGGGGATATGGATGCTCTGCGGGACATACTGCGCGGCGTGCTCTCCACCGAAGAGGGGAAGCGTCTTGCCGAAAGTCTCCGCAAAGCGATGCAGTGAGGTGAAGCTCTTGAGCGATTTTGAGGATAAGCTGAATAAGCTGCTGAACGACCCGGATGAGATGGAGCGCTTTGCCGGCTTTGCAAGATCGCTCATGTCCGGGCAGGAGCAGAGCCCGGCGCCGGATATCGACCCGTCGCTGCTCAAAAGCCTGGGCGGCATGCTGTCGGGCAGTGCCCGCGGCGGGCGCGACGCAAAGCTGCTTGAGGCGATGCGGCCGTATCTGTCCGAAAAGCGGCGCGGGAAAATGGACAGAGCCATGAAGCTTGCGCGCCTTGCCGGAATTGCGGAGCTCGCCGCGGGACTCGGAGACGGTGAAGATGGCGGCGTATAATCTCTACCGCGGCAACGGCAGCCGCGCCGAGCGCGTTGACGACAGCCCCGGCGAAAAGCCTTATCCGCAGTCTTCTCCGCAGCACCGTCCGCCGCCCGCGGCGCCCGGAAAGCTGCCCATACTCGGCGACCTTCCCCAAAAGCTCGGCGAGCTCGAGACCGAGGATCTTCTGCTCATCCTGATCCTGTACCTCATGTACCGCGAAAGCGGCGACAGGGAACTGCTGATAATTATGGGTGCAATGTATTTACTATAATAATTAAAATTAATAATTAAAATAAAACCGCCGACTTGCATAAATAAGTCGGCGGTCACCAGCAGCCCTTGTTGATTAAATTTTCTCCTTGAGCTTCTTGATGCAGTCAGGGCAGATATTCTTGCCCTTGTAGCTGATGATATTTTTGGTGTTCTCGCAGAAGACGCAGGAAGGATGATACTTGTGCAGAATGATGTTGTCACCCTCCACAAAAATTTCAAGCGCATCCTTTTCGGCGATGTCGAGAGTACGACGCAGCTCGATGGGAAGAACTATACGCCCGAGTTCATCAACTTTTCTTACAATACCGGTAGACTTCATGTAGTTCCCTCCGTTTCGGAAATACTTATATTCCACAAAATACACTTATGATTATACCCAATAAAAGCAAGCTGTCAATATAAAATTTTACGAATTCTCAAAAAACTTAAACGTTTTTTGAATAGCATCGACGTACAGTGACAGCTGTTTGCATCTGTTTCAGTACAAAGTCGCGACAAATGTACAAAAATGTGAGGAATTTAACATGCTGATGAGCCTTATATGGACGGGAATGATAATTTTGGCAATTCTGTTCGGCTGCTGTACCGGAACGCTGCAGCAGGTGCAGCAGGCGGCGACGGACGGCGCGGCGGCGGCCTTCGAGCTGTGCTTCCTGATCGGAGGCGCGGTATGCCTGTGGTGCGCGGTGATGGAGCTCATGCGCGCGTCCGGACTTGCAGCTGCGCTGTCGAAGGCGCTCAGGCCGCTGCTCGGACGGCTTTTTCCCGAAAGCGGAAAGCACGAGAGCGTCATGCAGCCGCTGGCGGCGAACGTCAGCGCAAATATTCTCGGCCTCGGCAATGCGGCGACTCCGATGGGCATACGCGCCTGTAAGGAGATGGCGCGGCTCGGCACTCCGGGCGTCGCGTCAAACGAGCTGTGCAGGTTTGTGGTGCTCAACACCGCGTCCGTTCAGCTTCTGCCGACGACCGTTGCCGCAATACGCGCTGCCGAGGGCGCGTCGGCGCCCTTTGATATCCTGCCGGCCGTGTGGATAAGCTCGGCAGTGTCAGTCGCCGTCGGACTTCTGGCGGCGCGTGCAATGGAGCGGCGGACGTGAGCCTTGCCGTCGATCTTGCCGTACCGCTCATCCTTGCCGCCGCAGGCATCCACGCCATAGTCTCCGGAACCGATGCCTTTCCCGCGCTCTGCCGCGGCGCGATGCAGGGACTCGTGACGCTCAAAGACATGCTGCCGACTCTCGTTGTCCTCTTCCCGGCGGTGTACATGCTGCGTGCGTCGGGCGCCTTGGATGCGCTGTCGACGCTGCTTGAGCCGGTAATGGCGTACATAGGCGTTCCAGCGCAGACCGTGCCGCTTGCGCTCCTGCGCCCCATAAGCGGCGGAGCCGCCGCTGCGGCCGCTGCCGACATCATAAAAAGCTCCGGCGCGGACTCGCTCGCCGGGCGCACCGCCGCCGTCATGATCGGCTCGAGCGAGACGACCTTCTACGTCATTTCGGTATATTTCGGCGCGGCGGGGATCAAAAACACGCGCCACGCCGTACCGGCGGCGCTTCTTGCCGATATTGCCGTGTTTCTGCTGTCCGCGTGGGTATGCCGCCTGTTCTGGGGATAATACGGGAAGGTGCGGGAAATAATAGCATCACATGGGAGAGTGATGCTATGCAGGGAAAAGTCGAGCTGTGCGGCGTGAACACCGCCAAGCTGCCGCTGCTGAAAAACGCGGAGATGCGCGAGCTCATTGCGGCGGCGCAGTCGGGCGACAAAAAGGCGCGCGAGCGGCTCATACACGGCAATCTGCGCCTTGTGCTGTCGGTCATTCAGAAGTTCTCCGGCCGGGGCGAGAGCATGGACGATCTGTTTCAGGTCGGCTGCATCGGGCTTATTAAGGCCATCGACTGCTTTGATCTGAGCCAGAACGTGCAGTTTTCGACCTACGGCGTGCCGATGATATCCGGCGAGCTGCGGCGCTTTCTGCGCGACCACGGCGCCGTGCGCGTTTCGCGCTCCGTGCGGGACACGGCCTACCGCGTTCTCCAGGTCAAGGAGCGGCTCACCTCCGAGCTCGGGCGCGAGCCGGATGTTGACACCATGGCCGGGGAGCTCGGCATAAAGCGCGCCGAGGTCGTG
Organism: bacterium; assembly: GCA_963650165.1. Taxonomy (GTDB): domain Bacteria; phylum Bacillota; class Clostridia; order Oscillospirales; family Oscillospiraceae; genus F23-B02. Next base: position 8,725 of record CAVJKX010000044.1, read on the forward strand.
TTTGCGCTTGACTCGATATGCGAGCCCGTATCGCTGTACGAGCCCGTGTACAGTGACAGCGGCGAGAGCGTCTGCGTCATGGATCAGATCGGCGATACGAAAAACACAGACGAGCACTGGCTCGAGCAGATCGCCCTCGGCGAGGCGGTCGGACGGCTCACGCAGCGCGAAAGACGCATACTCTCGCTGCGCTTTTTCCTCGGCAAGACCCAGACCGAGGTCGCGCGGGAGATCGGCATAAGCCAGGCACAGGTATCGCGCCTTGAGAAAAACGCGATAGGGAGGATAAAAAAAGAGCTGGGCTCGTGAATTCATAAAAATTTTAAAATTATTTGATAAAAAAATCGCAATTGGCTCTTTACAAACGGCAAACTATGTGCTATCATAACATCGTCAGATAAATAACAAGAAATTGTTCGTTTGATTCTTCTTTCCATCTCTCTTTTCTTTGCTTGTTACCTGCTTTGCGGATATCCTCAATCCGCAGAACACCGCAACAAACCTGAAAGCCGCTGCCTTCCTCCTGTTGGGCAGCGGTTTTTTAGTTGCGCATTTAGGCTGTACCTATACGGAAACTGCGGTAGCCCGGTATCGATACAATGGCATAAACTACAGCGTTTCGCGTAACACAAGTGCGGCGCAAGCTTTTGTAGCCCGCTTGCTGCGTTTTCCTGCGCGGCTGCCGGTCGGGCTGGTGCAATAAATGTATCGGTACAATGCGGCAACGCCTCTAAAAAACGCCTCTGAAAATCCGTGCGCTCTGCGCACACCATAATTATTCATTATTCAATATTCAATCTTCATTCGCAG
>CAVJKX010000045.1:0-8155 GCA_963650165.1 bacterium
TCATCCGTCGGCTGTCGCCGACACCTTCCCCTCAGGCTCCGCAAGGGGAAGGCAGCGCAGAAGCGGAGCTTCTGCGAGTGAAGATTGAATAGTGAATAGTGAATAATTGCGGTGTGCGCTCTGCGCACGGATTTTCAGAGGCGCTGCTGCATCGTACCGATACGGTTTTTGCGGTGTCCCGACCGGCAACTGCGCAGGAAACCATCACAAACAAATCTTTTTCCGCACTAATATTCCGCGAAATGTTCTTATTTCGTCGGCAGTAACGATACCGGGCACCCGCAGTTTCCGTATAGGTACAGCCTCAATGCGCCTCTGAAAGAACGAAAAAAGCTCGCCGTGAGGCGAGCTTGTTTCGGGTAATATCAGGTTATTACACAGCGCGGGTGACCTTGCCGCTGCGCAGGCAGCGAGTGCATGCGTAAACGTGCTTGGGACTTCCGTCCACGATCGCCTTGACGCGCTTCACATTGGGCTTCCAAGTACGGTTGGAACGCCTGTGGGAGTGAGACACCTGAATGCCAAAGGCAACGCCCTTGTCGCAAAACTGACATTTTGCCATAAGTTGAAGCACCTCCTTGCTTGTGTTTAAGCGTCCGTATTTACAGACAGCTTATTAATAATAACAGAACACGCCTGCAATTGCAAGAAAAATTTTCGACGCGCGAAAAATCGTTGCAAATTAATGCATTACAGGTTAATATTAAGTATAAATTATTTTGTGTTGACGGAGAGACGATATGGCCAGTAAATATTCCGTGCCGCTGCGCACGATCGTCGGGGAAAACGGGCTCGAGCCGCTGCACACCTCGGCAGATTACGAAACGCGCATGCTCACTGTCGCGGACGTGAACCGCCCGGCGCTCCAGCTTGCCGGATTTTATAACTACTTTGACCCCAACCGGCTCCAGATAATCGGCCGGGTCGAGAGCACCTATCTCGAGCTCAAGACCGAGGCCGAGCGGCGCAGCTGCTTTGAGGAGCTCATGCGCTACGACATCTCGGCGCTCGTCATCTGCCACGGCGCGTCGGCCTTTCCCGAGTGCCTTGAGATGGCGGAGAAATACGACCGCAACGTGTTCGTAACGCCCGAGGACACCTCCGACTTCATGGCAGACGTCATAAGCTCGCTGCACACGCATCTTGCCCCGCGCACGACCATGCACGGCGTGCTCGTCGAGGTCCACGGCGAGGGCGTGTTGCTGACGGGCGACTCCGGCATCGGCAAGAGCGAAACGGCGCTCGAGCTCATAAAGCGCGGACACAAGCTCATCGCGGACGACGCGGTGGATATCCGCCGCATAGGGCGCTTCAGGCTCGTCGGCACGGCGCCGGAGCTCATACGCTATTACATGGAGCTGCGCGGCATCGGCGTCGTCGATGTGCGCCATCTGTACGGCGTGGGCGCGGTAAAGCCCGAGGGCAGCATCGACCTCGTGGTAAACCTCGAGGCCTGGGACGATCAGAAGGCCTACGACCGCCTGGGGCTCACGAGCGAAACGCAGGATATCCTCGGCGTCACGGTGCCGAGCGTCACCATCCCCGTGCGGCCGGGCAGGAACCTTGCGGTAATACTGGAGCTGGCCGCGATGAACAACCGCCAGAAGAAAATGGGCTACAACGCCGCAGAGACCCTCGCGTCGAACGTCGACCGCGCGGTCGACAGCGGCACGGTTTGACAGGAGAAGCTATGGAAGGTCTTGAAAAAGCAATAGAACAGATAAAGGAGAACATGCCGGGTCTCGATCTGCGGGAGCACGAGTCCATGCGCGGACACTGCTCGTTCAGGGTCGGGGGCGAGGTGCGTGCGTTTGCCGTGCCGCGCGACCTGTTTGAAATGTCAAAGGTCATGTTCTATCTTCACATGAACGGCGTTTCGCCGCTCACCCTCGGCAAGTGCACCAACGTCATCATCCCCGAGGAGGGGCTGGACATCATGGTCATCAGCACCGAGAACCTGCGCAAGCTGCGCATGGGCGAAACGGAGAACACGATATACGCCGAGGCGGGCGTATCGCTTGCAAGGCTTGCGCAGTTTGCGCGCGACAATGGACTGTCGGGCCTCGAGTTTGCAAGCGGCATCCCCGGCTCCGTGGGCGGCGGCATCATGATGAACGCGGGTGCCTACGGCGGCGAGATGAAGGACGTCGTGGACTCGGTCGTCGTGTACTATGTCCCGACGCAGACGCTCACCGAGGTCAAGGGCTGCGACTGCGGCTTTGACTACCGCCGCAGCGGCTTTGAGCGGATAAACTGCGCCATCATGGGCGCGGTGTTCACCCTCACGCCCGACGATCCCGAGGCCATCGGCGCGAGAATGAAGGAAATGAACGAAAAGCGCGCGGCCGGCCAGCCGCTGGATATGCCCTCGGCGGGCAGCGCGTTCAAGCGCCCCGCTGGCGGCTACGCCGCGGCGCTTATCGACCAGTGCGGCCTGAAGGGCTATACGGTGGGCGGCGCGCAGATAAGCACCAAGCACGCGGGCTTTGCGGTGAACACGGGCGACGCGACCTACGACGACGTCGTTGCGCTGCTCGACCATGTGCGCCGCGAGGTGTACGACAAGACGCAGATAACCCTTGAGCCGGAGATACGCATCTATCCCAAGGGCATGCTGCTCGTTGACGACTGGCGCGCCAGAAAGCAGTCGATAATGGACGAAATGCTCGAGCAGGCGAAGCGGAAGGCGGCCGATGCAGACGGCGCGCAGAGCGGCGCTCTGACAGACTGACGGAGAGACAATATGGAATTTCTTATCATAACAGGCATGTCCGGCGGCGGCAAGAGCCAGGCCGCGGACATCATAGAGGATCTGGATTACTACTGCGTGGACAATATGCCCGTTGCGCTGATCCCGAAGTTTGCGGAGCTGTGCGCCGCGACGAAGGGGCGCTACGAAAAGGTCGCGCTCGTGACCGATATCCGCGAAAAGAACGGGATAGAGGACATTTTCAGCACCCTTGAAACGCTGCGGGAGATGGAGTTCGGCTACAAGATCCTGTTCATGGAGGCAAAGCCCGAGGTCATCGTAAAGCGCTATAAGGAGTCGCGCCGTCCGCACCCGCTGGCGGCCAAGACCGGCGGCTCGATAGAGGACGCGATACTGCGCGAGACCGAGCAGCTGCGCCCGATACGCGATATAGCCGATTATATCATCGACACCTCGCACCTGACCCTCGGCCAGCTCCACAACGAGCTGTACACCTATTTTTCCGACTCCGCGGCCGAGCGCGCGATCATGGTAAACGTCGTGTCCTTCGGCTTCAAATACGGCATGCCGCTGGACGCAGACCTCGTGTTCGACGTGAGGTTCCTGCCCAATCCCTTCTATGTCGATGAGCTCAAGCTCATGAGCGGGCTCGACGCGCCCGTGCGCGACTATGTTTTCGGCTTTGAGCAGTCGAACGTGTTCATGGACAAGCTCACGGACATGATAGAGTACCTGCTGCCGCTGTATATCGAGGAGGGCAAGTACAGCCTGACCATCGCCGTCGGCTGCACCGGCGGCAGACACCGCAGCGTGGCCGTCGCCTCGGCTCTGGCAGGGCACCTGAAGTGCCTCGGCGTGCCGACGGTGAGCATAAACCGCGATGTGAACAAGTAATGGAAAAGACCTTCGCGCAAAAAGTGAAAACAGAGCTGTGTCAGCCTCGGGTCGAGCGCAAATGCTGCGCCGTCGCCGAGGCCTACGGCGTTTTGCTGTATGCGCACAGCTTTTCGGCGGAGGAGATACGCATAACGACGGCGAGCGACGAGTTTGCCGAGCGCCTGCCGCATCTCATGCGCCGCGCCTTCGGCATAGACTTCGACGCCCCGGAAAAGGCGCGCGGCGTCAAGCACTCGTTCCGGATAAGGGACGAGGCCAAGCTCCGCGCGGTGTTCGACGTCGTCGGAAACGACATGAACAGCCCCTCGCTGCACCTTAATTTCGGCGTTATCGAGGAGCCCTGCTGCAAGGCTTCGTTTGTCCGCGGCGCCTTCCTCGCGGGGGGCTCGGTAACGGATCCGGCAAAGCGCTATCACCTTGAGCTTGCAACGACGCATTGCAGCGTGAGCCGCGAGACCTGGTCGGTGCTGCTCGAGATGGGCTTTTCGCCCAAGCAGGCGCAGCGCAAGGGCGATTATCTTCTGTACTTCAAAAAAAGCGAGCATATCGAGGATCTGCTCACGACGATAGGCGCTCCCGTCGCCGCAATGGACATCATGTCCGCCAAGGTGGAAAAGGACATGAAAAACAGCATTAACCGCAAGGTAAACTGCGACTCCGCCAATGCCGACAAGGTCGTCGAGGCCGCGGCAAAGCAGCTGGAGGCCATTAAGCGCATAGATAAGCTCTACGGGCTCGACTCTCTGCCCGATAAGCTCCAGCAGGCGGCGCTGCTGCGCTACGCAAACCCGGAGGCGAGCCTGGCGGATCTTGCGACGCTCTCGTATCCGCCGGTATCGAAAAGCTGCCTGAGCCACAGGCTCAAGAAGCTTCTGAGCTACTCTCCCGAGGAGGAATGAGGACATGAGCTTTGTTCACCTGCATGTTCATACGGAATATTCGCTGCTCGACGGCGACTGCCGCATCGAGCCGCTCGTTGCGCGCGCAAAGGAGCTCGGACAGACTGCGCTTGCCATCACCGACCACGGCGTGATGTACGGCGCGGTCGCTTTTTATAAGGCCTGCTGCGCGGCGGGGATAAAGCCGATAATCGGCTGCGAGGTCTATGTCGCGCCGAGAACGCGCTTTGACCGCGAGCACGGGATTGACTCGGAGTACACGCATCTTATCCTGCTGTGCCGGAACGAGGAGGGCTACCGCAACCTCTGCTATCTCGTGTCCATGGCCTTCACCGAGGGCTTTTACGGCAAGCCGCGCATCGACTGGGCGCTGCTGCATGAGCACGCAAAGGGGCTCGTGTGCCTCTCCGGCTGCGTCGCGGGCGCGATACCGCGCATGATAAACTCCGGAAACTACGAGGGCGCGAAGAAAAAGGCGCTGGAGCTGCGCGGGCTCTTCGGCGAGGACGGCTTTTATCTCGAGCTCCAGGATCACGGGCTGGAGCCTGAAAAGCGCGCGGCCGAGGGACTGCTGCGCATCCACCGCGAGACGGGCATACCCCTTGCCCTGACAAACGACGCGCACTATATCGAAAAATCGGACGCATACTATCAGGACGTGCTGATGTGCGTCCAGATGCAGAAGACGATCTCCGACCCCTCGCGCATGAAGTTTGAGACAAACGAGTTCTACCTCAAGGACGAGGCGGAGATGCGCGCGCTGTTTCCCGAATACCCCGAGGCCGCCGACAACACGGCGAAGATAGCCGGGCTGTGCAGCTACGACTTCGAGTTCGGCAGGTACAAGCTGCCGCGCTTCAAGCTCCCCGAGGGCGAAACGGACAGCTTTGACTATCTGCAGAGGCTCTGCCGCGAGGGACTGCGCCGCCGCTATCCAAACGACGACGGCTCCGCTGCGCGTCAGCTCGACTACGAGCTTTCAATGATAAAAAAGATGGGCTTTGTCGATTACTTTCTCATCGTCTCCGACTTCATCGCCTACGCGAAGTCGCAGAAGATACCCGTCGGCCCCGGACGCGGCTCGGCGGCGGGCAGCGTCGTTTCCTACACGCTGAACATAACCGACGTAGACCCCATAAAATACAGCCTTTATTTCGAGCGCTTTTTAAACCCCGAGCGCGTCAGCATGCCCGATATCGACATCGACTTCTGCGTAAACCGCCGCGGCGAGGTCATAGACTACGTCAACCGCAAGTACGGCAGCGACCACGTTGCGCAGATAGTCACCTTCGGCACGATGGCCGCGCGCGCGGCCGTGCGCGACGTTGCACGGGTTCTCGATATAAGCTACGGCGAGGCCGACGCCGTCGCCAAGGCCATACCCATGGGGCCGAACATGACGATAAAAGAGGCAAAGCGCGTCTCAAAGCCCCTGCGCGACATGTACGAGGGCGACGAAATGCTCCACAGGCTCATCGACGTTGCCGAGGCGCTCGAGGGCATGCCGCGCCACGCGAGCATGCACGCGGCGGGCGTCGTCATAACCGACAGACCGGTGTATGAGTATGTGCCGCTGTCGAAAAATGACGAATCGGTCGTCACGCAGTATCAGATGACGACGCTCGAGGAGCTGGGACTTCTTAAAATGGACTTTCTCGGCCTGCGCAACCTCACGGTACTGGAGGACGCGGCGAAGATGGTGCGGCGCAGCGAGCCGGATTTCGCGGTCGAGACGATACCCGACGGCGACGCGGAGGTGTTCAGAATGCTCTCCGAGGGGCATACCTGCGGCGTGTTCCAGCTCGAAAGCACGGGCATGACCGGCGTGTGCACCGGCCTCAAGCCGAAGAGCATCGAGGATATCACCGCCGTCATAGCCCTCTACCGCCCCGGCCCGATGGACAGCATACCCCGCTTCATCGAGTGCTCCGCGCACCCGGAGAAGATAAGCTACAAGCACGAAATGCTCCGCCCGATACTCGAGGTCACCTACGGCTGCATCGTCTATCAGGAGCAGGTAATCGAAATTTTCCGCCGCCTTGCCGGCTTTTCGCTCGGTCAGGCGGATATGATCCGCCGCGCGATGAGCAAGAAAAAGCACAAGGTCATCGACGCCGAGCGCGTGGCCTTCGTCCACGGCGACGAAAGCCGCGGCATCGAGGGCGCGGTGAAGCGCGGCGTGCCCGAGGCGACGGCAAACAGCATCTATGACGAGATACTCGACTTTGCGTCCTACGCCTTCAACAAGGCGCACGCGGTCAGCTACGCCATCGTTTCCTACCGCACGGCCTACATGAAGCGGCACTATCCGCGCCAGTACATGGCCGCGCTCCTGTCCTCGGTGCTCGATAACAGCACCAAGATAGCCGAGTATATAGCCGAGTGCCGCGAGATGGGCATAAAGCTCCTGCCGCCGGACGTGAACGAGTCCTTTGCCGACTTTTCCGTCAGCGGCGACGATATCCGCTTCGGCCTTGTCGCAATAAAGAGCATAGGCCGCGGCTTCATCAACGAGCTGATCGCCCGCCGCGGGGAGGACGGACCCTTCCGCAGTCTCGAGGATTTCTGCCGCCGCATGGCCGGACGCGAGCTCAACCGCCGCGCGGTCGAGAACCTCATCCGCGCCGGCGCCTTTGACAGCATGGGCTATAAGCGCAAGGCGCTGCTGCGCGTCGCGGGCGTCATGATAGACGGCATCCAGCAGGAGAGCCGCAGCAACGTCGACGGACAGCTCAACCTCTTCGGCGAGCCCGAATTCGAGGAGGCCGGAGCCATCAGCATCAGGATCCCCGAGGTCGAGGAGTACACGCGCTCAGAGCTTCTGGCAATGGAGAAGGAGACCGCCGGTCTGTACCTGAGCGGGCACCCAATGGACGAGTACCGCGACGCCGTGCGCCGCGCCGGCATCGTGCCCATCGCCGCGATCCTCGCGGACGCGGCCTCCGAGAGCGGGAAAAAGACCTACCCCGACGGCACGGTCGTGACCGTGGCGGGCGTCGTTCAGTCGAGCCGCACCCGCACGACGAAGTCGAACACGCTCATGAGCTACATCAACCTCGAGGACGACAGCGGCGCGATGGAGCTTATCGCCTTCCAGCGCGCGCTCGACACCGGCAGAGCCTTTATAAACGACAATTCGCTCATCATCGTGCGCGGCCGCATCTCCCTGCGCGACGAGAAGGAGCCGCAGCTCATGGCCGACGCCATCCGCCCGATCTCGGATCTCGGCAGGATAAAGCCCGCGCCCGCGCCGGTGCAGCAGGCAGGCGCCGACTCCCGGCTCTGGGTCAGGCTCCCGAGCGGTGACGACCCGCGCCTCGGGCGCATCGAGCTCATCCTCACCATGTTCCCCGGCAGCCAGCAGCTCGTCATTTACCTCGAGCGCGAAAAGCGCCGCATCGGCGCAAGGTGCCTGATCCACCCCTCCCTCGTCGCCGAGCTTACCGAGCTCTGCGGCTCCCCCAACGTTTTTTTGGAGGCGCATTTTTAGAGGCGCATTTGGGCTGCACCTATACGGAGACTGCGTCAGCCCGGTATCGAGACATCGGAGGAAATAAGAACGTTTCGCGCCTCATTAGTGCGCAGTAATGTTGTGCACCCTTGGCTTCCCCTTCGAGGGGAAGCTGTCACCGAAGGTGACTGAAGAGGT
>CAVJKX010000046.1:0-6844 GCA_963650165.1 bacterium
CAGTACAGATCATACTCTGCACTGTCTTTTTCGCGTTTAATATTAGATTAATTTCCCTACAGAAAATTTGTGTTTGCCTGACGGCAAAAAATTTATTGACACCTCTTCAGTCACCTTCGGTGACAGCTTCCCCTCGAAGGAGAAGCCATGAGTGCAAAACCATTACTGCGCACTAACATTCCGCGAAATGTTCTTATTTTGCCAGCAGTAACGATACCGGGCCACCAGAGATATCCGTATCCGTAGGTGCGCCTATGCGCCTCTAAAAATACGCCTCTAAAAAAGCAGCATGCGGTCGTTGTCGAGCGCTTTGCCGGAGCCGGCCTTGAAGCGGTCGAGGAAGTCCTGCACGGTCATGCCCTCGCGCTCTGCGCCGGACACGTCCATGATGATATTGCCCTTGTCCATCATAAGCGTGCGGTTTCCGAGATCGAGCGCCGACTGCATGTTGTGGGTTATCATCATGCAGGTGATCTTTCCCTCGGCAACGATGCTTTTCGTAAGCTCGAGCACCTTCTCCGCGGTGCCTGGGTCGAGCGCGGCCGTGTGCTCGTCCAGAAGCAGGAGCTTGGGCGGAACGACCGTCGCCATGAGCAGCGTCAGCGCCTGACGCTGGCCGCCAGAGAGCAGTCCGACCGGCTGCGTGAGCCTGTCCTCGAGCCCCATGCCGAGGAGCGCGAGCTTCTCGCGGAACAGTGCGCGGTCGGCCTTGGTGATGCGCGAAAACCAGCCGCCGCTTTTGGCTGCCATTGCGAGGTTTTCCTCTATGCTCATGCCCGGCGCACTGCCGCGCATTGGATCCTGAAACAGTCTGCCGATATCGTGTGCGCGCTTGTGCTCGGGCATGAAGGTAATGTCGCGCCCGTCGAGCTCAATGCTGCCGCTGTCGGTGTAGAAGCTGCCGGCAATGGCGTTGAAAAGGGTCGATTTTCCCGCGCCGTTTGCGCCGATGATGGTTATGAAGTCGCCGTCGCGCACGTCGAGCGACAGACCGCTCAGCGCGGCCTTTTCGTTGACCGTTCCGGGGTTGAAGGTCTTGCTTATGTTGTTGAGCTTCAGCATGTCACACACCGCCCTTCTGCGTTTTCAGACCGAGCCGGCGCCTGAGCATCGGCATCTGCTTTTTGAGATAAGGTATGGATATCGCAAGCACGACGATGATCGAGGATATGAGCTTGAGCATGAATGCCGGCATATCAAAGCGCAGCGCGATGGTGTATACCAGCCTGAACAGCACCGAGCCGAGCACCACGCCCACGGCGCGGCTGAATATGCCGCCTCTGCCGAGGATAACGCCGCCGATGAGCAGCGAGGCCAGCGCGATGGTCACCATGCCCGTGCCGATGTTTATGTCGACGGCCTTCTGCGACTGCGCCAGCAGGCAGCCGGACAGTGCCGTGAACGAGCCCGCGATGCACAGGCCGATAACGGTCGTGAATGCCGTGTTTATCGACGACGAGCGCACCATGTCGGGATTGTTGCCCGTTGCGCGGATGGCAAGGCCGAGCCGCGTTTTGAGAAACAGCGTGAGCAGGACAAGTATCACGATGACCGCGATGAGCGCGACGGCGAGCTTATACTGCTTTGCAAAAACCGTGTCCTTCAAAAGCTCCTTCATCATGGAGAAAACGGTGTCGGCCTTGTTCATGTTGAGCAGCGACGAGCCGCCCATGATGGCTATGTTGATCGAATAAAGTCCCGTGTTCACGATGATGCCGGCGAGCAGGCTGTCAACGCCGAGCCTGGTCTGCAATATGGCGGTCACGAAGCCCGAGCATACGCCGGCTGCCATCGCGGCGGGTATCGCAAGATACGGATGCCCTGAGAGGACCACGACCGCACCGACCGCGGCGCCGAGGGTGAAGCAGCCGTCGGTGGACAGGTCGCACACGTTGAGCATGCTGTAGCTCAAATACAGTGCAAGCACCGTCAGCGAGCAGATAAGCCCCAGCTCAAGCGCTGTCTGCCCAAGGCTCAGTATCATTGCAATATCCATGTCGTTTCCTCTTTCCGGGTGTTATTACTGCTCAACGTCGCTGAAGCTTTCAGCGGTGGTGATGGTGTTTATCTTGGTGCAGTAGGGCTCGAATGCCGCCGCAACGGTGTCGTAATCGTAGCCGAGCTCCGCGCAGATCTCGGTGTTTACGGTAGCGGTGCCGTTATCGAAGGTCTTGACTGCGGTGGTCGCGGGGTCTGCGCCGTTGAGGAGAATGTCGGCGACCATGTTTGCGGTCTCGACGCCGAGGTTTGCATAGTCAACGCCGTAGCCGAGGAATGCGCCGTTGAGTGCGAAGGAGTCTGCGCCGGTGTAGTGGGGGATGCCTGCCTTTGCGAGCGTCTCGTAGATGGAAAGCTCTGCCGTCATGATGGTGTTGTCGGTCGGGGTGAAGACTGCGTCAACGCCGTCCGCTACCATTGCCTGCGCTGCGAGCATGACCTCGTCTGTGGTGGAGCCGGTGTGCTCGACGACCTCAACGCCCTTCTTGCTGAGGTATTCCTTTGCCGCTGCGATGGATGCTGCCGAGGAGTCCTGACCTACGTCGTACAGCAGGCCGATCTTCTTTGCGTCGGGATCGTTTGCGAAGATGAGGTTCATGATTGCTTCCGCGTCGAGGTAGTCGCTGGTGCCGGTGACGTTTGCACCCGGCTTATCGAGGCTCTCTACGAGCTCTGCGCCGACGGGATCGGAAACTGCGGAGAATACAACGGGGATGCCGTTATCCTCGGTCAGAGCCTGCATGCGCATTGCGACGGGAGTCGCAACACCGACCATGAGGTCAACGTCGTCGGCGATGAAGTTGGAGATTATCTGCTCCATAACGGTCGCATCCGCGTTGCAGTTATCGTAGCTGACCTCGAAGGTAACGCCCTTTTCCTCGCCGATGGCCTTGAGCTGAGCCTGAATATTCTCGACTATCTGGTTGAGTGATGCGTCGTCAACGTAGTTGCAGATGCCGACCTTGTAGACCTTTGCGCTGTCGTCGGAGCTGTCCTTGCCGCTGTCGGTGCTGCCGCAGGCGCAGAGGGTGAATACCATTGCCAGTGCGCATACAAGCGCCAGTGCCTTTTTGATGATTGCGTTCTTCATTGTTTCTTTCCTCCAAAAAAATTTTTGTGACTTGGGTGCAGATGGAGGGGAGCTTGCTTATAAAACAAAAAAAGCAGCCTCCTATCCCAACAATGGGACAAGAGCTGCGCTCCTGCGATACCACCCAAATTGACGAAAATTCGTCCGCTCGCTTATGCGTACCATCATACGCATCCCGATTGATAACGGGAGGGATCCCGTCGGCATCTACTCAAGCATAAGCCTTTTCAAGCCGCCCTCCGAAGTCCATTCATTCCGCACCCACGACCGTGATCTCACCGCCCACGGTTCTCTTAACGCCGGCTTTCCGGAACTACTACTCTTCGTCACAGGTTTGATGCTGCAATTATAGCACCTTGGTTTCACTTGTCAAGCCCCAAAATAAAAAATTACCGAAAAAATTTCGGGGCCTGCCGCTGCGGATATTCTTCACGGCGTCTTATAATATTACATAGTAAGCTGACCGGCGGAACAGAAGCTCAAAGCAATGCTTTTCGGCACGCATCCGGCAGGTTTTGTGCCGGATGTAGTTTTTTTCGTATATCGGGCACGGTCTTTTGTTGCAATTGACAGTTGACTTTTGCCGTTTAAAGCGCTATTATTTCGACATGAAAAACACGGTGGCTTCCACCGGACGACTGATGAAAGGAGATACGGCAATGAGCAGACGCACGGCAGACGCAATGATGAATACCGGCAGACGCGAAATGTCTGCGATCTCCTATTACTCCTTTAGAGCGGTCTGCTTTGCAGACCGATATTTTGCTGCTCTAAATTCGTCCGACCGGTGTGAACGCCCCGAATGTGTTTTCTGATTAAGGAAAGATCAGGGTGCTGCCATCCGGCGGTGCCCTGTTTTTTTATAAAAGATCATTTTCTAATTTAAATCAGTAAAGGAGAAATCGAGAATGAAAAAGAAGATTACGGCTTTGGTCATGGCGGCTGCAATGTGTCTGAGCTTTGCGGCCTGCGGAAGCGATAACAGCAGCAGCGACGACACCGCCAAGGACAGCTATGTTGTCGGTATATGCCAGCTCGTTCAGCATCAGGCGCTCGACGCCGCTACCCAGGGCTTCAAGGATGCTCTGACCGAGGAGCTCGGCGACAAGGTCCAGTTCGTTGAGCAGAACGCATCCAACGACATCGCGACCTGCGGCACCATCTGCAACGGCTTCGTTGCCGACGGCGTTGACCTCATCCTTGCAAACGCGACCCCGGCGCTCCAGGCAGCCGTCGCCGCGACCCAGACCATCCCCATCCTCGGCACCGCCGTCACCGAGTACGGCGTTGCACTTGACATTGCAGACTTCAGCGGCACCGTCGGCGGCAACGTCTCCGGTACCTCCGACCTCGCACCGCTCGATCAGCAGGCGGCAATGTTCTCCGAGCTCCTGCCCGATGCAAAGACCATCGGCATCCTCTACTGCTCGGCAGAGGCAAACTCCGTATACCAGGCAGAGGTCGTCAAGGCTGCTCTTGAGAAATCCGGCCTGACCGTCAAGGTCTACACCTTCGCAGACTCCAACGACGTTGCGACCGTTACCGCCACCGCATGCGACGAGTGCGACGCACTGTACATCCCCACCGATAACACCGCAGCATCCTGCGCCGAGGCAATAAACAACGTGGCTCTGCCCGCAAAGACCCCCATCATCGCAGGCGAGGAAGGCATCGCTACCGGCTGCGGCATCGCGACCCTGTCGATCGACTACTACCAGCTCGGCGTTACCACCGGCAAGATGGCCGCAAAGATCCTCACCGGTGAGAGCGATATCTCCACCATGCCCATCGAGTACTACCAGAACCCCGTCAAGAAGTACAACGCCGATATCTGCGAGCAGCTCGGCATCACCGTTCCTTCCGATTACACCGCGATCGGCTGATAAACCGATATAAAATAACAGCACAAAACCCGCGGGCGGCAGACTGCCGCCCGCAAGCTCAATCACTAAGCCGAAATGAGGTCTGAAAAATGACAATGTCCGTTTACCTGTCCGCCCTGAGCGTGACGAACCTTATAGGAAGAATGCCCGCCGCAGCGGCGCAGGGCATAATCTGGGGCCTGATGGCGCTGGGCGTGTTCATAACCTTCCGCCTGCTGGATATCCCCGATATGACCGTTGACGGCTCGTTCGCAACAGGCGGCGCCGTGACGGTAATGCTCCTGCTGGCCGGTATGCCCGCGTGGGCGGCGCTGCTGATAGCGATAGTCGTCGGCGTGCTCACCGGCCTGTGCACGGGCCTTCTGCACACAAAGCTCGGTATTCCGGCCATCCTCGCCGGTATCCTGACGCAGTTTGCGCTGTATTCGATAAACCTGCGCATCATGACCCGCGCAAACCAGACGGCCAGCGTGCAGAAGTTCGGCATGATCTGGGAAAACGGCAACGGCTTTCTCATTTCCTCGCTGCACATCCCGCAGGCGATACTCGTAGGACTTGTCATCACGGCAATTGTCGTCGCCCTTTCCTACTGGTACTTCGGCACCGAGCAGGGCAGTGCGCTGCGCGCAACGGGCAATAACCCCGCCATGAGCCGCGCACAGGGCATCCACATCGAAACGATGAAGGTCATCGGCCTCGGCATCTCCAACGGCATCGTCGCCCTGGCAGGCGGACTCATGACCCAGTTCCAGGGCACCGCCGACGTCAGCATGGGGCGCGGCGCGATCGTCATCGGCCTTGCGGCCATCGTCATCGGCGAGATCCTGTGCGACGCGATATTCAGCAAGGGCTGCAACTTCGCCGTGAAGCTCGGCTTTATCATCTTCGGCGGCATTGTCTACTACGCCGTCATGGTAGTTATTCTGTGGCTCAAGCTCGATCCGAACGATCTGAAGCTGTTCACCGCCGTCATCGTTGCGATATTCCTTGCGATACCGCAGCTCAAGGCAAGGTCGAAAAGCTCGTTTTCACGTTCGGGCAAAAGAGCGGCAAGCGAAAGGAGCGAGGCATAATGCTGGAGATAAAAAACGTTTCAAAGACCTTTAACCCCGGGACAATAAACGAAAAGCGCGCGCTTTCAAACCTCAGCCTCACCCTCGCCGACGGCGAATTCGTCACCGTCATCGGCGGCAACGGCGCGGGCAAGTCCACGCTTCTGAATGCCGTTGCGGGCGTGTGGCCGGTCGATTCCGGCGCGATACTCATCGACGGTGAGGACGTCACCGGCATGCCCGAATACAAGCGCGCGAAATACATCGGCCGCGTGTTCCAGGACCCCATGATGGGCACCGCGCCCGACATGCAGATCGAGGAGAACCTCGCGCTGGCCATGCGCCGCGGCAAAAAGCGCGGCCTGAAATGGGGCGTGACGAGCGCAGAGCGCGAGGCCTACCGTGAAAAGCTCGCGACCCTCGGCCTCGGCCTTGAGGATCGGCTCACAGCCAAGGTCGGTCTGCTCTCCGGCGGCCAGCGTCAGGCGCTGACGCTGCTCATGGCGTCGCTTCAGACCCCGAAGCTGCTGCTTCTGGATGAGCACACTGCGGCCCTCGACCCCGGCACGGCAAAAAAGGTGCTTGAGCTTTCCGACAAGATCATCAGCGAAAATAAGCTCACCGCGCTCATGATCACGCACAACATGACCGACGCCATCCGTCACGGCAACCGCCTTATCATGATGGACAGAGGCCGCATAGTCCTCGACATATCCGGCGAGGAAAAAAGCCGCCTGACAAAGGCCGACCTTCTCGAGCGCTTCGCCGAAAAGGCGGGCGTCCAGGAGGAGACCGACGCCGTACTGCTGTCGTAATATATA
>CAVJKX010000047.1:0-5991 GCA_963650165.1 bacterium
GACACCTCTTCAGTCACCTTCGGTGACAGCTTCCCCTCGAAGGGGAAGCCAAGGGCGCACAATATTACTGCGCACTAATAGGGCGCGAAACGTTCTTATTTATGCCATTGTAACGATACCGGGCGCCCGCAACATCCGTATCCGTAGGTGCCTCAATGCGCCTCTAAAAAAGCGCAGAAGAAACGGCGGGGGTGGTTTCGGCGAGGGTGCGGCCGTTTTTGCACGACAGGAGCACGACGGCGCTGCGGTTGAGCGCATCGTAGTAGTTCGGCGCGTCCATGACGATGAAGTCGGCGGGGTTTCCGACGCGGATGCCGTAGCCGTCGCCGAGATGCAGCGTTTTTGCCGCATTTGTCGAGATGAAGCGGTAGGAGCCGAGGATATCCTCATAGCCCATCATCTGGCACACATGCAGCCCCATGAGCACGGCCTCGCGCAGAGAGCCGGTGCCCATCGGGTACCAGGGGTCGAAGATATCGTCCTGGCCGAAGGAGACGTTTATGCCGGCCTCGGTGAGCTCCTTGACGCGGGTTATGCCGCGGCGCTTGGGGTAGGTGTCGATGCGCCCCTGGAGATGAGTGTTTACCAGCGGGTTTGAGACGAAGTTTATGCCGCTGAGCTTGAGCAGACGCATCAGGCGCTGCACATAGGCGTTGTTGTACGAGTGCATGGCCGTGGTGTGGCTGGCCGTAACGCGGTCGGCAAGACCGCTTTCATATGCGCGCGCAGCCAGCGTTTCCAGACCGCGCGAGGCCTCGTCGTCGATCTCGTCGCAGTGCACGTCGACGAGCTTATCGTACTTTTCGGCAAGCTCCATGGCAAAGTTGAGCGACGACACGCTGTATTCGCGCGTAAACTCAAAGTGCGGTATCGCGCCCACGCAGTCTGCGCCCATGCGCACCGCGTCCTCGAGCAGCCGCCTGCCGTTGGGGTAGCTCTCGATGCCCTCCTGCGGAAAGGCGACGATCTGGATGTCCATCACGCCGCGCAGCTCCTCGCGCAGCTCGAGCATGGCCTCCATCGCGGTGAGCTTGGGGTCGGTTACGTCAACGTGCGTGCGGATGTGCTGCACGCCGTGCACCGCGTACATGCGCACCGCTCTGTTCACGCGCTCGCGCACGTCGGCCTTCGTGAGCTTCTCCTTGCGCTTTGCCCAGCACTCGATGCCCTCGAAGAGCGTGCCGGACATGTTCCACACCGGATCTCCCGCCGTCAGGCAGGTGTCCAGATGCACATGGCTCTCGATAAACGGCGGCAGAGCGAGGGCTCCGCCGAAGTCGCGCACCTGCTCGTCAGGGTGCGGCTGAAGCCCCGTGCCGATCTCGGTAAATACGCCGTTCTCGACGCGGATGTCGCTCGGCTCGGCCGAGTTTTCGATGTGCAGATTACGATACAGCATAGCTCTTGTCCTCGCTCTTTGCCGACTTGCGGATCAGTCCGCCGATGAGATAGCAGGCAGCGGCAACGACCATGTTGTTTATCGCCGCGATGCCGAAGCTGAAGCCGGGGATGATGTTGCCGCCGGTCAGATTGCCGACGACCGCGCCCGCGACGACGCCGATGAGCGCCGCCCAGTTGACGCTGTTGTGCTCGGGCTCCCTGCCCTCGTACTTTTTGCGGTCGAGGAAGTAGTCCATGATGAGGATGACGCCGATCGCGGGGAGAGTTGCGTTCAGAAGCGTCAGCCAGTTGCAGAAGTTATAGTACAGCCAGATGGCCGTCAGCGTGCCGACTACGCCGCCGACGATGACCATGGGCTTTTTCTTTTTGCCGGTGATGTTGGCAAGGCCCAGCGCGCCGGTGTACAGCGCGTTGTCGTTGGTCGTCCAGATATTCGCGCCGAGCACGAGGAAGGCGAACACGCCGAGGTTGAGCTCGATCATGACCCAGAAGATATCGTTATTGCCGGCAAACGCACCGGATACGCCGCCGAAGCAGAACATCAGGGTATTGCCGATGAAGAATGCGATGACGGTCGTCCACACCGCGGACTTGCTGCTCTTTGCAAAGCGGGTGAAGTTCGGGGTCGAGGTACCGCCGCTGACGAAGGAGCCGATGACCAGCCCCACGCCGGAGAATATCGTCAGGCCGCCGGTGGATTTTTCAAAGATCGCGGTCAGGCCGCCGCCCTGCACGGTCGCGGTGACCATTGCATAGGTGCCGAGGATGGCGATGAGGGGAACGGATATGTAGGAGACGATCTCCAGACCCTTGATGCCGAAGTATGCCGAGGTGGTCATGCACACGCCGACCGCCAGCACCAGCAGATACGGCAGCACCGTCGAGTCGGGCGCGAGCACCTGCGCGGCGGGAATGGCGAACATCGCGGCGCCGACGCCGAACCAGCCGATCTGCGTGAGCGCTATCAGCGCCGAGGGCAGATACGAGCCCTTCACGCCGAAGGCGCGGCGGGCAAGCAGGTCAAACGACAGGCCGCTCTTGCAGCCGATGTAGCCGAGTGCGCCGGTGTATGCGGCGAGAATGACGCCGCCGAGAAGAATGACGGTAACAAAGCCCTTGAGGTCGAGGCCGTTTGCGAGGTCAACGCCGGTCCACATGCTGGCCGAGAAGAAGGTGAAGCCGAGCATGATGAAGAACATCGGCCAGAAGCCCTTGCGCGCCTTCTGGGGCACGCTCTCGTTGGTGTAGTCCGCGTCCGGCGCGGCAGTTTGCTTTTTGGACATGATAGCTTCCTTTCCCTGCATTTTCGCAGAACAGAAATTTTTCAGAAGTCCTGAGCAGACGGCATCATCCCGCAAAAAGCCGTAAAAAAAGCCCGCAACCAGATAATGGTTACGAGTTCCCGGGCGTGCAAAATTAAAGCATCCACATCTTATCGGCATCTCTGTACCATTTTAAAGACATCTGAATTCTTCGCTATTTTACGCGTCGAAAGCGCGATTGTCAACAGCAAAAATCAAAGCCTTATGAAAAATTAATGCCTCATGCGCTTGCGCGGAGGGGAATTTTATGATATCATTTATCTAACAGTATTAGCTATCGGAGGCCAAGCGGATGGATTACACCGTTCTTGCGGAAAAGATGCTGTCGGTCAGGGCACAGCTGAGCCATATGCCCGCGGGCGAGGCGGTCATTGACGCCTGCGGCGGGGAATTTTTTGCGCTGAGCCTGCTGCTGCGCGACGCGCCGAGCTGTCCCTCGGAGCTGAGCCGGAGCATGGGCGTGTCGTCGGCGCGCATTGCGGCGCTTCTGAAGCACCTTGAGCAGAAGGGCTTTGTGCAGCGGCGCACGGATGAGCACGACGAGCGGCGCGTTATCGTTTCACTCACCGACTCCGGGCGCGAGCTCATACACGAAAGGCGGCGCGAGGCCATAGGGCGCGTCGCGGCCGCGCTGCGCTCGCTCGGCGAGGACGACGCACGAGAGTACGTCCGGCTTCAGCAGAAGATGCTCGAGGCGCTGACCTCCGATGAATTTTAAGGGGTGGTATTATCAGAAAATCAGTCAATTTCGAATCCAACCGCACGGCGATAGCCGAAAAGACGCGCGAGGCGGCGGTGTCCGTGCTGCCGATAGCCGCGATCGTCGTCGTGCTGTGCCTGTTCGTGATGCCGATGCGGGCAGACCTGCTGCTGTGCTTTCTCATAGGCGCGCTGCTGATCGTTCTGGGCATGGGCCTGTTCTCGCTGGGCGCGGAGCAGGCGATGATGCCGATCGGCACGAAGATCGGCACGGCGCTCACGAAAACCAAAAATCTGCCGCTCATACTCGGCGTGAGCTTCCTTCTCGGCTTTGCGATAACCGTTGCCGAGCCCGACCTGCAGGTGCTCGCGCAGACGGTGCCGCACATAAAAAGCAGCGTGCTGCTCGTAACCGTCGGCGTGGGCGTCGGCTTCTTCATGACGGTGTGCATGATGCGCATACTCAGCGGTGCGAGCCTCAGATGGCTGCTCATCGGCTGCTATGGGCTCATATTCGCGCTGGCGGCCTTTACCGACCGCAATTTCCTCAGCATAGCCTTTGACTCCGGCGGCGTGACGACGGGGCCTATGACGGTGCCGTTCATCCTTGCGATGGGGCTCGGCGTTTCGATGATCCGAAGCGACCGCGCGGCCGAGGCGGACAGCTTCGGCCTTGTCGCGCTGTGCTCTGTCGGCCCCATACTCTCGGTGCTCATCCTCGGATTTTTCCACGGTGACAGCGAGGCGGTGGCCGGGATAAGCGCCGCGGCCTTTGCCGACACGCGCGAGATCGGCGCGGCCTTCCTGTCGGCCATACCGGCATACATGGGCGAGATGGCGATAGCGCTGCTGCCGATAGTTGCGATATTCCTCGTCTTTCAGTTCTGCCTGCTGCGTCTGCACGGCAGACCGCTTGCGAAGATACTCATCGGCATCGTCTACACCTATGTCGGGCTCGTGCTGTTTCTCACCGGCGTGAACGTCGGCTTCTCGACCCTCGGCGCATCTCTCGGCGCGGCGCTTGCCGCAAGCTCCGCAAAGTGGCTGCTGATACCGCTGTCGATGCTGCTGGGCTGGTTCATCATCTCCGCCGAGCCGGCCGTCGGCGTGCTCGAAAAGCAGATCGAGCAGGTCAGCGCGGGCGCCATACCCGGCAGGGCGATAAAGCTCAGCCTCTCGGTCGCCATCGCGCTTGCGATGGGGCTTGCGATGCTGCGCGTCGTGACCGGCATAAGCATAATGTGGTTCCTCGTTCCCGGCTACGCAACGGCGCTTGCCCTGTCGTTTTTCGTGCCGGATATCTACACGGCGATTGCCTTCGACTCCGGCGGCGTTGCGTCCGGACCCATGACCGCGACCTTCATGCTGCAATTCATGATGGGCGCGTCGATCGCCCTCGGCGGCAATGTGCTCAGCGACGCCTTCGGCGTGGTCGCAATGGTCGCAATGATGCCGCTGCTGTCGATCCAGGTCGTCGGCGTGCTGTTTGAAAAGCGCGCGAAGCTGGCCGAAGCGCCCGAGGAGGTCTACGGCGATCTTGAGATCATCGAGCTATGGGAGGATGCTGTATGAACTACGTCATATCAATAATTAACCCCGAGGCGCTCGACGCGCTGTGCGGCATATGCGAAGAGCTGCATCTGCCGATGACGGTGGTCATGCACGGGCGCGGCACGGCGGTGCAGAGCATGATGGATCTGCTCGGCATCGAGTCGAGGGATAAGCGCGTCGTCATGACCGTCGCCGATCAAGACAAGACCCGCGAGCTCATCGACGGGCAGCGGCGCAGGCTGCATCTCGGCGTTCCGGGACACGGCATAGTCATCGCCGTGCCGGTAAAAAGTATTGGAGGAGGAAAGGCCTTGGCATATCTTAATCAGGACAGCAAAAACGTAAAGCAGGCTCCGCCCATGGGCTTTGCATACGAGCTCATCGTCGCGATCACCAACGAGGGCTGCACCGACATGGTCATGAACGCTGCCCGCGCAGCCGGTGCGCGCGGCGGTACGACCCTGCACGGCAAGGGTACCGGCCAGAAGGACCCGAGGTTTTACAACATCACCCTCGCGTCCGAAAAGGAGGTCGTGCTCATAGTCGCGGCCGCCGCGCAGAAGTCGGAGATCATGGCCTCCGTCGTCGCCAAAGCGGGTCCCGACACCGAGGCCGGCACCATCGTATTCTCACTCCCCGCCTCCGAAGTCGCCGGCTTCGGGTTTTTGGAGGCGCACTGACGCAGTATCGGATACGTTTATCTCTGGTAGCCCGGTATCGAAACTGCCGACAAAATAAGAACACTGCCGCGTAACGCGATTGCGCAGTAATGTTCCGCACCCTTGGCTTCCCCTTCGAGGGGAAGCTGTCACCGAAGGTGACTGAAGAGGTGTAATCAAATTGCGGCGCAAGCCGCATACATTATGAAATAAGACAGTACAGATCATAGTCTGCACTGTCTTTTTCACGTTTAATATTAGATTTAGTTCCCTAAATGGAATTTGTGTTTGCCTGACGGCAAAGGATTTATTGACACCTCATCCGTCGGCTGTCGCCGACACCTTCCCCTCAGGCTCCG
>CAVJKX010000048.1:0-5226 GCA_963650165.1 bacterium
TCATCCGTCGGCTGTCGCCGACACCTTCCCCTCAGGCTCCGCAAGGGGAAGGCAGGGCGCAGAAGCTCCGCTTCTGCGAATGAAGATTGATATAGTACGTCACCGGTCAGCATACAGGGATGCGAAACGCTGTAGTTTCTTCCGTTGTCTCGATACCGGGCACCCGCAATATGCGTATAGGTACAGCCTCAATTCGCCTCTGAAATTCCCCAGCCGGGGAGGGGGAGGCGCTGCATTGCGCCGAAGACCTTGGATTTCATGTCGGGATAGGTCAGCGAGAGGGTCCTGATGAGCTGCTTTATCTCGTAGCGCTTGCTGGCCTTGTCCTGCGGGCAGGGGTTTTCGACGATGGGAATGTCGAGCGCGTCCGCAAGATTAATGATCTTCTGCTCGCCGGCGTAGATGAGAGGGCGTATCTGCGTAACGCCGCTGCGGTCCATGTAGGTCACCGGCCTGAAGCAGCTCAGGCGTCCCTCGAACAGCAGGCTCATGAGGAAGGTCTCGACCGCGTCGTCAAAGTGGTGGCCGAGCGCGAGCTTTGATATGCCGCGCGCGCGTATCGCGTCGTTGAGCGCACCGCGCCGCATCTTCGCGCACAGCGAGCAGGGGTTATCCTCCTTGCGCACGTCGAAAACTATCTCCTTGATATCGGTTTTCAGGCAGGTGTAGGGTATGCCGAGCTCCGCGCACAGTTCGCGCACGGGCGTAAAATCCATGCCCTCGAAGCCGAGCTCGATGGTGATCGCCTCGAGCTCGAAGTGCTTGGGATAGTAGCTCTGGAGGTGCCTGAGCGCAAGCAGGAGCAGCATGCTGTCCTTGCCTCCGGACACGCCGACGGCGACCTTGTCGCCCTCGTTTATCATGCCGTAATCGTCCACGGCCTTGCGGATGATCCCTGAAAATTCGTTGAGTGCGCGTATATCCATAATAATGTACCTCGCAACATTTAAAATCGGAACGGAGCATCAGGCAGCTTTCGGGAGCATTTGCGAGCATTTGCGAGTTTCTGAAACGAGAATTAAAACGGGTGTTGACACCGTTCCGTCACTGTGGTATAAAAGTAAGGCACGCTGTTAAAGCACCTTATTTTCAGACGTAAGTATTTTAATAGCGCCCCGTTAAAATGTCAAAGTATATTTAATTTTTTGGAGGCACAAATATGTCCACGACAATGCTTACCAAGGAGACCGTTGAAAGAAAATGGTACGTCCTTGATGCGGCAGGCAAGCCCCTCGGCAAGACTGCTGCGACTGCCGCCGATCTGCTTCGCGGCAAGCTCAAGACCACTTATACTCCGCACGTTGACTGCGGCGACTATGTCATCATCATCAACGCCAAGGACGCAGTCCTGACCGGCAAGAAGCTCGAGCAGAAGTACTACCGTACTCACTCCGGCTGGGTCGGCGGCCTGAAGGAGACCCAGTACAAGCACCTGATGGCAAAGCGCCCGGAGCTGGCAATGCGCCTGGCAGTCCGCGGCATGCTTCAGAAGAACACCATCGCCCAGTGGCAGCTCAAGCGCCTGCGCATCTTCGCCGGTGCAGAGCACACCCACGCAGCACAGAAGCCCGAAGTTTGGGATCGCTAATAGGAGGAAGAGAATATGGCAACTTATAAGTGCAAAAGACCGTATATGTACGGCACCGGACGCAGAAAGCAGTCCGTCGCGCGCGTCCACCTCATCCCCAACGGCACCGGTGTCATCACCATCAACGGCCGTGATATCGACGATTACTTCGGTCTCGAGACCCTGAAGCTCATCGTTCGCCAGCCCCTGGTCACCACCGGCACCGTCGGCAAGGTCGACATCGAGGCAACCGTCCACGGCGGCGGCGTTTCCGGCCAGGCCGGCGCCATCCGTCACGGCATCTCCCGCGCACTGCTCCTCGTCGACGAGAGCTACCGCGCATCCCTCAAGGCCGCAGGCTTCCTGACCCGCGACCCGAGAATGAAAGAGCGTAAGAAGTACGGCCTCAAAGCCGCCCGTCGCGCACCTCAGTTCTCGAAGCGTTAATCGAGTACATTCAACTGCCGTTCCCATGGAGCGGCAGTCTTTTTATTTGCGGCGGGCGGCTTTTGTCATCCCCGAGCGGTTGCCCGTGCCTGCACGGGCGAGCGAGTGGGGACATCCGCGCCACGAAGTGCCGCAGGCGCTTCGCCCGTCGCGCACCGCAGTTCTCCAAGCGCTGATCGAGTACATTCAACTGCCGTTCCCTTGGGCGGTGCAGCACAGGGATAAGCCGGTTTTGAGCGGATCTTTTCCGCCCATACTTCATAAAAAATCTCGGTAATACACAAAGTATTGCCGAGATTTTGTTATTTTGCCTGAACGAAAAATATCTCGCTCAAAACTGCATGCACCCTGTAAAATTGGATTTTGTTCTGTGGCGAGGCGAAAAGCGCAGGAATAATGGAGATATATTTCGAGCATTTTCAACGAAGCCACGGGGCAAAATGCTTTTTACAGGGCGGCTTATCCCCATGCTGCACCGCCCTTGGAGCGGCAGTTTTTTATTTGCTTTTGCGGGGCTTAAAAAGCTTGACCTTTTTATATATGTATGGTATATTATTGATTACCTGTCGGACGAGAGGTCTTTTTTCGTGCGCGTAATTTCGCGCGGACAGGGATCCGGTTCCCATACAGGGAGGCAAATATCCGCACCGTAAGGCGGATAAATAAAATAGGAGGTGCCGAAAAGTATGGCTGACAACAGAGTCAAGATCACACTGAGATGTGACGAGTGCAAGCAGAGGAATTACAACACTGTCAAGAACAAGAAGAATACTTCCGAGAAGCTTGAGAGAAGCAAGTATTGCCCCTTCTGCAGAAAGCACACCAAGCACGTTGAAACCAAGTAACTTTCTGAAAGGATGAGTGTAAAAAATGGCTGAAGAGAAGAAAAAAGCTGCTCCTGTCAAAAACACCAACGCCGTCAAGAAGGAAGAGAAAAAACTTGGTTTTTTCCAGCGCATCGGTAAATGGTTCCGCGAGCTCAAGAGCGAGCTGAAGAAGGTCGTATGGCCGACCCCGAAGCAGCTTGCGCAGAACACCGGTGTTGCGCTTTTCGTTATGGCGCTTGCCGCCGTCGTCCTTTGGGGATTTGACGAGCTGGCGGGTCTGGTCGTTAACGTCATCTTCGAGCTGGCAGGTTAGTGACCATGGCAGAGGACGCAAAGTGGTATGTGATCCATACCTATTCAAGTTATGAAAACGCAGTTGCGGCAGCGATCATGAAGGCTGCCGAAAACCGCAGGATGCAGGATCTGATCCAGGAGGTCAGGATACCCTTGGAGACCGTGACCGAGATCACCGACGGCGTCGAAAAGACTGTCGAGCGCAAGGTGTTCCCCGGCTACGTTCTGTGCAAGATGGTGCTGACAGATGACAGCTGGCATCTTATCCACAACGTCCGCGGTGCAACCGGCTTCGTCGGCGCAGGCGGCAAGGCCGTTCCGCTCACGGAGCAGGAGATATATGATCTCGGCATAGAGCGTCACGAGATCGTCACGGGCTATCAGATCGGCGACACCGTCAAGGTCACCGACGGTCCGCTTGCAGGCTTCCTCGGCACGGTCGAGGAGATATCGCCCGAGCAGGACAAGGTCCGCGTCGTCGTTTCGATGTTCGGCAGAGAGACCCCCGTCGACCTCGAGCTCGATCAGGTCGAGGAAATCAAAGAATAATAAGAAAGAGGTGCTGAATAATGGCACAGAAAATAGTTGGATATGTCAGATTCCAGGTTCCCGCAGGAAAGGCGACTCCGGCTCCCCCTGTAGGCCCTGCACTTGGTCAGTACGGCGTAAATATCGGCCAGTTCACCAAGGATTTTAACGAGCGCACCAAGGGCGACATGGGCATGATGATCCCTGTCGTCATCACCGTTTACTCCGACCGCAGCTTCACCTTTATCACCAAGACTCCCCCCGCGGCACTGCTGATAAAGAAGGCCTGCGGCATCGAGACCGCTTCCGGCGTTCCCCAGAGGGACAAGGTCGCTACCATCAGCAAGGAAGATCTCCGCAAGATCGCAGAGCAGAAGATGCCTGACCTCAACTGCACCGACATCGAGTCGGCGATGAGCATGATCGCAGGCACCTGCCGTTCCATGGGCGTCCTCGTCGGCGACTGAGGAAAGGCATAAGTGGGAGGATTTATTCCGACTCAACCACATTATTAGGAGGAAACGAAATTGTTTAGAGGTAAAAATTATAAAGAGAGCGCAAAGCTCATAGATAAGCAGGCCCTCTATGATCCCATGGAGGCATTCGGCCTGGTAATAAAGGCAAGCAAGGCAAAGTTCGACGAGACCGTCGAGCTGCACGTCAAGCTCGGCGTTGACGGCCGTCACGCAGACCAGCAGGTCCGCGGTGCGATCGTTCTTCCCAACGGCACCGGCAAGACCGTCCGCGTCCTCGTATTCTGCAAGGACGAGCGCAAGGAAGAGGCTCTCGCGGCAGGCGCTGATTACGCCGGCGGCATGGATCTCGTCGAGAAGATCCAGAAGGAGAACTGGTTCGAGTTCGATACCGTTATCGCAAGCCCCGACATGATGGGTACCGTCGGCCGCCTCGGTAAGGTCCTCGGCCCCAAGGGCCTGATGCCCTCCCCCAAGGCAGGCACCGTCACCCCCAACATCGCCCAGGCTATCAAGGAGTCCAAGGCCGGTAAGGTCGAGTACCGTCTGGATAAGACCAACATCATCCACTGTCCCATCGGCAAGGTATCCTTCGGCGCAGACAAGCTGTATGAGAACTACGCAGCTCTCATCGGCGCCATCATCAAGGCAAAGCCCGCAGCGGCAAAGGGCCAGTACATCAAGTCCTGCGTCACCGCTTCCACCATGGGCCCCGGCGTCAAGATCAACGCTCAGAAGCAGCTGTAATATAAGCGGCATTATGATAAAAAGACAGTGCAGACAAACTCTGCACTGTCTTTTTTTCAATGTAAGCGGCTAACGCCCTGCCTTCCCCTTGCGGAGCCTGAGGGGAAGGTGGGTCGCGTAAGCGAGCCGGATGAGGTGTCAATAAATCCTTTGCCGCCAGGCAAACACAAATTTCATTTAGGGGACTTAATCCAATATTAAGCGTGAAAAAGACAGTGCAGACTAAAAAATCTACACTGTCTTTCATCAACATTGTTGCGGCTCACGCCGCGATTTATAAACACCTCATCAGTCACCTTCGGTGACAGCTTCCCCTCGAAGGGGAAGCCAAGGGTGCAAAACC
>CAVJKX010000049.1:0-4525 GCA_963650165.1 bacterium
TTACCTGTTGCACTTCATATGATAATCTGTCCAGCTTCCCCTCGAAGGGGAAGCCAAGGGTGCGGAACATTACTGCGCACTGATGGGCAGCGAAACGTTCTTATTTATGCCTGCGTCTCGATACCGGGCTGACGCAATATGCGTATATGTACAGCCTAAATGCGCCTCTGAAACTACTTGTCTTGGCCGGATACGCCGCGGCGGGCGGCCTCGAAGCGGCGGCGGGCCTCCTCGTATTCCTGACGCGCCTTCTCGTAATCGTTCTGCCGCGCCTCGGCCTCGAGCTTCTCGGCCTCCTCGTTGAGGCGGCGGGTCTGCTCGGTGAGCTCGTCTATATCCTCCGGTGACGGCGCGGACTTATGCGCAGGTTCGGGCTCTTCATCGTCATCGTCATCGTCGATCTCGTCATCGTCATCGTCGTCTGCATCACCGTGCGCGGACGCACCGCCGGTGAATGCCTCCGACGGGCGCACATACTGCGGCCGCTCCCTGCCGTTTACGACATTGGCGTAGGTGCGGCTGCACAGAAGCGCAGCGATCGCCGCAAGCACCGACACGCCCAGCAGCACGAGCATTGCGATAAGCTGCGTTTTGCCGCTGCCCGAGCCGTCCTCAAGGGCGTAGACAAAGCTGCGGTAATTGTTTGACAGGCCGTAGATATTAAGCGCCAGTGCGGCGACGGCGGTCACGCCGGAGGCTGCGGACGCCGCGAACGTGCGCGTTCTGTTGGGCTTGAGTGCCGCGAGCACGCCGATAACGCCGGCGATAATGCCGATGATGCTTATGATGCGCAGACTGTTATACAGGTTCTTGCGCAGGTCGAGCTCGGCGTTCATGCTCTCAACGTCCTCCTCGACATAGTCGCGCGCGGCCTGAAGCACCGCCTCGTAGTCGCTCTCGTCGCTCACGCGCGAGGCGATGCCCTCGTTTTCCATGAGCAGCGCGATGCCGGACTTGACCGCCGCCTCCGCGTCGTCCTGCTCGGTGAGCGTGTCCTTGAGCTCGTTCATCTTCTCGACGTTGTCGTTGAGCTGCTGCTGACCGGCGTCGAGCTGCTGCTTTGCAGTTGCCAGCTGCGCCTTGCCGCTGTCGAGCTGCGCCTTCGCGGCATCGAGCTGAGCCTTGCCGTTATCGAGCTGCACCTTCGCCGAGGCAAGCTGGGTCTTGCCGTTTTCTATCTCCTGCTCGGCGGCGGCTATCTGCTCGTTTGCGGCGGCAAGCTGCGCCTGACCGTCCTCGTATTCCTTCATCGCGGCACGGGCCTCGTCGAGCGTCGTGAAGCCGAACTGCGAAAGTATCCCGTTCACGACCGACTCCAGCCGGGTCATGCCGAGGCTGTCGATCCTGTCGAAAACGCGCTTTGCCCGCTCGTATGACGGCGTTGCCTCGTCGAGCTTCTTCTGCGCCTCGTCGCGCTGAGCCTTCGCCTCGTTCAGCTGCGCCTCGCCCTCGCTCAGGCGCTTTTCGGCCGCCTGATACTCGGCAAGCTTTGCGTTGTACTGCGCCTCGGCCGCGTCGTACTCGGACTGGCCCTGCGCGATCTTCGCGGCGCCCGCGTCGTACTGCTGCTGACCTGCGTTGAGCTGCTCGGTGCCCTTCTGATCGGTAACGACGGACTCGGTGTAGTCCTTTTCGTCCTCGGTGCGGTTTTCCTCCGTCTCGCGCAGCTCGGCAACGCGCGTTTCGAGAGCATCGACAAAGTCGGTGATGTCGGCGCGCTGTCCGCGCTTGAAGCGCAGGACGTCCGACAGCTCGTCCGAGCCGCTGCCTGCGGCGATGACGCCGAAAACGGAGCTTGCCGCGAGCAGTATGCTCATGATAAGTAACAGCGTTCTTTTCATCTTGTTTACGTTCCTTTCTCCGGCCGCGGCAGCCTTTCCCCCCGCTGCCTGCGGCGTTTTTAAACCTTTCTGTGCTTCTGCGCTATCTCGTCTATATCCTCTTTAAACAGCGGACGCAGGCGCGGCAGGCGCTTTTTGAGCGTCGTGCGTGCGATGAAGCGGTCGCCCCAGACGAGCGTCTGCGGCAGCACGAACAGCACCAGCAGCAGCGATATTATCGTTCCGCGTCCGAGCACGAGGCCGATGACCGAAATTATGCTCTCGCTGCTTATAAAGCCGATGAGCAGGCCCGCAATGACGAGGATGCTGCCGCTCGTGACAAGCGTAGGCAGCGCACCGTTGAGGGCAAGCCGTATCGACCTGCGGCGCGAAACTCTCTGCCCGCGCAGCTCAAGATAGCGGTTCGAGACGACTATGGCATAGTCTATGTTCGCGCCCATCTGTATGGCGCTGACTATCAGATACCCGACGAAGAACACCGGGCTCTGCGTGAAATACGATATCGAGAAGTTTATCCAGATGCTGCCCTGGATGATCGCTATGAGCAGCACCGAAAGTCCCGCCGAGCGGAACACGAACATTATAACCAGCACCACGAACAGCGCCGACAGCGCGCTTACCATTATATTATCCGTCGAGAACGAATCCTTCAGGTCGCGCGAGGCCGTCGCGTCGCCGGTGACGTAAACATCCCCGCCGTAATAGCTCTCGGCTATATTGTGGATCTTTTCGATGAGCGCATAGCTTTCGTCCGACTGCACGGCCGTGTCCGAATATACGAGCATGCGGCTGTATTTTTTGCCCTGAAGCTGCTTCTTTGCGTCGGCAAGCTGGGTGTACAGGCTCTCTATCATGTCGAGCTTGTCCTGCGCAAGCTCTATGCTGCCGTCCTCGGCGATATCGTGCAGGAACAGGAACAGATCTATGAGCGGTACCTTGTACTCGCGCATATTCTCCTGCACCTGGTCGTAATCGGCGTTTCGCGCGGCGTAGAACACGAACAGCGCCGAGGCCGTCGTATCGTCAAGCCCCGCAAGCTCGGAAAACTCCGCGATGCTGAGCCTGTCGCTGAGCCGGTAGTCGCCGGCCGCCCTGACCGAGGCGATGCCCAGAACGGACGAGACGTGGTCGAGCTCCGATATCTCGTCGAGCATCTTCGCCTCCGTCTCGTAGTCCCCCGTCGGTACGACGAGCGCCATCATGTTTTTGTTTCCGAAGGTGTTTATGATCTCCTGATGCGCCTTCTGCGAGTCGTTCAGGCGCAGGGGCAGATCGTCGCTGTAGTTGTACGAATACGGGCACATGCTCGAGAACCAGAACGCGGCCGCCGCGACGAGGATAAACACCGGCGGCACTATCTTATGCGTTTTCCACGCAAAGCGTCCGACCGCGTTTATATTCGGCATGAAGCTGCGGTGGCGCGTTTTGTCTATCGCGCGGCTGAACATGACGAGCAGCCCCGGCATGAGCAGGAACACCGTCAGCATTGATATAAGTATTGATTTTATCAGAACCTTGCCGAGGTCGCCGCCGAGGCCGAACTGCATGAAGGTCATGGCCACGAGGCCGCCGATGGTGGTCAGCGAGGACGAGGATATCTCGGGTATCGCCTTGGCCAGCGCCTCTATCGCCGCGTCATACGGCTCGAACAGCTGCCGTTCCTCGGCATAGCGGTTGCACAGGATGATCGCATAGTCTATCGCAAGCGCAAGCTGCAGAATGAGCGTAACGGAGTTTGCGACGTAGGATATCTCCGAAAACAGGAAGTTTGAGCCCTGCTGGAGCGCCGCCGCCATGCCGAAGGTTATCAGCAGCACCGGCACCTCGGCGTAGCTGCGCGAGGTCAGCAGCAGCAGAATGATGACCGTAACGACGCTCAGCGCACCGATTATGAGCATCTCGCCCAGAAGCTGACTGCTGAAGTCGAAGCCGACCTCGGTGTAGAGCTTGATATCCTCGCTGTCGTACCTTTCGGCCGCGAGGGCGTTCACCCTCTCAAGCGCCTGCTTGCTGACATCGTCGTCCGTATCACCGGTAAAGCTCAGCGTAAACAGCGCCGAGCCGGACCTGTAGTGCTCCTCGGTGTCGTCAAAGCTCACCGAGCGCACGCCGTCAAGCTGCGCGAGGTCCTGCGACAGCGCGAGCGCATCGTCATACGATATGTGTCCGATCATGAGGTCGGCCGTCGCAAAGGTCGTGAACTGGCCGTCCATGGCGTTCAGACCGCGCCGCGTTTCGGTATCCTCGGGCAGAAAATGATACAGGTCGTTCTCGACCGTCGTCAGCTGCGAGGTGTAGACCGACAGGCAGGCCAGAGCGATGAACAGCGCGAGCATCAGCTTTCTGCTGTCAATGACAAATTTTGCTATTCTATGCATGTAATTCTCCAACTGAATTATGTGTCTATTTATTTTATTATAAAAAGGTTCAAACATCAAGCCATTATCGTCATTTTTTTGGCGGAAAATTCTATCCGTTACCATACATATGCTGCATGCTGCACCGCACCCCGCAGGGAAAGGGCTTGTGTACCGGTTTTTGGCGCAGCTGACGGAAGATGTGTTATACGAAACACGAAAAGACAGTGCAGATCATAGTCTGCACTGTCTTTTTTCATAATGTAAGCGGCTCACGCCGCGATTTAATTACACCTCTTCAGTCACCTTCGGTGACAGCTTCCCCTC
>CAVJKX010000050.1:0-4413 GCA_963650165.1 bacterium
TCGCGATATCCTTTTTTCTTTTCCTGCTCTGTAACTTATCATTGACTAACCTACATAATTTCGCCGGCAAGCCCGATGCCGGGCGCCTGCGAGCACCGCGCAGGTACAGCCTCAATTTGCCTTCGGATTATCTTTAAATTGTTTTTACAAAAGGCTGCTTTCGGATTTGACAAACGGGGCATAAGCTAAGGATGTACCCGGAAATCAAAAGAAAAAGAAAGGAGCTTTTTGAATGAAAAAGCTTATAAGTATTGCTCTTGCGGCGCTGATGGCGCTTTCGCTGTTTGCAGCCTGCGGCAAGACCGCCGACAGCACCGACACACCCGACAGCACCGACTCCGCGGCGATCAGCGGCAGCGTCAGCACAGACGGCTCGACCTCGATGGAAAATGTCATCATGTCTCTGGCGGAGTCGTTCCAGAACGAGCATTCCGGCGTGACCGTGGGCTACAACCCCACCGGCTCCGGCTCCGGCATCACCGCCGTGAGCGAGGGCCGCTGCGACATCGGCCTGTCCTCCCGCTCACTCAAGGACGACGAGAAGGCCGCCGGTCTTAAAGAGACCGTTGTTGCGCTCGACGGCATCGCCATCATCGTAAACCCCGAAAACAAGGTCACCGACCTCACCATTGAGCAGATCGCAAAGATCTACACCGGCGAGATCACCAACTGGAAGGACGTCGGCGGCGACGACGCAGAAATCGTCCTCATCGGCCGCGAGGCGGGAAGCGGCACCCGCGACGGCTTCGAGAGCATCACCGGCACCGCAGATAGCTGCAAGTACCGCCAGGAGCTCACCTCCACCGGCGACGTGATCACCACCGTTGCAGGCAACCCCAACGCGATCGGCTATGCATCCCTGGCCGCCGTCAAGGACAGCGTCAAGGCGCTCTCCGTCAACGGCGTGGCTCCCTCCGAGGCGACCGTATCCGACGGCAGCTACGAGGTACAGCGTCCCTTCGTCCTCGTGACCAAGGAGGGCGCCGAGCTCTCCGCAGCGGCACAGGCCTTCTTCGACTACGCGACCAGCACCGCGGCAAACGACGTCATCACCGCAGCCGGCGCAGTTCCCGTTGCGAAGTAAGTAAAACAGATGAAACAGGCGGCCTCTCAAGAGGCCGCCATATTGGAATATATGAAGACGAAAACGAAAAATCTGCTTGAAAATACAGTGCACGCCATCTTCCTGCTCCTCGGGCTCGTGACGGTCGCCTCGGTGCTGATGATAACGATATACCTCATCATCTCCGGCATACCGGCCATACGCGAGATAGGGCTGAGCAGCTTCCTGTTCGGCAAAAAGTGGGCCTCGACGGCCGCGGAGCCGAGCTACGGCATTCTGCCCTTTATCCTCACGAGCATCTACGGCACGGCGGGAGCCATCTGCCTCGGCGTGCCGGTGGGCTTCATGGCCTCGGTGTATCTGGCGAAAATGGCGCGGCCGTGCGTGCGTGCGGTCGTAGTCGAGGCGGTGTCGCTGCTGGCGGGCATCCCCTCGGTCGTGTACGGCCTCGTGGGCATGATGGTGCTCGTTCCGGGCATACGCAGGGTGTTTAACGTTGCCGACGGCGCAAGCCTGCTTGCGGCGATCATCGTGCTTGCGATCATGATCCTGCCGTCGATCATCAAGGTCTCGATGACCTCGCTCGAGGCCGTGCCGAAGGAGTACGAGGATGCATCCCTCGCCCTCGGCGCGACGCCGACCGAGACGTATTTCCGCGTATCCGTTCCAGCGGCAAAGAGCGGCATCGCGGCGGCGGTCGTCCTCGGCGTGGGCAGAGCGATAGGCGAGGCGATGGCCGTCATGATGGTGTCGGGCAACGTGCCGAACATGCCGGAGCTTTTCCAGAGCGTGCGGTTTCTCACCACGGCCGTCGCAAGCGAAATGAGCTATGCCTCGGGCCTCCAGCGCCAGGCGCTGTTTTCCATCGCGCTGGTGCTGTTCCTGTTTATCATGCTCATAAACGCGACGCTCAATTTCCTTTTGAAGAGGGACAAGTCGAATGGATAATAAAAACGTAAAAGCAAGGCGCAGAGCCTATGAGATCGTGATGCGCTCCCTGTCCGGCCTGTGCGCGCTGCTTACCTCGGCGCTGGTGCTGTTTCTCATAGCCTATGTGCTCATAAGAGGCATACCGAACATATCGTGGGACTTTCTTTCCACAAAGCCGAGCTACCTTGACGGCACGGTCGGCATCCTGCCGGATATACTCAATACGCTTTATATCGTCCTCGGTACGCTCGTGTGGGTGCTGCCCCTGGGCGTCGGAGCCGCGATATATCTCACGGAATATGCGAAAAATCACCGCATCGTCGCGGCGATAGAATACGCGGCCGAGACGCTCTCTGGCATACCGAGCATAATCTACGGCCTTGTCGGCATGCTGTTTTTCTGCGAGTTTCTCGGCTACCAAACCTCGCTTCGCGCGGGCGCCATGACGCTCGTCATCATGAACCTGCCGACGGTCATGCGCACGACGCAGGAGAGCCTCAAGACCGTCCCGCAGAGCCTGCGCGAGGGCGCCTTCGGTCTCGGAGCGGGCAAGTGGCGCGTCATACGCACCGTCGTTTTCCCCGGCTGCATCGACGGCGTTATAACCGGCTGCATCCTCTCCGTGGGGCGCATCCTCGGCGAGTCGGCGGCGCTGCTGTTCACGGCGGGCTTTGCGCACAATATCTACAGCCTGTTCCCCGACGGCCTTTCGCACGCGGGAGCGACGCTCACCGTCGCACTTTATGTCTACGCCAAGGAGCGGGGCGAGTTCGGCATAGCCTTTGCGATAGCGGCGATACTCATGGCGCTGACCGTCATCATCAACCTTGCCGCGACACTTATCGGCAAACACTATCAGAAGAGGAGAAGCATATGAGCAGCATCATAAGCGTAAACGAGCTGTGCCTGTGGTACGGACAGTCGCAGGCGCTGAAAAACATAAGCATGGAGATCCCCGAAAAGAGCATAACCGCGCTTATCGGCCCCTCCGGCTGCGGCAAATCGACGTTTCTGAAAACGCTCGACCGCATGAACGACCTCGTGCCCGACGTGAAGATAACAGGCGAGGTCAAGTACAAGGATAAAGATATCTACGCCCCCGGCACGGACGTAAACGAGCTGCGGCGCTGCGTGGGCATGGTGTTCCAGAAGCCCAACCCCTTCCCCATGAGCATTTACGACAACGTCGCCTACGGCCCGCGCACCCACGGCGTGCGAAAAAAGGCCGAGCTTGACGAGACCGTCGAGCGTTCCCTGCGCGGCGCGGCGATCTGGGACGAGGTAAAGGACAGGCTCAAAAGCTCCGCCCTCGGCCTCTCGGGCGGCCAGCAGCAGCGCCTGTGCATAGCGCGCGCCCTTGCCGTAGAGCCGGAGGTTCTGCTCATGGACGAGCCGACGAGTGCGCTCGACCCGATATCCACCTCGAAGATCGAGGAGCTCGCAACGGAGCTGAAGAAAAACTACACCATCGTCATCGTTACGCACAACATGCAGCAGGCTCTGCGCATTTCCGACAGTACCGCGTTTTTCCTGCTCGGCGAGCTCGTGGAATACGACAATACCGAAAGGCTGTTCTCCGTGCCGTCGGATAAGCGCACAGAGGACTATATAACAGGGAGGTTCGGCTGATGAGAAGCAAATTCGACGCCCAGCTCACGGAGCTCGGCGAAAAGCTCACGCTTATGGGCGCAATGTGCGAAGAGGCGATAGCGAACTCGGCAAAGGCGCTGCTTTCCGGCGACTGCGAGCTTGCAAAAAAGCTTGCCCCGCTCGATCTTGAGATAGATCAGTACGAACGCGACATAGAGGCGCTGTGCCTGCGGCTTTTGCTGCAGCAGCAGCCCGTTGCGCGCGACCTGCGCCAGATATCGGCGGCGCTTAAAATGATAACCGACCTTGAGCGCATCGGTGATCAGGCCTCGGACATTGCCGAGATCATACCGCATCTGGGCGGCAGGACGGGCAGCGAGTGCCTTGCCATGCGCCCCATGGCGGAGGCCGCCATCGGCATGGTCACCGACAGCATCGACGCATATATAAAGCGCGACGTCGCCCTTGCAAAAAGCGTCATCGACCACGACGACGTCGTTGACGACTGCTTTCTGAGTGTCAAGACCGCGCTCATCGACATGATACGCACAGAGCACGGCGACGCGGAGTACGCCCTCGATCTGCTCATGATAGCAAAATATTTCGAGCGCATAGGCGACCACGCGACGAACGTCGCCGAGTGGGTGGAGTTTTCCGTCACCGGCGTCCACAAGTCAAACGAGATATGAAAAAAGCCCGGACAGGAGCCTGTCAAAAACATTCCTTATTAAAACGGCGGAGCTCACGTCGGGCTTGACGGCACAGACCGAGACTGTCAAAAAACCTATGCTGCTGCGTAGAGATATCCGCGCAGCGGGGGAGCTCGAGGG
>CAVJKX010000051.1:0-4402 GCA_963650165.1 bacterium
TTCCGGTGCTTATTTAGCATAAGCTGTTCTTACATTATCTAATTTTCAAGGTACAATTCGCGCCGCCGCTTTCAGCGGACAGCTTATTTACTATAGCACGTTGGCTCGCATTTGTCAAGAGCTTTTTTCAAACTTTTTTGAAGTTTTTCGTTTCGCACTCGCATCGATGCGGCGTTCTCTCCCGAGGCGCTTGCTTAGAATACCACCGCGTACACGGTTTGTCAACACTTTTTTCGACTAATTTCACAACTTTTTTCGCGTCTTTTCCGCAGGCACTAAATATTGTGCCCAAGCCTGCGCATAATAACTATATGGCTGATTTTATGAATTTCATCCGCCGCGATAAAGACTGCGGCGAAGCGCATCCGCGCAGTGAACGCCCGTACACGGGCAGCATCAGCGCACAGACGCTGCGCAATATATTTGACGGCTGCTCCGACTTTCAGTCGCGCGATATCCGCCCCGGCCTTGCCGGCGAGAGGACGCTTTTTGTCTGCTGGCTCGACGGTCTGGCCTCCGGCGGCGACATTTCCGGGCTCCTGCTCCGGCCGCTGACGGAGCTTCTGCGCGCGGGGCCCGCCGTATCGCCGCAGAGGCTGCTCGAGGGCGCGGTGTACGGCGCTCAGGCGCAGAAGCGCACGCGGCTCGGCGATATAGTCGACGATATATGCCGCGGCTGCTGCGCGGTGCTGTTCGGAGACGAAAAGTGCGCGGTATGCTTCGAGCTGCGAAGCGACCGGCTCCAGCGCTCGATAAGCGAGCCGACGATGGAGAAGTCGCTCAAGGGCGGCAAGGACAGCTTCACCGAAACGCTGCGCACGGACACGGCGCTCGTGCGGCGGCGCATCGCAAATCCCGCGCTGAAGATAAAAAGCACGCTCATCGGCCGCAAGAGTCTGACGCAGGCGGCGATACTCTACGTTGACGGAGTAGCCGATCCCGCCGTGGTGTCCGAGCTCGAGCGCAGGATAGATAATATAGATACAGACGGCGCGCTCTCGACCGGCATCATCGAGGAGTATATCGCTGACCGGCCGCGTTCGATGTTCCCGCAGCTGCTGCACACCGAGCGCCCCGACCGCTTCGCGCGGCAGCTTCTCAACGGGCGCGTGGGGCTGATTGTCGACGGCATACCGATAGCCTTTCTCGTGCCGGTGTCGTTCCCGGAATTTCTGCGCGTGCCGCAGGAGGACAGCCAGAACTGCGCCATATCCTCGGCGCTGAGCGTCATACGCTGGGCGGCGGTGCTGCTGGCGCTGGCGCTGCCGGGCTTTTACACGGCCGTAGCCATGTACCATCAGGAGATGATACCCACGCAGCTGCTGCTCTCGATCATCTCATCAAAGCAGGACGTGCCCTTTTCGACGGCGCTCGAGCTCACAGGCATGCTCATCGCCTTTGAGCTTCTGCAGGAGGCAGGACTGCGGCTGCCCGACCCGATCGGCGACACGGTGAGCATCATCGGCGCGCTCATCGTCGGGCAGTCCGCGGTCGAGGCGAAGGTCATATCGCCCATTGCGGTCATCGTCGTCGCCACCGCAGGCATCGCGGGCTACGCGCAGCCGAGTCAGGATCTGGGCGCGGCACTGCGGCTGTGCCGCTTCGCGCTGGTGCTCGCGGCGATCGCGGCAGGGCTGTACGGCGTGGTGATATCGCTGTGCTTTGTCGTGTGGTATCTGTGCACGATCGACTCCTTCGGCCGCAACTACACCGCGCCCTGGTCGGGCGGGCTGCGGCACAATCTCCGCCGTACCTTCCTGCGGCGGCCGCTGCCGGAGGAGAAAATGCGCGAGCCCGAGCTGAACACGCCCGACAGGAGGAAGCAGGCATGAGAAAAACCGTATCCGTGCTGCTCGCGCTGAGCATTCTGCTCACGGCCTCGGGCTGCTCCGGCGGCGGCATATATTCAAACTACCTCGATATCGCCGAGCTCCTGGTCGTCCGCACCCTCGGCTTCGATCTTGACGCAGACGGCGGTGTGCGGCTCTCGGCCGCCGCAGAGGGCGGCTCCGGCTCCGGCGGCAGTGAAAGCAGGGCGCCCGTGCGGCTGTGCGCGGCTGCCGCATCCGTCACCGAGGCGCAGGACGAGCTGCGGCATTACGGCGGCGGGCTCCGCCTGTTTTTCGGCCACACAGCCTATATCGTCCTCGGCGAGAGCGTCCTTGACAGCGGCACCGCGCAGTTTTTCGACTGCATCGAGCGCGACGCGGATCTGCGGCTGTGCATACCGGTGTTTGCCGTGTCCTCCGGCAGCGCCGAGGAGCTCGTGACCGGCGCGGGCAGCGACGGGTACGACGCGACGAAGCTCATACACGCGGTAGCGGAGAATCTGCGCCTGCGCGGCGATGCCCACGTCTTTACCGTCGCCGAGATAGTGTCGTCGCTCGACCGAAACGGCGCGGCGCTCATATGCGCGGTCAAGACCGTCTCCCGGGACGGCGGCGAGGCCGCCATCGTGCCCGACGGCTATACTATTATATATAACGGCCGCGCGGCCGGACAAATTCCCGCGGAGCTTGCGCGCGGCGTGAGCATCATTCTAAACGAGACGGGCTCGCTGCCGGTCACGCTCGGCGACGCAGCGCTTCTGCTCGACAGCGCCGTCTGCGAGACAACGCCCGTTTTCGGCGACGGCGGGCTCGAGGGCGTTTCCTTCAATATCACGCTCGGCGCTTCCCTCGCCGAGGCTCGCGGCGGCTTTGAGCCCGCGGTGCTTGAGCGTGAGCTCGCGCTTGCGGTGCGCGGCTGGGTCGAGTCGGTGCTCGCCCTGCAATCGGACACCGGCTGTGATTTTCTGCATCTGGGCAGCATTCTCGAAATGCAGGAGCCTAAGCGTCTGCGCGGCGCGGGCAGGAGCTTTGCACTCATAGCCCCCAACCTGAGCTATACCGTCAGCGTCAGCGCCGCCATCGACCGCAGCTTCCACCTCGACCTTTCGGAGTCGGATTGAGGCACCTATGTATACGTTTTTTGCGGGTACCCTGCCACTCGCCGCGGCAGCGCCTCTAAAAAAGCCTTTCCCTTGATGGGAAGGCAATGGGAGCAGACGGAAATTTGCACTAAATCGGCACAATTTCACGGGACGCGAAACGTTATGGTTTGCCCCATTGTCCCGATACCGGGCACCCGCAATGGCCGTATAGGTGCAGACTAAATGCGCTTCTAAAAAAGGAGGAACGGGATATCGAAAACAGGGCCCAATATGACAGGCGGCAGCTCAAGGCGATGTGCTTTGCCGCGTCGCTCGCGCCGGTGACGCGGCTGCTGCCGAAGGCGACCGCGCAGGCCGCCGGACGTGCGAGCTGGATCGCGCCGCTGTGTGCGCTGCCGCTGCTGCTCGTGTTCCTGCTCGTGCTGTCGGCGCTGATGAAAATGCGCCGCGAGGGCGAGGGTCTGGCCGAGGTGCTGCTGCGCCGCGCCGGACGCGCTCCCGCCGCCGCGGGGCTCTGCCTGATCGCCGCGTTCCAGCTCTTTTCCGCGGGCTTTATACTCCGCACGGGCGCACACCGGCTCATTTCAACGATCTACCCCGCCGCAGGGCCGTGGTTTTTCATGGCCGCAATGCTGCTGATGGGCACGCTTGCGGCGCTCGGTCCGGTCAAGGCGCTGCCGCGCGCATCGCGCGTGTTCGCGCCGGTGCTGCTGGCCGTGATGCTGCTCACGCTCGGCCTGTCGCTTGACTCGCTGGACCTGAGCAATCTGCTGCCGCTCACGGGAACGCGCCCCGGCGGGCTGCTGCTTGCGAGCCTCGCGGTGGTCGAGATCTACGGCGGCATGCTTTACTGCTCGGCGTTTCTCGAATACCGCGCCCCGCTGCGGGGACGGCGCTTTGCCGGGTACGCGGGCTGGCTTGCGCTCATATGCCTGCTGCTGTGCGCCTTCTGCGCGGTCATCGTCGGCTGCTACGGCGCACCGCTCGCCGCGCGGTTTTCGCACCCGTTTTTCTCGACCGTGCGCGACGTGACGCTCATGAAAACCGTCGAACGCCTCGACGCGCTCGTCGCGGCGCTGTGGGTGCTGTCCGACTTCGTCATTTTCTCGCTGCTGCTGTGCTCGGCGTCGCACATTCTGCGTCTCGTTCTGGGCTTTGGGCCCGAAAAAAGCGGCGCGCGCATGTGCGACATGTCAAACGGCCGCGTGCTGATTCCCGTCTGCTCCGGACTGTGTGCCCTCGCCGCGGCGCTCATCCCGTCAAACGAGGCCGCACTGCGCAGCATTTCGCAGCTCATCGTCCCGGCCATGAGCCTTTCGATACTGTTCGTCATCCTCCCCGTGCTGCTGCTCATAGCAAAGCTCCGCCGGTCTCCGTAGTCCCGCGAAGCCGGAAATATGATTAATATCAAGCACGAAAAAGACAGTGCAGATTTACT
Source organism: bacterium (assembly GCA_963650165.1). GTDB lineage: Bacteria > Bacillota > Clostridia > Oscillospirales > Oscillospiraceae > F23-B02. Next base: position 4,371 of record CAVJKX010000051.1, read on the forward strand.
CTACACTGTCTTTTATCAACATTGTTGCGGCT
>CAVJKX010000052.1:0-4244 GCA_963650165.1 bacterium
ACACCTCTTCAGTCACCTTCGGTGACAGCTTCCCCTCAAGCTCCGCAAGGGGAAGCCAAGGGTGCAAAACCATTACTGCGCACCAATATTCCGCGAAACGTTTTTATTTTCTCCAATGTTTCGATACCGGGCTGTCGCAATTGACGTATCCGTAGGTGCCTAAATGCGCCTCTGAAAATTCGCCTCTGAAAATACGCCGCTAAAAATATTTGACTTTACTATGGGCTTGTTCTATATTATAAAGTGATAAATAATGTGGAAAACCGACAAAAACTATCAAACGGAGGACAAAAACATGGCTTTAACTGCCGAGCGCTGTGCCGAGCTCAACGAGCTTTGCAGGCGCTTCAGAATCGACGTTCTGACTGCGATACACGCAGCCCAATCCGGCCATCCCGGCGGCTCGCTTTCCGTGTGCGAGATACTGACGTATCTGTATCAGGAGCACATGAACATCGACGCGAGCCGGCCCGACGATCCCGACCGCGACAGACTCGTGCTCTCGAAGGGTCACGCCGCCCCGATGCTGTACCGCAACCTCGCGGAAAAGGGCTTCTTCCCGGTCGAGCGAATGATGACGCTGCGCCGCATGGGCGGCCTTGCGGGTCACCCGAACATGCACACCCCCGGCATCGAAATGGCCGGCGGCCCGCTCGGCCAGGGCTTCCCCGCCGCGCAGGGCATGGCGATGGCGCTCAAGCTCAACGGCTCCCCTGCCAAGGTCTATGCCGTTCTCGGCGACGGCGAGCTCAACGAGGGCGTTATCTGGGAGACCGCGATGAGCGCTCCCAAGTTCGGCCTGGACAATCTCATCGCAATAGTTGACTGCAACAAGGTGCAGCTCGACGGCACTACCGACGAGGTAATGCCTCTGCGCGACCTTGCGGGCAAGTGGGAGTCCTTCGGCTGGACCGTGCTCGAGTGCGACGGCCACGACATTGAGTCTCTCGACTTCTGCATAAACGTTGCCGACGGCGCCGTCGGTGTTCCCACCGTTATCATCGCAAACACCGTCAAGGGCAAGGGCGTCTCCTTCATGGAGGGCAAGTGCGCATGGCACGGCAAGGCGATAGACGACGAGAGCTTCGCAAAAGCGATGGAGGAACTGGGAGGTGCGGAAAATGCCTAAGCAGATAAGAGAAGTTTACGGTACGATGCTCGCGGAGCTGGGCGAGACCAACAAGGACATCGTCGTGCTCGACGCGGATCTTTCCGGCTCCACCAAGAGCGCAATATTCGGCAAGGCTCATCCCGAGCGCTTTTTCAACATGGGCATCGCCGAGCAGAACATGGTCGCAACGGCGGCCGGTATGGCTGCCTGCGGCAAGATCCCGTTCGTGAACACCTTTACGGTGTTCCTGACCACGCTGGGTCTGCTCTCGGCGCGCGATCAGATATGCTATGCAAACCTCAACGTGAAATTCGGCGGCACATACTGCGGCGTGTCCGACGCGCTCGACGGTGCAAGCCACCACGCCACCGAGGATATCGCCTTCATGCGCGCTCTGCCGAACATGAAGGTCATCGCTCCGGCCGACGCCGCTGCGGCACGCTGGGCGACCAGGTTCGCGGCCGAGACCTACGGCCCGGTGTACCTGCGCCTGAGCCGCGAGGCCTACCCCGACCTGTACGACGAGAACACGAAGTTCGAGCTCGGCAAGGGCAGCATCGTCCGCGAGGGCAGCGACGTCACGGTCATTGCCTGCGGCATAATGGTGCACAAGGCCATCGAGGCGGCGGAGCGTCTCGCGCAGCGCGGCGTTTCCGTGCGCGTTGTCGATATGTACTCGATAAAGCCCATCGACGCAGAGCTTATCAAAAAGTGCGCAGAGGAAACCGGCGCGATAGTCTGCGCCGAGGAGCACAATGTCCGCGGCGGCCTCGGCTCCGCCGTGTCCGAGGTGCTCGCGTACAACGGCTGCGGAGTTCCGACCGAGTTTGTCGGCATTCAGGATACCTTTACCGAGTCCGCTCCCTATAACGAGCTTCTTGCCAAGTACGGCATTGACGCCGACGGCGTTGCCGCAGGCATAGAAAAGGTCCTCGCAAGAAAATAAAATATCCGGCCATGAGCCGTGAGAGAAGGACACATTATGAACAGCTTTTTTGCTCCCGGAAGAACCGAGCTCGCGGGAAACCATACCGATCATCAGAAGGGCCGCGTGCTTGCATCGGCGGTCGATAAGGGCATCCGCGCCGTCGCGGAGCCGAATTTTGAGCACGTTGCGCGGATAACCTCGGCGGGCTTTCCGGATATTACGGTGAACCTGCTGGATCTTGACGTGCATCCGGAGGAGTTCGGCACGTCCGCCGCTCTCGTGCGCGGCGTGGCCGCCGCAATGTACGACATAGGCGCAAGCTTCGGCGGCTTCGACGCAAGGCTTGACAGCGAGCTCACGGCGGGCTCGGGACTGAGCTCGTCGGCGGCGTTCGCGGTGCTCATGTGCAGGATATTCAACGGCCTGTACAACAACAACGAGCTCGAGGCGCAGGCCATAGCCCGCACCGCGCGTCAGGCGGAAAACCTGCACTTCGGCAAGCCCTGCGGGCTCATGGATCAGCTCGCATGTGCGCTGGGCAAGGCGGTGTATCTCGACCTTCTCACCGGCGAGATCGTTCCGGTGAACGCCGACTTCTCGCGCATGGGTCTGACCCTGTGCCTGACCGACACCGGCGGCAGCCACGCGGGGCTCGATACGAGCTATGCCCGCATTCCGGCGGACATGCGCTATATCGCAAGCTTTTTCGGCAAGGAGCTCCTCGGCGAGGTCGATCCGGAGGAGTTTTACGCAAAGAAGTGGGACACCGCCGACCGTCCCGTGCGCCGCGCAAAGCACTTTTTCGACGAGAACGCGCGCGTTCCCAAAATGCGTGATGCGCTCATAGCGGGCGACGCGCAGGAGTATATGCGCCTGATGAACGAGTCCGGCCGCTCGTCCGAGCAGCTGCTGAACAACATCGTCACGAGCGCGACCGACGACCGCAAGCTGGAGACCGGGCTGTATCTCAGCTCAAAGCTGCTCGACGGCGTAGGCGCGTGGCGCGTCCACGGCGGCGGCTTTGCCGGCTGCGTTCAGGCGCTCATGCCGGCGGATTTCTTCCCGAAATACAAATCCGAAATGGAGGAGGCCTTCGGCAGCGGCTCGTGCCGCGAGCTGAAGCTGGGTTAAGATCATGAGCTTTTTCGACTCTCTTTCGTCAATAAAGGTCGGCGATATTTCGCTCAGCTCCCTCATCTCGGCGCTGATAGTTTATCTTCTGTGCTATATCGCCATCAAAATACTGTGCAGGGCCTTCGGGAAGATCCTCGACGCGAGCCGCCATCTCGACGCGAGCCTCAAGTCGTTTTTCCGCAGCTCGATAAAGGCCGGACTGTGGACGATCGCCGCCATCATCATCGCGGGCACGCTCGGCATTCCGGTGACGAGCCTTGTCGCGGTGCTGTCGGTCGTCGGCGTTGCGCTGTCGCTTGCTCTGCAGGGGCTTTTGTCAAACCTCTTTTCCGGCATAACGATACTGACCACGCATCCGTTCAAGGTCGGCGATTATGTCGAGATCGGCGGCCGTGAGGGCACGGTCAAGAGCATCGGCCTGTTCTACACCGGCATAATCACGACCGATAACCGCGTCGTCTACGCGCCCAACGGCACCGTGACCTCGGCGCAGATAATAAACCACTCGGCCGAGGAGCTGCGCCGCGTCATCATCCCCGTCACCGCGTCCTACGACAGCGCAACGCAGGATGTCCGCGCGGCCTGCCTCGACGCGATCGCCATGACCGACAAGACCCTCGACACCCCGGCGCCCTTCGTTGCGATAACGAGCTACGGCAGCAGCTCCATCGAGTACACCGTCCGCGCATGGTGCGCCTCCGGCGACTACTGGGACGTGTACTTTGCACTCAACGAGAACCTGCGCACGGCCTTTGATAAGCACGGCGTCGAGATGAGCTACGACCACCTCAACGTCCACGTTGTCTCGTGATTTTTTCAGAGGCGCATTAACGCACCTACCTATACGTTTATCTCTGGCAGCCCGGTTCGAAACATCGGAATAAATAAGAACGTTTCGCGCTTTTTCAGTGGCGCACGGAGGCAGCTGCGGATACGCATATTGCCGGTGGCCCGGTATCGAAAAGCAGGAGGAAACTACAGCGTTTCGCATCCCATAAGCGCGCAGTAATGGTTTTGCACCCTTGGCTTCCCCTTCGAGGGGAAGCTGTCACCGAAGGTGACTGAAGAGGT
>CAVJKX010000053.1:0-4199 GCA_963650165.1 bacterium
ACCTGAAGACCGACCCGCAGCTGATGGGCGCACTCGGCGCAGCAGAGTATGCACGCCAGAAGGGTCTTGCAAAGAAGTAATTTCAGAGGCGCATTTAGGCTTCAATGAGCCTTTACTGCGGTGTCCGACCGGTAAGACCGGTATGAGCCGCAGCGCTGCGCGTCCCGTAACTGCGCAGCGGTTAAATTGCATAAGCTTCAACAGGCAGCCTTGCGGCTGCCTGTTTTATATTCTTGTTCCGCATAACAAATACCCGACTCCGCTCAGAGCCGGGTATTCGTATATTCTTTTGAGGAGTGCTGTGGAAAATCAGGCTTTGTTGTAGACGTCCATGTCCATCTTGTCGAGGCTCTTTGCAACAACGGTAGTACCGACGAGATCGCCGACGTTGTTGAGCGTCGTGTGAGGGGGATCGATGACGGGCCAGATAGCCGCAAGGATCGGAACGAGGGTCAGCGGCATGCCGAGGGCCTCGAGCAGAACGCCGGACATGACCACGCCTGCACCCTTTACACCGGCCGCGCCGATGGAGAGGATAAGGCCGAAGAACACGAACTGTATGGCACTGCCGAAGGAGATGGAGAAGCCGTAGAGGTTCGATGCAAAGACGCAGCACAGGCCGATGAACACGGCAAAGCCGGTCATGCCCATGGTGTTGCCGAGAGGCAGCGTGAAGCCGTAGATGTTCTCGGGGATGCCGAGCTTTTCCTCACTGAGCTTGATGGAAACGGGCAGGGTAGCCGCAGAGGACGAGGTGGACGCCGCGACTATGATGGCGGGCGCTATCTTGCGCAGGAAGCCGTAGCCGGACAGCTTGGTGAGGAGCCTTGTGATAAGGGGATATACCAGAAGAAGAACGATAAGGCAGATGACCCAGTCGGCTGCTATAAAGACGATGACGCTCTTCATCATTGCGCCGCTGACGGTGGAGACCATCGTTGCGATGAGCGAAAGAATGCCGAAGGGGGAGAACTCGATGACGTACTCGGTGATCTTGAGCATCGTCTCGCTGCCCTCGTCAATGACCTTGATGAGGGTCTTGGCCTTGTCGCCGAGTGCAAGCAGTGCAACGCCGAGGAAGAGGCAGAATACGATGATCTGGAGCATATTTGCGTTAACCATCGACTCGACTATGTTGGTCGGGAACCAGCTTATAACGTTGTCGATGAAGCTGTACTCCTGAGCCTCGGTCGCCTCAACGCCCGTGAGCAGGTCGGTAACACCCTTGCCGGGCTGTACTATAAGGCCGCCGACCATGCCGAATATGGCTGCGATGATCGCGGATACAACGATCCACAGTACATAGCGCATACCGACGGTGCGCAGCTGCTTAACGTCGCCCATCTTGCACACGCCGCTGGTGATCGAGAAGAACACGAGCGGAACGATGAGCATCTTGAGCATTCGCATGAAGATATCGCCCAGCGGGGAGATAAATTCTGCTGCTTCCGGTGACGCAAAGCCGATTATGAGGCCGATGACGACACCGATGAGTATCTTTTTCCATAGTGCAAGCTTTTTCCATGCTTTCATGTGCTTTTCCTCCAATTTCTCTCTATATTTTTTTATATCAAGCCTTCACCGTGGCCGCGATCTCCGCCGTTACGCGCAGGAAATCATCGATATCCTCGGTGCTGTGGCAGTGCAGGGGAGATACGCGGATAGCACCCGTCAGGCCGAGAGACTCGACGATGCGCTTGGAGTAAAGGCTGGTATTGACGCGCTCGAAAAGCGTGATGCCGCGTTTGTAGTATTCGGCGGTCAGCTGCGTGAAGTCGATGCCGTTTATGCCGATGGCGCTTATGAGGTCGCGGTCAACGGTGTCGGCGGAGTCGAGATACACCTGCGCACCGGGGATGTGGCGCAGACCGGGAACGGCCTCCGTGCCCTCCATCATGTGTATCAGCAGCGAGTGCTCCTGAAGGTGGATGTGGTCCATGCCGGTGACATACAGCTCGCGTCTGTCCTCGGAATCGCTGAAATGCTTGCCTATCCAGCAGACATAGTCGACAACGGCGGATATGGATGCGTAGTTCGGGTGGGGGAAGGTGCCCAGTTCCCACTCCTTCTCGGGCTTTGCGAGCAGCTTGTGGTGGGTCATCTTCGCAACGCGGTCGGAAACATAGCCGTAGCCGCAGCCGCGGATGCCGAACATCTTATAGGGAGCGAAGTTGACTCCGTCAAGTCCGCAGGCTTCGACGTCGAGAACACCGTGAGGTGCGTGCTGAACGGCGTCGGAAACGATGTATATATCGGGATTGATCTTGCGTGCTTCCTTTGCTATCGTCTCGATATCGAAGATATAGCCGGAGATGTTGGAGGCGCTCATAACGCTCAGCAGGAGGGTGTCCTTGTCGACCTTGCTGAGTATCTCGTCGATATCGACGCCGCCGGTCTCGGGATTTGCCATCGCAACACGGAACTCTCTGCCGGTGAGGCCGCAGTAGAGCTCCACCGAGTCGTATGCCGAGGGGTGCTCGATGCTCGTGACGACGGCGTTGCTGCCCCATTTTTCGTTCATCATGATGGTGCTGACTATCTGGAACATTACCTGAGATGCGGTCAGCTCCGTTACGAGCGCGCCGCTCTTTGCACCGAAGATGATCTGCATGATATCGCGCATTCCGTCGGCCTTCACCTGCTTGAGCATCAGCGAGGTGTCGTGGATGCGCTCGGGGCAGTCGGGGATCTGCTCGAAGCGGGCCTTCTGCTCTACCGCCGCCTTCAGGCGGAGCGAGCCGCCGGAGTTTTCGAAGAACTGGCGTTTTCTGCCGCGATAATCCTCGTGCACATAATAGAACTTATCCTGGATCTCCTTGAGAAAAGCGTCGTCGAACAAAATTTTCTCGTCTGTGATCATAATAAAAACCTCCTGTCTTTCTCTTGTCTCTCCGGATTTTCTTTACCGAAGAGCGTCATTTGTAAAAGCTTTGTATGATTAAATTATAGAAAAAATACGCTTTCTTGTCTAAGACAAAAAAGCGTATCAGCATATAAACAAAAGTATATGGCATATTGCACAAAAATCAGGGTAAAAATGCGCGTTTTGACCAAAACAGGCCGATTTTGCACTTCATTTCGGCATGATATATGTTTTTCATTATACCTGCCCTATTCTATCCTTTATAAATGAGAGAAGCGTGTTCTCCGCGGCGCTTCTGCCGTCGTCACGGAAATAGAGCATGATATCCCTGATGCTGAGCGGATCGTCTATCCTGTAATAGCACAGCCTGCTCGAGGGCTCGACCGAAAGAATGGTGCTGCGGATAAAGGCGGCGCCGTTTCCTGCGGCCGCAAGCCTGTAGCAGGTCATGGAGGAGTCGACGAGCATGGTTATATTCGGTTCGAAGCCTGCGTTCCGGCAGATATTCAGGCCGCGTGTGTAGCTGTCGTTTCCCTCGCGCAGGAACACAAAGGGAATGTCGCGGAAAAGCTCGATACCGACGGGCTTTAAATCAAAAATGCTGTGAACATCGCTTTTGTCGCTGCCGGGGCGGAAATATGAGCCGCGCAGCGCGTCGTTCACGGAAAACGCCGCAGGGACTGCCAATATGACCTCCTCGACGCCGAACCTGAGCGAGTCGATGCCGCTTGCCTCGAACCTGTCGACCTCCAGAGCAAAGTCTATCTTCCGCTGGAGTATCTGGCTTATAAGCTCGTCGTTGCGCATTTCGAGCCAGTCGACGCGGATGTTGGGATATTCATTGCAGAACTGCTTTATAAGCCCCGACAGTATGACCGTGCAGAAAAAGCTTGCGCCGCCGAAGCAGATGTTACCGACAAAGCCGTTCGAGCATTCGCGCAGGTGCTGCCGCATACCGTCCTCGAGCTTGAGTATCTTCTCGACCGTGCGGATATAGTATTCGCCCTCGGGAGTGAGGGAGATCGGGTTCGTAGTCCTGTCAAAAATGGTGATGCCGTAGCTGGTTTCCACCTTCTTGACCATGCTGCTGAGTGACGGCTGGGACACGAACAGCTTTTCGGCAGCCTTGGAGAAGCTTTTTTCTTCATACACGGTGTATACATAACGCATCTTTTTGAGCATATCCGCCCCACTCCTTCGCGTTCAGAATATATTAACAATAAATTATACCATAATATCCGCGGTACATCAAACAGATGTAAAGAAAAATTGCTTTGCTTCTGTAGGTTAGTCAATGATAAGTTACAGAGCAGGAAAAGAAAAAAGGATATCGCGA
>CAVJKX010000054.1:0-4173 GCA_963650165.1 bacterium
CGGAGCCTGAGGGGAAGGTGTCGGCGACAGCCGACGGATGAGGTGTAATTAAATCCTTTGCCGCCAGGCAAACACAAATTTTCTGTAGGGAACTTAATCCAAATTGAGCATGAAAAAGACAGTGCAGAGTATGAGCTGCACTGTCTTATTTTCATAATGTAGGCGGCTTGCGCCGCGATTTATTGACACCTCTTCAGTCACCTTCGGTGACAGCTTCCCCTCAAGCTCCGCAAGGGGAAGCCAAGGGTGCGTAACATTACTGCGCACTAACGTTACGCGGCAGTGATCTTATTTCGTCGGCAGTAACGAACCGGGCTGCCGGCAATAAGCGTACCCGTAGGTGCGTCAATGCTCCACTGAAAAAACGCGAAACATTCTTATTTCCTCCAATGTTTCGATACCGGGCACCCGCAATATCCGTATAGGTACAGCCTTAATGCGCCTCTAAAAATTCGCTACTGAAAGTGCGCGCATGGCGTTGAGGACGGCGATGACCATGACGCCGACGTCGGCGAAGATCGCCGCGCCCATATTCGCCGCGCCGAGGGCGACCAGCAGCAGGCAGGCAAACTTCACGCCGAGGGCAAAAACGATGTTCTCGTACACGATGCGGATGCACTTGCGCGAAATTTTGATGGCCCTGGATATCTTCATCGGGTCGTCGTCCATGAGCACGACGTCGGCGGCCTCGATCGCGGCATCCGAGCCCATAGAGCCCATCGCGATGCCGATATCCGCGCGCGAGAGCACGGGTGCGTCGTTTATGCCGTCGCCGACGAAGGCGAGCTTTGCCTTGCCGCTGTTTTCGCCGAGCAGGCGCTCGACCTCGCTGACCTTGTCGCCGGGCAGGAGCTGACTGTGCACCTCGTCGATGCCGAGCTCGGCCGCGACCTTGTCGGCGACAGCCTTCGTATCGCCCGTGAGCATGACCGTCTTTTCGACGCCGGCCTTTTTGAGCTCGGCAACGGCCCTGGCGGAGCTCGGCTTCACAAGGTCGGAAATGACGATGTGGCCGGAGTAAACGCCGTCGATCGCAACGTGGACTATCGTGCCGACGCTGCGGCAGGGCGTGTGCTCTATGCCGAGCCTGTTCATCAGGCGCTCGTTTCCGGCGGCGACGGTGTGCCCGTCGACCTCGGCAATGACGCCGCTGCCGCTTATCTCCTCGATGCTGCCGACGCGGCCGCGGTCAAGCTCCATGCCGCAGGCGCGCTGAAGGCTGCGGCTTATCGGGTGCGAGGATGCGCACTCGGCCAGCGCCGCGTACTCGATGAGCTTTTCGTCCTCGATAGGGCAGTGATGGATGCCGCTGACCTCGAACACGCCCTGCGTGAGCGTGCCGGTCTTGTCGAAAACGACGGTCCTGGTCTGCGCAAGAGCCTCGAGGAAGTTCGAGCCCTTGATGAGCACGCCCTCGCTGCTCGCGCCGCCCAGACCCGCAAAGAAGCTCAGCGGTATGCTGATGACCAGGGCGCAGGGGCAGCTGACGATCAGGAACGCAAGCGCGCGGTACAGCCACACCGTCCACTCGCCGCCGACGCCCATGAACAGGATGCGGATAAGCGGCGGCAGGAGGGCCAGCGCCAGCGCCGCATAGCACACGACGGGGGTGTAGACCCGTGCAAAGCGCGAGATGAACTGCTCCGACTGCGACTTGTGCGAGCCGGAGTTCTCGACCAGCTCGAGTATCTTCGACACGGTCGATTCGCCGAAGGGCTTTGTCGTGCGCACGCGTATAACGCCGCTGAGATTGATGCAGCCGCTGATGATCTCCTCGCCGGGGGCGAGGTCGCGCGGCAGGCTCTCGCCCGTGAGCGCGCTGGTGTTGACCGTGGTCCTGCCGTCGATGATAACGCCGTCGATGGGCACCTTCTCGCCCGGCTGCACGACGATGACGCTGCCGGGAGCGACCTCGTCGGGATCGACCTGCTCAAGCCTGCCGTCGACCTCGATGTTGGCATAGTCCGGGCGGATATCCATCAGCGCGGATATGCTGCGGCGGCTCTTTCCGACGGCGTAGCTCTGGAACAGCTCGCCGATCTGGTAGAACAGCATGACGAACACCGCCTCGTTGAAGTCGCGGCTGCCGCTTATGAACGCAAGCGCGATCGCGCCGACCGTGGCGACGGCCATGAGGAAGTTCTCGTCGAAAACGCGGCCGTTGAGAATGCCCTTGCCGGCCTTGCGCAGAATGTCATGGCCGATGACGAGGTACGCCGCGAGATACAGCAGCAGCTCCGGTATCTCCGGCAGAGTCACGAGGTTCAGCAGCGCCAGCAGCAGCGCGGCAACGACTATGCGCACGAGCACCTTTTTCTGCTTTTTATTCATAGAAATCAATCCTTATATTAAAAATACGCCCTCCGCACGGGAGGGCGTGGCAGCTTGCCGGAAAAGTCCCTCGCGGGATCTTCTGACTGCGCTTTTCCTTATCTGACCCGGGGCGGGTCCTGCCGCCTCGAGCTCCCCTAGCTGCGCGGATGCTTCTTCCCGGCAGCACAGGTTTTTCTGCCGGTCTGATACGCCTCAGAGATATATCTCGCAGTCGTCCTCGACCTTTTTGCAGTTCTTGACGACGTTCTTCATGACGGCGTCAATGTCCGCGCCCTCGGCAAACTCAAGCGTCATCTTCTGCGTCATGAAATTGACGGCTGCCTTCTCGACGCCCTCGGTCTTGCCGGCTGCTTCTTCCATGAGATTTGCACAGTTTGCGCAGTCTACTTCGATCTTGTAAGTCTTTTTCATGATATTTCTCCTCTGCTTTCGGATTTATAAATAAATTTAAATTAAACAATTAAGCAGTTGTTTAATCGTTATGTCTGAAGTATAATAAAGGCGGGCTCGAAAGTCAATGCCGCGGGGCGACTTACTTCCGAATGGGCTCAAATCATTTCCGATTGGAGCAAGAGCATGAAAAACGAGGCGATGCCCCACGATCACGGGGAGAAGATAAACGAGCATCTGCGCGAGAGCATGGAGCGGACGGAGAGCTTCCGCACGGTGTCGGACATATTCAGGCTGCTGGCCGATCCCAGCCGCGCGCGGATATTCTGGCTGCTGTGCCACTGCGAGGAGTGCGTAGTGAACATATCGTTCCTGACGGACATGAGCAGCCCCGCCGTGTCGCATCATCTGCGCCAGCTCAAGGACGGCGGGCTGATCGTCAGCCGCCGCGAGGGCCGAGAGGTCTATTACAAGGCCGCGCCCATGGAGCAGGTGCGGCTGCTGCACCTCATGATGGAAAAGACGATGGAGATATCCTGCCCGGAGGAGCGCGGCGATATCCGGAGCGTGCCGGAGCTGCCGGAGCTCGACGCGCACACCGGCGGCGAGGGTCGCTGCACGGCCGGGCAGCTCGAGACCGTGCGCCGGGTGCACGAGCTGCTGACGGAGGATCTCGGCCGGCGCTACACGATCGAGGAGCTGTCGCGGCGCTTTCTCATTAACCCGTCCACGCTCAAGGAGAGCTTCAAGGCCGTTTACGGTCAGTCGCTCGCCGCGCACATTAAGGAGCACCGCATGGCGCTGGCCTCCGAGCTCCTGCGCGGCACAGACCTCAGCATCGCCGAGATCGCCGAGCGCGTCGGCTACGAAAATCAGAGCAAATTCTCCGCCGAGTTTAAGAAATACACCGGCAAACTCCCCTCCGAATACCGTGTTTTTTCAGAGGCGCATTGAGGCTGCACCTATACGCATATTGCGACAGCCCGGTATCGAGACATCGGAGGAAACTACAGCGTTTCGCTGCCCGTAAGAGCGGGAAAAATATTTGTTTGTCCCTTTGTTTCGGTTTCCTGCGCGGCTTCCGGTCGGGACACCGCAAATAGCGTATCGGTACAATGTGAAAACGCCTCTGAAAATCCGCATTCCGCAATTATTCATTATCCAATATTCAATCTTCACTCGCAGAAGCTCCGCTTCTGCGCTCTGCCTTCCCCTTGCGGAGCCTGAGGGGAAGGTGTCGGCGACAGCCGACGGATGAGGTGTAATTAAATTGCGGCGCAAGCCGCAACAATGTTGATAAAAGACAGTGCAGCTCATAGTCTGCACTGTCTTTTTCGCGTTTAATATTAAATTTGGTTCCCTAAATGGAATTTGTGTTTGCCTGGCGGCAAAGGATTTGATTACACCTCTTCAGTCACCTTCGGTGACAGCTTCCCCTCGAAGGGGAAG
>CAVJKX010000055.1:0-4070 GCA_963650165.1 bacterium
CCCAAGGGGGGAATAACTCATGAAAAAAAGATTGATCGCCCTGCTCCTGAGCCTCATCATGCTCCTCACCTGCATGGGCGCGGCTGAAGGGATCCTCTCTCCCGAAAGCCGCAAAGTGGGCGACACGATATGCATAAAACAGGGCACGGACGTGTATCAGTCCATCCCCGGGGACGAAGATCAGGTCGGCTGGCCTGTCACGGCCGACGTGACCGCGACGATCACGGAAATCACAAAGGATGATGATGGAAACGACGCATGGTATAAGTTTACATCCACGGACGGTACCGACGCCAATGTCTTCTGCTATGTGAGCGCGTCCGAGGTCGAGAGCGTGAAGGCCACCGAGGAGAGCGAGGAACCCACAGTTTCTCCCAGCTCCGAGCCGACGGCCGAGCCCACAGCCGAACCCACGGAATCGCCCGAACCGAGCGCAAATCCCGACGAAAGCGAAACCGGCGAAGAAGGCACCGAGGCCGAAACGACGGAGACCGAGAAAGACACTTTCAGCGTCGGCACGAACGGAATACAGATCAGCGCCGCTGCGGATAAGGGCGTTTTCCCCGAGGGCACGTCAATAAGCGCGACGACGGACGACAGCGACTACTCGGACTGCTTCTCCGGCAACGTCCTCGGCATTGTCGCGGTGAATATAAGCTTCTGGAACGCCGGAGAAGAGGTTCAGCCCCAAGACGGCTACGTCAGCGTGACGATGAGCATCCCCGCCGGCCTTGTTCCCGACGACGCGGAGACCTTCACGATCTATCACATCGGCGCCACGGGCCCGGAGGAGGTTCAGGAATACGACCTCTCGGCCTACAGAAGCGGAATCGACGCATACGGCGGCACGGCCGCGGCCACGGGCGGCGAGACTTCGAGCGACGAGGGCTTTTCGATCGACACCGCCTCCGTCGGCGTGAAGTCCTTCACCGCCCCCGCCGGTGAGCAGCCCCTGAACGTCACCTTCGCCGCGAAGAGCTTTTCGAGCTTCGTCGTTGTGTTCAATGGCGGAAAGTACCCGGCACAGCTGCTGTCCGAGGCACTCGAGAAAGACAAAACATACAGCATAACAACGATCCCGGCAACGCTCATCGACTATGACCCCGAGTTAATGAATAAGGCGCTGACGGATGATGCAAAGGAACACAAATATAACGGCAGTGCGAACGCTTTTCTGTTCAACGGCTATAGTAATGTGAATCCGGATGAAGGAAGAAGCGGCGTCAACAGTTCGTCGCAGTATTATGCAAAGCAGGGCATAGTGAAGGACACGCTGGGCAGCGACGGCCTGCCGCAGTTCAATTACGTCTCGAGCAACACGGCGAATATCCTGTTCGGCAGTCAAAGTGTCAGCGGCAAGACTGTGTACCCGGTTAATTTCCAGATGATCTACAATAAAGACACCGGCTACTACACCTACAAGAGCTCGGCAAACCACGCGCAGCTGAATGAGGACAAAGACACCGTCGAGCTGTACACCGATACCCTGGCTGTCGCCAGCATCGTAAGAAAGAATTTGTCGCTGCAGGTTAATGCAAATGACAAAAATTGGGGCGCGAATCATGCAGAAACAATTACAAATATAGAAACCTGCTACAAAGGAAAGGCCGAGGATAATAATGGTAGAACTGATCCGTATGTATATTTCAGAGTGGACGGCGAAAATGGAATACCTACGAGCCAGGTCAAGCAGATATATGTAAAAATGAAGGTCGACCCAAGCGTCGTCAGCAATACCTTCCAGCTGTACTATGATGGTACAAATAAAGACTTTGGCGTGAGTGAGGCCCGTTCAAAACTGTTGAAGTATGAGGTAAGCCAGGACAAGAACGAAATCGAATTTTTCATTGACACAAATGATTTGGGAGGCTGGAACGAAGCCGGAAACGTGAAAAAGATCCGCATCGACCCCTTCGACAGCGATACCGACCATGGCGGCAGTGGCAGCAGTCTGGCCGGCAAATGGTTCGAGATCGAGCAGATCAGCCTCCTGGGCAGCGACCCAAATGGCACCAGCCAAAAAGATGGCGACGGCGTGATCTGGACAAAGGCGGGCTTCTATCCCTTCTCCAAGATCGAGGATTCCTATCCCGGCGTCAAGGCAAGCAAGTTTAATGAAGATAAGTGGGCAGAGAAAATAAAAGACGATGGAAATTCAACGAGCCTGTCCACACGCTCCATCCTGAAGCCCGGCGAAACAACGGACGGCAACACTTTTAAAAAGTACATCGATCAGGAGCTCTGCTTTGCGCTGGTGACGGAGTTCCAGTTCTACATTCCCGAGGGCCAAAAGGATAACAAAGACCACCTGACCTATTACTTCAACGGCGACGACGACCTCTGGGTCTTCGTTGACGGGCAGCTCGTCCTCGATATCGGCGGCGGCCACGGCTCCATCGAGGGCACGATCGATTTCACAGATGGCAAGTCAACCGTTAAAGGAGCGGTAACGGTAACCGGGTATAACAGCACGGATTCTACAATTGGACAAAAAGTGGAAAACAAACTTGATTCCAGCCTCACATCCTCCGGTCTGCACACGATGAAGATCTTCTACATGGAACGCTGCGGCAGCGTCTCGAACTGCTACATGAAGTATAACCTCCCCGTCGTCCCCACCGGCAACGTCGTCGTGAGCAAGACGGTCGATAAGGGTAACAGCACCGTGGCTGACAATGATCTGGACGACAAGGCGTTCAGCTTCACGATCACGGGCAAGTATAATGGCGGCAGCACGGAGACCACCTCTACAAGCAATACAGAAGATAAAAAAGATCCAACAAAAGGAACACTGTCTTGGACAATTGCAACCAACGGCAAACAGGATGCGATAACCGAATCGAGAGACATCACAAACGGAACATTTGAGCGCACTTTCACTCTGAAAAACGGCCAGACCGCCGCATTCAGCGGCATCCCGGAAAACTACGATATAACCGTGACAGAGAACACGACGACCGGTAATCTTAACACAAGCACCCACAAGTACATAAAAACAAAAGTCAATGACGTTGAAAATTCAACGGCAACCGGCACAACAAGCAAAAATGGAAAATTGAACTTCGCCTTCACCAACACCTACGAGCTGCAATTGACCGACCTGACGATAAAAAAAGAAGGCTGGCAGGATATTGACGAGAACCAGAGCTTTATCTTCAAGGTCACCGGCGAGGGCCTCGGCACCAATGGCGTGAATGTTGTTATTAAAGGCAACGGCTCCGCGACGATAAAAGACCTGCGGATCGGTGAAACCTACACCGTCACGGAGGTAACCGACTGGAGCTGGCGATACACGCCGAAGGAAAACGGCAAGACAATCAAGTTGAGTGCGGACAAGTCGAATAACACCGTGACCATCAAAAATAATCGGTCAAAAGATAAGTGGCTCGACGGCAATGCGTATTGCCGGAACATATTTGGTAAATCGGCAACGACCACGACCAAGTGAGAAAGGAGGCGGCACTTATGTATCAGGGAGAACATGTTAAAAAGCGCGGCAAACCGACAGCCTTGCTGCTCGCCGTCGTCCTGCTCGTCGGCGCGGTGATCGGCACGACCGTCGCCCTGCTGCTGACTCAGACCGACCCGGTCGTCAATAGGTTCGAGTACGCAAAGGTCACATGCGAAGTCGAAGAAACATTCGAAAACAATGTAAAAGAAAGCATTAAGATCAAAAACACCGGCAATATAGACGCGTACATCCGCGTGGCCCTCGTCGCAAACATGATCGACGAAAGCGGCAATGTAACCGGCGCCGCCGCTGTGCCAACGTTTGAACTCGGCAATGATTGGGTGAAATACGGCGATTATTACTACTACACAAAGCCTGTATCGCCCAACCAGTGCACCGGCGACCTGCTCAACGGCTCAATGACGCTTACGGAGAAAATGCAGGTAATTGTTCTTGCCGATGCCATCCAGAGTGTGCCCGAAAGCGCAATGCAGGAAGCCTGGGGCGTGACAATTTCTAATGGCACGGTAACGCCCTATCCGGCAGCAAGTGAGGAGGCGGAGTCATGAAAAGATCATGCAAAGCTGTAATGTCGCTGATGCTGGCGCTCATAATGGTC
>CAVJKX010000056.1:0-3979 GCA_963650165.1 bacterium
CCCAAGGGGGGAATAACTCATGAAAAAAAGATTGATCGCCCTGCTCCTGAGCCTCGTCATGCTCCTCACCTGCATGGGCGCGGCTCTGGAGACGGTCGTTGACACTGCCGACACGGCGGCCGACGCCGCGGAGCAGACCGATACCGCCGCCCCCGCCGAGCCTACCGGCGAGGACACGACCGACGCCGAACCGACCGACGAGCCCGACGCGTCTGTCGAACCCACCGAAGAGCCCGACGCCGAGCCGTCCGCAGAACCCGAGCAGCCGACGGATGCAACAGAGGATGAAACTCCTGCGGAGCCGAGCCTTTACGAGCAGTTCATGGCGTGCTCAACTCAGGACGAGATGAACGCGCTCATCGAGCAGCTCGGCGAAGACGCAGTCACCGCGCAGCTCACGGAGGCGCAGCTTGCCGCCGTCGAGGAGCGCTACAGCTCCCTCGCCGCAGACGAAAGCAGCGACGCCGAGGAGAATGAGGACGAGGATACCTCCTCTTATCCGCAGACCGTCAACTTCACCAACGTTGCCCCCTTCCTCGACCCCGTCACCGGCAGCGGCAGCACGTCGTTTAAAGACACGCTGTCCGATGCGTGGACAAGCATAAAGGACACGATATCCGGCTGGTTTGCTCCCAGCACAGCGGATGACACCTCCGCCTCCGTCAAAACGACAAGCGGAGACACCGAAGAAAAAGACGGCATGGTGTACAGCAAGACCGCGACGAAGAACGCCGACGGCAGCTACACCATAAAAATTGAAACCTACGCCACCGGCACAGTAACATCTTCCAGCGAAGAGAAGCCGACCGACATCGTCCTCGTTATCGACCAGTCCGGCTCGATGGCCAACTGTATTCAGTGCGGGAAGGAAAAAAACTACTGTAGAGGACATTATACTTATAAAGCAACGTACAACATTGACAACGACGAAAATTATTATATATATGACGGTTCAAAGTATGTAAAAGTGAAGTATTGCGACGGTGACCACGTAATTAAATCGAATAAACATAATAAAAGTTGGGTGCCTTATTCATTATCTAATTATGGAAGTGATCACAAAAACTACGTAGATAATAATGGTGCGATCACTCCCAAAACTTCTGCTGACGGCAACGGAACACAATTTTATACAGACTTTGTATCCCGCAAAGAAGCTCTGCAAGACGCTGTGACGAAATTTACCAATGCGGTTGCAGAAAAAGCGAAAGGCGCTGACGGCATACTTGGAACCAACGACGATGTCGACCATCGCATTGCCGTCGTGGGATTTGCGAATACTGACAGCAGTTACGGCGCCAACACCGGAGTATTCATAGGGAACACCCTTTACAAGTATGAAACTAACGCAGCATCTAAATACAGTGCGGCATTCCAGGACATGAATGATGCCAAAGATGTAGCTAACGTAAGGGCATCAATAAATGCTCTGAAAGCGAGCGGAGCAACAAGAACAGATTATGGTCTTGATATGGCAAAGGGCATACTTGATGAAAATCCCGTTGCACAAGGCACTGAACGCAATCGCGTCGTTGTAGTTTTTACCGACGGTTCTCCGACCAGTTCTAGCGGTTTTAACCTTAGCGTAGCTAATAATGCAATAGACACTGCCAAAGATATAAAGGACGGAGGTACAACAGTATACTCCATCGGCGTTTTTTCAGGCGCAAATGCCAGCAGCGCCGGTACGGCTCCAAAAAGAGATTTAGGCAATAACGACGATTCGCTGCCGGCGGCCTGCAACTGGTTCATGCAGCAGGTTTCCTCCAACAACGGGACGCCGCAGAACCCCAGCTATTATCTCTCCGCCGGTGATGCCGAGACGCTGAGCACGATCTTTGAGAATATCAGCAAAAACATCGGCAGCACGTCCGTCAAGCTGGGCGAAAGCTCCGTCGTCAGGGACGTTGTCACGAAGTATTTTGATATGCCAAGCAATGCTGATAGCATAAGCGTTATGACTTATGACTGCACGGGCAAAACGGACGGCAAGTTCACTTTTGCAGAAACCGGAACAGAGCTTACAGATGCTGTGAAAATTGATAGCGAAACAAACACCATCGACGTCAGCGGCTTTGACTTCGCGGGCAACTATTGCCGCGAGAAGGAAGTGACCGGGCAGTCGGGCTTTGGCAAGAAGCTTGTCATCAGCTTCGACGTAGAGCCGAAGGAGGGCTTCATAGGCGGCAACGACGTGCCGACAAACGTGGACACCTCCGGCATTTATGAAGATTTAACTTCCGAAAAAGCAACGTTCACCTTCCCCGAGCCGACCGTCAACGTCCCGATAAATGCAACGGTTGCGGCTAAAAACTATAATGTCTATCTCAAGGGCAGCGTCCCCACCGCCGATGAGATGTACACGATAGACAATTACAGCAAGACTGACCTCGGCTGGCGTGCCGATTATGTCACGATAACCGGGACGCTTAACAGCAATGTCAGCAATACCGAAGACGGAAGCTACACCGTGACAGCGGCCATAAAGCCGAAATCAAACGGCGCAAATTCGGCAGGCGAGGCGAACGATATGACCGGCGTGACCGACACCGCCACATCAAACGTCTACGTCTACGTCCCCGAGCTGACATTCCAGGACAGCGAGATCAATCTGGGCGATACGGCGGATTATGCTAATAACAGACCGACAGATTACGAAAAATGGGTGCACGTCGGTGCAGATGATAGTTCTAAGACATACAGCACCGAGACCGGTGTGACTATGTATGAGGCGAACGCTCCTACGCTCGCTCTGAGCTACAGTCCGACAGAAGATGCATTTACCGAAGACACGCCCGTTAAAGTAACGGTCAAGATCGGCAGCACTGACGTGACAAGTAAAGTACAGTTTAAGCACGGACCATGCAGTCATGGAGGCTGCCAGTTCAAGAGCACCGAGTGCCAGTTTATCGTCCACCTCAAGACCTTTGACCTGAAGATCACTAAGAGCATTGACAAAAACGAGAGCACTCTCTACGGCGCGCGCGACTTTGTGTTCAACGTGAAGAGCACTGACGAAAACACAGACATCAACGTTGTTGTGCATGTCGGCAGTGACGGCACAGGCAGCACGGTCGTGAAGGGTCTCCCCATCG
The DNA here is from genome assembly GCA_963650165.1 of bacterium. Classification (GTDB taxonomy): domain Bacteria; phylum Bacillota; class Clostridia; order Oscillospirales; family Oscillospiraceae; genus F23-B02. Next base: position 3,096 of record CAVJKX010000056.1, read on the forward strand.
GAACGTACACGGTAACGGAGGACACAACGTGGTCCTGGCGCTATACGCTCCAAGGCGTTGAAAACGGCAGCGGCTCGACCGGCACTGTGAGTTACACAAGCGGTAACAGCGCTGACTACACCCCGACAGGCGGCGCAAGCAACGAGATCGTGTTCACGAATAGATTTATGCAGGCCAAGTGGCTGAGCTTCACGGCCAGTGTGCGCAACTTCTTCGCCGGTACTGCCGGCAGCAAATAAGGAGGGCTGAAAGATGAAACTTTATGGCGGCGCAAGCCGTAACCGAAAGCGCAGCATCGCCGCGCTGATCGCCATCGTGCTCATCTTCTGCGCCTCGGTCGGCGGCACGATCGCGTACCTCGTGACCAATACGCAAGAGGTCACCAATACCTTTACCCCGTCGGATGTGAGTATTAGCATTGTTGAGAAATTTGAGAACAATGTGAAGTCCTCAATAACCGTGCTCAATGAAAACAAAACTGAAAACGTCCCCTGCTACATCCGCGTAAAGCTCGTGAGCAATATGCAGGATAAAAACGGAAACGTGACCGGCAGCAAGGCAATACCGGATTTCACTCTTAACGACACCGACTGGCTTGCCGCCGGAGACGGCTATTATTACTACAAGCATGTGGTCAATGTCGGAGCATCGACAAGTGATCTGCTTGCTGCCGGTTCGCAGATGCAGCTTGCCGCCGGTCAGGCCGTCGAGGTGCTCGCAGAGGGTATCCAGTCCGTGCCCGCAAGCGCGGTGAATGAGGCTTGGCCTGCGGTTAAGGTCGGAGCAAATAACCAACTTGTGTTGGCAAGCAGTGAAGGAGGCGAACAGCCATGAAAAGATCATGCAAAGCTGTAATGTCGCTGATGCTGGCGCTCATAATGGTC
>CAVJKX010000057.1:0-3553 GCA_963650165.1 bacterium
ACACCTCTTCAGTCACCTTCGGTGACAGCTTCCCCTCGAAGGGGAAGCCAAGGGCGCACAACATTACTGCGCACTAACGGGGCGCGAAACGCCGTAGTTTCCTCCAATGTTTCGATACCGGGCTGACGCAATAAACGTATCCGTAGGTGCCTAAATGCGCCTCTGAAAAAGCCACTAAAAAAATTGACTTAATCGCCGCATATGATATAATCATAGCATCACTTGCCGCATGGCGGCAGATCGGAGTAAAAGACTATGAATAAGCGCAGAGTTAATATATTCATCGTGCTCGTGCTGGTGCTTATAATAATCGCGGGGCTTTCCGCGTGGCTCACCGGCAGAGACATCAAGGATACGCTGCCCGCCGAGAGCGCCCAGCCCACCCCCGCGCTCACGCCGAGCGTCGTTTCGACCCCGACTCCCGTTCCCGAGGAGAGCGCCGCTCCTTCGGCTTCTCCTAGCGCATCTCCCGCACCGAGCACATCCCCGAGTGCGTCTCCCGCGCCGAGCGCGTCGCCTGCACCGTCAAAGCAGGTAATAAGCCGCACGATCAATCAGTCCGGCAGCTTTGAGAGCAGCACAGGCACAAAAATGATAATGTACGCAAACTGGACGGCGACCTCGCAGAACAGCGAGACCGTCACCATAAAGATCGACGTTATCCTGAGCACCTACACCTTCTCGGTCGGCTCGCACGGCGGCGTTATCACCGTCGCGGGCGTTGACTACGCCTTTACCAACCCCGCCATTGACTACAAGAGCGAGACGACCAGGAACAATGCGCTGCTCACGAGCCGCAGCGTCGAAGTGACCGTTCCCGCAGGTCAGGCGACCTCCATCCCCGTCTCCGTATCGTGGACCTTCAACGGCAAGTACGGCGGCGTTGCGATAGATCAGGTCACGGCCGGCGGCACGATAAACATTCAGGGATGAAGGTGAGAGCATGAAATCCACTCTACGCAGGACCTGGGCAGAGATAGACCTTGACGCGATACGTCACAATTACGAGCAGCTGCGCGCCCGCGTCGGTGCGGACGTTAAATTCCTCGGCGTTGTCAAGGCCGACGCATACGGCCACGGCGCGGTGCACGTCGGGCGCACGCTTCAGGAGCTGGGTGCGGATTATCTCGCGGTGTCGAGCCTCGACGAGGCGATGGAGCTTCGCGCAAACGGCATCGTCATGCCCATTCTCATCCTCGGCCACACGCCCACGGAGCAGGTGCCGAACCTTATTGCAAACAACATCACCCAGACAGTGACCTGCCTTGCCAAGGCGCACGAGTACAACGCCGCGGCCGCCGCGTTCGGCGGAGTGCTGCGCGTGCACATGAAGGTCGACACAGGCATGTCGCGTCTCGGCGTGCTCTGCGCCGGACGGCATTTCGAAACGGGCGTTGACGGCATCGTCGACAGCTGCAATATGCCAAACCTCGAGGTCGAGGGCATCTTTACGCACTTTGCCGTCTCCGACGAGCCCGACGCGGACGACGTTGAATACACTAAGCGCCAGTTCGAGCTGTTCAGGGCGACGATCTCCGCCGTCGAGCAGCGCCTCGGCCGCCGCATTCCCATCCGGCACTGCGCGAACACCGGCGCGGTGGCGCGCTACCCCGAAACGTACATGGATATGGTGCGCCCCGGTCTGCTGCTGTACGGCTACGGCGAGTTTGCCGCGGAGCTCGGACTGCGCCCGGCGATGGCGCTCAAGGCCATGATAAACACGATAAAAATTTACGACGAGGGCACGGACATCAGCTACGGCCGCATGTTCCGCACCAAGTCCAAAACCCGCATCGGCGTCATACCCTACGGCTATGCCGACGGCTTTTTCCGCTGCCTGTCCAACAGGTGCAGCATTATGACCGACTCCGGCCCCGCGCCGCAGCGCGGCAGGATCTGCATGGATATGAGCATGATCGACCTCACCGAGCTGCCCGAGGTCGGCGTCGGCGACGAGGTCGAGATCTTCGGCGCGCGCAACCCGGTCGAGACTCTCGCACAGCTCGCAGGAACGGTCCCGTATGAGCTCGTGTGCGCCGTCAGCAAGCGCGTGCCGCGCGTGTACATCAAAAACGGAGTCGAGATCGACCGCGAGCTCCTCCTGCGATTTTAAAGGTACATTGCAGGCACCCGGCGCCGGAGCCGCCGGCACAAACTACGCTTCGATACCGGACTGACGCAAAAAATGTATAGGCAGGAGCGGCGATGCGCCACTGAAAATATGGTTAAGCTGTTAGCAAAAATTTTTATAAAAAATCCGACGGCGTATACCGATCCGTCGGTGCGCAAGGCATATGGCACGCTGTGCAGTGTGCTGGGCATATGCCTGAACGTGCTGCTGTTTGCCGGCAAGTACGCCGCGGGCGTGATCTCGGGCTCGATCGCCGTCACGGCCGACGCGTTCAACAACCTGTCGGACGCGGGCGCATCGGCGATATCGCTGCTGGGCTTCCGGCTTTCGGGCAAGAAGCCCGACCCCGACCACCCCTTCGGCCACGGCAGGATCGAGTACATATCCGGCCTTGCGGTCGCGGCGCTGATCGTCGTCATGGGCGTTGAGCTGTTCATAAGCTCGGTCGAGAAGATCGCAAGCCCCGAGCCGGTCGAGGCCGGACTGCTGCCGGCGCTTATACTGCTCGTGTCGATCCTTGTCAAGCTCTACATGTTCGCGTATAACCGCGCGGTCGGCAGGAAGATATCGTCCTCGGCGATGGCTGCCACGGGCACGGACAGCCTGTCCGACTCGGTCGCAACGGCGGTTGTTCTGCTGTCGATGGGCGTAAGCTATGTGTTTGATGTGAACATCGACGGCTGGGCGGGCGCTGCGGTCGCGGTGTTTATCCTGTTCGCAGGCTACGGCGTGGCCAAGGACACGCTCTCGCCGCTGCTCGGCCAGGCTCCCGACCCGGAGCTCGTGCAGAGCATAGAAGACATCGTCATGAGCTCGGACGCCGTGCTCGGCATGCACGACCTTGTGGTGCACGACTACGGACCGGGACGCATGATGATCTCGCTGCACGCCGAGGTAGACGGGCGCGGCGACATTTTCGAGCTGCACGACAGCATCGACACCATCGAGCGCGGACTCAAGGCTGCGCTCGGCTGCGACGCGACGATACACATGGACCCCGTCGAGACCGACAACGAGCAGGTGAAGGCCGAGCGCGCGGCGCTCGAGGAGGCGCTGAGCGGCGTTGAGGGCCTGCGCGGTATCCACGATTTCCGCATGGTCATGGGGCCGAGCCACACGAACCTCATATTCGACGTCGTCATGGACACCGCCGTCGGCATGACGCCCGAGGAGTTCCGCCGCCTCATCTGCCGCACCGTCGAGGAAAAGCTCCCCGACCACTTCGCCGTCGTCACCGTCGACACCTCCTTTGTTTTTTAGAGGCGCATTGAGGCTGTACTTATACGCATATTGCGCTTGCCCGGTTCGATACTGCCGACAAAATAAGAACGTTTCGCATCCCGCGAGTGCGCAGTGCAGTAATGTTCCGCGCCCTTGGCTTCCCCTTCGAGGGGAAGCTGTCACCGAAGGTGACTGAAGAGG
>CAVJKX010000058.1:0-3348 GCA_963650165.1 bacterium
CTCTGCGCACGGATTTTCAGAGGCGCTGCTGCATCGTACCGATACGGTTTTTGCGTCAGCCCGACCGGAAGCCGCGCAGGAAACCGATACAGCGGGCTGCACAAAGCCTGCACTGCGCTTGCGTTACGCGGCAGTGATCTTGTTTTGCCGGCAGTTTCGAACCGGGCTACCGTAATATGCGTATCCGTAGGTGCCTGAATGCGCCTCTAAGAAGCGGCTTCGTCGGTTTTGACTACGTCGTAGGTCGGGACGATCTCGATGCTGATGCGGCCGTCGTTGACTTCAAAGTCCTGAAGCACGTCCGCGCCTGCGATGACGAAGGTGAACGACTCGATATCATAGGTGTCCATTTCGATGCCGGCCATGCGGTTGAGGTCGTATGCAACGAGCTGCCCGTCCAGATACACCTTGACTATGTACGAGCGCAGTATGATGCCCGTGTCGGAATTGTTGGTGTATTTGGTCTGCACGATGAAGTCGCTGCCGCGCGAGAACGCCTTTGTGACGGTTATCGACAGATCGGTCACGGTGCTGACGCTTTCGCTCGTCGAGTAGTAGCCCCTGTCGTTTTCGGGGATGAAGCGCGCGCCGGTGTAGTACACGCTCTGGCCGAGCCAGTCGCCGTACAGTGCGCGGGCGCCGAAGCTCCTGGCGTTGTATATCTTCAGCTCATTGGGATTGCTGGTGGCAAGCGTGTTGGGAATGAGCACGAGCTTGTCTGCCGTGAAGTTTATGCTGTCATAAACTCCGGCGCAGTAGAGCGCCACATTGGAGCTGCCGGTCATGTCCATGCTGTAGATATAGCGGTTGAACGACGACAGGCAGTAGAACTCGCCGTCATACTTGTATATCGAGCGGTTGCTCTTATCGGTCGTCTTGGGGAACGCGCCGAAGGTCGTGACCGCGCCGGGGGCCTGAAGCGAGATCGCGTACATGTTCAGGTCGTAGTTTCCGTCGCTGTCGTAGGCGAGGAAGTACATGACGTGCCCCTCGAAGAAGCTGGTGTTTATCTTATAATCGCAGACCTTTTCAATATCGCCGCTTGCGATATCGTAGGAATAGAGCCTGTCTATATTCGCCTGAGACTCAGTGCCGTTTGCGTCCTTGACGGTCGTGGGCTCCGCCATCTTGAAATAGATCCTGCCGTTCCAGCCGTAGGGAACGAAGTCGGGCACCTGAGCGTAGCTGAGTCCGTCGCTTATCACGAGAAACTCGCCGCCCGAGATGCGTCCGAAGGCGTAGCCGTAGCCGTCGGGCCTGTCGGCGTATTCGGTGAATGCCAGTGCGTAGAGCTGCCCGTCATAGAAGCAGTACGACTCGATGATGTATCCGTCGTACACGGTGCCGACGGTGCCGCTTGCCGGATCGTAGCACATGAGCGAGCCCTTTTCGCTGCCGCTCGTGCTCAGGCAGAAGTAGACCCTGCCCTGATACGCGCTTATGTTGTCAAGATACTTGCCGGACGCGGCGGAGTACAGCTGCGTGCTCGTGCCGTCGGAGGCGACTTTGTACAGACCGTAGCCCACGGTGGTCTCGGTCTTGTAGTTTTTATACAGGCAGTAGTACGTGCTGCCGAGCTGAACGGCAACGCTGTCGTTTTCGAGGTTTGCCTCGGTCTGCGCCATGTCGGCGTTTATCCGCGTATCGCTCCCGATGCGCAGCGCGGGCTCGATCAGGCGCGAGATGACGGTGGCTATCTGGCCGCGCGTCGTCGTGCGCGTGCCGCAGAAGCTGCCGGCCGCGTCATAGCCTATCATTATGCCCGCCGAGTACAGCAGCGTGACCGACTCGCGGTAGTATGCCGGGATGCTGCTCAGATCGCCGATGCCGGCACCGCTGATCTTCGGCATATCCTGCGCCTCGATGGTGCGGGAGAATATGTATGCAAGGTCATAGCGGTTTATGCTCTGGCCGAATTTGCTCTCCGCGGGAGTAGACGAGGGCAGCATATTGCGCTCGACGCAGTATCTGTAATAGGTAGAGTACCACGCGTCGCCCTCGCGCCGCTCCTCGATGAGGTTATCGTTATAGGCTGCGTGGATGCGCGCGGCGATAACTATCGCCTCGGCCCAGCTCACCGTGCTGCCCGGACGGAAGCTCTTGTCCGTAAAGCCGAGCATGATGCCCTTGTTGTAGACGGTTTTTATTCCGGCATAGCACCAGGTGCTTGCGCTCACATCGGTGAAGGTGCTGCCGCTCATCTGCGCAACGTCATCGAAAACGGCAAGCCTTTCTCCCGGTATGGCGGAATCGGCCAGCGCACCGACCGGCATGATGCCGAGCAGGCAGCTCACGACGAGCGCGGCCGCCAGCACTCTGCGAATTTTTTTCATATCTCAAACCTCCGGAGGACATGGTTACAATTTGGTGTCAACCATTATATCAGGTTACATAATCTTTTGCAATATAAATTTTATATTTATATTGTATCACCGGAGAGATTGCGAAAACGTGTGAGTGATGGTAAAATGGTATAAAAAATAAGATCAGGAGTGTGCGCTATGAAATACGGCTTTATCGGGCTCGGCAACATGGCCGGAGCCATCATTGCGGGAATGGCATCCTGCGGTAAGTTCAAAAACGACTATCTCTACGGCTATAACCGCAGTCAGGGCAAGACGCTTGCGCTCAAGGAAAAGCACGGGCTGATCCCCTGCGCGACGGCGGCCGAGGTCGCGGAGAAGTCCGACGTTATCGTGCTCGCGGTCAAGCCGCAGGTGCTGCCCGAGGTCATGCCGGAGCTTGCAAAGAGCATCACCAAGGACAAGACCGTCATCTCAATCGCGGCCGGCAAGAGCACCGGGTGGTACGAGGAGCGCCTGCCCAAGGGCGTGCCCGTCGTGCGCGTCATGCCGAACATAAACGCCCGCGTCAAGGCCTCCGTTACCGCCATCTGCGGCGGAAAGGCCGCGACAAAGGACGACATACGGATCACCGACGGTATCTTCACGTCGGTCGGCAAGATATATCACATCGACGAGGGCATGTTCCCGGCCTTCGGTGCGCTCGGCGGTGCGTCGGGAGCCTTCGTGCTGCTGTACATCGACGCTCTGGCCGAGGCCGGAGTCCGCGCGGGCTTTGCGCGGCCCATGGCCGAGGAGATCGCGACTGCGACCGTTATGGGCAGCGGCGCCCTCGCCATGGACAGCGACGAGCATCCCATTGCGCTGATGAACCGCGTCTGCTCGCCCGGCGGCACGACCGTTGAGGGCGTGTGCAAGCTCAAGGAGCTCGGCTTCGAGTCCGCCGTCCAGCAGGCCATCCAGGCCATAATCGACAAGGATTATTTTTTGGAGGCGCATTGAGGCTGAACCTATACGTTTATTGTGGTGGCCCGGTATCGAAACA
>CAVJKX010000059.1:0-3075 GCA_963650165.1 bacterium
CAGAGGCGTTTTCACATCGTACCGATACATTTATTGCGTCAGCCCGACCGGCAGCTGCGCAGAAAACCGAAACAAGGGGCTGAACAAATCTTTTTCCGCACCCGCGGGCAGCGAAACGCTGTAGTTTCCTCCAATGTTTCGATACCGGGCTGCCAGAGATAAACGTATCCGTAGGTGCCTCAATTCGCCTCTGAAAAAACAAGGCGCATCTGGTGCCAGACGACACCGCCGTGGGATGACTTGTCGGACACGCCCTCGTCGGCAAAGCCGAAGGAGGCGTAGTAGTGCACAAGCTTATCCTTGCAGGTCAGCACGAGGCCGCGCCGGCCCTGCTGCCGCGCCTCGCCGATGGCGCAGCGTATGAGCTCCGCGGCAAGGCCGCGCCTGCGGTACTCGGGCAGGGTGTTCACGCCGAATATCATCTGCCACGCGCCACGCTCGTTGTGAAGGGAGGCGTTTTCGTACATTTCGTCGGTCAGATCGGGCTCGTCGGTAACGAAGCCGTCGACAAAGGCGACGAGCTCGTCCCCATCGAACATGAGCCAGAAGTGGTCGCCGTAATATTTGATCCTGCCGGCAAACTCGGCCTCCGTCGCCGCCTCCGCGGCGGGGAAGCAGCGCGCCTCTACGGCCGCTATCGCCTTGAGGTCGTTCATATCTGCGTGTCTTATCTTCATATATTTTGTCCTCCGAAGCTTATTTCAGGCTTCTGATTATATACGAAAGCCGCGTCAAACACAAGTTTGCAAATTCAAAAAAGCGTGGTATAATATCATTTTGGACTTGTATATTATTAAGGAGGTAATTACCTTGACTAAGATAGACATTTTTTCCGGCTTCCTCGGAGCGGGCAAGACCACGCTCATCCGCAAGCTCATTGCCGAGGGCTATAAAAACGAAAAGCTCGTCCTCATCGAGAACGAGTTCGGCGAGATCGCCGTTGACGGCGGCTTCCTGCGCGACGCGGGCGTTGAGATCACCGAGATGAACTCCGGCTGCATCTGCTGCACCCTCGTCGGCGACTTCACCGCCGCACTGCAGAAGGTCATCGAACAGTACCACCCCGACCGCATCCTCATCGAGCCGAGCGGCGTGGGCAAGCTCTCGGACGTGGCAAAGGCCGTCGCAAGCGTGCCCGGCTGCGAGATCGGCGCGAAGGTCACCGTCGTTGACGCGGGCCGCTGCCGCATGTACGTCCGCAACTTCGGCGAGTTTTTCAACGATCAGGTGCACAACGCCGACGTCATCGTCCTCAGCCGCACCGACACCGCCTCCGACGGCAAGGTCGTCGCCGCGACCGCGCTGCTCAGCCAGCTCAATCCCAACGCGACCGTCATAACCACCCCATGGCCGGAGCTCGACGGCAAGCAGATCGTCGACGTCATGGAACGCATCGACTCCCTGTCGACCACCATGCAGGAGATGGAGCACCACGATCACTCCGAGTGCCACCACGATCACGATCACGAGCATCATCATGACCATGATCATGAGCACGACCATGACCATGATCATGAGCACGACCATGACCACGAGCATGAGCATGAGCATCATCACGAGCACGGCGACGGCTGCACCTGCGGCTGCGGCCACGACCACGGTCATCACCACGCCGACGAGGTATTCACCTCCTGGGGCGTCGAGACGCCGAAGAAGTTCAGCGAGGCCGAGGTCAGAAAGGCGCTTTCGGAGTTCGACGAGGACGCGAGCTACGGCACGATCCTGCGCGCGAAGGGCTTTGTCGATGCCTCCGACGGCGGCTGGATCTATTTCGACTACGTCCCCGGCGAGGCGGACATCCGCCGCGGCGGCGCTGCCGTCACCGGCCGCGTATGCGTTATCGGCTCGAAGATAAACGAGCAGGCCATAAAGGAGCTGTTCGGCATTGAGTAAGGTTAAGGAAGTGCCCGTTTTCCTGTTCACGGGCTTTCTCGAGAGCGGGAAAACGAAGTTTATTCAGGAAACGCTTGAGGACAAGCGCTTCAACAGCGGCGAGCGCACCCTGCTGGTCGTCTGCGAGGAGGGCGAGGAGGAGTACGCGCCCGACAAGTTTGCCGCGCCCAACGTGTTCACCGTGACGGTCGAGGAGCCGGGCGAGCTCACGCGCGATAATTTCCGCAAATGGCTCGACGCGCACGACTGCGAGCGCTGCGTTATAGAGTATAACGGCATGTGGATGCTCGACGATCTGTATCAGGCGCTGCCGGAGATGTGGATGGTCTATCAGGAGTTCTTCTTCGCCGACGCGCGCAGCATTCTGAGCTACAACGCCAACATGCGGAACCTCGTCTACGACAAGCTCAGGAGCGCGGAGCTGACCGTTTTTAACCGCTATGACGACTCCATCGACAAGATGGAGCTGCACAGGCTCGTGCGCGCGGCCTCGCGCCGCAGCGATATCGCCTATGAGTACTCAGACGGTACGGTAAAGTACGACGAGATCGAGGACCCCCTGCCCTTCGACCTCGATGCGCCCGTTGTCGAGATCGGCGACGAGGACTACGCCGTCTGGTACCGCGACATGTCCGAGGAGCCGAAAAAGTACGAAAATAAGGTCGTTCGCTTCAAATGCCGCTACCTGAAGCGCAAAAAGGTTCCGGCGGGCAGCTTCATCGTCGGCCGCCACGTCATGACCTGCTGCGCCGAGGATATCCAGTTTGCCGGGCTCATCTGCCAGTGGGAGGGCTCCGACGGCATAGTCGGCGACTCCTGGCATGTGCTCACCGCGCGCATCAACTTCAAGTTCAGCCGCGCCTACGGCAAGAAGGGCCCCGTACTCACCTTCGTCGAGGACTCGCCCTGCGATGCCCCCGACCCCGCCGTCGCCACGTTTTATTAAATGCGCACGGAGGCACCTGCGGATACGCTTATTGCCGGTGCCCGGTATCGAAACACTGGCATAAATAAGAACGTTTCGCTGAACGCGAGTGTGGAAAAAGACCCGTTTGTGATGGTTTCCTTCGCAGCTGCCGGTCGGGCTGACGCAATAAATGTATCGGTACGATGCAGCAACGCCTCTGAAAAACCTTCCCCTTCGAGGGGAAGCTGTCACCGAAGGTGACTGAAGAGGTGTAA
>CAVJKX010000060.1:0-2539 GCA_963650165.1 bacterium
ATGGAGATATATTTCGAGCATTTTCAACGAAGCCACGGGGCAAAAGACTTTTTACGGGGCGGCTTATCCCCATGCTGCGCCGCCCTTAGGCAAACACAAATTCACTACAAATCGGAAGTTGAATTTAATATTAAACGCAAAAAAGACAGTGCAGACTAAAAAATCCACACTGTCTTATTTTCATAATGTAGGCGGCTGACGCCGCAATTTGATTACACATCTTCAGTCACCTTCGGTGACAGCTTCCCCTCGAAGGGGAAGCCAAGGGCGCATAACATTACTGCATACTCATGTTCCGCGAAACGTTTTTATTTATGCCAGTGTTTCGATACCGGGCACCTGCAATATGCGTATCCGTAGGTGCGTCCGTGCGCCTCCAAAAAATCAAGGGAGAGCGTATTTTTCGGAGTAGCGGCGGTACTGCTCGCCGAACTCGGGGATATCGACACGCTCGTGCTGCGTTTCGTGGACGCTCAGGGTGTGCTTTTTCATATCGAGCACGCACAGCGCGACGTTGGAGCAGTGGTCGGACGCGCGCTCGAAGTTGGTCAGGAGGTCTGACCACACAAAGCCCGCCTCAATGCTGCACTCGCCCTTTTTCATGCGCAGGATGTGCCGTGTGCGCAGCTCGTTTTTAAGATCGTCCACGACCTGCTCGAGCGGCTCGACGCTCTTTGCGGCCTGCACGTCGTCATCGGCAAAGGCCTTCACCGCAAGGTCGAGCACCTCGCCGACGGCGGCGCTCATGACCGACAGCTCGTACTTCGCTGACTGCGAAAACTCCAGCTTCTTGCCGTGCAGCTCCTCGGCCGACTCGATTATATTAACCGCGTGGTCGCCGATGCGCTCAAAATCGCCGATGAGCTTGAGCAGCTCCGTGACCTCCTCGCTGTCGCCGTCGCTCAGCGGCTCCGCGCCGAGCCGGAGCAGATACGTGCCGAGCATATCCTCGTACTTGTCGGTCTTGTCCTCGGCCTCGCGCACCTCCTGCGCGGCGGCGGAGTCGAAGTCCAGAACGCAGGCCGCGGCCTTTTTCATTGCGCCCGCCGCGTAGTGCGCCATGTCCTCGGTCACAACGCTGCACTGCTCAAGCGCGAGCGGCGGAGTCGCCAGCAGGCGCTCGTCGAGCGTGACCTCGCCCTTTTCCTTCTTGCCGTCCGGCACGATGCGGATCGCAAGCTTTTCAAGCAGCGCCGACTGCGGGAGCAGCAGCGCGGTGCAGGCGATGTTGAAGGCCGAGTGCACGATGGCGATGCCGTACATCGTCGCGCTCTCGCCGAGTATAGCGGGGGCTGCGACGGCGCGCACGATGCAGAACACCGTGAGCCACACGACCGTGCCGATAACGTTGAAGGACAGGTGGACGATCGCCGCGCGCTTCGCGTTGCGGCTCGTTCCGACGGAGGAGATCAGCGCCGTGACGCAGGTGCCGATATTCTGACCCATGATGATGGGGATGGCTGCGGCGTAGCTGACCTGGCCGGACAGCGCAAGCGCCTGGAGTATGCCGACGGAGGCCGAGCTCGACTGGATGATGCCCGTCAGCACAGCGCCTGCCAGGACGCCCAGCAGGGGATTGGTAAAGGCGATGAACAGCTCGCGGAAGGCCGGAACGTCGCCCAGCCCGGACACGGAGCCGGACATCGTATCCATGCCGAACATGAGCGTTGCAAAGCCCAGCAGCACCATGCCGGTGTCGTTTTTGCGGCTGTCCTTGCTGAACATGTACATTATAATACCGATAAGCGCCAGCACCGGCGTGAACGATGTGGGCTTGAGAAGCTGTACCCACAGCGCGTCGCCGCTGATGCCGCCGAGGCTTAAAAGCCATGCGGTAACCGTCGTGCCGATGTTCGCGCCCATGATGACGCCGATGGCCTGCCTCAGGGTCATGAGCCCCGAGTTTACAAAGCCGACGACCATGACGGTCGTGGCCGATGAGCTCTGGATTATGGATGTGATGACAAGACCCGTCAGGAAGCCGGTCAGGGGCTTGCCGGTCATTTTGCTCAGCGTGGTGCGCAGGCGGCTGCCGGCGCGGCGCTCAAGCGCCTGGCCCATCACGTTCATGCCGAATAAGAACAGGCACAGGCCGCCTATCATCTCCAAGGCGTCAAATATGTCCATCAAATGTCCCTCACTTTACAATTTACAATTAACTTTACAATCCCCATTTTATCTGCCGTTTATAAAATCAATAATCACCCCTTTGTAAAATCCCCGTAAAGATTTTTAGAGGCGCACGGGGGCACCTACGGATACGCTTATTGCAGGTGGCCCGGTTCGATACCGCCGACAAAATAAGAACACTGCCGCGTAACGCGAGTACAGGAAAAGATTTGTTTATTCCGTTACTTCGGTTTCCTGCGCGGCTTCCGGTCGGGCTGACGCAAAAACCGTATCGGTACAATGTGAAAACGCCTCTGAAAATACGTGCGCTTTGCGCACACCATAATTATTCATTATTCAATCTTCATTTTTCATTCGCAGAAGCTCCGCTTCTGCGCTCTGCCTTCCCCTTGCGGAGCCTGAGGGGAAG
>CAVJKX010000061.1:0-2467 GCA_963650165.1 bacterium
ACACCTCTTCAGTCACCTTCGGTGACAGCTTCCCCTCGAAGGGGAAGCCAAGGGTGCGTAACATTACTCCGCGCTAATGGGACGCGAAACGCCGTAGTTTCCTCCAATGTTTCGATACCGGGCTGACGCAATAAGCGTATCCGTGACTACGTCAATGCGCCTCCGAAAAAACGCCTCTAAAAAACCTCTAAAACATTGTGCTGGCGGGCGGTTTGGGCGTTGACGAGGACGAGGAGAGGCTCTGCGTCGGCGCCGGTGCAGTCAAAGGCGTAGCACAAAACGGCGCTGCCGTCGTCGGCCTCGGCATAGCACAGCCGGGCATCTCCCGCACGCAGCGTTGAGGGCAGGGCCGCGCGGGCCTCGCTCTCGCTCACCGCAGCGTCGGCCCCGGCGGGACAGGAGCCGCGGCGCTTTAAATGCTCCGACGCGTCATAGGCGTAGATGCCGCCGGTATCGCCGGCGACGGATATGCACACGCTGTCGCCCATGCGTCTCACGCCGTTTTCCGCGCAGTCGAACACCAACGTCTGCACGCTGCCGAAGCGCTCGCTCGAGGCAAGATACAGCTCGCCGAAGCCGTGCCCGGCGAGAAACTCACGCGCCGCGCTCTCGAGCTCGGCCGGGGTCATATCCCCGGCGACGCTGCGCCCGGAGCTGAGCGAAACGACGTTTCCGTCCGCATCGACGCGCACGCTGCCGCCGTCAAAGGCAAGGCAGAGCGTGCCGTCCTGCGCACTGTACACGGTCTCGAGCTTTTCCGCGTCAAGGCCGAAAAATTCCGCCGCGGCGGCCTTGGCCTCGTTCTCCGGGACGGGCGTTCTGCTCCCGTCTGACGCGGTTTTCGCGTAGCGCCCGCCGTATTCGCCGAGCTCCGCCGCGCCGATGCCGTCCTCAATGCCGAGCATGTGCACGCTCAGCCTGTCGCCGGAGGAGGCGAACACGTTCTCCGGCTCGTCGAGCAGCACCTCGCCGTCGTTGACCGAGTCTTGCAGCCCGCGCAGCTGCTCGCCGAGCGCCGACGCCGTTTTGTAAAGCTCGGCAAACCGCTGCCGCGCCCCGTCGTCAAAGCCCGACTGCGCCGAGGCCCGGAGCCTGCTGCGCGCATAGTCGCCCGCAAGGCCGATGAAGCCCGCCGTGCGCTCGAGCTCCTGCGTGGAAAAGGGGAGCGCCGCCATGCTCGATTCCGCGGCGAGGCAGCCGGCGTAAATATCCGCGCACAGCTCGCCGGACAGCTCCGCGCCCGTGGCGTAGGCCGCGCGGTGCAGCGTGCTTTCAAGCCCCGACACCGAGTACACAAGCTCCTCGAACGTGTGCGCGTAGCCGTATTCGGCAGTGCGGCGGTAGCTGCGCTCCATGCCGCAGTGCACCGCAGTGTACGCGCCCAGAGCGACGACCGCCGCCGCGAGATATGTGATGATCAGTACGAACGTTTTTCTTCTTATAAACATAGGGAACACCTCGTAAGCAGTGTTCCCGAAACCCGCGCCGATATGCGCAGCTTCTGTATCGGAAAAACGATAAATATTATTCAGATTAACAGCACGCTATTGATTTGCTTAAAAGGAAATGCCTGTGCGGCATTTGAGAATTATTCTATTGAGCTGCACACCTTGTCGAGCAGGCGCAGGAGCTCTCGCTGCTCGTCCTCGCTCAGGCAGGAAAACAGACTGTCCTCAACTTCGGAAACATGTGCGCTGCCGATGCGGCAGCAGTTCTCGCCGCTTTCGGTTATGCGCACGCACTTTATGCGTCGGTCGGAGGGGTCGCCGAAGCATTCGATCAAGCCCTTCTGCTCGAGCCGGACGACGATGCCCGCGGCGGTGGACTGCGCGACGTGCATCCGGCGCTCCAGCTCCTTGAGCGTCATCTGGCCGTCGCTTTCGTTGAAAACGTGCAGGAGCGCCGAGCCCTGCGCTGCCGTCAGGCCCTGCGGGCGCAGCGCGTTGTTTGCCTTGCGCTCGAAGTTGTCATGGATCATCTTTATCAGTGATCCGCAGGTACTATGTTTCATAATATTCCCTCCTGACGTTCGGAATAATAGCACTCTATCATTCAAATGTCAAGATTTTTCAGGGATTTTTTCGGATTTTCAGAGGCGGATTTTCAGAGGCGCATTGAGACTGTACCTATACATATATTGCGTCAGCCCGGTATCGTTGCTGCCGACGAAACAAGGTCTCTGCCGCGCTTTTTTCAGAGGCGCATTGAGGCACCTACGGATACGTTTATTGCGTCAGCCCGGTATCGCTACTGCCGTCGAAATAAGAACGTTTCGCGCCCCGTAGGCGCGGAAAAAGTTGCTCATCCCCCTGCTTTGGTTTCCTACGCGGCTGCCGGTCGGGACACCGCAAAAACCGTATCGGTACGATGTGAAAACGCCTCTAAAAAACCTTCCCCTTTGAGGGGAAGGTGGACAGATTATCATATGAAGTGCAACAGGTAAAAAAGTAAAGACAACATGGCAAAA
>CAVJKX010000062.1:0-2137 GCA_963650165.1 bacterium
GCGGAGCCTGAGGGGAAGGTGTCGGCGACAGCCGACGGATGAGGTGTTATCAAATTGCGGCGTCAGCCGCCTACATTATGAAAATAAGACAGTGTAGATCATACTCTGCACTGTCTTTTTCACGTTTAATATTGGATTAAGTTCCCTACAGATAATTTGTGTTTGCCTGGCGGTAAAGGATTTGATAACACCTCTTCAGTCACCTTCGGTGACAGCTTCCCCTCGAAGGGGAAGCCAAGGGTGCAAAACCATTACTGCGCACTAATGTTACGCGAAACGCCGTAGTTTCCTCCAATGTTTCGATACCGGGCGCCTGCAATAAACGTATAAGTACAGACTTCATGCGTCTCTGAAAAAAACCGGGCTGCCGCAGTCTCCGTATAAGTGCAGCCTTAATGCGCCTCCAAAAAACCCTTGCGCGGGCGGTGAAATATATTTATAATGTAAAGCACATATAAAGAGATAGGGACAGAGATACATGAAAAAACTGCGCATAACGGCCATAGCCGTGTGCCTGAGCATCCTGCTGGGCATCGCGCCGCCCTGCGCCCTGGCCGAGAGCGGCAGCACGCCGGAGCTCAAAAGCGCACAGTGCGCCCTCGTCGGCGATGCGGACAGCGGCAGGATACTTTACAACGTTGACGCGTACTCGCGGCGCGAGCCTGCGAGTCTGACGAAGATAATGACGCTGCTGCTGGCGGCCGAGTCCGTCGAGGCGGGCACGTCGGCGCTCACCGACATGGTAACGGCCTCCTCGGAGTGCAAGACCGGTCTCGGCAGCGACAGCGCGACCGCGTATATTGACCAGGGCGAGACGATGAGCCTGAAGGATCTTATGTACTGCGCGGCGCTCGCCTCGGCAAACGAGGCCTGCAACATAATCGCGGAGCACGTCGCGGGCTCGATCGGCGCATTTATCGAGCGCATGAACGCCCGCGCGGCCGAGCTCGGGTGCAGCGGCACGCACTTTGCCAATACCCACGGCATGCCGGATGCCGATCACTACACCACGGCGCGCGACCTGTTTTTAATCGCACGCGAGGCCATGAGCCATGAGCTGTTCCGCCAGCTCGTCGGCACGGCGGAATACACGACGAGCGCGACAAACGACAGCCCTGCGCGCTCTCTTACGAGCTCGAACGCACTGATAACGCGCGACTCGCCGTACTCGGACAAATACGTCTACTCCGGAGCGGCCGGAATAAAAACGGGCTACACCGAAAACGCGGGCTACTGCCTCGTTTCCGCCGTGCAGCGCGGCGATATGAACGTCATCACCGTCGTCCTCGGCGCGGACGGCGACCCGGACGCAAAGGAGTTTGACAGCTTTGCCGACAGCGTGACGCTGCTCGACTGGTGCTTTGCAAACTACTCGTACCGCACGCTCGTGCAGAAGGGCTATGCCGCGGCGGTGCAGCCGCTGGAGGCCGACGGGGTATCCGGCTCGGTAACGCTCCTGTGCGCGCAGGACATAAGCGCACTCGCGGCAAACAGCCTTGACGTATCGCAGCTCAAAACGAGCGTCGAGCTCGACTCGGACACGCTCGCCGAGGCTCCGGCCGAGGGAACGGTGCTCGGCACGGTGAGCTTTTTCGACCCCGAGGACGGCACGCTCTACGGCAGCTGCGAGCTCGTCGCGGCGGGCGACGCGCAGTTTGAGCAGCCCGAGCCCTCGCCCGTGCCGCAGGAGCTCAGCCATGAGCAGAAGCTTGCGATCGTCATCGTCTGCGCGATCTGCGTGTTCCTGCTGCTGCTGTTTGCACTGCTGCTCGTGCGCCGCCGGAAGCTCCGCAGAGCCGCCCGCCGCGCAAAGCGCAAAAAATCGCAGCAGCGGCAGCGCAGAAGCAGAGCTTCTGCGAATGAAAAATGAAGATTGAATAATGAATAATTGCGGTGTGCAGCTTTGCTGCACGGATTTTCAGAGGCGTTTTTAGAGGCGTTGCTGCACTGTACCGATACATTTATTATGTCAGCACGACCGGAAGCAACGGATAAAATAAATACGTTTCGCATCCCATGGGATCGTGCTGATTTCTGTATAAATTTCGTCTGCACCCTTGGCTTCCCCTTGAGGGGAAGCTGGACAGATTATCATATGAAGTGCAACAGGTAAAAAAGTAAAGACAACATGGCAAAA